>NZ_AQOR01000045.1 GCF_009846755.1 Alcanivorax sp. S71-1-4
GTGGGGACAGATGGTATCTACGGCCGCACAGGTCATCTTCCGTGAGACCTTGCCAACGCTCTGACTAAGCCCAGGCCACCGTCAGTACGGTATCGCCGGCAAAGCGTTGCAGGTGATCCACTACTACCTGCTGGAGTGCCGGCAACGCCTCCGCGTCGACATGGGTCAACTGCAGATGCAGGGTGGTGTCGGTGGCTTCCAGTGTCAGCCGGGCTTCGTCACTGAACGGCACTTCACCGTGAGTGTCATCGAAGGTCACCGCAAATTTGTGTGACCAGTGCTTGCACAGGCGGCGCAGGTAACGGGCCCCCTCGGTTGTTTCAATGGTTGCGTTGCTGGTTGCCATGAACATTTCCTCGACAGAAATCGCCTACGGCCAGTCCATTTCGCCGGTCAGCACTTTGGCGCTCAGGGCCAGGGTATCGGCGCCTCTGAGCGCTGTGTAGCGGGCCTGCACCGCCTCTATCAGGTCGGCGGCGCTGCGTGCTTTCGGCAGGGCCTCTTCCACCGTTTCCAGGTAAGCCTCGGTAAAGGCCACCGACGCTTCGGTAAGCGGCGCACCCGGCAGGAAATGACCCGGCACAACCGTGACCGGCGACAGCGCGCGCATGTCCTGCAATGCGGCCCGCCAGTGACGGCGCGAGGCGCGGCTCTGAGTGTCCGCCAGCCACACATGCATGTTGCCGAACACCAGCACACCACCGGCAATAGTGCGCTGCGAGGGTATCCAGACATAAGTCCGCTCCGGTGCCGGACCGTCCAGACCACGCACTTCCAGCCGCTCACCTTCCAGTAAGAGATGATCGTCACCCAGAGGTTCCGGCACGATCAGTTCACGCGGCGCCAGCTCACCCAGCACCGGCCCCCAATAGGCCAGCTTGCCCTCGGCGCTGGCCTGGATGCCGGCCACGGTCTGCGGTGTGGCAAGGATACGTGCATCGGGAAAGGCCGCGTGCAATACATCCAGGCCGAAATAGTAATCCGGGTCCTGGTGGCTGATATAAATGGTGGTCAGCGTCTTGCCGCTGGCGCGGATCATCCCGACCAGGTTTTCGGCATCGTTGCGTTGGAACTGCGCATCGATCAGCAGCGCCTCGCGATCGCCGGTCACCAGCACCGAGGACACCGGGAAGGTGCTGTCTTCGCCAGGGTTATAGACATCGATTTCCAGCGCCGGCACCGGCAGTGCCAGCCACAGGCCACACAGGGCGGCGAACGTCTGCTTCAGCATGGGTGTCTCTCCCGCGAGAGGGTGGCACTCATGCTACGCCAGCACGCGGCATGGCACAGCCCCGCACAATGCAATGCTGTGTTAAACACTTGCGACCATCGTCCAGACCCGCATACCGATCGCGTCTGTGTCACACTGTTCCGCATTCCATTCGCGTATCACAGGAGGAGACCATGAAACTCAGCAGCCGCAGCCTTGCAGATGGCCAGCCGATCCCCGGGGAATTCGCCTTCGCCATTCCTGATCCGGCCGAGCATGTGCGCCTCTCTGCCAACCGGAATCCACACTTGGCCTGGGAAGAGGTCCCCGAGGGCACACAGTCCTTTGCCATTATCTGTGTGGACCCGGACGTGCCCAGCCGCGGCGATGACGTCAACCGGGGAGATCGTGAAGTGCCGGCGGACCTGCCACGGGTGGATTTTTTCCACTGGCTGCTGTTCGACCTGCCGGCCGATACCCGCGAGATCGCTGCCGGTGCGCACAGCAATGGCGTCACGCCGCGCGGCAAACCCGGCCCGCAGGCCGCGCAGGGGATGCGTCACGGCATCAATGACTACACCGGCTGGTTCGCCGGCGATGACGACATGCGCGGCGATTATTTTGGTTATGACGGCCCCTGCCCGCCCTGGAACGACAGTATCGTTCACCGCTACATCTTTACGGTGTATGCGCTGGATGTACCGACACTGGAGGTGGCCACCCCCATGAATGGCGCAGCGGTGCGCCAGGCACTGGGTGGCCATGTGCTCGGCCAGGCATCCCTGGCCGGCACCTATACGCTGAACCCGCGCTTGCGCTGAGCCAGGCAGCCGGCCTCCGGCGGAGGCCGGCATACTGCTCAGTGCGGGGTGGCCACCAGCCCGAAACGCGTCACGTAACGCTGTTCGATATCGCCAAACAGGGTCCAGAAGGATTCCGGTGTACGCCCCGCCAGCTTTTCCTCCAGCATCGCCAGGTGTGTGTGCCAGCCACCGGACACACTGAGCATGGCCGTATCGTCCGCCAGCCGCTGGTGGGTCAGTACCAGCCGCACCCGGTCCCCTTCCGGCGTCAGTTCAAACAACACCTGCGAACCGCCCTGTTCGTGTTCATCCCAGGAAATCATCAAACGGTGCGGCGGTTCATACAGCAACACTTCATGATCGGACGACACGCCCTGCTCATAAGGCTGAAACCACGCCGGAGACGGTGCCTGCAACGGTGACAGCCGCTGGTGATGAAAATGAATCTGGAAACGCGCGCCAACGCGCTCCGGCAGGTCACCGCCACCGAGCCATTGTGCACGCTTTTCCCCGTCGGCAATCCATGCCCAGACACGTTCCAGCGGCCCCGGCAGCAGCCGCTCGAAACGCACCTGATCAGCAGCGGTACGCTCACCCTGGCCCCGGTGGCGCGCCAGCACACCGGCCAGCGCACGGAACATCAGCAGCCAGCCCTGTTCGGAACCACCACTGGTGCCCGCCTGCAACGCCGACAGTTCGGCGGCGATATCCTCGCCTTCCTGGCGGAGCACCATCAGACAGCCCTGCGCCGTGGCCTGCAGGGTGATCGTGATGCGATCACTGTTTGGCGAAAACTGTGGCATGGCGAAGGTAAACACCAGCCTGGTTGGCGGTGAGACCTCCAGATATTCGCCGCACGCGGTATAACGCTGCCCCTCACGCACATCGGAAATTTCCCAGCGCCCCCCTTCGCGTACATCCAGGCGCTGCTCACTGCTCTCGCTCTGTGGTGAGGTAAACAGCCACTGCCGCACCTGCGCAGGATCCGTCCAGGCGGCAAACAGCTGTTCCGGCGTGGCGTTGAATTCGCGCGTCAGTACCAGCGCCTGCGGGGTGCTGTCCGGCTGCGCCGCCAGCCCCTGGCCGAGACCGCCCAGCATGCTGCGCCAGCCACGCTGTGTCGCGTCCCGGTAACCGGCAAAGCGCGCGTCCATATCGTGTGTCAGGGTGATGCGGCAACCGCCTTCCTGTGCAGTAAATTCAACACTGACGGTATCCGCCTCTTCAACGCCATCCACCTGCCAGGTGAACACCAGCCGGTGCGGCCGCTCGATCACCTGATAGGTGCCCCAGTGCTGCGCAACCTCGTCGCCGCGCTGCTGATCAAAATGAAACCTGCCGCCGGGCACGGGATCGATTTCCACACGTGTCATCGGCCCCAGGCCCGGTGCAAACCAGTGCCGCACCATCTCCGGCCGCAGCCAGGCATCGAACACCTGGGCGACCGGTGCCTGGATATCTTTAGTGACGGTGACCGCGATTCTTTTTTCCCGGGGGCTGCTTTGCTGCTGTGTCATCAGGGCTCTCCGCTGGACCGTCCGTGTCCGGCTGCGGTGACGCTTCGGCCTGCAAGGCCGCTTCCAGCGCATCCAGCCGTTCGGTCCAGAACTGTTCGTAGAAACGCAGCCACTGTCCGGCGGTTTTCAGCCGGGCCGGCTGCAGCCGGCAGATGTGCACCCGGCCACGCACTTCACGCTGTAACAGGCCGGCGCGTTCCAGCACGCGCACGTGCTTTGACGCCGCCGCCAGCGACATCGAAAACGGTGCCGCCAGCTCGCCGACCTTGCGCTCTCCGGCGGCCAGCTCGCGCAACATGGCGCGGCGCGTGCCGTCAGACAGTGCGTGAAAAACCTGATCCAGTGTTGCGGCCTGCGCCGCGTCGCGGGTGCTCTGCATATCGTTTGTCCGTCCACCGATGGTCATTGCACCGGGATCGCCGGCGCCCCACCATTATTAAACCGATCGGTTTAATATAGCAACCCCGCCCTTCAGAAGCTGTAGGTCACGCCGAGCACACCGGACACCAGGTGATCGCGATCGACCAGCGGAGAATCCGTGATCGCGTCATCCAGCCAGGTATATTCCACGCCCTGATACAGCATCCATTCCGGCGCCAGCATCCAGCTCAACAGATAACCGCCGGATATATTGATGGCCTGCCGGCCCCGGTACGCTGCGCGATCAGGCAGCGCTTCCTCGCGCCGCACGCCGTAGTAATAATCCACATGCCGCGCGGTCATCAGATCCAGCCGCAGGGTTGGCGCCACGACGACCTGGCCTATCGGCCACGGCAGGCTGTGGGTATAGCTGGCCAGCAGCCCCTTGCTGCGGCCACTGACATCCTGCTGTACCGACAACGATGACTGGCCCAGCGCCCACGACAGCTCCAGCGCCAGGCCGACATCGGTGTGCGGATGCCGACGCGCCATGCCACGAAACCGGGGGGAATCACCGCGCCGATAACCGTCTCCCATGGTCACGTAACCATCGAGCGCCAGGGCAACCTGGTCCGTTTCCCGCTGATACAGATGCGCCCCCAGCGCACCCAGGGTGAAAAACAGGTCGTCGGAATCGAACGCGAAAAAAGGCGCGCCCTGCAGCGCCCGGTCTTTTTTCATATCGATATAGACCATGTCTTCGACCACGGCGAGGGCCCCCACGGTGTAGTGCTCTTCGGCGTGGACAGCGGTACACAGCGGCACGACGGCCAACAGTACTTTCGGGTGTTTCATGCATTGCTCGCTCAGTCATCTCGGCGAGCAACAGTGTGACGAGCCGGCCACCCGACAATGAGCAGCAATGCGTATCGGTTGGTCAGCCTGCGCTGACACAGCGGGTCATGGGGTGCGCTGCCGCATCGGCAACACCAGGGTGAAACGCGCGCCACCCTGCGGGCTGTCCCCGACGCGAATCTGCCCGCCCATCAGGCGGATGGCTTCGCGCACGATCGACAGCCCCAGGCCGTGGCCACCGGTGGCACGGGTGCGCGACTGGTCCAGCCGCACGAAGGGTTCGAAGATGCGTTCACGTTCTGCCAGCGGCACGCCGAGGCCGTCGTCGTCCACGTGCAGCAGCCCGTGTTCGCCGTCGCTGTCGAGCGTCAGCACAATGCACTGGCGGGCATAGGTCTGCGCGTTGCGCACCAGATTGTCGAGCGCACGCGCCAGCAGGCGCGCATCGATATTGACCTGGCAGGCGTCACGGTATTCCACCCGCAATGCCAGGGGCACCGGCGAGTGGTGCTTCAGGCGCGGGAACAGTTGAGTGAGCCAACGGCGCAAGTCCACCTCTGTCAGCGGCAGGCTCGACTCAAGCCGTTCAAGGCGGGCGTGATCAAGCAGCTCCTCCACCAGATTTTCCAGTTCATCGAGGTCGTCGCGTGCCCCCGCGAGCGCCTCGTCGCGCACCGGCGGGGAGGAATCGTTTTCCAGCGTATCCAGGCGAAACCGCATACGGAAAATCGGCGTGCGCAACTCATGGGCCACCGCATTGGTGAGGCTCTTGTGGCTGAAGATGAGCCGGCTGATGCGCGACGCCATGGTATTGAAATGATCGTTAAGGCTGCCCAGGCGCCAGCGCATGCCGGTGGGCGCGCGGATGTCCAGATTGCCGGAGGCAAAGGCCAGCGTATTCTGTTCCAGGCCACGAATCTTGCGGTGCAGCCACCAGATCCAGAGCAGGCAGACCACACCCAGGCACCCGAATACCAGGGTCAATGCCACCCCTTCCGCCACCGCCACTTCTGGCGGCAGGTACACCGGGCCGAGAATCATCCGCCACTGGCCATCCAGCGTGCGGTAGTGCAACAGAAATTCATCCGGGTTCAGCGCATTCATCTGCCCCGGCGCGAGCAACGGCACTTGCGCCGCCTCGTAGCGCTCCATGGTCACCGGAATATCCGAATCGCCAAAGGCACGCTCCATGATCTGGCCGGCTTCCTGCGCCGGGTAATCGCGCAGGAACACTTCCAGCACGTTCGAGACGCCGCGCGCCTGGCCCACCGCGACCTCGTTGGCCAGGTCCGCATACCAGTGGGTGGTGAACGCCTCCAGGGCGAAGTAGAGCAGCACCAGCGCAGCGCTGATACCGGCAAACAATGAGAGGAAAAGACGTGTCATGAACGGCTTCCGCAAACAGGCAGTGCAGCAAGCCTAGCGCATGCTGATCCGGCCACCGTATGGATGTGTATGCCTTTGTATGAAAGGCCGGTATTCACCAGCCATCAGGCACAAACAGGTAGCCACGCCCGCGTACGGTAATGATCTTTTGCGGCAGGCTGGCGTTGTCACCCAGCTTCTTTCGCAGGCTGACAACACGGTTGTCGATAGTGCGGTCCAGGCCATCGTATTCAATGCCCCGAGTCTGCCGCACCAGTTCTTCGCGCGACACCGGGCCATCCGGGTGTGATGCCAGCAACCAGAGCACGTCAAACTCGCCAGGCGTGAGATTGACCGGGGCGCTGTCCAGCAGACAGCGGCGCAGCGTGCCATCCAGCTGCAAGGCGCCAAAGCGTAGCTGATTGCCGTGCGCCACGCCGGCAGCGCGCGCCGGGCGGCCCGCGTCGCGGCGCAGCAGCATGCGGATACGTGCCAGCAGAACACGAGGATGCAGGGGTTTGCAGACAAAATCATCGACACCCAGCTCCAGCGCGGCGACCTGATCCATGTCATCTTCGCTGGCCGTGAGCATCAGTATCTTGCCGCGAAACCGGCCACGCAGTTCCCGGCATACGGACAGGCCATCCTTGCCCGGCAACATCAGGTCCAGCACCACAAGATCCGGCTGATACCGGGTCAGCGCCGCTTCCGCATCGTTGCCATCATGAATGGCGTGCACGACAAACCCGTTGCGTTGCAGGAACACCGCCACCAGTTCTGTCAGTTTTCGGTCATCTTCGATCAGCAGTATGCAGGGCATCAGTGATCCAGTGCGTCGCCAGAAAAAGACGCCACGATGTTGTCAGGATGTCGCGGCTGCGCAGCAATGTGCCGCGCACTCCGGCGCAGGTCAAGAGGCCCTCCCGGTCACGCCGTATCGGTCACTGCCGTGCGCTGACGGTGGGTGTACACGCCCAGCCCCAGCAGCAACAGAAAAAACGCCGCACACAGGTACGGCGCTTCCGGGCGAAGGCGGTACAACAGTGTGGACGCCACCGGCATGATCACCATGGCCATGCCCTGCACGGCGGAGACGGTGCCTGCCGCCGTGCCCTGTTCGTGTTCACTGACGGCGTTCGCGGTCAGTGTCTGAATCGACGGAAACACCAACCCCAGGCCCGCCGCCATCACGGCGTAGCTCACCACCAGGCCGGCGGTGCTGTGCCAGCATGTCACCAGGACAAACCCTGCCACCGCGAGCCAGGCACCGAGCATCATGCACAGCGCACTGTTGATACGCCGCACGCGGCTCATGCCGACCTGCACCAGAATCAGCGTCACGCCCACGGCGGTCATTGCCATGCTGGCCACCGACGCCGCCTCGCGCGTCGTCAGATGCAGACGGTCAATCGCATAGAAACCCACCGCCAGCTGCGACACGATCACACTGCCCATGGCCAGAAACATGGCCAGCACCGGAATGCGCAGGCGCGGGTCCAGTATCGGCAACGGTGGCGATGGCTTGATCACGCGCGGTGGGTGCGAGGGCAGGCGCCAGATCAGCCATGCCAGCCCCAGCGCCGGCAGACAGGCCGCGACGTAGAGCGGCAGCGACAGACTTTCGCGCGCCAGCAACCCGCCCACTGCCGGGCCCAGCACCAGCCCGAGACCATTCGCAGCGCCCAGCTTGGCCATTACCCGCGCGCGCTGGGCCGGCGGTGTCACGTCCGCCATCTGCGCCGCGCTGACGGTGGGAATGGCGGCATAGAAAGTGCCCACCAGCCCGCGCAACAACACCAGCACACACAGCGTCAGCAGCACCGCCGGCGTGGCCTGCAGGGCGTAATCAATAAAGCCCGCCATCACGGCATACACCAGCACGTAGCAGGCAGCCGCAAACAGCAGCACTGGCCGCCGGCCACGCCGATCGCTGGCATGGCCCCAGCGCCGCGCCATCAGCATCCAGCACACGCCGGACACCGTCACCGTCAGGCCGGCATGCCATTCCTGCATGCCCAGTTCACGGATGATCGGCCCGATCACCGGCACGAAAGCCATCATCGCGGTGAGCGACAGTGTGTTGAACAAAAACAGGGCGCGTAATTCATTCATTGCGGATGGACTCTGGCAAATCGCAACAATACCGTGCGAAAAAAAGGCAATAACCACACAACAAAAAAGGCTGTCGGCGGGAAAAAGTCGGCGGGCAATCCGGACGACAGGCCAACATAGCGCACCGGACGCAGCCGGTCCACGCGCAACGGGTCAGATTGGCCCCACCGGGGCGCGCGGCTGCTATAGTGAGCGCGCCCGTTCCCTGCCCGGTAGTTGTCCATGCGTGCTTTCCGCTCTCTGTTGTCCGGTGCGTCCCCTTTCTGGCTGATCGCCGGTATTCTGCTGATTGCCGCCAACCTGCGCGCCCCCGTCACCGGCGTGGCGCCGCTGCTTGATCTGCTGCGCGATCATTTCCATCTCAGTGCCGGCGCCGCCGGCCTGCTTACCACGTTGCCGCTGCTCGGCTTCGCGCTCATGTCGCCTGCGGCAGCGCGGCTCGGCCAGCGCCATGGTCTGGGGCAGACCCTGTTCGTCGCCATGCTGGTGCTGTTCACCGGCATTCTGCTGCGTTCCAGCGGCCCGCTGATCGCCCTGTTCGCCGGCACCGCGTTGATCGGTGGCGCCATCGCCGTCGGCAATGTGCTGCTGCCGGCGCTGGTGAAACGCGATTTCCCCGATCACGTCACCACGCTGACCGCCGCCTACGCACTGACCATGGGCATCGCCGCCGGGCTTGTCTCGGCGGTGGCGATTCCGCTCAGCGGGCTGGGCCACAACGGCTGGGATATCGCGCTGGCGAGCAGCGCGGTGCTGGTGTGGGTGACGCTCCTGGTGTGGTGGCCGCAGGTCAGGGCACAGGCGCGAACAGCGCCGCCGGCACACACTGCCGCCCCGCTCGCGAAATCGCTCTGGCGTTACGCGCTGGCATGGCAGGTGACGCTGTTTTTCGGTCTGAATTCGCTGGTGTACTACGTGATCATCAGTTGGCTGCCGGCGATGCTGCATGAGGCCGGTTTCAGCGCTGCGCGCACCGGCACCCTGCATGGCGTGTTGCAGATTGCCTCTGCACTGCCAGGCCTGGTGCTGATCCCGTTGCTGCGCCAGCGAGAGGATCTGCGCGGGGCGGCCGTGGCCGTCACACTGCTCGCGCTCATTGGCCTGGCGGGATTGCTGCTGGCCCCGGCCTGGAGCCTGCTGTGGTGCATTGCCTACGGCTTTGGCGCCGGCGCCGGCATCATCCTGGCGCTGGCGTTCGTCAGCCTGCGCAGCGCCAGCGTCGGCACCGCCGCCGCCCTGTCAGGCATGGCGCAATGCCTGGGGTATCTGCTGGCCGCCAGCGGCCCGGTACTGACCGGACTGCTGCACGACGCCAGCGGAAGCTGGGCGCCGATTCTCTGGCTGTGCATGGGGTGCGCGACAATCCAGGCAGTACTCGGCCTGTACGCCGGTGGCGCGCGGCGGCTGGGGGATTGAACGGCTGTTATCCGCATCACATCAATTCCCCGGCACGCTGGCAATACTCGGACAAGGCGCCCGCAGGAAAAGGAGATCAGGATGATCACGCAACTTGCCGCCCCCGGCCACGTAGCGGCTTTTCGTGTCTCCGGCATACTCACCGGTGACGACATCGACCTGGCTCTGGCGGTCATTGCCGACCGCCTCGCAGCTTCCATGCGCATCAATCTTTACCTGGACGCCGAGCACTTTGCCGACATCACCGGCGAAGCGCTGCAGCGTTATGCACCGGACGCCCGCCTGCCGGTGCTGACATCTGTGCGTCGCGTCGCCGTCATCACCGACCGGCAGTGGATCAGCCTGCTCACCGCGCTGGCGCCGCGCATGCTGCCGGACAGCGAGGCCCGCGCATTCGGCGGCCATGAACAGCTCACGGCGCTGCACTGGGTCAGCGACCCGGCGTGATCCTGCTTGACCTTAACCAATATTCAGGTTTTAGCCTCTGTGGTCATCGTCCCGGATCACAGGAGAACCCTGTATGTCATCGTCCGCCCTTCGTTCTGATCTGCCTGTTGCCACCGCAGCTGTGCCAGTGGCCGATTATCTGCGCCGCATCGGTTTTCAGGGGGAACGCACCCCTACCCTGGCCACACTGACGGAAATCCAGCACCGGCATACCAGCGAGATTCCGTTCGAAAGCCTGAACCCGTTCCTGGGCGAAGACGTGCCGCTGGCACTGCCGGCCTTGACCGGGAAACTGATCTACCAGCGGCGCGGCGGCTACTGCTATGAGCACAACCTGTTGCTGAAATCGGTGCTTGAACAACTCGGCTTCCAGGTCCGTGGCCTGGCCGCGCGGGTCTACTGGGGCGGCCAGGGCGAGGCACCGGCTGCAACCCACATGCTGTTGCTGGTCATGCTGCGCGGCGTGCCCTATCTGGTGGATGCCGGCTTCGGCGCCCTGACCCCGAGCGCACCACTGCGCATTGATGCCACACTGGCGCAACGCAGTTTTCACGAGCCTTACCGGGTACAGCACCAGCTTGGCATCCGCACCCTGCAAGCGCTGATCGGCGACCGCTGGGAAACGCTGTACACATTTGATTTGCGCGAACAGTGGCTGTCGGACTACGAGATCACCAACTGGTATCTTTCACACCACCCGGCCTCGCAGTTCGTGACCAGCCTGATCGCCGCACGCAACGACAATGGCCATCGCCATATACTGCTGAACCAGCGCTACAGCGTGCGTTACCCCGACGGCCGAGTGGAGCGGCGTCAGCTGGAAGAGCCCGATGATGTCCTGGTGCTGTTGCGTGATGTGTTCCGGATTGATGTGCCGTCACCCGAGCGTGTGCGGGCACGGCTTGCACAACGGCAGGCAGTCGGCAGTCGCAACTAACAGCGCAGCCGGCGCAGTCCTTCGCGCCGGCTGCATTGATCTACTCATCCAGAAACGTGCGGGCATCCTCCTTCAGTACCTCGGGAATGTCATCAACCGGCTCGCAGACATAACTTGCTTCATCATCCGGTGCCGCCGGCGCAGCCAGTTGCAGTGCATCCGGATACATGCAGACCTTGCGGGTGGCATCGGCATTGCCCGGTGCGCCCGAGGCAACCAGATAATCCGGAGCCACGCCCTGCTCTACCCAGTCCTGCAACACGCGGAACATCTCATCGGTATCCGGTTGCGCGCCGGCGCCGCCGGCGCAATGCCCCACACCAGGAAAGAAAAACGAACGCATGAACGTCTGCGTTGCTTCCTGCCCATAATGCTCGAACACCCGGCCGACGTAATTGTAGGACCCATAGGGAATGATCAGCGAATCGGATAACCCGTGGTAATGAATGATCTTCGCCCCACTGTCCCGCACGGCATCCAGGTTCACGGCATCCGTCGCAGCCAGCCCGGAATACTTGCTACGCGAAAACTCGAAATGCTGGTAGAACTGCGCTTCGCTTACCTGGGTCCAATCGTAATCCGGATCCTGGTACATCCAGTTGCTGAGGTAAGTCAGCATCATCACTGACGGGTCCACGCCACCGGGCAGCAAGGTATCGAACGACACGCCCTTCGGCAGGCCGCCCCACAGGCGCCGGCCCAGCTCATCCCTCGGGCCGTCCCAGATGGCATTGACCACGAACGCTTCGTCTGGCGTCAGGCAGGTGGCCGCGTCCGGGCCATCGCCCTGGCAGATCAGCGAGTCGGCATTGAAGCCGCACAGCCGAGGTTCGTTGATCACACCATCCACCACGCCATCGTCGGCATCACAGGCAGCGATCGCCGCCGCGTTGGCCGCTGCGCTCCTGGCCGGGTCCAGCCCGGCCGCCCCGAGCCGTTCTCTGGCCACTACCGGCGGCCAGGTGCCGCCGATAATGAAACGGTTCCAGTTCATCGCTGGCGCACCGACCAGAAAACCATCGAACAGATCGCCATACTGCTGCGCCATCTCGAAGCCCTGTCGCCCGCCCGTGGAACAGCCGGTCCAGTAGTTTCGTTCCGCCGGCATGGCGTAATAGGCCTCGGCCAGATCCAGCGCCCATTCGGTCTGGGCCAGCAGACTGTCACGGATAAACGTCTGCACGCGGGACACGACCAGATCATTGTTACCGTCCAGCACAAAGCCACCGTTGACCAGCCCGCAGTTTTCCTGGCTGTTGGGCAGGCCGGTGTCCGGATCCAGCGCATTGCACCAAGCCGGACTATGTCCCGCATTGGTGACAGAGCCGACGAAGCCGTTACGTACCGGCCCCGCCACCGGCATCAGGTTGCCGACATAGCCTCCCCCGCCCTGATTCTGCACCTTGCCGTTCCAGGCGCCACGGGCGCTCCCGCCTTCGCCACCGTCCAGGGCATTCAGCGGCAGGACCACATGAATCTCGGTATTCGGTGCTTCGGTCAGATTGACGACGCAGTGGGTCGGTATCGTGTCATCGCCTGCGGCGATCGATGCTGATGCTGCGATGACGTTGTCCTGCTGCAGCGCATAGTCCGCCAGGCGCTCGCAGGCAATTTCCTGCCGTGCGACCGGTGGCTTGTCGGTACTGTCCGAACCGCCACAGGCTGACAGCAGCGCAGGCAACAACGCCAGCGGCGCAAATCGGATACCGGGCATGCTGAAGTAATGATTCATTCTCGAGACCTCCATGCTCTGTTCTTATTGAAATAACCGCAGGGCGCGCCGGTTTTTCGGACGCCCCGGGTGGATGGATCAAGAACAACGCCGCGCAGAACGCGCCGGGAAGCACCTCACCAGAACTTGCGGGAGTAATCGATGTTTACGCGGGTTTCATCACCATCACGGAACGCCGCGTTGTCGGCAAAGTCATTGCGGTACATCGCGTGTCGCAGGCGCAGTGCCAGCCCTTTGAGCGCACCGGACTGCACCGCATACGATAGCTCCAGGTCACGCGAGCTCTCTTCAAGCCCTTCGCCGCCAAACGCCGGCAGGTTCACATCCGTTCCCTTGAAGTAGCGAATCATGCCCTTCAGTCCTGGCACGCCCACACCAGCAAAGTCGTAGTCGTAACGCACTTGCCAGGTCTTTTCTTCCGGGTTAAGGAACTCCGAACTGAGCGCGCCCTCGGTGTTCACCAGCGGTTCCGAACCGGAGATGTAGGGCATGGCAGTGTCACCAGAGAGCGCCATGTAGCCGGCGCCCAGGGTATGCGAACCGAGGCCGTAACTGACGAACACGCCAATGTTGCGGTTGTCCACCGGGCCGGCCAGTGCGTCACCGTGCTCATCACTGATGAAATAGCGCACGTCGGTTTTTACCTGCCCTTCACCCAGCGGCATCTTGTGTACCGCACCGCCGTAATGCTGTTCGTAGAGATCTTCCAGTTGCGCATAGTAGTAACGCAGCGTCAGGCCATCAGTGAGCTGGTAGTCACCGCCGAGGAACATGAACTGCTCCGAGCGCGCACCACCATTGAAACGGCCATTCGGTGCGCCTACACCCATCTTGTCCATGTGTTCAGCATCGCGCTGAATCACACGGTCGATATACCCGGCATGCAGGCTCAGGCGGTCAATGTCGGAGGAACGCAGATAGGCACCGCGAAAATTCTGTTGCAGCAGGCGGGTCGGGCTGCTGAACAGAATCGGCAGGAAAGGGGTAACCGTACCGACCTGTAATTCACTTTTCGCGTAGCGGGCCTTCAGGGTGGCACCCAGCTTGGAATAGTTGTCCTCGGCATGACCATCACTGCCGATGGGCAACAGGCCAGTGCCCACACGGTCCGGGGAGGAATCCAGCTTCACGCCGGTCTGCGAAAGCAGATCCAGACCCAGACCCACGGTGGTATCGGTGTAGCCGGACTTGAAGCCGAAGATGATACCCTGAGCCCATTCGCGGCGCGCAGCTACATTGCTGTCGCCCACATAGTTGCGGTCCAGGTAAAAATTTCGCAACGTCATCGACGCCGTGGAATCATCGATAAAGCTGTTGGCACCGGCACTGCCGACAGCCAGGGTTACGGAACATGTCAGCAGGGCCGGCATGGATCGTATGGATTGAAAGTAGCGCTTCATAATGTCGTTCCTTTGTTATTGTCGAAAGTAAAGACGCATTCGCCTTTCCCTGAGCAAAAGGCTCCCCGACACGCCTTGCGCGAGGCAGGCGTGGGGGCAGGCAGAGCTCAGGGAGAGTGGTTGAATCAGTCGCCGGCGGAAAGCAACTCCCACTGATGGTTGCTGACCTGGATCAGCACGCGGGCGCGCTCATCATGGCCAAAGTGATCCTCGGCGGAGAGGTTGTAGACACCGTGCGTCCCGGCCAGGTCGCGCGTGCTTTCCAGCGCATCGCGCAGCGCCGCGCGGAACGCAGGCGTGCCCGGCTCGGCCTGCTGCAGCGCAACGGCGGCTGCGCGCTCGATCAGCAACCCGGCATCCATCAGATAGGCGCCGAACGGTGACAGCGACCCTTCACCATGCGCCGCTTCATAATCACGCGCGTAGGCGGCCGCCACGGATTTACTCGGATGGCTGTCCGGCAACTGGTTCCACATCACCACCGGGCCCACCGGCAACACGGCGCCTTCCAGTGCGCTGCCGCCAATACGCAGGAACGACTGATTGGCCGCGCCGTGGGTGTGATAGATCAGGCCCTTGTAGCCCAGACGGCGCAACGCAGTATGCGGCAACGCGGCTGGCGTGCCGGTGGCACCGATCAGCACCGCATCGGGCTCGCCACGGTTGACACGCAACGCCTGCCCGGCCACCGACGAATCAGTGCGATTGAAACGCTCATTACTGATGACGGTGAAGCCCTGTGCCTCCGCGCTACTGGTCAGCACCGCATGCCAGTCATCCCCCCAGGCATCGCTGTAGCCGATATAACCCAGCGTCTTTACATTGTTCGCACGCATGTGTTCAAACAGCACCGAGGCCATCAGCTCGTTGGTCTGCGCAACTGTGAACACCCAGGTCTTGTCATCGCCGGTCGGCGCAAACGGCGCCAGGGCGATCTGTGGCGTACGACTCTCACGGGCAATCTGGGCCACAACGCTGGAGGTGGGTACTGTCGAGGAAGCGATGATCAGGTCTACCCGCTGTTCATCGACAAACTTGCGCGCGTTCTTGGCGGCGGCAGTGCTGTCTGTGGCGTCGTCCAGCACAATGTAGTTGATCTTCTCGCCACCCACTTCCTTCGGCAGCAATGCCACCGTATTGCGCTCGGGAATGCCCAGTGAGGCACCCGGCCCGGTCGTGGACAACGAAATACCGATATTGATATCCGCCATGGCTGTAGCGCTGGCCAAGGCGGTGACAAGTAATGCTGTTGTTTTTTTCATTACCTTCTCCGTGTTTGTTGTCAGGTGTCAGCCGATGGCAGTCAGCTCCTCCACCGGCGCGGTGTTTTTCTTCTTGCGGCCCAGATAGGTGTCGATCACGCTCGGGTTGTCAGCCAGTTCCGCCGCCGGGCCTTCCAGCGCAACTTCGCCGTTTTCCAGCACATAGCCGTAGTCAGAGGATTTCAGTGCAGCACGCGCGTTCTGCTCCACCAGCAGTACCGATACGCCGGTGCTGCGCAGATCACGAATGATCTGGAATATCTCGCCAATTATTTTTGGCGCCAGCCCCAGGCTGGGCTCGTCCAGCATCAGCAGTGTCGGCCGCGCCATCAGCGCGCGCCCCATGGCCAGCATCTGTCGCTCACCGCCGGAGAGCGTGCCGGCCGCCTGAGTCCGGCGCTCTTTCAGCCTGGGGAAGAGTGCATACACTTCCGCCAGCGTAGAGTGCTGATCCCGATGCCCCTGTCGATGGCGGCTGAACGCGCCCAGCAACAGGTTGTCCTCGACTGTCATCGGCGCGAATAATTCACGGCTCTCCGGCACCAGCGAGATACCACGCGATACCCGTTCGGCCACATTGTGATACCGGGTCAGTGCCTGCCCGGCGTAACGCACATCGCCTTCGCTGGATACCAGTCCGATCAGCGCACTCAGCAAGGTCGTCTTGCCTGCGCCGTTGGGACCGATCACGCTGACGATCTCGCCCCGGCGCATGCGCAGGCTGATGTCGAGCAGGGCATCAACCTTGCCGTAGCAGGCATACAAGCCCTGCACTTCAAGAAGCTTGTCGCCGCTCATTCCGCCCCTCCGAGATACGCCGCCATCACCGCCGGGTTTTCCTGTATCGCATGCGGCAGGCCACTGGCCAGCTTTTCACCGAATTCCATCACCACAACGTGATCCGCCAGGTCCATGACGAAATCCATGTCGTGCTCCACCAGCAGCACGCCCATGCCTTCCTCGCGCAATCTTCGCAACAGTGCGCCCAGCGCCTGTTTTTCCAGATGACGCAACCCCGCCGCCGGCTCGTCCAGCAACAGCAGATAGGGGTCAGCACACAGCGCGCGGGCAATTTCGACAATACGTTGCTTGCCCAGCGGCAGGTTGCCGGCTTCGTCCAGCAGGTGCTCACCAAGCCCGACGCGTTCGATCTGGCGTGCAGCTTCAGCCAGCAGCGCGCCTTCCTCACCGCGCTCCAGATGCAGACAGGTGCGCAACAGGCCAGCATGACCACGGCGGTGCGCGCCCAAGGAAACGTTTTCCAGCACCGTCATGTCCGGCACCAGTCGCACGTGCTGGAAGGTGCGGCTGACACCCAGCGCATTGATGCGCCTTGAGGACAGCTGATCAATGCGTTGGTCACGGAAATGGATTTCACCGGCACTCGGCGGCAGCACACCACTGAGCAGGTTGAACAGCGTTGATTTGCCGGCCCCATTGGGGCCGATCAGCGCCGTGATCTCACCGCTGTTCACTTGCAGGTTCATGTTGTTGTTTGCCACCAGGCCGCCGAAGCGTTTCACCACACCGTCGGCACGCAGCAGCACTGCATGCTCGGGTAATGCCTCACGGCGTGGCAGCGGCGGCGTATCCAGATCCGGCGGCGCAGGCGTACCGCCGGCGCGCTTCGGCAGCCGTGCACTGATCAGGGGCCACAGGCCGGCGCGCGCATACTGCATGCACAGTACGATCAGGATGCCGAAGAAGATCATTTCGAAGTTGCCGCCCTGCCCGAATAGCTGCGGCAACAGGTCCTGCAACCATTGCTTGAGTACCGTGAGCAAGGTCGCGCCGAAGATCGCGCCGAGCAGGCTGGCAGCACCACCAAGCACAATCATGAACAGGTATTCGATACCCATGTTGATCGAGAAGGGTGTCGGGTTGACGAAGCGTTGCATGTGCGCATACAGCCAGCCGGACAGCGCCGCCAGCAGCGCTGCCACCACGAAGATGACCAGCTTTGAGCGGCCACTGTGGACACCCATGGCCTCCGTCATCACGGTGCCGTATTTCAGCGCGCGAATGGCGCGCCCTTCGCGACTGTCGAGCAGGTTCGAGATCAGCCAGATCACGGCGGCAATCACCAGCCAGATCAGCACATTGAAATCGCGTGCATCACTCAGCTCCCACCCCAGTAGCGACACAGTGGGGATGTTGTTGATGCCGCCGTAGCCACCAAGATGAGGCAGGTTACCGAACAGGTAAAAAATGCTCAGCCCCCAGGCCAGCGTTCCCAGCGGCAGATAATGCCCGGACAGACGCAGCGTCAGCATGCCCAGCACCAGCGCAATCAACCCGGTGAGCCCCAGGCCCACCAACAGTCCCAGCCAGGGAGACAAGCCCAGCGCCGTCGTCAGCACAGCGGTGCTGTAGGCGCCGATGCCAACAAACGCTGCCTGGCCGAACGAGGTCAGGCCGCCGATGCCCGTCAGCAGCACCAGACCCAGCGCGACAATGCTGTACAGGCCGATATAGTTCACCAGCGTGACCTGATAATCCGGCAACAACAGCGGACCCAGTAAGGCCAGCGCGAGCGAGAGCCCGAGGGGCAGCATCAGTTTGCGTTGCATCAGTGCTGCTCCTCTTCCACATGGTGCGTGGTCAGCGACAGCCAGAGCAGTACCGGCAACACCAGCGTAAAGACGATCACTTCTTTGTAGGCCGACACCCAGAACGACGCGAAGCTTTCCAGCAAGCCAACCAGAAACGCACCCGCCGCCGCCAGCGGATAGCTGGCCATGCCGCCGATGATCGCGGCGACAAACCCTTTCAGCGTGATCAGAAAACCGGAGTCGTAATAAAGCGTGGTGATCGGGCCTATCAGGATGCCGGATACTGCACCGATGATCGCGGCCAGCAGAAAAGCATGACTGCCGGCCAAATCCGTCGGCACACCCACCAGTTGTGCGCCACGCTGATTGAATGCCGTCGCGCGCAGCGCCTTGCCGTACAGGGTGTGGCCGAAGAAAAGATACAGCGCCACGATCAGCGCCAGTGCGATACCGATAACCAGCACACTTTGCAGACTGATGCTCACCTCGCCCAGATCAAGATTGCCGCTGGTGAACGGCAATGTGCGGAAACCTTCGGCACCGAATATCCACAGGCTGATGCCGATGACCGCGATATGAATGGCCACTGAAATGATCAGCAGTTGCAGCACCGACGCCTGCGCCACCGGTTGATAGACCAGCCGGTACAGCACCGGCCCCAGCGGCGCGATGATGACGATGCTCAGCAGTACTTTCAGTGCGCCTGGCAGCGTCGCCGGCTCGACAAGCCAGCACACCAGCGCCAGCACACAGGGCAATGTCATCTGCATCAGCAGGATGCGCGGCGCCTGCGCCAGGCGCCCTTCCCGGGCGGCGGCCGCGAGCATTTTCACGCACACCAGGCTGGCGCCGCCAAGCAGCAGCCACACCGTGGCGGGTGTCTTGCCGGCCTGCAGCGTCGCCAGGGTCAGCGCACTCAGGGTAACGAAATCTCCCTGGCCCACCAGGATCACCCGCGTGACCGCAAACACCAGCACCAGCGCCAGCGCGATCAGCGCGTAGATGGCCCCTGTGGTCAGGCCGTCCTGGGTGAGGAAAGTGAAAACATACCAATCCATCGCCGTGTCCTCTTCAGTCGTGGCCGGGGCGCAGCCCGGTCGTGGTGGACACGCGGATCGGCAGGCAGGCACAGGCAGGTACGCCCGGCCGGAATATCATTGCCATGCTGTGTCTCCGCTGTTCTTGTTCTCGTATGCCGTGGCGTGTTGTAGCGCCTGGCACCCGACGTGTGTGGCTGTCGTGATGCGTCTTCCGCGAGCGTCTGCGCGCCCAAACATACACATACGAATGTGTATTTACACAGAGGCTGACAATAATATTGATCTGTGTCAAGGCGGATTTATCGGGAATATTGTCCGTCCCATCGCGTTTGCTGCGCGCGGCGTTACCCGCCGCACAGACAGCGTTATCCGCAGGGTGGAAAGACGCCCTCAGACGAAGGCGTCAGCGTAGAATCTATCCGGTATAAGACGGCATTTTTCGACAAAGTCACGGCGAGCGGCGTCCACCACCACCGGCGCGCCACAGGCGTACACTTCGTACGCTTCAAGGTCGGAAATATCCTCCATGACACTCAGGTGCACAAAGCCCCTGCGTCCCGGCCAAGCGTCCGCTTCATCCGCCCCAGAAAGTACAGGTGTGTATTTAAGCCAGGACAGCTCCGCCTCCCATGCCAGCAACTCCTCGTGCAGGTACAGATCCTGCCGGCGCCGACCACCCCAATAGAGGTACACCGGCCGGGTGTTGTTGCCCTGCTCACGCAACTGCTCCAGCAACGCGCGGATCGGCGCCATGCCCGTGCCACTGGCCAGGAAAACCATCGGCCGATCATTGTCGCGCAGGTAAAACGCACCATAGGGGCCTTCCAGGCGCAGCATGTCTCGCGGCTTCAGTGCGGTGAACACATGATTCGAGAAATGGCCGTCCGGCATACGCCGGATATGCCACTGCAACTGGTTATCCACCAGCCGGCTGGTGGCCATCGAATAGCTTCGGCGACCGCCATCGCGCAACATCACCTGCACATACTGGCCGGGGTAATAACTGAAGTTGTGCGCAGGCGGCAGCAGCATCTTGACGATGGCCACGTCGTCGCTGACTTTTTCGATGCTGGCCACCCGCGCGGGCGTCTGCTGGATGCTGATACCGCGTAACTCGGTGACCTCTGGCGCATGAATCACCAGATCACTGCGTGGCCGCGCGCAACAGAACAGCGCCATGCCTTCAGCGCGCTCGTCGTTGCTGAGCACGTCTTCCGGGCTGTCACCATGATCCACTTCACCAGCGATCACCAGCCCCTTGCAGGTCCCGCAGGTGCCTTCGCGGCAACTGTGGCGCAGCATCAGCCCTTCGGCGAGCGCGCCGTCGAGAATCGTTTTGTTATCCTCCAGGTCGTACTGCTGCCCCGAAGGTTCAATGGCAACATGAAACTTCATGGCCGTCTCCGTGTTATCGGTCGGATCAATAGGCGCTGGGCTTTTCCAGCACAGCCAGCGTCACACGCGAAAGGCACACCAGCTTGCCGCTTTCGGTGCGTACCCGTACCGACCATATCTGCGTGCGCCGGCCAAGCATTTCCGGCCTGGCCTCACCCGTCACAAAATGGCCAGCCGGCACCGGGCGCATATGATTGCCGTTGATTTCCAGCCCCACGCATTGCTGTCGCGCCGCATCAATAACAAAACTGCCAGCCCAGGACGCCAGCGTTTCCGCGAACACAATCGAGGCGCCGCCGTGCAACACACCGGCAGGATTGACGGTGCGCTCATCCACCGGCATGCGCGCGGCCAGAAAATCATCGCCCGCCTCGGTGATCTCGATACCCAGGTGCCCGTTCAGGCAATGCGCGGCACGCTCGTTGACGTACCCCAGTGGAAATTGATTGTTGAACCAGATCGACATGGTAATGCTCCGTCAGTGGTTGCCGCGTGCGGCGAGCATGTCCAGCGCGACATCCACGATCATGTCTTCCTGTCCGCCGACCATGCGGCGGCGACCCAGCTCGACCAGGATGTCGACAGTCTTCAGGCCGTATTTCTGCGCCGCCAC
>NZ_AQOR01000046.1 GCF_009846755.1 Alcanivorax sp. S71-1-4
CGGCGTCGCCTGACGCCGGGGCGCGGCCCGACGGAGCACCCGATGTCAGAAGCCCCCCGCCGCATCCTCGTCATCGGCCCGTCCTGGGTCGGTGACATGGTGATGGCGCAGACGCTGTTCTCCGCGCTGCGTGCGCAGCATCCCGACTGCCTGATCGACGTGCTGGCACCGGACTGGTGCCGGGCGCTGCTGGCGCGCATGCCGGAAGTGCGCCAGGCCCTGACGTTGCCGTTCGGCCACGGTGACCTGCGCCTGCGCGACCGGCGCGAACTCGGCCGCAGCCTGGCCGGTGAATACGATCAGGCCATCGTGTTGCCGAACTCCTTCAAGTCCGCGTTGCTGCCATTCTGGGCGCGCATTCCGGTGCGTACCGGCTGGCGTGGCGAAATGCGCTACGGCCTGCTCAACGATGTGCGCACACTGGACAAACAGCGTTACCCCTTGATGGTGCAGCGTTTCGTTGCGCTGGCGCAGCCGGCCGATGCGCCGGTGCCGGCGCTGGCGGATATCACACCGCCGCACCTGCGGGTGGATACCAGCAACGCGGACCGCACCCTGCAGAACATGGGGCTGAACCAGGCGCTGCCGATTCTGGCGCTGTGTCCGGGGGCCGAGTTCGGCCCGTCCAAGCGCTGGCCAGAGCAGTATTACGCCGAGGTGGCGCGCCACCAGCTCGAACAGGGCTGGCAGGTATGGATTTTCGGCTCGCCCAAAGATCGCGAAGTGGCCGAGCTGATCTGCGATGCCATCCCGGAAAAACTCCGCTGGCGCCTGCACCTGCTGGCGGGCGAAACGGCGCTGCCGGAAGCCGTGGACCTGCTCGCACTGGCCAACGCCGTGATCAGCAATGATTCCGGGTTGATGCACATTGCTGCCGCGCTGCACCGGCCGCTGGTGGCGGTGTACGGCTCCACGTCGCCCGACTTCACCCCGCCCCTGCATGGCCAGGTGGAGACGGTGCGGCTGGGGCTGGACTGCAGCCCCTGCTTCAAGCGCGAGTGCCCATTGGGACATCTCAACTGCCTGCGCGAGCTTGGCCCGGATCAGGTGATCGGGGCGCTGGGCCGTGTGTTGGCCTGAGGCGACACCATGACGCGCGTGCTGCTGATCAAGACTTCGTCCATGGGCGACGTCATTCACACCCTGCCGGCGCTGACCGACGCGGCACGTGCGCTGCCGGGTATCCGTTTTGACTGGGTCGTGGAAGAAGCCTTCGCCGATATTGCCGCGCGGCACCCGGCGGTGGACAACGTCATCCCCTGTGCCCTGCGCCGCTGGCGCAAGCATCCCTGGCGTGCCCGCCGCACCGGTGAATGGCGCGCCTTCCGCGAACAGGTGAGTGCACCCGGCTATGACGCGGTGATCGATGCGCAGGGGCTGGTGAAAAGTGCCTTCGTGACCCGGCTCGCCCGGCCACCGCGCTTTGGCCTGGACCGGTATTCTGCCCGCGAAGGTTTGTCTGCGCGGGTGCTGGACCACCCGCTGCCCGTGGCGCGCGGGCAGCACGCGATTGCCCGCGTGCGCGAACTGTTCGCCAGGGCGCTTGGCTACGACCTGCCGACGAGCGCGCCGGATTATGGCCTGCCCCGTCCGGCTGCGCCGCGCCCGCTGACACAGCCGGCGGAGATCGTGTTCTGCCACGGCACGACCTGGCCGACCAAGCACTATCCGGAAGATTTCTGGCGCTTGCTGGCCGAGCGTGCCTGCCGTGCCGGGCATCAGGTGCATCTGCCCTGGGGCAATGATGTCGAGCGCGAACGCGCCGAACGCATTGCTGACGGCCTGGCTGGCTGCGAAGTGTTGTCGGCCATGTCGCTGTCCGCACTCACCGATGCCTTCCTGCGCTGGGACGCCTTTGTCGCCGTAGACACGGGCCTGGCGCATCTGGCTGCGGCGGCCGGCATGACCGGGGTGGGGCTGTACGGCCCGACCGACCCCGCCCTGACCGGTGTGCTCGGCCAGCGTGCGCGGTCGCTCTCCGCGCAGTTTCCCTGCGCGCCCTGCGTGCAGGAGCGGTGCACCTATCGCGGCGAACTGGGCCGTGACGTGACGCCGCCCTGCTTCAGCAGCCTGCCACCGGAAACCGTCTGGCTGGCGTTGCTGGACACCAGCATGGAGGCCGCAGGATGAAGCTGGCGTTCTGTCTCTATCACTATTTCCCCTACGGGGGCCTGCAGCGCGACTGCCTGCGCATTGCCCGGGCGGCGCTGGCACGCGGGCATCAGGTGACCTGTTACGTGGCCGACTGGGAGGGTGACATGTTGCCGGGCCTGGTGGTGCGCCAATTGCCTGCCCGGGGCGCGAGCAACCACGCCCGCATGGCCAGTTTCGCGCGTGCCCTCACCGGTGCTCTGGCACGTGAACCGGCCGATGTCGTGCTTGGCTTCAACCGGCTGCCCGGGCTGGATGTGTACTTTGCCGCGGACAGTTGCTTCGCGGAGCATGTGGCCGGCAAGCCCGCTCTGGTGCGCTGGTTGCCGCGCTACCGCACCTTTCTGTCGCTGGAACAGCAGGTGGCACGGGACGCCTTTTTCCTGTTCCTCAATGATCACCAGCGCCAGCAGTACCAGCAGCACTATGACCTGCCGCCGGAACGCTTCACCGTGCTGCCGCCGGGCATTGAGCCGGACCGTCGTCGCCCCGATAACGCTGACCGGATACGGGCGCTGACCCGCGCCGCCCTGGGCCTGCGTGATGACGAAAAAGGGGTGCTGTTCCTGGGGTCCGGGTTTCGCGTCAAGGGCCTGGACCGGGCGCTCGCGGCGCTGGCCAGCCTGCCGGACGACACCCTGGCGCACACTCGCCTGCTGATCGTGGGCAACGATGATCCCGCCCCGTATCTGGCCGCCTTGCCGCCGGCTGACCGAGAACGCCTCCGTGGTCGCGTGCGCGCCGAAGGTGCGCGCGACGATGTGCCAGCGTTACTGCAGGCCGCAGACCTGCTGCTGCATCCGGCCTACCGGGAGTCTGCCGGCATGGTGTTGCTGGAAGCGACCGTGGCGGGGCTGCCCGTGCTGACCACCGACACCTGCGGCTATGCTCGCTACGTGCTTGAGGCGGGGGCCGGCGAGGTGGTCGCCTCGCCGTTCGAGCAGTCCGCACTGAACGTGGCGTTCGCGCACATGCTTGCTACCGTGCCGGGGCACTGGTCGGCGTCAGGGGTGCGCTACGGTCGCGAACAGGACCTGTATCGCCTGCCAGACACCGTGGTCGACCTGCTGGAGGAGCGACGCTGATGGCGCTGTACCTGCGTGAAGACTTTCAACAGGCCTGGGCTGGCAAAGACGCCTTCGCCGAAGCCGCCGCCCTGACCGGCGAGACATTCCGCCACAAGGAAGGCCGGCGCACGCTGCGCTTCGCACTCGGTGGGCGTAGCTATTTCCTGAAGTACCATGCCGGCATCGGCTGGGGTGAGGTGATCAAGAACCTGCTTCAGGGGCGCGCGCCGGTACTGGGTGCCCGCAACGAATACGAAGCCTCGCTGCGCCTGGCGGCCCTTGGCCTGGATACCCTGACGCCGGCGGCGTTCGGTGAGCGGGGCATCAACCCTGCGCGGATCGAAAGCTTCCTGATCACCGATGATCTGGCGGACAGCATCAGCCTGGAAGACTATTGCCGCGACTGGCCGACCCGGCCGCCCGCACTGCACGAGCGCCGCCGCCTGATGCGTGTGGTCACCGGCATCGTGCGCACCATGCATCAGGCCGGGATCAATCATCGCGACTGTTATCTGTGCCATTTTCTGCTGTACCCGGAGACCCTGGCACAGGCTGTCACCGACCGCGATGTGCGCTGCCACCTGATCGACCTGCATCGCGCCCAGATACGCGACAGCGTACCGCAACGCTGGCAGGTCAAAGACGTTGCCGGGCTGGCGTATTCGGCGATGGACATCGGCCTGTCGCGGCGCGACTGGCTGCGCTGCCTGCGCAGCTATGCCGGTGTGCCCCTGAAGACGGCGCTCGGGCGTGATGGTGCGTTCTGGCTCGCGGTGAAACGACGTGCCGAAACGCTCTACCGCAAGGACATGAAACGGGAGCCACCGCCGTGGCTGTGACCCTGCCCGCTGCACGTGAGGTGTCGCCCGGTGTGCGCCTGCACCTGTTTCAGCAGGCGCCGGTCCAGGCCCTGCTCGCCGGGCAGGCGCCAGACCAGTGGTTCGCCGATGCCGCTCACCACCTCAAGCAGTCCGGTAAAGTGGACGCGCGCCTGCTGCGCGATCGCGATGGGCAGCTCTGGTTCGTGAAACAGTACACCCCGCGTGGGCCGTTGCACCGGTTACTGGCACTGTGCGGTGTGCATCGCGGCGTGCGCATGCTGAGGCTGTCCCTGATGCTGGCGGAGCTGGACGTGCCGGTGCCGGCCCCGGCTGCAGCCGTTACGCAACGCGATACCGGTGGCGCCCGCTCCTGGTTCGTCTGCCAGGCGCTGATACCGGCGCGCAACCTGCGCGAGGCCTGGGAGGAAGACCAGTGGCAGAGCCTGGGGGGCGTGCCGGCAGTGTTCGCGCAAGCGGCGACACTGTTTGCGCGGCTGCATGGCGGCGGCTTCGTGCATGGCGACATGAAATGGCCAAATCTGATGCTGGGGGCCGGCGGACAACTGGTGCTGACCGATCTGGACGGCATGTCGCGCCCGCGTGTGGCGCGCTGGCCGGGTTACGGCCGTGACCTGGCGCGTTTCCTGATCAGTGCGCGGGAATTCGGCGTGACTGAAACGGCCATCGACAGACTGGTGGCGGACTATGCCGGCCAGCGTGGTGCCGAGGTGGCGCGGGTCTGGCGTGCGATCACGCCATCCTACGACAAGCTGGCCGCCCGGCATCGACAGAAATACGGCTCGTCCCTGTGACCGCCGCGCTTGAGGACCAAGGCATGGCAGCCTCTGATACGCCCCGCATCCTGTTCCTGGCCATGAGCCGCAACCAGGCCGCCTATTTTACCCGCCTGGCCGCAGCGATGGCCGTCGACGGCGTGATCCTGCAGGCCAAGCATCCGGGGCGCGCGCCGTTGGCGCCAGCGCTGCGCTGGCTGTGGCAACGGCGTGCGCAGTGGGCCGGCTGGTTGCGCTTTCGCGTCGACAAGGGGCGCGCCAATGCCGGCAGCGGCGGGATGCTGTTCCGTTTCGGACTGATGCTGCGTGCTGCATTCTGTCTGGCCGGCGCCATGCGCGACGTGCGTCAGGCGCGACCGGATGCACTGTTCATGCTCAATGGCGCGCACTACAAACAGCGCGTGGTCACCGCCTGGATCAAAGAGCAGGGGATCCAGACGATGTTCCTTGAGCTCGGCTGCCTGCCCGATACCATGGCGCTGGACGCCTCCGGTGTGAACTTCGATAGCCAGGTGCCTCGCGATCCGGCGTTTTACCGGGCCTATCAGCCGAGTGGCGAGCCCGTCACCGACAAGCTGGTGCGGCGTCCGCCGCGCAAGCCGGTGGGTGAGCCCATCACGCTGCCCCCGCACTATGTGTTCGTGCCGTTCCAGGTCTATGACGATACCCAGATACTGATCCATTCCCCCTGGCTGCGTGACATGGAAGGGCTCTATGACGCCCTGGTGCAAAGTGTCGATGCGCTACCACCGGATCATGTGTTTGTGGTGAAAGAACACCCGACGTCAAAACGTGACTACCGGGCGCTGCATGACCGTCATCCGCGCATCCTGTTCGCCAATGCCAACGACACCCAGGCACTGATCGAGCGCGCTGCACTGGTGATCACCATCAACTCCACCGTGGGCATCGAAGCGTTGCTGCTCGGCCGCCCGGTACTGACGCTCGGCAATGCCTTCTACAACATCGACGGCCTGGTCTCTCACGCCGATAACGTGGCGCAATTGCGCGAAGTGATCCGGGCGCCGGAGCGGGCCCCGTTTGATCCCGAACTGGTGCGGCATTTTGTGGCCTGGCTGCACGAACGCTATCTGGTGCCGGGACGTATCAAACACTGGAACGAACGCCACCCCGCGCGCATGCGTCAGCGCGTCGACGATATCCTGCGTGGTGAGTTGCCGTGAACTGGCGCCTGAACGTGCCCGGCGCGCTGGGCGATGAGCAGGTAGCGCAGTTGCTGCAGGCGCCGGGTGAAGTCGTCTCCGGCAAACCCGGCGCGGTGCAGGTGGTGCGCCTGCAGCAGGATGGCCAGGTGTTCTACCGTAAACAGGCCCCTGCGGAACCGGTGTCGCGTTTACTGGCGCGCTTCCTGCGTGCTGGCCACTGGTGCTCCCTGCCGGAACTGGAAGCCCGCACCCTGCAACAACTGAAGACGCAAGGCTTTAGCGTGATTCAGGTGCTGGCGGCGGGCAGCGCGTGGCGATGGGGACGCCCGGTGGCCGGCGTACTGCTCAGCGCCGCACTGGAGGCGGACAGCCTGGAGCATCGTCTCCAGCACGCCGACGACTCCGCCCGCCTGCTGATGGCGCATGCCTACGGCGCCCTGGCCGGTGCCTTGCATCAGGCCGGCGGATTTGACGCCCTGCGGGCCAAGGACATCCTGGTGGACCGCGCCGGGCAGCTGGTGCTGCTGGACCGTGAAAAACCGCTCGGGCGTCCCGGCTGGCACGCCCGCCGTGCGGCGCGCTCGCTGCAACGGGCGTGGTTCCGCAACCGTCGCAGCGGGCTGGTGCTGGATGCCGCTGGCATGCAGGCGTTCTGGTCCGGGTATGCGCAGGGCGCGGGGATCAGCGACGCGACGCTGGCGACATTGCGACGCGCCGTCGAGGCGTCATGATGCCGGCCCAAGCCCGGCCAGCGCCTGCCAGCCCTCCGGTGGAATCGGCGTGCCGCTGACCGGCGCGCGCCGGCTGAAATGCGCCTGCACTTCATCAATCACCGTGCGCTGTATGGCGCGCTGGGCGGCGCGACTGCGCTGTAACCGATGTCCCTGCGGAAAACGGCTGAAGTAGGCGGCAAAGAACGTGCGGCGCTCTGCGGCAGTGATATAGCGTTCGTCCAGCAGCATGATCTGCTTGAGATTGCGCAACTGCTCCCGCCGGAATCGCACCGGCCGGCGGGTGCGTTCATTGTCGATCAGCCCCAGCCGGTAACCGTCCTTGCCGGGATGAATAATGACGTTGTTTGGCCGCAGGTCACCGTGGGCAATACGTGCCGCGTGCAGGGTGCCGATGGTCTGCCCCAGTGCCCGATACAGCTGCCGACGCCAGGCGCGCCGTTCGGGCTCCTGCAGATAGCTGTGCAGTGCGTTCAGTAATTGCGGCCCGTCCAGGTCCTCCATGACCACGAAATCCTGGTGCAGCAAGGTGCCGCAGGCGACCACATCGGGCGCCAGGCAGCCGGCCTCCTGAAGTAACCGGGTGCCGAGCAGGGTGCGGCGGGCGCGGCTGCCGCGCAGGGCGCGCTTCAGTGTTTCGCCGGCGCTGCTGTGGTCGAAACTCTTGAAATAAAGGCGGTCCGCCGGGTGATAGCAGATCAGGTTGCGCGCGTTGTCTTTCACCACCTGCCAGCCGGCACGGTCGCCGAGGAGCGCTTCAAGCTCATTGAGCAGGGTGGTCTCCCGGTCAGGGGTGTCAAGATGTGTGAAATGAATGATTTGCGGCATTGTCATTAATTGGTCAAATTTAAATGCGCTGGATGGTGGTGATTCGAACTGATCCTTCGCGATAACGTAACACAGTCGTGCTCCTAGGTGTCACCTTCTGGCTCAGTTGTAGGAGTGCGCCCTTATGTAGGGTAAAGCATGTAGGGTGAAGCGCGGGAGCTAATGGTTGAGCGTTTATGTGAGGGCTTGTAATTTACGCTTCTTTGAGATGTCGGGTGCAGTGGTGGTGCGTCAGTGACTCATTATGGATGAGTCGGCCTAAATGGGTGCTGGGTCTAAGGGGTGTGAGGCTTGGTAAATTAGAGGGATGGTAATGTTGCTCAGTATTGTGGTGCCATGTTTTAACAGTGAGAAATTCTTGAGTGGCTTGCTCCATTCCATATATACGGCCGGAATCTCAAAGAATATGGAAGTTATTCTGGTTGATGATGGCTCGACTGACGAGACCTTTGACACCATAAGAAAGCTTTCATTCGAGAAGGAATGGGTTCGCGGGGTTGGTAAGTCTAATGGAGGGCCGGCATCGGCTCGTAATTTCGGTGCAAAGAATGCGTTGGGAGAATTTCTGATTTTTCTCGATGCTGATGATGAATTGGAAGAAGGGTGTCTTGGGAAGGTAGAGAGATTTGTCCTCGCTAATCCATGTGAGGACTTTTATGTGGGCCGAGGTAGTGTCGTCAATGCATGCGGTGTTTCTGCCCGGCCCATGCCGGCGCAGTTAAGCGGCGGTTCATCTGAGAGCCATGTTTTGGATTATCTGGAGGGAAGGCTCTCCATTCAGCAAGGTGGGTACGTTGTTCGTCGTGCTTCTTTTCTGAAATGTTATTTTCCTGAAGGCCTAAAGACACAGGAAGATATTCCATTTTTTTTGGCTTCTCTCGCGAGGCATAATGTCTGTTGCATGCCTGTGGATATGGTGCGGTATCATAAATATCGTGGTTCGGTGAGTAAGGCAAGGGATGAGGCGATTATAGAGGGTTTTCGTAACTTCGATGTATTGTTTTCTCCGCCGTATGCTGTCCCGGCGCTCATGAGGTTGAAGTATGTTTTGTATCGTGCAAAAGCGAGGTCCTTGCTGCGATACATTGCAAAATCAGGCGCTCTCGCTGATGTGATGAGGGTTATGTCAGATTATCATGCTAGAGTTGGGGGTAGAGGCCTGCTTGACTTGCCTTTGATCTTCAAAGCGTTAAAAACTTGTGGCTATGTGCTTCGGAAAAGACTCTGACGCTATTGGCGGTTAAGGTATTTGTCCTGATTCTTGTGGCAGTCTTTCGTGCTGGCGCAAACTCATTGCCAGAGAGATTTATGACTTAGTGCGTCGCTTCAAGGCATATAGGCGGCGCCCATCCGCCTGATGCTTAAACCGCCGATGCACCCACAAATACTGCTCTGGCGCCCGCAGCACGGCAGTTTCCACTGCCTGGTTCACGCTGGTTGCATCCGCCACATCATCCCCCGACGGGAAATCTGCCAGCGGTGGATCAAACGTGATTCGGTAGTGGCCGCCGGGCAGCCGGTAGTGACTGATCGGGATCACGACCGCCCGGCTCATGCGGGCGATCCGCGCGGTGCCGGTAATGGTGGAGGCGGGCACGCCGAAGAAGGGGGCAAAGACCGCTTGCTGGGTGCCGTAATCCTGGTCGGGGGCGTACCAGCACATGCCGCCGTTGCGCAGGTGGCGGACGACGCCGCGCATGTCGGAACGGTCAAAATAGTGTTCGGTATACTGGCTGCGGCCATGGCGGATCAGCCAGTCGAGCACGGCATTGTCATTCGGGCGGTAGACCACGCTGAAGCGGACGCCGGCGCCTTCGCCGAGCAGGCGTGCGCCAATGTCGATGGTGTTGAAATGCATGCCCAGCAGCAGAATGCCGTGCCCGGCGGCGCGGGCGGCCTCGACGTGCTCAAAGCCTTGCAGCACCAGACGTGCGCGCGCGTTGAAATGCAGGCTGGTGTAGGCGCCGGCAATTTCGGTCATGGCCTCACCCGTGGAGAGCAGGGTGGCGCGGGTCAGTGCAGCGCGTTCTGCCTCGGATTTTTCCGGAAAGCAGAGGGTTAGGTTGGTTTCTACCACCCGGCGTCGTTCCGTGCCCAGCCGCCAGGCCAGCCAGCCCAGGCCCCGCCCAAGCGCCAGCAGCAGGCCCCAGGGTAACTGCCCCAGCAGCCAGACCAGCCCGACCAGCACCCAGGTCGGCCACCAGACCGGGTGATGTAGCGGGGCGGTGCGTTTGCGACGTTTTCCCACGGATCGGGCTCCGATGTTGAGAGCGCGTCAGTTTACTGGCCCGCTCCGGTGCCTGCCAGCCGCCCTGTGGTAAACTGCGCGCCATCCGGCGGCGCTGCGGCCGCCCAGCTTGCAGGATAGTTTATGCAGAGTTTGCAGATTCCCGTGTTCGGCAATGCCCGTGTGCTGGTAGCCGGTGACGTGATGCTTGACCGTTACTGGCACGGCCCGACCGGCCGGATTTCGCCGGAAGCGCCCGTGCCGGTGGTGCGCGTGACCGAGAGGGAGGATCGTCCCGGCGGTGCCGCCAACGTGGCACTGAATATTGCCGCGCTGGGGGCCGGTGCATCGCTGGTGGGTGTGACCGGTGGCGACGAGGCGGAGGGTATTCTGCGTGAGCGGCTCGCGGCCGCCGGTATTGCTTGTGATTTCCAGGTGGCACCGGGGCAGCCGACGATCACCAAGCTGCGCGTGATCAGCCGCCAGCAGCAATTGCTGCGGCTGGATTTTGAGGAGCCGTTCCATGATCTGGACACGGCACCCTTTACGGAGCAGGTCGTCGCCGGTCTGAAGGGCGCGGGGGCGCTGATCCTCTCCGATTATCAGAAAGGCGCGTTACGCGATTGCCAGGCGCTGATCCAGGCCGCCCGCCAGGCCGGCGTGCCGGTGCTGGTGGACCCGAAAGGCACCGATTTTTCCCGCTATCGTGGCGCAACGCTGTTGACCCCCAACCTGGCCGAGTTTGAAGCCGTGGCCGGCGCGGTGCATTCCGAGGAAGAGCTGGTCAGCAAGGGCCAGCAACTGATGGAAGGCCTGTCGCTGGACGCATTGCTGGTCACGCGCAGCGAAAAAGGCATGACGCTGCTGCGTCGAGACCAGTCCGCACTGCACCTGCCGGCGCGGGCCCGGGAAGTGTTCGATGTGACCGGTGCCGGCGATACGGTGATCTCCGTGCTGGCGGTGGCACTTGCTGCCGGCAGCCCGCTGGAAGATGCCGTGGCGTTGTCCAATATTGCCGCAGGCATCGTGGTCGGCAAGCTGGGGACGGCGGTGGTCAGTGCGCCGGAACTGCGACGTGCCGTACATCAGGAAGGCGGTATCGGCCGTGGTGTGATGACACCGGAACAACTCAAGGTGGCGATTGAGGATGCACGCGCCCAGGGCGAGCGCATCGTGTTCACCAATGGTTGCTTCGACATTATTCATGCCGGCCATGTGGGCTATCTGGACACGGCGCGCCGCCAGGGGGACCGCCTGATTGTCGCGGTCAATGGTGACGAGTCCATCCGCCGCCTGAAAGGCCCGGGGCGCCCCATCAATCCACTGGAACGCCGCATGGCGGTGCTGGCGGCACTGGAAGCGGTGGACTGGGTTGTGCCGTTTCACACCGATACCCCGGAGCCCCTGCTGGAAGCCCTGCACCCGGATGTGCTGGTGAAAGGCGGTGATTACAGTGTCGATCAGGTCGTGGGTGCCGATATTGTCACCGGCTACGGTGGTGAGGTGCGCGTGCTGGATTTCATCGACGATGTCAGCACGACCAAGATCGTCGAGCGTATTCGGGAAAGGGATCAGTGAAAGCGCGCTGCGGCGCCGAGGCTGGGGGGCTTGTTTTTAAGCGTCAGACGTCTGACGTCGGACGTCTGACGCTTAAAACAAAGCAACGTACTTTCAGCGGGCACCCAGCGCCATACGCGCCTTGTTCACATTTTCACGCAAGTGCGCCGGGTTAATGGTGCCCGCGATGATGCTGCTCACGCCCGGTGTGCCGAGAATATGATCCAGACTGGCCTGCACCGGGTCAGTGATCGCGTTTGACAGGTGGCCGCTGGCAAATGCTTTCTTGATCAGGATGCCCTTGTTGTGCGCGGCCGCGTGTTCAATCACTGGCCGTTCATCGTCATAGCCCAGTTGATAGGTGACCATGGCAACGTCCGCGCGGGCCAGTGTTGCCAGCCCGCCCTCGACGGTCTTGGTCGACATGCCGGTGGCGCGGATCAGCCCTTTTCTTTTCAGTTCATCGAGCACTTCCAGTGTGCCGGCCTGTTCAATGATGGCCAGGTCGTTGCCGTCGGAGTGCACCAGTACCACATCAATATAGTCGGTACGCAATCGCGTGAGGCTACGTTCCACACTGGCGCGTACATGCTCGGGGGAAAAGTCGAAGTGGCTCTGGCCATGGTCGAATTCCTCGCCCACCTTGGACACGATCACCCAGTCCTGTCGCTGCGAGAGCAGTTGCCCCAGGCGTGCCTCGCTGGTGCCATAGGCTGGCGCAGTGTCGATCAGATTGATGCCCAGGTCGCGTGCTTCGTCCAGCAGTGCGCGGGTGGTCGCATCGTCGGGGATGGTGAATCCGTGCGGATACTTCACGCCCTGATCGCGCCCGAGTTTGACGGTGCCCAGGCCGAGGGCGGAGACAGTGATGCCGGTATCACCCAGCGGGCGCAGGAAATCGCTCATGCTTCGTGCCCGAACAGACGATACCAGAGGGGCGTGCCGGGTTGGGCGCGCGGTAACGATGCGGGCAGGTCTGGCTGCGGATGTGTCGGGGTGGCCTGGTCGCGGGCCAGCAGTGCCAGCACCCGGTCTCCCAGGTCAGGTGTCAGTGTGAGTTTGGTGGGCCAGGTGACCAGCAGGCGGCCGCGTGCCTCGGCGTAGGCGTTGTCCGGTTTTACCAGCGCTGTCTGGTGCGGCTCGGCGCGGTCGATGCGCACGGTAGCCAGTTCGGCGTCGCTGAAGTCCAGCCAGGGGAACAGGTCGGCCAGTTCGGTGCGTGCTGCGCGGATCAGGGCGTCTTCCATCATCGTCACGCCGCGTTCGGCCAGGTCGCCACCCAGGTACCAGACCAGCGCACCGTCCGGTTGCTCGTGAGTGGTCACCGTCAGGCGTGGCTTGTTGCTGGCGCCGATGCAGTGAGCGTACAGACGGTGGGGCATGCGGTGCTGCACCAGCACCATCTGCAGGGGCCGGGCCTGCGCGCGGATATCGGTGGCCAGATCATGTTCGCCTGCTTCGGCCAGCAGTGCCGCGTTGCCGTTGCCCGCCGCGAGAAGGGTGTGGGTCGGGGTCAGTGACAGGCCGGGCAGGTCGATGCGCGCCAGGCCGTCGGCGCACCAGTGCAGGGTGGTGCTTTCCGGGTCGATATGCAGGCAGCGGTCCTGGATCGGCGCGGCCAGTTCGCGGACCAGGCTTTCGGTATCCAGCACGAGATCGTCCAGCCGATAGACATTGCCGCGAAACGCTTTGTCGTGCAGGGCCGACGGGTACTGATCGAATGGCAGTTTCTGGATGCGGCCGCGCAGCATGCGGCTGGCGAAAAATGTGGTGAAGCGCGAAGCCAGTGATCCGGCCGACCACAGATGCTGCGTGTCGGAAAGCACTTTGACGCCACGCAGGTCCAGGTCACCCTCGCCGGCCAGCGAGGCGCGCCAGCGGTCCGGCATGCCGGCGATGGCTTCGGATTCGTGCGAGAGTGCGCCGCCCAGCGCGTACTTCAGGCCACCGTGCAGGATGCCCTGGCTGAGCAACGTCTGCTGACCGCCCAGTGTGTCGCGTTCCAGCAGTACACAAGAGTAGCCGCGTTGCGTCAGCAGATTGGCCAGCCACAGACCGGCGATGCCGCCACCGAAAATGGCGATGTCCACGGGAACAGTGGTGTGCTGCGGGGCGTCGGTCATGCAGAGAGGTCCTGTCCTGTTTCACCGGCCCGTGGGCGGGCCGCGGGTTGCGGGCGCTATGGTAGCATAGCGGCCTTGCCGACACGCCGGAGACAGAACGACCCCATGCGCACGCTCTACAGTGGACTCTGGTACGCCCTGATGCCGGCGCTGTTCATCCGCCTGTGGTGGCGCGGCCGTCGTGCCCCGGCCTATCGGGGCCGCTGGCGCGAACGGCTGGCGCTGGGGCTGCCGCGCCAGCCTGGGCAGACGGTCTGGATTCATGCCGTCTCGGTGGGCGAAACCCTGGCTGCCGCGCCGATGATCCGTGAACTGCTGCGCCGCCATCCGGATACGCCGCTGGTGGTGACCACGACCACGCCGACCGGCTCGGAGCAGGTACGCAAGCTGTTCGGTGACCGTGTGCTGCATGTCTATTGCCCGTGGGATACGCCGGATGCCATGGCGCGATTTTTCCGGGCCTTCAACCCGGCGCTGGTGCTGATTCTGGAAACCGAATTGTGGCCAAACCTGGTGGCTGCGGCGGCGCACCGGGCGGTGCCGGTGTGGCTGGTCAATGGCCGGCTTTCGGTGCGCAGTTTCCGTGGTTACCGGAAATTCAGCGCCCTGGTGAGGCCCATGCTGCAACGCTTTGCTGGTCTGCTGGTGCAGACGGAGGCCGAGGCGGAGCGCTTCCGGCAACTCGGCGCGCCGGCCGGGCGGGTGCAGGTCACCGGCAGTGTGAAATTCGATCTGGTGCTGGACGATGCCCTGCGTGACACCGCAGCGGTATTGCGTGCCGCACTCGGTGAGCGGCCGGTATGGATCGCCGCCAGCACGCACCCAGGAGAAGAAGAACAGATACTGGCGGCGCACAAGCGGATTCGCGCAGCACATCCGGATGCCTTGCTGATCCTGGTGCCACGCCACCCCGAGCGCTTCAACGATATCGCTGAACAGGTGGCGCGCGCCGGCATGGCGCTTGTACGGCGCAGCAGCGGCGAGCCGGTGCAGGCCGGGACAGAGGTGTATCTCGGCGACACCATGGGTGAGTTGCTGATGGTGTTCGGGGCCAGTGACGTGGCGTTTGTCGGCGGTTCACTGGTGCCGCTGGGAGGGCATAACCTGCTCGAACCCGCCGCCTGGGGGCGGCCTGTGCTGAGTGGTCCGCACCGGTTTAATTTTGAGCGTGTTGCTGAGCTGCTTGAAGAACAGGCTGCGCTGACCACCGTGAACGATGCGGTTTCTCTGGCGGGGGCGGTGTCGGCATTGCTGGGCGATAGCGTAAAACGCGGTCAGCAGGGTGAGGCGGCCCGCGCGGTGGTGGCGGCGCACGGCGGCGCGCTGAACCGGGTGCTGGCGCGGCTGGACGACGTGTGGCCGGAAAAATAGGGTTTGGCGGGAAAGGCAGGGTCGGACGACGGACGTCGGACGCCAAACCCGAAGCAAACGATCCTGCCACAAAGATGCGATGCGGCCCGTTTGGCAATTCCGCGATGAACCAACAATAGTGCTGGACGTAATACGACAAAGGGGCGCATTAGGCGCCCCTTTGCATGTTGCGGCATGTGGCGATGACAGTGGTTATTCGTCGAGCGCGTCGTCGCTGCCTGCCGACACCAGATCCAGGTCCACCTGATTGGCCGGCGCCAGCCAGTTGTTGACCTGTTCCAGGTCATCTTCGGTCAGCACGCCGGCCAGTGCTTTCAGGCCGAGGCTGTCGAGGATGTATTCATACCGGGCATTGGCGTAGTCGCGGCGCGCGGCGAACAGCGTGCGCTGGGCGTTGAGCACGTCGACGATATTGCGCGTGCCAACTTCGTAGCCGGCCTGGGTGGCTTCCAGCGCGGAATCTGCCGAGCGAATCGCCTGGGCACGGGCACTGATGCGCAGTGCGTTGGCACTGACGACGCGATAGGTGCCGAGCGTCTGCTGGCCCACGTCACGCCAGGTCTGCTGGTACAGGTCCTGGCTGGCTTCGTGTTGCAGCGCGGCCTGTTTGCGACGGCTGTTGACGCCACCGCCCTGGAACAGCGGCAGGTTCACTTCGATGCCGTAGGCGTTGGTGCGGGTGTCCGGCTGGTTCAGGGTGCTGGTCGGCCCGCTGGCATCGTTCTTGTAGCGCTGATGCTGGGCCACCAGATCCACCGTCGGACCATGTGCCCAGGCCTGCTGGCTGGCGAAATAACGCGAGGATTCGCTCTGGTACAACGCGGCCAGGATGGTCGGGTTCTGCTGCCGGGCCAGTTCCACCCACTGTTGCGGGTTGGCCGGTTCCGGGCCGGTCAGCGGCAGTTCTTCCTGCAGCGCGGCCAGGCTTTCCCAGGTGCGGCCGGTGAGGGCTTCCAGGCGGTCGCGGGCGATATCGAAATCGGCTTCGGCAAGGATGCGCTCGACCTTGGTCAGGTCGAAGGCGGCTTCGGCCTCGTGCACGTCGGTGATGGCCACCAGGCCCACGTCGAAACGCTCGCGGGTCTGTTCAAGCTGACGGCCGATGGCGCGTTCTTCTGCGCGAATCGAGACCAGGTTTTCCCTGCTCTGCAGCACGCCGAAATATTGCGTGGCCACACGCTGCAGGAAATCCTGACGCGCCTGCTGGAAGTTGGCAGCGGCCACCGAGGTGGCTGCATCGGCCTGCTTGTAGGCGTACCAGGCGCCCGGCCGGAACAGCGGCTGAACCAGGCTGAGGGTCAGCGTCTGCGTTTCGAAATCGGTTTCACCGCCGGGGCTGGAGGTCACCTCCACGTCGTTATCCAGCCAGCTGTAGCTGGCATTGACGCTCGGCAGCAGGCCGGCACGGCCCTGTACGACATTCTCCTGTTCGGCTTCCCAGGTGCGCAGAGCGCCGCTCCACTGGGAGTCAGCTTGCCAGGCGGATTCAAGGACATCGGCCAGGGTGGCCGCCTGGGCAACGCCAGTTGCCGCCAGCAGCAGAGCTGCTGCGGCATAAGTGATACGTTTGGTGCGCATGATGGTGGTTCCCGTTATTCGCGGAGGCTCAATGGTACTGGTAAGTCACGGTCTTTTGCATTATTTCGGCACGTCCCTTACTGCGTTATGACGGACCATCAGGTCATTTCGTGGCCGGCCGTGCAAGCCGTGCTACCCGTATGGGGTGTGACGCCCTTGCAGTACAGGTGTTTCAATGGGTTGCGTCAGGTTGAGTGCCTTTGTGGCGCTGACGTATAGTGACGTTTTCAGGCGTCCGGGGCTCGCCGAGGCCGGCGCTGATTCCCGCCCTGATTCCGATCCTGATCCCTGGCTGCCTGCGGTGGCCTGGCTGAATACTACTGGAGACTCCCGTGCCGGACGATTACCTCAGCGCTCCCTCCCATGCCATCGAAGAGGCCTGCCAGCCGATTTCCGGCTCGCGCAAGATCTACGTCACCGGCAGCCGCCCGGACCTGCGTGTGCCGATGCGGGAGATCAGCCAGCACCCGACGTTACTGGCCGATGGCAGCCAGGAACCGAATCCGCCGCTGGCGGTGTACGACACCTCCGGCCCCTACACGGATGCAGACGCGAAGATCGACATCCGCCAGGGCCTGCCACCACTGCGCGCGGCCTGGATTGCCGAGCGGGGTGACACGGAGCAGTTGGGTGGGCTGAGTTCGGAATACGGCCGCCGCCGTGAGCGTGACATTGTCACTGCCGGGCTGCGTTTTCCGCACGCCCGTACACCGCAGAAAGCCCGTGCCGGTGCCAACGTATCGCAGATGCACTATGCGCGCCGCGGCATTATCACGCCGGAAATGGAATTCATTGCGCTGCGCGAAAACCAGAACCTGGCCGCCGCCCGTGCCGCCGGGCTGCCGGTGGAGCAGCATCCCGGCCAGTCGTTCGGCGCCGCGATTCCGGCGGAGATCACACCGGAATTCGTGCGGGATGAGGTCGCGCGTGGCCGTGCGGTGATCCCGGCCAACATCAATCACCCGGAAATCGAGCCGATGATCATTGGCCGCAATTTCCTGACCAAGATCAACGCCAACATCGGCAACTCGGCCGTCACGTCCTCCATTGAAGAGGAAGTGGCGAAGCTGACCTGGGCTACTCGCTGGGGCGGTGACACGGTGATGGACCTGTCCACTGGCGCCAACATTCATGAAACCCGCGAGTGGATTCTGCGTAACTCGCCGGTACCGATCGGCACGGTGCCGATCTATCAGGCACTGGAGAAAGTCGGTGGCGTGGCCGAGGACCTGACCTGGGAAATTTTCCGTGACACGCTGATCGAGCAGGCCGAGCAGGGCGTGGACTATTTCACCATCCACGCGGGTGTGCTGTTGCGCTATGTGCCGATGACCGCAAAGCGGATCACCGGCATCGTTTCCCGCGGTGGCTCGATCCTGGCCAAATGGTGCCTGGCGCACCATAAAGAGAATTTTCTCTACACCCATTTCGAAGACATCTGCGAGATCATGAAGGCCTATGATGTGACCTTCAGCCTCGGCGATGGCCTGCGCCCCGGCTGTATTGCTGACGCCAACGACGAAGCGCAGTTCAGCGAACTGCGCACGCTGGGCGAGCTGACCAAGATTGCCTGGAAGCATGACGTGCAGGTGATGATCGAAGGCCCCGGCCATGTGCCGATGCACATGATCAAGGCGAACATGGAAGAACAGCTGAAATGGTGTGACGAAGCACCCTTCTACACGCTTGGCCCACTGATCACCGATATTTCGCCGGGCTACGATCATCTTTCCAGCGCCATCGGCGCGGCCATGATTGGCTGGTACGGCACCGCCATGCTCTGCTACGTCACGCCGAAAGAACACCTGGGCCTGCCCAACCGTGACGACGTGAAAGAAGGCATCATTGCCTACAAGATTGCCGCGCACGCTTCCGACCTGGCCAAGGGGCATCCGGGCGCACAATTGCGCGACAACGCGCTGTCCAAGGCGCGGTTCGAGTTCCGTTGGGAAGACCAGTTCAACCTGTCACTGGACCCGGATCGCGCACGGGCCTTCCACGATGAAACGATGCCGAAACAGGCGCACAAAGTGGCACACTTCTGTTCCATGTGCGGGCCGAAATTCTGTTCCATGAAGATCACCCAGGAAGTGCGTGATTACGCCGCTGCGCAGGAGCTGGCAGCACAGGACAGCGAGGCCGGCATGCAACAGAAAGCCGCAGAATTCCGCGAGACGGGTTCGCAGCTTTACCATGAGGCAAAGTCGTGACACAGCGCCCGTCGTTCAGCCGCGACGACGTCGACATCATTGAACGGAAAAGCCCTTACGAGGGTTTTTTCCGTCTTGATCGCCTGCGTCTGCGCCATCGGTTGTTCAACGGCGGCTGGAGCCGCGAGCTGACGCGCGAACTGTTTGTGCGCACCGAAGCGGTGGCGGTCTTGCCGTGGGACCCGGTGCGCGATGAAATCCTGCTGGTGGAGCAGTTCCGCGTTGGCGCGCTGGATTTTCGTGATTCGCCCTGGTGCCTGGAGCTGATTGCCGGCATCAGGGACAAGGACGATGAATCGCTGGAGGATCTGGTGCGCCGCGAGGCACAGGAAGAGGCGGGCATCCGCCTGGGCGAGCTGATCAGGTTGCCGGGCTACCTGGCCAGCCCCGGCGGCAGCAATGAACGGCTGAGCCTGTTCTTCGCGGTGACGGACCTGAGCGAGGCCGGTGGCATTCACGGCCATCCGGATGAAGGCGAGGACATTCGCGTGCTCACCGTGCCGATGGCGGAGGTCCCCGCACTGATCGACGCCGGCCAGCTCGACAACGCCCCGTGCCTGGTCGCGCTGCACTGGCTGATGTTGCATCATCAGCGGCTGCGGGGGCAGTATGCCCGCTGACCCGAACGGAGCCCCTGCCCATGCGGAGACCAGTGTGAACACGGCCAGGCCCCATGCTGACCGTGGCGACCGGGACGATCTTGCCCGGCGCCAGCGATATCGTGTCGATCTTCGCGAGATGATGACCCAGTGCGAAGCCAACTATGGCCAGCTGATGCGTCTGATGCGCCTGCTGGGCGAGGACGATCAGGTGCATCTGTCGCTGCCGCACGGTCATCAGGGTTCCAGGAGGCTGGTGCTGCGCGTGCTGGAGCGCTGTCGCTACACCACCATGCTGGAACTGGAGCAGGAAACCCTGCACAGCCTGCTGCCGGGGCCGGCCCTGACCGTACGCCTGTACCACGATGCACGCAGCGCCGAGGTCACCGCTGCCCGTCCCTACCGCCGAGTACAGGCCCGCCACGACTACCCCAACACCGACATGCACCAGCGTGACGAGAAGCTGCAATGGAACCGCTTCCTCGCCGAATGGCTGCGTCATCTGGTGGAGCATGGCGGTGTGGCCCGCAGCGCCTGGGCGGGGCAACCTTCCGGTGCATGAAAATGCGCGCGGCCACGCAGTTTCTGTGTGCGCCAATTCACTTCATGGCAGTGTGCGCCCTTCGCTAGAAATCAGCGCGGTCTTTGGTTTATAAGTGATGTTTCGGGCTGCCACCACGCAGCCTACTGGTCGTCCTGCGACGCTTCCGGGGGGGAGCGTGCGACTGGCGCGGGTTCCATGGCGCCGGAAAACAACAGGCACACGCAGCCAGCAGTGACATTGCCAGAACGAAAACGCCGGGAGGGAGCGGGGACTTGAGCCAGTTGGCCTATCATCATCCTCTGCGTGTGGTGCAGTTATCCGACTGCCACCTGTTCGCGGAGGCATCAGGGAAGTTGCTCGGGCTGGAAACGCAATTCAGCCTGGACCGGGTGCTTGAACTCATTCGCGCCGAGCAGCCCCGTATCGATCTGATACTGGCCACCGGCGATCTGTCCCAGGATGCTTCACAGGCGTCCTATGAGCGTCTGCAGCGTGCCCTGGCCGTTTTCAACACGCCCACCTACTGGCTGGAAGGCAACCACGACAAACCGGCGCCGATGCTCGCCGCGCTGAAAGCGGACCGCTCCCAGGTCAGCCCCTGCGTGGCCGAATTCGGCGCCTGGACCTTCGTGCTGCTGGATTCCACCATCCCCGGCGAGGTGCCGGGGGAGCTGTATGAAGACGACCTGGCCTTCCTCGACCGCGCCCTGGCCGGGGCGCGCACCGAGCATGTCATGATCTGCCTGCACCACCATCCGGTGCCGATGGGCTGTGCCTGGCTGGATACCCAGGTGGTCGCCAGTGCCGGGCGGTTTTTTGAGGTCATCGATCGCCATCCAAACGTACGTGCCGTGATCTGGGGGCATGTGCATCAGGAATTCAACGGCGAGCGCCACGGCGTCAAGCTGTTCGCGGTGCCCTCGACCTGTGTGCAGTTCAAGCCGGGCAGCGATGATTTCGCCGTGGATGATACCGCGCCGGGTTACCGCTGGTTCGACCTGCACGCCGACGGGCGTATCGAGACCGCCGTGTCGCGGGTGGAAGGGGTCGAGTTCGAGGTGGATCTGTCAGTGAAAGGGTATTGAAGTAGGGTGGGTAGAGCCA
>NZ_AQOR01000047.1 GCF_009846755.1 Alcanivorax sp. S71-1-4
TTAGTGTGAACAGGCCCTAGTGATCCGGCCATGCCGTTTCTGCGGCGTCGATGATTTCCAGAACGATATTGTCCACGCTCTGATCTGCCAGCAGTGCGTCGACCTGAAAGGCAGGTTTGTAGCGATCGCATGTTTTCTGTGGGTCGCAGATAAGCTGCTTCAGCGCGTTCCGGTCTGCCTCGGAGAAAGAATCGGAATGGTGCTTGCACAGAAACAGGATATCGAAAAGATCGCGGCCGGCGGTTCTGGGATTGTCGCCGGAAACCGCAGCGGCCAGTTTCTGCCTGATAAGCCTGCCAATCGTTGCCACCTGAATATTGCTGCGGTGGGTGGCTTCGTCGGCCGGTATCGCGTTTTCCCGGTGAGATACCTCGATTTTCAGGCGGCCGGTCAGGCCACTTTGGTCTTTGTAGACGATTCTTGCACGGGTGACGGTATTCGTGTCTTTGAGCAGACTGAACTGCTCCAGTGTTGCAATGCCTGACAGGGCATCTTTTATACGGTTTTCCAGCGCTATCTTCTTTGGAGAATCAAAATCCAGATCTTCGGAAAACCTGTCCAGGCCGTAGGCGAGTAGCAGTGCGGTACCGCCTTTGAGTACCAGCGTGGTATCTGAAAGGGACTCCGCGATAGCACGCATGACGCAAAGGTGTAGCGCCTTAAGGGGATCGCTCAAGCGACCTGATCCTGATGCTGGTGAAGCCAGGCGTCGAGCGTCGCGGCCCTGGCATCGGTCAGACGTGGCCGCAAAAGCGCCCAGTAAGTGGCGAGTTCCCGGTAGCCGTGATCGGGAACCCAGTCCTCAATGGGAATCGATGACAGCGGCTCACCCAGCGTCAGCAGGGATACGACCATGTCGGCGACAGCGCGAACATGTGACGCCACATAGACCGGCTCATCAACAGGTTCTCCCAGGGAACGGATGGCTGCGCGGGCTTCCAGAACCCCCAACTGGCCAAAGATATCGTTCGTATTGAACGGCTGGCCGTTACCGACCAGCGCCAACGGCAAGAGATGGCCTTGGCGGAGCGCGCTGAGAACATTGAGCGTGTGCCAGTCGCCTGAATCACCCGCCGTAGGCAGATTCAGTGCCACCAGGCCGCTGATATAGCGCTCAGGGGTTGTTTCTTGCCATAGGTGAATCATGAGAGGGCTTCAGGGTTGTTGGATGGGCGGCTAAATATTGAGCAACTCTAGCACCCGGTATGGGGCGGGGCAATACGCTGCCGGCAAGAGTTAGATGCAGTGCTTTGAAATAAAAGGACTTTCCCTGGCTGGATTTAGATTGGGGTGCGTAACTGCTGTGCTTGGCGGCTGCCTATAAGCGAGGCAGAGGCTGCTCATTCAACTCCGCCATCTGGTTGCGCAGCGTCAGGATCTGCTCGCCCCAGTAGCGCGGGCTGTCGAACCAGGGGAAGGCTTTCGGGAACGCCGGGTCGTCCCAGCGGCGTGCAATCCAGGCGCTGAAATGCAGCATGCGCAGGGTGCGCAGGGCGTCGATCAGGCGCAGTTCGATGTTCTGGAAGTCACGGAATTCCTCGTAGCCCTCGAGGATTTCCGCCAGTTGCCGGGCCTGCTGGTCGCGTTCGCCGGAAAGCAGCATCCAGATATCCTGCACCGCAGGAGCCATGCGGGCGTCGTCCAGGTCGATGAAATGCGGCGCATTGTCGCGCCACAGCACGTTGCCGACATGGCAGTCACCGTGCACACGCAGCATCGGTACCGGCCCGACGCTGGCAATGACCGCGTCGACGGCCTGCAGCAGGTCGCGGGCGAGGGAATCGAACGAGGTCTTCAGGTCCATCGGCACGAAATGCTCGCTCACGTACGCCACGGCGTCGTGGCCGAATTCCTGGCTGGTCAGCGTCGGGCGATGTTCAAACGGGCGGATGGCGCCGATGTTGTGCAGCCGGCCGAGAAAGCGGCCGAGGATCAGCAGATGGTCAGGGTTGGCCAGCTCTGGGGCGTGGCCGCCCTTGCGCGGATACAGCGCGAAACGGAAATCGCCGTGCCGGAACAGGCTGTCGCCGGCGTCGTTGCGCAGCGGCGCCACCACGGGCATTTCATGTTCCACCAGTTCGAAGCTGAACGCGTGTTCTTCGAGAATCTGTGCCTCGCTCCAGCGTTGCGGGCGGTAGAACTTGGCGATGATCGGTGTCTGGTCTTCCAGCCCGACCTGCCAGACGCGGTTTTCATAGCTGTTCAGTGCCAGCAGGCGCCCATCGGTGACGTAGCCGAGGCTTTCCACCGCATCCAGCAGCACGTCCGGCGAGAGGGCGTCGAACGGGTGGCGAACGGGCTGATCCATGGTGTCACCTGCGGGGCAGAAAGCGAGGCGCCGATGATACCTGATCGCGCTTCAGTGATGGTGGTGTTCCATGCCAGGCAGGTCGGGCATGGCGGTGTGTGGCGCAGCGAGCCCCTGCCAGAAGAACAGCATCGCCACGCCCAGGCTCATGGCCGCAGCGAGGTGTTTCACCGGTTTCTGCCTGAGGCGGCGGGTCTGGCCGGCGAACACGCCGGTACTGGCGACCGGTGCCAGCGTCACCAGCCCGAACACGGTCATGGCCAGGGCACCGCCGGGGGCGCTGCCTGTCGCGGCGGCCAGCAGCAGGGCGGAATACAGCAGGCCACAGGGCAGGAAGCCCCACACCGCGCCAAGCGCCAGTGCCTTCAGGGGGTGATCCAGCGGCAGCAGCGGGCGGGTCGGGGGCGACAGCCGCCGCCACACTTTGGCGCCGACGCGTTCCAGCGCCCGCATCGGCGCGCTCAGGCCCAACAGGTGCGCGGACAGCAGGACCATCAATGCGCCGGACAGCACCGCCGGCCAATGCAGGTGGCTGCCGCCGCCGAGCGTTGCCAGCAGGGAAGCGCCCAGAGCGCCGGCCAGGGCGCCGAGCAGGCTGTAGGTCAGCACCCGGCCGATGCCGAGCAGGCCCTGCCAGTACCACAGGCGTGCGCCGCGCCGCTGTGTGTCGGGAATGGCAAAGGTGAAGGTGGCGGCCAGCCCGCCGCACATGGCAGCGCAGTGCAGGCCGCCGGCGAGGGCCAGCAGGGCGGTGGCGGAGAGCGTGGCGAGCAGCGTGGCGGTCATGGCTGTGGGTCCTCGTGGCGGCGTTGTTCGTCGCGGTCATCGAACACGACTTGCCAGGCGGGGCGGTCGAGGTCGTCGAACTGGCCATCGGCCAGGGCGCGAAACAGCAGCCACAGGGCCAGGCCGAGAAACAGCAGGCCTACGGGAATCAGCAGGAAGATGCTTTCCATCGGTTCATCCGGTTGGCGTTGAGGGTGACGATCAGCGACGACGCGGCCATGCCCAGGGCGGCGGCCCAGGGAGCGACCAGGCCGGCCACGGCCAGTGGTACGGCGATCAGGTTATAGCCCAGCGCCCAGCCGAGGTTCTGCAGGATCAGCCGGCGGCTGTGTGCTGCCAGGTCGGGCAGGGCGGCGAGTTCATCCAGGGTGTCGCCGAGCAGGTACAGGCCGGCGGCACGGCGTGCCAGGCTGGTGGCATTGGCAGGCGCTACCGAGACGGCCGCGTGCAGCAGGGCCGGTGCGTCGTTGATGCCGTCGCCCACCATCATCTGCGGCCCTTCGTCGAGGCTGAGCTGCTGCAGCCAGCGCGCCTTGTCGTCCGGGCTGAGCTGGCCGCGTGCCTCGGGCAGGCCCAGTTGCTGTGCCAGGCTGTCGACGCTGGCCTGGGCGTCGCCGCTGGCCAGCCGCAGGTGCAGCCCGCGTGCGCGCAAACCGGTCAGCACACGGGCGGCTTCCGGGCGTGCTGTGTCGCGCAGCCACAGGCGCAGGCTCGGTACGCCGTCCCGGGACAGCAGCAGGCAGGTGCTGTCGCTGCGCGCGTGCGCCGGGTCCCCGCTGATACGCCAGTGATGGCCCTGGCGCTGGCCTTCGGCGCCGTCGCGGGTGACGTGCAGCGCTGTCACGGCGTGGTCCGTCGTCAGGTTGTCGAAGGCCCGGGCCAGCGGGTGCGGGTGCTGACGTTCCAGGGTGGCGGCGATGGCCAGGCGTTCATCGAGGCTTTCCGGTGGCGCGCTGACCGCGACATCCCGATATTCGTGCAGATGAAAGCGGCCCTGCGTCAGTGTGCCGGTCTTGTCGAACAGCACGCCGCGCACGGTGTTCACTGCCAGCAATTGTTTTGGCGAGGCGATCAGGATGCCCTCGCGCAGGCCGGCGGCCAGCGTGGCGGAAACGGTCATCGGTACGGCGAGCGCCAGTGCGCACGGGCAGGTGATCACCAGCAGTGCGAGCATGTGCTCAAAGGCAATGGCCGGCCCGCTGGACCAGTGCAGCAGCAGCGTGGCCCCCGCCAGGATCAGTGTGCCGGCAATGAACAGGGGCGCGACACGTTGCCAGTCGCGCACCACGGTCACGCGCTCGCCGGCGGCGCGCGCCACCTGCTCAGCAATCCGGGCTACCAGGCTGGTGTCGGCGGTGCCGGTGGCACGCAGGGAAAACTGCCCTTCCAGGACTTTGGCGCCCGCCGTCAGCGTGTCGCCTGTGTGGCGTGTCAGGGGCCGCGCCTCACCGGTGAGCGCGGCTTCGGAGATGTCGCCCTGGCCGGCCTGCACGACGCCGTCCACAGGCACGGTGTCGCCCTGGGCCAGCCACAGCAGATCGCCGGGCCGGACTTCGCGCACGCTGATCCATTCGCGCTGCCCGTTGTCCAGCCGCTGCACGATGCGCGGCAGTGTGTCCTGCAATTGCTGCCAGGCGCGCTGGATACGGTGTTGCTGGCGTTGTTCGAGCGTGCGGCTGATGAGCAGGAAAAACACGAACATGGCCGCAGACTCGAAATACACATGGCTGCCGCCGAGTGCCATGTTCACTACCGAGCCGCCCCAGGCCAGCGCCAGCGCCAGCGCCACCGGCAGGTCCATGGTGAGCTGGCCGTGGCGCAGGCCACGCCAGGCACCGCTGAAAAACGGCCAGCCGGCGTAAAAGACCACTGGCGTGGCGATCAGCAGGCTGGTGGTGCGAAACAGCGTCTGGAACACCGCGTCGCTGCCGTCGAAGACATCCAGGTACAGCACCGCTGCGTACATCATGGCCTGCATGGCGCCGACCCCGGCGAGAATCAGCCGGCCGAGCAGTTGCCGGTGTTCGCGTGCGCGCTGCCGGTCGTGGTGCGGGTCGCCGGGCAGTGATACCTGATAACCCAGGTTGAGCAGCCGCTCGGCCGCCTGGCGCGGCACCTCTGCGGTGTCGGCGGCAAAGGTCAGCGTGAGTTGCAGGGTGGCGAGGTTGACGCGTGCATCCTTCACACCGGGGATTGCCAGCAGCACTTTTTCGATCAGCCAGCAGCAGGCTGCGCAGTGGATGCCGCCGAGTTGCAGGCGCAGCCGCCGGGTGTGGTCATCGGCGGGCTCGATGTGTGGCGCGATCAGTGCCGGCAGGCTGAACAATGCCAGCGTGCGAGCATGGTCTTCACCGCGTGCCAGGGGCGCGTTTTCGGTACGCAGCCGGTAGTAATCCTCCAGCCCCATCTGGTGAATCATTTCAACGGCAGCAGTGCAGCCGGCGCAACAGGTGTCGCGCTCCCCTTCCGGTGTGCGCGCATGAAAGGACGCGCCGGACAGGATGTCGGCACCGCAATGCCAGCAGGCGGTGGTCATGGCTGCTCCGGCGCGCTGTGAATCAGCGTGCGGTGATCCGCCAGCCGCGCGCGCTGTTGCAGGCGCCAGAAGCCGTCGGCGGGTGTGACGGTGACGATCATGTCTGCTTCCGGTGTCAGGGCCTGTTGGCCGAGATATTCGCCCTGGCCCTGGTGGTGCAATGTGACCTGCTGATCGCGGGCGGCCACGGTCGGGTGGCGTAGCGAGACGCTCAGCGTCTGTGGCCAGGGCAGAGCAATGTCGCTGCGCAGGGTGGCCTGGGGCAGGCTGCTGAAATCCAGCGCCACGCTCAGGCCAAGCCGGCGGGCCTGTTGTTCGTCGGCCATGGTGCGGTTGATGGTGCGGCCCTCGCGGTACCAGTTGTCGGCCACGGTGTCGTCGGCGTTTTTCAGTGCCACGGCCAGGGTCGACAGGCCTGCAACCACGGAACTGGCGGGCAGCAGAATCACCAGCCACACCAGCGGGTGGCGATACCAGGGTGCTGGCGGTACTTCATTGCGGGGTAATGAAGCGGGATTCATGGCGGACCTCCAGGGTCGGGTCGTCCAGGGACTGCACGCGGAACCAGATGCTGTTGCTGGCGGGCGGGTCCTGATACGGGTCGTAGCGCACGGTCACCGGCAGGGCGCGATGCGTGCCGCCGTCCATGGAGAACTCGATTGGCGCGGCAATCAGGGTGAGCACGTCCGGGCCTTCCAGTGTCAGGCGGTACCTTTGCGGGGTCTGGCTCTTGTTGAGCACTTCCAGGCGATAGCTGTTTTCGACGAAACCGTCGCTGGTGACGCGATAGAGTTGATGGCGGTCGCGCAGCACGTCCAGTTGCAACGGCACGCGATCAACCAGTTGCCACACGAACAGCAATGACAGCGCAGCGAGCACGATACCGTAGCCGATCAGGCGCGGGCGCAGCAGCGTCTGCCGTGCACCGGCCAGGGCGTGCTCGGTGGTGTAGCGGATCAGCCCGGTGGGCCGGCTGACACGTTGCATCACGTCATCACATGCATCAATGCAGGCGGCGCAGGTGATGCAGGCGTATTGCAGGCCGTCGCGGATATCGATGCCGGTCGGGCAGACCTGCACGCACAGGTTGCAGTCGATGCAGTCGCCGGCGGGGGTTGTGCCGGTGTCTTTGCGTGCGCCGCGGCGGCGTGGTTCGCCGCGCGCAGTGTCATAGGAAACGATCAGCGTATCGGCATCGAACATCACGCTCTGGAAGCGTGCGTAAGGGCACATGTACAGGCACACCTGCTCACGCATGAAGCCCGCGTTGCCGTAGGTGGCAACGGTGAAGAAGCCGATCCAGAACAGCGCCCAGCCACCGACGTGCCCGGCGAAGAACGCCGGCACCAGTTCGCGCACGGGAGTGAAATAACCGACGAAGGTGAGGCCCGTGGCGACGGCCACGGCGAGCCAGCCGCTGTGCTTTGCGGCACGCCGCAGCAGCTTGCTCGGTGACCAGGGGGCGGCGGCCAGTTTCTGGCGCGGGTGGCGGTCGCCTTCACTCCAGCGTTCGATGGCGGAGAACAGCCGTGTCCAGGTGGTTTGCGGGCACACGTAACCGCAGTAGACACGGCCGGCGAGCACGGTGAAAAAAAACAGCGCGAAGGCGGCCAGCATCAGGGCCCAGGCCAGGAACAGGAAATCCTGCGGCCAGAACGACAGCCCGAAAATATCAAAGCGGCGCTGGGGCAGGTCGAACAGCACTGCCTGGCGACCGTCGTACTGCGCCCACGGCAACAGGAAATACAGCGCGAGGCTGCCGCCCATGCCCAGGTCGCGCAGCCTCTGGTACAGGCCGGTGACATGGCGCACCTGAATCGGTTCACGCCGGGCGTACAGGGCGGTGCCGGCGGCGGCCGGCACCTGCTGCACGGGAATGCGCTCCCGCTGCGTCATGCGTTACTCCTCCGGCGATGCCGGTTGTGACAGGCTGTAGACATAGCTGGTCAGGACATGAATCTGTTCCGCAGACAGCACGCTCTCGTGCGCGGGCATGTGGCTGCTGCGGCCTTCGCGAATCAGTGTTTCGATATCCGCCAGCCGGGGGCTGTGCAGCCAGATCCGGTCCGTCAGGTTGGGCGCGCCGAATACCGGGTTGCCCTTGGCGTCGGCGCCGTGGCAGGCCGCGCACATGGCAAATTTCGGTTCGGCCCGCTGGATTGAATCGGCAAAGCCGCTGTTGTCGCGCATGGACGGGTTACTCAGGCTCTGTACATAGATCGCCATGTCGCGCACGTCGCGGTCGGTGTTGCCGATCAGCGCCATCATCGGTGGCATGGTGCCGCGCCGGCCTGCGGCGATGCTCTCCCTGATGGCTTCCGGGCTGCCGCCATAGAGCCAGTCGTTGTCGGTCAGGTTCGGATAACCTCGCGCGCCCCGTGCATCGGAGCCATGGCAGATGGCGCAGTGGTTGGCGAACAGACGGCCACCGACGGCCAGCGCCTCCGGATATTGGATCAGTTCTTCCATCGGGACTTTCGCGTATTCGCGGAACAGGGGCTCGCTTTCGCGGGTGGCAAGGTCCACTTCCTGCTGCCACTGGCCTTCACTGGTCCAGCTCAAGGTGCCGGCAAAATTGCCGAGGCCCGGGTACAGCACCAGGTAGGCCGCAGAAAACAGCAGCGTGCCGACGAACAGGAACAGCCACCAGCGTGGCAGTGGCTGGTTGCGTTCTTCGATACCGTCGAAAACATGGCCGGTGGTATCGCGGCGGGCTTCTTCCGCACTCAGCCGTGAGTTCGCCAGCAGCAGGATCGCGCAGCCGACCAGGTTGAAGACGACGATGGCGATGACATACCAGCTCCAGAATGTGCTCATCGTTGTGCTCCCCGTGCCGCGTCGTCGTCCACGGCCTGTTGTGCCAGTGACTGGTAATGCTGTTTCCGGCCCGGGCGGTAGACCCAGCAGGCCATGATCAGAAAAGCGCCAAAGAACACCAGTGTCAGTACGGCGTGGTAACTCATCGGGCAGGCTCCTCGCGCTGTTCGGTACGCTCACGACCGAGCGACATCAGATACGCGACCAGTGCGTCTTCCTCCGTGGCGCTGGCCCATTCGCCGTCGATTTTCGCAAGCTGCTCGTTGAGGTCTTCGTCGGAATAGGGCACGCCGAAGATATCCTTGAAGGTGCGCAGCGTGGCCGGCATGGTGCGCCAGTCGACGCGGTTGCGTTGCAGCCAGGGATAGGCGGGCATGTTCGATTCCGGCACCACATGACGCGGGTCGCGCAGATGTTCGCGATGCCATTGTTCGGTGATCGGGCGCAGGCCAACACGGGCCAGGTCCGGCCCGGTGCGCTTGGAACCCCACAGGAACGGGTGCTCCCAGACATCTTCGCTGGCGACACTGTAAGCACCATAGCGCTCGGTTTCCGCACGCAGAGGACGCACCATTTGTGTATGGCATACATGGCACCCTTCGCGGATATAGATGTCGCGGCCGGCCATTTCCAGCGCGTTATAGGGCCGCAACGTGGCAAGTGGTTCCGTGGTGCTCTTCTGCCAGAACAGCGGCACGATTTCCGCCAGCCCGCCGAAGCTCACCACCACCAGGATCAGCACGATCATCAGGCCGATGTTTTTTTCGATCACTGCATGTTTGCTCGACATGGCGTCACTCCCCGGCGGTCAGGTTGTAGGCACCGGTGTCGGTGCGGTGCTCGCGCAGGGTGCGATACACGTTCAGCGCCATCAGCAGCATGCCGACAAAGAACAGCACGCCGCCCAGCAGCCGCACCAGATAAAACGGCTGCCGTTCGGCCAGTTCCTGAATGAAGTTGTAGGTGAGCGTGCCGTCGTTGTTGACCGCCCGCCACATCAGCCCCTGCATGATGCCGGACACCCACATGGCGGCGATGTAGAGCACGGTGCCGATGGTCGACAGCCAGAAGTGCAGGTTGATCCAGCGGATTGAATACATCTGCTTGCGGTTGAAGACACGCGGCACCATGACGTACAGCGCACCCATGGAAATCATCGCCACCCAGCCGAGGGCGCCGGAGTGTACGTGGCCGATGGTCCAGTCTGTGTTGTGACTCAGCGCGTTCACGGTCTTGATCGACATCATCGGCCCTTCAAAGGTGCTCATGCCGTAGAACGACAGGGCAACGATGAGAAAACGAATGATCGGATCGGTGCGCAACTTGTCCCAGGCACCGGAGAGGGTCATGACGCCGTTGATCATGCCGCCCCAGCTCGGAGCCAGCAGCACGATGGAAAAGACCATGCCCACCGACTGGACCCAGTCCGGCAGTGAGGAGTAGTGCAGGTGATGCGGTCCGGCCCACATGTAAACGCCGATCAGTGCCCAGAAATGCACAATGGACAGGCGGTAGGAATAAATCGGCCGCTGCGCCTGGATCGGCACGTAGTAATACATCATGCCGAGGAAGCCGGCGGTGAGGAAAAAGCCTACCGCGTTATGGCCGTACCACCACTGCACCATGGCATCGATGGCGCCCGAGTACAGCGAGTAGGACTTGGTCAGCGACACCGGAATCGCCGCGCTGTTGACGATATGCAGCAGTGCCACTGCGATGATAAAGGCGCCGTAGAACCAGTTGGCGACGTAGATATGGCTGGTCTTGCGCCGGGCGATGGTGCCGAAATACACCACCGCGTAGGCCACCCAGACGACCGCCAGCAAAATGTCGATCGGCCATTCCAGCTCTGCGTATTCCTTGGCACTGGTGAACCCCAGCGGCAGCGTGATGGCCGCCAGCACGATCACCAGCTGGTAACCCCAGAACACGAAGCCTGCCAGGCGCGGAAACGCCAGCGTGGTGTGGCAGGTGCGCTGGACCACATAGAAGGACGTACCGATCAGTGCGCAGCCGCCGAAGGCGAAAATCACGGCGTTGGTGTGCAGTGGGCGCAGGCGGCCGAAGCTCAGCCAGGGAATGTCAAAGTTCAGGGCCGGCCAGGCAAGCTGGGCAGCAATCCAGACACCGACCAGCATACCGACGATGCCCCAGACCACCGTCATGAGGGTGAACTGGCGAATCGCTCGGTAATTGTAGGCCGGGGGCGCGTTGGAAGCGGGCATGCGGGAGTCCTTGCAGAATGAGGCGATTGCAAGGTAGCAGCGTGGGGAAAAAGCCTGTTGATATGGATCAAGAGTCTGGATGGGCTGCGGGAACTATCGCAGCCAGTCGCGCAATGCCTTGCGGTATTGTCGGCGCAGCAGGTCGCGCACCGGCTGTGTCTCGGCGGCAGTGTCATGCTGCTGGTTGAATGCCAGGTGCCAGCTGTCGAGCTGGTCGAGCAACTGCGCGGCCTGTTCGCGCAGCAGGCGGCGTATCAGTTTTCTGTTCACGCCGGTGTCGTGGGCCAGTGCCTGCCAGTCGGCGCCGCCGAGCTGGTGCGGGTCATGGTTGCTGCCCACGGGCAGCGGCAGGTGTGTGGTGCCCGGCGTGGCGGTGAAGTGGGCAAACGGCGCCAGCCGCCAGCCGTCGCCGGCACGGCGCAGGGCGAGATGGTGCAGCGCATTGTGATCGTTGCCGATCAGTGCGTTGAAGACCTGCCACTGCACCAGCGCGCACAGGTCGGTGACCGGTTGCAGGGTATGGTGGCGCAGCAGGCGGGCGACGCTGCCCAGTGTGGTGTCGGGCCGCGGCGGTGACAGCCCCAGCGCCTGCCGCAGCGTTTCGGCGTGCAGGCGCGCGCCGTTCTCGTCACAGTCCGTGCGGCGGCTCAGCAGAGCCCAGCCGGTGTCCGTGCGCTGCAGTCGCGAATCGGTCACCGGCAGGCCCAGATGGCGCGCCAGGTCGTGTGCGTAGGCGGCGCGAACCGGCTGGTCGCCGTGTGCGTGGGTCAGCCAGTGTGTGGCCGGTGTGTCGCCGCCGGTGAGAAACCGGTGCGGGTGTTCCGTCAGGCGCACTGAGTGGGTGCCGGTCAGCGTATTGCAGGTCAGCGGGTGTTCGGCGGGCGCGGTGGTGTGGCAGGCGAGCGCGCCAAAAAGATCGTGCCCCTGGGCGGCGAGATGAGTGACTGCGGCACCAGGCGTTGTTGATAATTGCGCAAAAAAGGCATGGCCTTCACCGCCGGCGGTGTCCAGCGGCAGCGCACAGGAAATCGGCCAGCCCCCGGCGCGCCAGGTGTCGTCGTAGCAGAAACTGAAGCGCCCTCCGTCGTCGTACAGGGTGCCGACAATGTGCGCACCGTGCCGCACCTGCAGCATGTCACTCACGCCCGGCTGCCCCGCCGCCTGGCCTGCAGGTCGATGCCGAGCAACTGCAGTACATGCATTGCCAGCCCCAGCCGGGCGCTGGTCTTGCCGCGTTCCAGTTCGGAGATGAAGCGCTGGCCCGTGCCGGCGATCTCCGCCAGCTCGGTCTGGGTCAGCCGCAGGGCCTTGCGTGCCTGCCGGATGCGGGCGCCCAGCGCGGCGGGGGTATGAATTGTCTGGTCCATGGCAGCCCTCGGCGATGCCTGATCGGTATTACCTGTATCGGCAGGCCGGGGCTGTTCTTGAGGGCGGTCAGAGCGGCGGTTCGACCAGGGTGACCCAGATGTCGCCGTCGCGGATGTCGTGCGGCACCGGCACGAGGGATTCTCCCTGGCAGGGGCCGGACAGGCACTCGCCGGTCTCGATCTCGAACAGGGCGCCGTGATTGGCACACATCAGGAACTGGCGATCCATGTCGAGGAATTCGTCCGGCATGAAGTTCAGATCAATGCCCAGGTGGGGGCACCAGTTCAGGTAGGTGTGCAACTGTCCGTCACGGACCACGGCGACCACTGACTTGCGACCGAACTCGAACCCGCATGCTTCCCCTTCGGGAATATCCGCCAGCGGGCACAGGCGCTGTTGCTCGCTCATGCTCAATACCCCAGCACGTCCAGGCGCACTTCGGCGTGCTCGGCGGGGGCCAGGCGCGGGCCGAAGTCGCTGACCACCCGGGCCGCGGCGGCGCAGGCCAGCCGGCCTGCGGTGGGGAAGTCCAGGTCGTGGGTGATGCCGTACAGGAACGCGCCCGCGAACATGTCGCCGGCGCCGTTGGTGTCCACCGCCTGGACCCGCACACCCTCGATCCAGTGGGTGTCAGTGCCGTCGAACGCCACGGCACCCTCGGCGCCACGGGTCATGGCGACCTGCCTGGCGTACGGTTTCAGGGCGGCCAGGGCGGCTTCGGGGCTGGTGGTGCCGGTGAATTCCATCGCTTCATCTTCGTTGCAGAACAGCAGGTCGACACCGTCGCCGATCATCTCCAGCAGGCCGTCGCGGAAAAAGCGCACCATGGCCGGGTCAGAGAAGGTCATCGCCACCTGGATGCCATGCTGGCGGGCCATTTCGCGCAGGCGGATGCTGGCGGCGCGGGCGCTGGGGGAAGTGACCAGATAGCCTTCGATGTAGACGTAGCGGGAGGCGCGCAGCGCGGCCTCGTCGATTTCAGCTTCGCCGACGGTTTCCGAGATACCGAGAAAGGTGTTCATGGTGCGCTCGGCGTCGGGGGTGATCATCACCAGGCAGGTGCCGCTCATGCCGGCATCGCGCGCGCCATTCATGTTGGTGTCGACGCCGGCTGCGAGCAGGTCGCGCACGAACAGGGCCCCCGTGTCGTCATCGGCCACTTTGCAGGTGTAGTAGCAGGTGCTGCCGAAGTAGCGCGCGGCGATGGTGGTGTTGGCGGCGGAACCGCCGCAGGTCTGTTTGTGGGGCTCGGCTTCGCCGCGCAGGGCCTGGATCAGTGCGACCTGACGCTCCCGGTCCACCAGCGACATCATGCCCTTGCCGATCTCCATCTGCGAGAGAAAGGCATCGCTGACTTCGATCTCGGTGTCCACCAGCGCGTTGCCGATGGCGTAAACGTCGTATTGCCGTGTCATCTGGTACTGCTCCAAGCCGAAAGCGAACCATTATGCGGTTGGTGATGTCTGTTGCCAAACCGCCCACTGAATTCATCTATACTCCGCGCATGCCAAAAAAAGCCCGCCGTTCGTTCATCTCCAAAAGCCTGATCCTGAAACTGGTCGTGGTGGCGCTGGTCGTGCTGCTGGCGGGCCTCGCCTGGCTCGATGCCCGGGTGCGCAGCCGCTTCGACAGCCACCAGTGGCAACTGCCGGCGCGGGTGTATGCGCGCCCGGTGGAACTGTATACCGGACGGGTGCTCAGTCAGCGTCATGTCGACCAGCTGCTGTCCCTGCTGCGCTACCGTGAGCAATCCGGCGCGCCGACGCCGGGTTCCTATTCCCGCAGTGGTGGCACCTACCTGATCCACACCCGCAGTTTCCGCGACAGCGACGGGGGTGAGCCGGCGCGGCAGATCCGGCTGCGGTTGGCGAATGGCCGGGTCAGTGCCCTCACCGGCGGGGAGGGTGGCCGGCTGCCGGTGGCGCGCCTGGAACCGATGCAGATCGGCAGCATCCATCCCGGGCACAGCGAGGACCGCATCCTGGTGCGGCTGGCGGACACGCCGCCGATGCTGCACGACATGCTGCTGGCCACCGAGGACCGGCAGTTCTACGACCATCACGGCCTGTCCTTCCGGGGCCTGGCCCGCGCCATGCTGGCCAACTTCCGTTCCGGCAGCTTCACCCAGGGGGGCAGCACGCTGACCCAGCAACTGGTGAAGAACTTCTGGCTTACCCGTGACCGCACGCTGTCGCGCAAGCTGCTGGAAATGCCGATGGCCGTGCTGCTGGAAATGCACTACGAAAAGCCGCAGATTCTGGAGACCTATCTGAACGAGGTCTATCTCGGCCAGGATGGCTCGCGCGCCATCCATGGCATGGGGCTGGCGGCGCAGTTCTACTTCGGCCGGCCATTGCAGGAACTGGAGCCGCACCATTTCGCCCTGCTGGTGGGCATGCTCAAGGGGCCGAGCCTGTATGATCCGCGCCGCCGCCCGGAGCGGGCCCTGGACCGGCGCAATGTGGTGCTGCGGCTGGCCCATGAGCAGGGCCTGCTGAGCGACAGCGAATACCAGACTTACGTGGCCCGCCCGCTGGAAGTGGTGCCCCGTGGTGGCGCGGCGCTGTACGCGTTCCCGGCCTTCGTCGATCTGGTGCGCCGGCAACTGGCGCGCGATTACCCGCCGGCCGTGCTCTCCAGCGAGGGCCTGCACATCCATTCCACGCTCGACGTACTGGCCCAGCTTGCTGCCGAGGATGCGCTGGCCAGGGTGCTGGAACAGCGCGACCCCAAGGCCGGCAACCTGCTGAACGGCGCCGTGGTGGTGACGGCGCCGGACCAGGGCGACGTGCTGGCGGTGGTGGGCGACCGTGTGCCGCGCAGCACCGGCTTCAACCGTGCGCTGGATGCAGTGCGGCCGATCGGCTCGCTGGCCAAGCCGGCGGTGCTGCTGACCGCGCTGGAACAGCCAAAACGCTACTCGCTGGCGACGCTGGTGGAGGACGAACCGATTCAGGTGCCACTCGCCCATGGCGACGTCTGGTCGCCGCAGAACTTTGACAAACAATCCCGCGGGCCCATTCCACTGGTACAGGCCCTGGCGCAGTCGCGTAATCAGGCGATGGCGAAACTGGGCATGGACGTGGGGCTGCAACCGTTGATCCTGACCCTCAAGCGCCTTGGCGTGCAGGGTAATATTCCGGCCTACCCGAGCATCATTCTCGGCAGCCATCCTTTGTCGCCGTTTGAAGTGGCGGTGATGTACCAGCCGCTGGCGACGGGCGGGTTCCGTACGCCACTGCGCAGCATCACCGATGTGCTCGACCTGACCGGCGAACCGCTGGCGCGCTATCCGGTGTCCGCTGACCCGGTGATCGACCAGGGGCCGGCGTTCCTGACCCAGTGGGCCATGATCCAGGTAATGCGGGCCGGTACGGGCCAGAGCATGCTTGGCGTACTGCCGCCGGATATCGTGGTGGCCGGCAAGACCGGCACCAGCGACGGTTATCGCGATGCCTGGTTTGCCGGCTTCAGCGGCAATCACCTGGCAGTGGTCTGGATCGGCCGTGATGATAACCAGCCGGCCGGTGTGGCAGGCAGCAGCGCCGCGCTGCCGGTGTGGGGCGCGCTGATGGCTGCCTTGCCGCAGCGCAGTCTGCGCGAGGATGTGCCGCCGGGCGTGGAATGGGTCTGGATGGACGCCGACGGGCAACGTCGCAGTGCCGAGGGTTGCGAAGGGGCCCTGCGCTATCCGATGCTCACGGCTTCGATTCCCGAGGCCGCCAGCGACTGCGGCGAAGACAGTTCACAGGGAGGTATCAAGGGATGGTTTCGTCGCATCTTCGACTGATTATCGTAGCCGGCCTGCTGGCGCTGGGCGCCTGTACCGTCACGCCGCTGGCCCCGCAAAAAGACGACGCCCCGGTGGCGATCCCCGACAGCTCGCCCGCACACAGCCTGCTGGCCTCGGCCCGCAACGCACGTAGCCGCGGTGACACTGGCGCAGCGGGGCGTTATCTGGAGCGGGCCCTCAGCATGGCGGGGGCTGGCGAAGCGACAGTGTTGTACCGCGAACTGGCCGACCTGCGTCTGGCCGAAGACAAACCGCGCGACGCCGAAGGGCTGGCCCTGCGCGCCCTGCGCGAAGCACCGGACAACCCTGAATGGCGCGCGGGGCTGTGGGAGTTGCTGGCCACGGCGCGGCAGCGGCAGGGCAACGCCGAGGGCAGCGCGGCGGCACGCGCCGAGGCGGACCGGCTTCGTGGCGAGGCGGTCAGCAGCCGATAGGCACGTATGCGGCGTCCTTGCGACAGCCGCTCGCCGGGCTCTCAACAGGAGTGTTGCAGCACGAAACGTGCACAGCGTTTGTCGTTGTCGCTATGACAAGCCGTTCAACACATGAAAGTATCCGGATGCCACATGGCTGCACCGGTGATTGAAGAAACTTGTTTTGCCAGGCCATATGGCTGAATCGGGATTGAGAAAGCCGTCTGGGAATATCCATCCATTGGGGGAACAGGAATGCGACTGCTCATGCTGGTGATTGCCGTGCTGGCCGCCTGGCAATACGGCCCGACGCTGTACAGCGCCGGCAAGACGCAGCTGGTCGAGGCTGGCATTATTCGCGGTGCGCTACCCGGTGCGCCGCGTGAACGCCCCGCGGTGGTGATGTACGCCACCCGCAGTTGCGGCTACTGTGCCCGCGCTCGCAAATTTTTTGCCGAACACAACATTCCCTACACCGAACGCAATGTCGAAGGCCGCAGCCCGTATCGCAATGAATGGCAGCAGCTTGGCGCGTCGGGTGTGCCGACGTTCGTGCTCGGCGGGGAAGAGGTGATCAAGGGCTGGAATGAACGGCGGCTGCGGGAGCGGCTGCTTTGAGGCACGACTCTGACAGGAGCGCGATCTTGAACAAGAAGGCGATCAACCCCGGGACAGTATTCAACTCGCTGCAATACGGTTTCAGCCAGGCCATGGTCGTGCGCGGGGGCGTAAGGGCGTTGCTGTCCGGGCAGGTCGGTGTGGACGCACAGGAGCGCACGGTCTCTGGCGGGCTGGCCGAGCAGACGGCCGCATCACTGGACAACATTGAGCGGGTGCTGGCGGCCATGGATGCTGATCTGGGGCATGTGGTGATGTTGCGTCTTTACATCACGAAGGCGGCCCGGCACGACCAGGACGTCATCGCAGAAGCGCTACGGCAGCGGTTTCCGGTGGCGCCGCCGCCATCGTCCTGGATCATCGTCTCCGGCCTGTCACTGCCCGAGTGGCTGATTGAAATCGAGGCGGAGGCGATGCTGCCCGAAGAGAGCACCCTCGTCTGATTCAGCCGGTGGCCAGCACCTCGCGCGCCTGCGCCAGCGTAAAGTCGATATCCGCCTCGCTGTGCGCACTGGAAATGAAACCGGCTTCAAAGGCGGATGGCGCCAGATAGACGCCACGCTCCAGCATGCCGTGGAAGAAGCGCCTGAACTGCTCCTGATCACACCGCATCACTTCATCAAAACGCGTAATGCGCGTCTGGTCGGTAAAGAAGAACCCGAACATCGCACCCACCTGATTGGTGGTCATCGCCACGCCCTGTTCGCGGGCCAGGGTGGACAGACCGTCCATCAGGCGTGCGGCACGGGCTTCCAGCGTGGCATGGAAATCCGGCTGGCTGATCTTCTCCAGGGTGGCGAGGCCGGCGGCCATGGCCACCGGATTACCGGACAGTGTGCCGGCCTGGTACACCGGCCCGGCCGGTGCCAGATGCTGCATGACATCGCGGCGGCCGCCGAAGGCGCCCACCGGCATGCCGCCGCCGATGATTTTACCAAGGGTGGTCATGTCCGGCTTGACGCCATACAGCGCCTGGGCGCCGCCCAGTGCCACCCGGAAGCCGGTCATCACTTCATCGAATATCAGCAGGCTGCCGTAGTCATCGCAGAATTTCCGCAACCCTTCCAGGAAGCCGTTCACCGGCGGCACGCAGTTCATGTTGCCGGCCACCGGCTCGACGATCACGCAGGCAATGCGCTCGCCGTGTTCCTGAAAGCAGGCTTCCACACTGGACAGATCGTTGTAATCCAGTGTCAGGGTGTGTTCGGTGACGGCCTTCGGCACGCCCGGTGAACTGGGCACACCCAGCGTCAGGGCACCGGAGCCGGCCTTGACCAGCAGGCTGTCGACATGGCCGTGGTAGCAGCCCTCGAATTTCACGATCAGGTCGCGGCCGGTGAAGCCGCGCGCCAGGCGGATGGCGCTCATGGTGGCCTCGGTGCCGGAACTGACCATGCGCACCTGTTCAATGGACGGCACCAGCTCGCAGACTTTCTGTGCCATCGCCACTTCGATGGCGGTCGGGGCGCCGAAGCTCATGCCTGCGTCGATGGCAGCGTGGACCTTCGCCAGCACTTCCGGATCACCGTGGCCCAGGATCATCGGGCCCCAGGAGCCGATGTAATCGATGTAGCGGTTGTCGTCTTCATCAAACAGGTAGGCGCCTTCGGCACGGTGGAAGAACACCGGGGTGCCGCCAACGCCGTTGAAGGCGCGTACCGGGGAATTCACGCCACCGGGAATGTACTGACGGGCGTCGCGGAACAGGTCTTCGGAATGTCTGCGGGGCATGGGTAACCTCTTGCTGGCAGGCCGGCGTCGCGCGGGTCTGGAATGGTTGAGAAAACAGAGCGGGCAGTCAGAACAGCTCGGCGAGCTGGCGCGCTGCAGCACGTATATCGGTGGTGCCGAACAGCGCGTGGATGACCGCCAGAATATCGGCGCCGGCATCAATCAATGCCGGCGCATTATCCGCGTTCACGCCGCCGATCGCCACCCGCGGCAGGGTCAGTGCTGCGCGGGCGGCGCGCAGCACGGCAAGGTCCGCCGGCGGCGCCTGTGGCTTGGTACGGGAAGGGAAAAAGCGGCCAAAGGCTACGTAGTCGGCTCCGTCCGCCTGGGCCTGACGGGCCATATCAAGGCTGGCGTGGCAGGTGACCCCGACAATGGCATCGGCGCCCAGCAGGGCACGGGCGCGAGCGATGCCGCCATCACCCTGGCCGATATGCACACCATCGGCGCCGCAGTCGGCGGCCAGTTGCGGATCGTCGTTGATGATCAGCAGTGCGCCGTGATCGCGGGTCAGCGCACGCAGCGCCCGAGCCCGTGTCAACCGGGTGGCGGCGTCGGCGGGTTTGTCGCGGTATTGCAGCAGGCGTGCACCACCGGCCAGCGCCTCGGCACAGGCCGGCAGCAGCCGGTCGCCCGGCAACAGGTGCGGGTCGGTGATGGCGTACAGGCCGCGTTGCGGGGTCATGGTCTGCGGTCGGGGATCAGTTGGCCTTTGCCGGCTTGCCAGGCACGGCGCAGGCTCGCGTGGACATAGCGTTGTGCGTTTTCCAGCGCCTCGGGCAGCGGCTGGCCCAGGCCTATCAGGGTGGCGCAGGCGCTGGCCAGGGTGCAGCCGGAGCCGTGGAAGCTGCCGTCCAGGCGCGGCCAGGCCCAGTGCTGGCGGCCGTCCGCCGTGAACAGATGGTTGCGGACCTCGGGCGTATCGTCGTGGGTGCCGGTGATCAGGGCCGCCGGGCAGCCGGCCTCCAGTAGCCGCTGGCCGCAGGCATCGATATCCGTCGTGTTGGCAAGTCGCTGGGCCTCCGGCAGGTTGGGGGTGGTCAGGGCCGCGCGCGGCATCAGCTCGCGCAGCATGGCCTCGGGCACGGTGTCGCCGGAGAGGCTGCCGCCGGCTTCGGCGGCCAGCACCGGGTCGAGTACCACCGGGACGCCGGGCAGGCGGTCCAGCACGCTGGCGATAAAGCGGATCACGCCGGGGCTGCCGGTCATGCCGATCTTGACGGCAGAGAAACTCATGTCGGCGAGCAGCGCGTCAGCCTGGCGGGCCAGCAGCGACTCGGACACCAGTTCGAAGCCGAGCACGTTCTGGCTGTTCTGGATCGTCAGCCCGGTAATCAGCGTGGCGGCGAAGCCGCCCAGGCTGTGGATCGCCTCAATGTCGGCGTGGATCCCGGCGCCCCCAGACGGGTCGTGCCCGGCAATCACAAGAATGTTCGGTTTCACAGCGTTCTCCGGGCTTGGGCGGTAGGGTGGGTAGAGC
>NZ_AQOR01000048.1 GCF_009846755.1 Alcanivorax sp. S71-1-4
TTTGGCTCTACCCACCCTACCCGCTTTTTGGCTTGCAGCGCGTCACACGCTGCTCACCTTCCGTCAGGGCATTTCATCCACTTCGGTGCGCTCGGGCACGATGAAATCTTCCTTGTCGACCTTCATCAGCAACAACAGGCCGTTGGCGACGTAGACCGAGGAATAGGTACCCACCAGCACACCGATAATCAGCGTCATGGCAAAACCGCTGATCATTTCCCCCCCGAACACATACAGTGCAATCAGCACCAGCATGGTGGTCGCCGAGGTAATCATGGTCCGGCTCAGGGTCCGCGTAATCGAGTGGTTGATGATGGCGCGGGTGTCGCTCTGGCGTGAGGTCCGGAAATCTTCCCGGATATGGTCGGCGATCACGATGGTGTCGTTGATGGAGTAGCCCACCACCGCCAGCACCGCCGCCAGCACCGTCAGGTCGAACTGCCAGCGGAACAGCGCAAAGGCACCCAGCACGATGATCACGTCGTGCACCAGCGCCAGCAATGCCGCCACACCGAATTTGTTGGTGAAGCGGAACCAGATGTAGAGCAGCATCGCACCCATGGCAAACAGCACCGCCAGGCCCGACTGGTCACGCAATTCATCACCCACCTGCGGGCCGACGAATTCCACCCGGCGCAGCTCCAGTGACGGCATCGCCGAGGAGACCATCTCAAACACCGCCAGCCCGACTTCATCACCATTGTCGGTTTCGTGCGGTGGCACGCGCACCACCACATCGCGGGAAGACCCGAAGTGCTGCACGATGGCATCGGCATAGCCGCCTTCGGCCAGCGCATCGCGCAGGTCATTCAGAACGATATCCTGTGGTGCCGCCACCTCCACCACCGTACCGCCGGTGAAATCCAGGCCCAGGTTCAGGCCACGGGTCGCCAGCAGCAGCACGGATGCCAGCACCAGCGCGATGGAGAGAATGCCCATCGGCAGGACGAGCTTCATGAAGTTCACGGTTTTTTCCGGCGTCGTCGTCATGGTCGTCACCTCAGATACTCAGCCGTGTCGGCGCACGCTGACGCGCACCATAGAAAATATCCGCCAGCGCACGAGTGCCGATGATGGCCGTGAACATGGAAGACAGGATGCCGATAAACAGTGTGACGGCGAAGCCCTGCACCGTGCCGGTGCCGGCAGCAAACAGGATCACGGCCACGATCAGCGTGGTGATGTTGGCGTCCAGAATGGTCTGGAATGCACGCTCATAACCGGCGTCGATGGCCTGCAACGGCGGCCGGCCATCGGCCAGTTCCTGGCGAATGCGTTCATAGATCAGCACGTTGGCGTCCACCGCCATGCCCACGGTCAGCACGATACCGGCGATGCCCGGCAGCGTCAGGGTCACCCCCGGGATCATCGACATGATGCCGATAATCACCACCAGGTTACCCAGCAGGGCGATGTTGGCAAACACACCGAATACCTTGTAGCGCACTAGCATGAAGACCAGCACCAGCGCCAGGCCCAGCAGCATGGATTTCATCCCGGCTTCGATGTTGTCCGCCCCCAGGCTCGGCCCGATGGTCCGCTCCTCGGCAATGTACATCGGCGCAGCCAGGCCACCGGCGCGCAGCAGCAGTGCCAGCTCCGCGGCACCCGCCGGGCTGTCCAGGCCGGTGATGCGGAAGCGGCTGCCGAGCGTGTCACGGATGTTGGCGACGTTGATCACGTAGGCTTCGCGGTAGGTGTTGGCTTTCTGTTCCCGCTCGCCGTCTTCATTGACGACCGTTTCGATATCGGTACGGGTCTCGATGAACAGCACCGCCATCGGCTTGTTGACGTTGCGCGAGGTGACACGCTGCATGTTGCGGGCGCCTGCGGCGTCCAGCGAAATATTCACTTCCGGCTGGCCGTTCTGGTCAAAGCCCATCTGCGCGTTGGTCACCTGATCACCCGTGACGATGTTCTGCCGACGCAGGATGACCGGGTTACGGGTGTCGCCCTTGAAGGGAAAAATCTCTGTGCCCGGCGGGGCGATGCCGGAACTGGCGCGGGCCGGGTCCACGTCGTCGGCCACCAGCCGGAATTCCAGCGTGGCGGTGCGCCCGAGAATCCGGCGCGCCTGGCTGGCATCCTGCACGCCCGGTAATTGCACCACGATACGGTCAGCGCCTTCACGCTGCACCACCGGTGACGCCACGCCCAGTTCATTGACGCGGTTGTTCAGCGCCGTGCGGTTCTGGTCGATGGCGTAATCCTGAATTTCCCGCAGCGCCGCTTCAGTCAGGGTGAAACGCAGCTGGTTCTGCTCGTATTCGCGCCGCTGGCTGAATTCCACGAACTGTGTGCCCACTGCACGCTGGGCCGCGTCCACATCTTCGGCGTTATCAAACCGGGCAATCACCTCGTGCCCTTCGTAAGTCACTTCGCGATAGCGGATACCCTGATCACGCAGCAGCACACGCAACTCCGCCGCCCAGGCGTCCAGGCGCTGGTCGATGGCGGTGTCCATGTCCACCTGCAACAGGAAGTGCACACCACCACGCAGGTCCAGCCCCAGGCCAACGGGGCTGGCGCCGATGGCACGCAGCCAGGGCGGCGTGGTCGGTGCCAGGTTCAATGCCACGACATAATCCCGGCCGAGGGTGCGTTCGGCCAGGTCGCGGGCGCGCAATTGCGCCTCGCTGTCGTTCAGACGCAGCAGCCAGGAGTCGCCCACGACTTCCCCGGCGCCATAACCGATACCCGCCTCATCCAGCGCAGCATTCAGCCGCGAGAGCGCGTCCTGCGACACCTGAACGCCGGCTTCAGAACGGGTGATCTGGATCGCGGGCGCATCCGGATACAGGTTGGGCAGGGCATACAGGCCGCAAACGACCAGCACAACCAACAGCAGGATGAACTTCCCGCGCGGGTAGCGGTTCATGTGAATCTCCGGCGGATCAGATGGACTTGATGGTGCCTTTCGGCAGCGTGGCCTGGATCGACTGCTTCTGCATCTTGATTTCCAGGTTGTTGGCAATCTCGATCACCACGTAGTCATCGGTCACTTTGTTGACCTTGCCGAGCATGCCGCCCGCGGTGACCACTTCATCGCCCTTGGCCAGCGCCGCCACCAGTTCGCGGTGCTCTTTGGCGCGCTTGGTTTGCGGACGGATCAGGAAGAAGTAGAACACCACCATCATCACGACAATGAAGATCAGCTCGAAACCGCCACCGCCGGGGGCCGCTTGCGCCGCAGCGGGGCCAGCAAGCAGCAGGCCGGCAAGCACCAGCGGCAGGCGCGCCGCCAGGGCACTGACAACATTCATTTTCTGGCTCTGTTTCATGGTTTGCTCCGTTCAGACAGCCGTCAGCACGGGGACCGGCAGGCCCCGTGCCCTGTAGAAATCATCGATAAAGGCGGACAATGTACCCGCTTCAATAGCCCCTCGCAATCCGGCCATCAGGTTCTGGTAGTAGCGCAGATTGTGGATGGTCCCCAGTTGTGCACCGAGCATTTCACCGCAGCGATCCAGGTGGTGCAGGTAGCTGCGGCTGAAGTGACGACAGGTATAACAGTCGCAGGTTTCATCCAGTGGAGCGGTATCTTCCCGGTGGCGTGCATTGCGGATCTTGATCACGCCCTCGCGGGTGAACAGATGGCCATTGCGGGCGTTGCGCGTGGGCATGACACAGTCGAACATGTCCACACCGCGACGGACTGCCTCGACGATATCCTCCGGACGGCCCACGCCCATCAGGTAACGGGGCCGGTCCTGCGGCATGCGCGGCGTGATCTCGCCGAGAATGCGCAGCATCTCTTCCTGCGGCTCGCCCACCGACAGGCCACCGATGGCGTAGCCGTCAAAGCCGATGTCAGCCAGCCCGGCCAGCGAGGCCTGCCGCAAGCCCGGATACATCCCCCCCTGAATGATGCCGAAGCAGGCAGCATCGTTGCCCTCGTGCGCGGCCTTGCTGCGCTGTGCCCAGCGCAACGACAGCTCCATCGACTGCCGCGCCTGCTGCTCGGTGGCCGGGAACGGGGTGCACTCGTCGAAGATCATGCAGATGTCGCTGCCCAGGCTGCGCTGCACCTGCATGGCGCGCTCCGGCGAGAGAAACACCTTGTCGCCGTTGATGGGTGAGCGGAAGGTCACGCCCTCCTCGGTGATCTTGCGCAGCTCCCCGAGACTGAATACCTGGAAGCCGCCGGAATCCGTCAGGATCGGCTTCGGCCACTGCATGAAACCGTGCAGCGAGCCGTGCTGTTCGATGATGTCCGTCCCGGGCCGCAGCATCAGGTGGAAGGTGTTGCCCAGGCAGATCTCGGCGCCGGTGGCGAGCAGGTCGCTGGGCAACATGCCCTTGACGGTGCCGTAGGTGCCCACCGGCATGAACGCCGGCGTCTGCACGGTGCCACGCGGGAAGGCCAACTGGCCACGGCGCGCTGCACCCTCCTGGCCAAGCAGGGAAAAGGACAGGCGGCTCATGCGGCATCCTCCGCGCGTTCGATAAACATCGCATCACCATAACTGAAGAAGCGGTATTGCTGCGCCACCGCCTCGGCATAGGCGGCAAGCACCCGCTCGCGGCCAGCAAAGGCGCTGATCAGCATCAGCAGCGTGGAACGCGGCAGGTGGAAGTTGGTCACCAGCGCATCGACCACGCGGAAACGGTAGCCGGGGACAATGAAGATGTCGGTGTCACCTTCGCCGGCCTGCAATGCATCACCGCCGGCAGCAGCCTCCAGCGCACGCAGCGAGGTGGTGCCCACCGCCACCACACGGCCGCCCCGGGCGCGAGTCGCCGCCACGTCGTCCACCAGACTCTGCGGCACCTGATAGCGCTCACTGTGCATCACATGGTCTTCGACCTTGTCCACACGCACCGGCTGGAAGGTGCCCGCGCCCACATGCAGGGTCACGAACGCCTGCGCCACCCCTTGCGCCGCGAGGGCCGCCAGCAGCGGTTCGTCGAAATGCAGGCCGGCGGTGGGCGCGGCCACGGCACCGGGGTGCCGGGCATAGACGGTCTGATAGCGGCTCAGGTCCTGCTCGTCATCCGGTCTGTGTATATAAGGAGGCAGTGGCACATGGCCAATGCGCGCCAGCACGTCCAGCAGCGGCGTCTCTCCCTGGAACACCAGCTCGAACAGATCACCCTGCCGGGCCACCATGGTGGCCCTCACACCGTCATCAAACTGCAGGCCGGTGCCCGGCTTCGGCGCCTTGGACGCCCGCACATGGGCCAACGCCGTGTGGGTGCCGGTCAGGCGCTCGATCAGCACCTCAACGCGGCCACCACTGTCCTTCTGGCCGAACAGGCGCGCGGGAATCACACGGGTATCGTTGAACACCAGCAGGTCGCCGGGGCGCAGTAACGCTGTCAGATCAGGGAATTGCCGATGCGCCAGCCCGTCACGGGTCAGCGCCAGCAGCCGGGAACCGGCCCGCTCGGCGGTGGGACGCCGGGCAATCAACGGCTCCGGCAGGTCAAAATCAAAATCATCAACTCGCATCGCACTTTACCGGCACGACTTTGGGGGGCGCAGGATACAAGGCGCGCCGCAGTCACGCCAGCGATCAGGATGCGTAGCTCAGCGCCGGATTCTTGGCTATACTGCCGCCCCACCGTGCCAGAGTGGTGAAATTGGTAGACACGACGGATTCAAAATCCGTTGGGGTAAAACCCGTGCCGGTTCGAGTCCGGCCTCTGGTACCATCTGTTCGCCCCCTGCGCCACCCGCCAGCCAAGGGACTTCGCCGTCGCCATGACCTCCGAGCTGCCCGCCGCTTCCCTGATCCGCCGCCTGGCCGCGCTCGGTTACGATGCCCTGCTGCTGATCGCGCTGATCTTTATCACCACCGGTATCATCGTGCCGCTGTATACCCATTCCGGCCTGCCCGTCACGGATATCAACGGCGTGGTGAAGCCACCGGCCTGGTTTGCCCAGGGCGTGCTGCTGCCTTTGCTATTGCTGGAAATCTGGGGGTTTTACGCCTGGTTCTGGCTCCATGGCGGCCAGACACTCGGTATGAACACCTGGCGCATCCAGGTACGCCGCGCCGATGGCGCCCCGCTGACACTGAAAGACACCGTAAAACGCTTCGCCGCCGGCCTGCTGTCCTGGCTACTGCTGGGCGCCGGCTATTTGCTGGCACTGGTGCCACCGCAGCGGCAGACCCTGCATGATCGCCTCTCCCGCACCGTCGTGGTGACGCTGCCGAAGAAAGAAAAAAAGAAGAAGGGGTAGGGTGGATAGAGCCAAAGGCGAAACCCACCACGTCCAAGCAGCGCACTGCTCGCACAAAACCGGCGGAGCTGCCCATCTCCGTAGAGGGTAGTTTCGATGTTTTTGCGGGAGTGAAAACGGGCCTGGACCCGGTGGGTTTCGCTGGCGCTCAACGCCACCCTACCGTCCCCGTTACCTCACTCTTTTGAGCAGCCAGATACCCAGCCCCAGACACAGCAACGGCGGCACCGCCGCCGCCATCACCGGCGAGGTGTTGAACACCAGGCTCAGGTGGCCGAAGAACTGCTGCCCATAATAGAACAGCAAACCGGCGACGATGCCGGCAGTCAGGCGCAGCCCCATGGTCACTTCACGCAGCGGCCCGAAAATAAAGGAAATGGCGATCAGCACCATGCCCAGCGTGGCCAGCGGTTGCAGCACCTTCTGCCAGAAAGAGAGCTGGTATTCGGATGCCTCCAGCCCCTGCTGCTTGAGGTAGCGGGAATATTCCACCAGCTTGGTCAGCGCCAGCCGCTCGGGGTCGAGCACCACCACCGACAGCAACTCCGGTGTCAGGCTGGTTTCCCAGACGCCATTCTCCTGCGTGTAGGGCACCACTTTGTCTTCCAGCAGCTGGCTGCCGCGCACGCCCTCCATGAACCAGTGCCCGCCCTGATAGATGGCACGCTGAATGAATTGCGCCTCTTCCAGCGTGCGGTCAGCACGGAACCGATAGCGCGTCACCCCATAGAGCACACCGTTGGGCTGCACGGCGTTGATGTGAATGAACTCGTCGCCTTCCCGGTGCCAGTATCCGTAGCGTGAACTCAGCGCCTCGCCACCGCCTTCGGCAATGGCGCGATTACTCTGAGCAATCTGTTCCGTATACGGGGACACGAATTCGCCTACCGACATGCCCACCAGCAACAGCACCAGCGCGGGACGCAACACCATCCAGCTCACCCGCCCCACCGACACACCGGCCGCCCGGATCACCGTCAGCTCACCGCTGTTTGCCAGCACCCCGAGCCCGATCAGTGTACCGAGCAAAATCGCCATCGGCAGGAAATCGGAAAACCGCCGGGGAATGGTTGTGAACACAAATTGCAGCGCCTGCGCGGCCTGATAATTGCCACGCAGCCCTTCCAGCTCGGCGATGAAGCTGAACAGACAGTCCAGCGCCACCAGCACGCCGATCACCCCCAGCGACGCAATCAGCACGGCTCGCCAGAGATACCCGTTCAGCAACCTCATGCAGACATCCCCCGCGTATAGCGGCGGCGCGCCCACCAGGCCGGCACCAGATACAGCCCCAGCACCAGCAGCACGGCCAGCACATGGATCCAGATCATCGACAGGTACGGCGGCACCTCGTCCGCCGGCGCATCGCTGATGGCGCTGCGCATCACCAGCAGCAAACCCATGTAGAACATGTAAATCAGCACCGCCGGTATCAGCTTGCCGAAACGCCCCTGGCGCGGATTGACCCGGGCAAGCGGGATGGCGGCCAGTGCCATGACCGGCACAATGCCGATCAGCGACAGGCGCCACTGCAATTCCGCGCGCGCTTCATTGCTCGGGCTCGCCATCAGTTCGGTAGTGTCCCAGCTGCGCGTTTTCGGCGCGCGCACCGTGCCCTGCTCACGGCCAATACGAATCAGCGCCCGGTCAAAATGCACCTTGCGGAAATCCGCATCGCCCGGCCGCCCCTGGTACTGGTAGCCGTCCACCAGTTCCAGATAACTCATGCCGTAGGCTTCGGTGACCTTGCCGCGCTGCGCCCAGACCGTGACCAGTTCCGTGGTGTCTTCTTCGCTGCTGGCCAGGCGAAATTCGGACAGGAACACACCCTCCAGCGCCTCATCCTTGCGGTTGAGCGACTCCGCGTAGGTCGCCCGGTAGCCGTCGTCGCTGCCGCGCACGTGGAAACGCCCCGGCGTCAGCAACTCCAGTACCGAACGCCCTTTCTGCTCCTCGAACAGCCGCGCCACCTCGGCGTCGCCCTTGGGGGTGACATACAGCGAGAACAGCGCGATCACCGCCGTGGTCACCAGCACCGGCAGTGCCATGGCGCGCATCAGCGAACCCTCGCTGATGCCGCAGGCCTTGAGCACCACCATCTCGTTGTCCACGTACATGCGGCCAAGCACCAGCAGCACGGCGATATACAGGCTCAGTGGCAGGATCATCTGCAGGAATTCCGGCATCCGGAACGCCATGATCATGAACAGCGCATCGGCGGCGATATCGCCCACGGCAGCCTCGGCCAGGTACTTGATAAAGCGGCCGCTGACCAGCACCATCACCAGCACAAAGGTGACGACCACCGTGGTCATGAAAAGCTGCCTGTTGATATAGCGGTAAAGAATCAAACCGTATCCTGCCGGGTTGAGTTCGTTTGAGGGCGATGCCGGCGCATTGTAACCCAGGAGATGAGATGGAGTACGCAGTCAGCGGCAAGGCCGCAGCCAAACTCAAGGTGGACTGTCTGGTCGTGGCCTTGGGCAAAGGCGCCAAAGACCTGCCAGTCACACTGCCGGACGCCACCCGTGCATTGATCAATGAATACGTCAAAGACGGCGATTTCAGCGGTAAAAAGCACCAGACGCTGCTGCTGCAACGCCCGCCGGCGATGTCTGCCAAACGCCTGCTGCTGGTCGGCACCGGCGTTGAGGGCGAGTTGAACGTACAAGCTTTCTTACAACTTGCTGCCACCGTGACCCGTGGTGTGAGCGCCACCGGCGCCGCCAGCGCCGCCCTGTTGCTGGATAATCTGGCCGTCAAGGGCCAGGACGCCCCCTGGCTGGTGCGTGAAAGCGCCCGCGCCGTGGCCGACACCCTTTATCGCTTCGACGAATATCGCAGCGAAAAGCCCCCCGCCAGCCGCCTCAAGCAGTGGACGCTGCTGAGCACCGCCACCCCGGCCGCCGCGAAGAAGGCTCTCAACGAAGGCCTGGCCATTGCCGCCGGTATGGCGCTGGCGAAAGACCTCGGCAACCGCCCGCCGAACGACTGCTACCCCACCTACCTGACCGGCGTGGCAAAAGCACTGGCCAGCCAGTACCCGTCCCTGAAGGTAAAGGTGATCTCCGAGCAGCAGGCCGAGAAGATGGGCATGGGCGCCTTCTGTGCCGTGGCCCGTGGCAGTGAGCGCGACGGCCAGATCATCGTGATGGAATACCACGGCGCCAAGGGCGACCCGGTGGCACTGGTGGGCAAGGGCATCACCTTCGACACCGGCGGCATCTCGCTCAAGCCCGGTGCCAACATGGATGAAATGAAATACGACATGGGCGGTGCCGCGAGCGTGTTCGGCACTGTGAAGACTGTCTGCGAACTGGGCCTGCCGATTCACCTGGTGGCCGTGATCGCCGCCGCCGAGAACATGCCCGACGGCCGCGCCTCGCGCCCGGGCGATATCGTCACCACGCTGTCGAAGCAGACCGTGGAAATCCTCAACACCGACGCCGAAGGCCGGCTGGTGCTGTGCGATGCCCTCACTTATGTGCAGCAGAAGTACAAGCCGCACACAGTGGTCGACATCGCCACACTCACCGGCGCCTGTGTGGTCGCTCTCGGCAGCCACGCCCAGGCGGTCTATGCCAACGACGCCGAACTGGCCCAGGCGCTGCTGGAAGCGGGCGACGAATGTGGCGACCGGGGCTGGCCGATGCCGCTCTGGGATGACTATCAGGAACAACTCGACAGCCCGTTCGCCGACATGGCCAACATCGGTGGCCCCAAGGGCGGCTCCATCACGGCCGCCTGCTTCCTGTCGCGCTACACCAAAGACGTGAGCTGGGCACACCTGGACATCGCCGGCACCGCCTGGATCAGCGGCGGCAAGCAGAAAGGCGCCACCGGCCGCCCGGTGCCGATGCTCAGCCGTTACCTGATCAACCTGGCCGGCAAGCCGGCATGACCGAAGTCCTGTTCTATATCAGCAACACCCCCGGCATACGCGCCAGCCTCGCCTGGCGCATTGCCGAAAAGGCCTGGCGCCAGCAGCGCCGGGTCTACATCCACACTGCCTCCGAGCAGGCGGCACAGGCACTGGACGCGCTGTTCTGGGAACAGCCGGCCGGTGCCTTTCTGCCCCACGCCCTGCTCACCGACGATGCCGCCGCCGGCAGCCCGGTGGTGCTTGGCTTCGGCGATGACCCCGGCGAGCATCATGATGTGCTGATCAACCTTGCCCAGGCCGTGCCCGATTTCTACAGCCGCTTCACTCGCGTGGCGGAGATGATCTGTGGCGAGGAGAACGAGCGTGCCAGTGGCCGTGCGCGCTGGAAGTTCTATCGCGACCGGGGTTATCCGGTACAGGATCACCGTCTGTGATCAGCGTGCTTGCACGGTGACATCCTCCTGACAAAAAATGCCTGCATCGCCTGACCTGATTGGGGACATTGAGGGCACGTACCATGAGCCAGGATTCCAAGCACCCGAATGGCGCCCTGAACGCCAGCCGCCACGGCCTGCTCACTGAGCTGGACGACATCCGCAGCCTGCTCGGCGAAGACGACGCCGATGGGCTGGATATTCCGCTGCTCGAACCCGAAGGCGACGGCCATACCCAGATCCCGCTGCTGGACAGCCACCCTGCAGCCAACCCTGCAGCCACCGACGCCCACCCGCTGCACCAGGCGCTGGCCGAACGTGAAAACCCGTTCCTGCCCCGCGCCGCGATCGAGCGACTGGCGCGGGAACGCGAGCAGATGCCTGCCGCCCTGCGCCCAACCCCAGCACCGGCACCGGCACCGGCACTGCAACCCCAGCGTGACACCCCCGACCTGGACGACCGCGCCATGCGCGCTCTGGTGGACGAAACACTGGCCGTCTGGCTGCCGCGTATCGAGCGCGAGCTGCGCGAACGCCTGCTGCGTGAGCTGCGCGGCGAAGACGACTGAACATCAGCCCTGAAGCCCGCGGCATAACCCTGTATAATCGCCCGCTTTCCTCCTTCTTCTCAGCCCGGGCGATATTCCTGACCATGGACAAGACCTACCAACCTGACGCCATCGAACAGCGCTGGTACCAGCGCTGGGAACAAGCCGGCTATTTCGCCCCGCAAGGCGAGGGCGAGCCCTACAGCATCATGGTGCCGCCCCCGAACGTGACCGGCTCGCTGCACATGGGCCATGGTTTCAACAACGCCGTGATGGACACCCTGATCCGCTACCGTCGCATGCAGGGCCGCAACACCCTCTGGCAGCCGGGCACCGACCACGCCGGCATCGCCACGCAGATGGTGGTGGAGCGCCGCCTGGCGGCCGAAGGCAAGACCCGCCACGATCTCGGCCGCGACGCCTTCATCGAAAAGATCTGGGAATGGAAAGCCGAATCCGGCGGCACCATTACCGGCCAGATGCGCCGCCTGGGCTCCTCGCTGGACTGGTCGCGCGAACGTTTCACAATGGACGAGCAACTGTCCCGCGCGGTGCAGGAAGCCTTCGTCCGGTTGCATGAAGAAGGCCTGATCTATCGCGGCAAGCGCCTGGTCAACTGGGACCCGACACTGCACACCGCGATTTCCGATCTGGAAGTGGAAAGCCAGGAAGAACAGGGCCACATGTGGCACTTCCGCTACCCGCTGGCCGACGGCTCCGGGCACCTTGTGGTGGCCACCACGCGCCCGGAAACCATGCTCGGCGACACCGCCGTGGCGGTACACCCGGAAGACCCGCGCTACCGCGACATGATCGGCAAGATGATCCGCCTGCCGCTGGCGGACCGCGAGATCCCGATTATCGGCGATGACTATGTCGACCCCGACTTCGGCTCCGGCTGCGTCAAGATCACACCTGCGCACGACTTCAACGACTACGACGTCGGCAAACGCCACAACCTGCCGATGATCAACCTGTTCACCATCGACGCTGCCATGAACGACGAGGTGCCCGAAGCCTATCGCGGCATGGACCGTTACGTGGCGCGCAAACAGATCGTCAGCGACCTGGATGCCCTCGGCCTGCTGGAAAAAGTCGTCGACCACAAGCTGATGGTGCCGCGCGGCGACCGCTCCGGCGTGGTGATTGAGCCCTACCTCACCGACCAGTGGTTCGTGGCGGTAGAAACACTGGCGAAGCCGGCCATCGACGCGGTGGAAAACGGCAGCATCCAGTTCGTGCCGAAACAGTACGAGAACATGTATTTTTCCTGGATGCGCGACCTGCAGGACTGGTGTATCTCCCGCCAACTCTGGTGGGGCCACCGCATCCCGGCCTGGTATGACGAGGCCGGCCAGGTCTACGTCGGCCGCAGTGAAGCAGAAGTGCGCGCAAAGCACGCTCTGGGCGACACGCCGCTGCGCCAGGACGACGATGTCCTCGACACCTGGTTCAGCTCCGCCCTGTGGACCTTTTCCACCCTCGGCTGGCCGGATGACACGCCGGAACTGAACACCTTCCACCCGAGCAGTGTGCTGGTCACCGGCTTCGACATCATTTTCTTCTGGGTCGCCCGGATGATCATGATGACGCTGAAATTCACCGGCGAAGTGCCGTTCAAAACGGTGTATGTCCACGGCCTGGTGCGTGATGCCGAAGGCAACAAAATGTCGAAGTCGAAGGGCAACGTCCTCGACCCGCTCGACCTGATTGACGGCATCAGCCTGGACGATCTGGTGGCCAAGCGTACCAGTGGCCTGATGCAGCCGCAGATGGCCGCCCGCATCGACAAGCAGACGCGCAAGGAATTCCCGGACGGCATCGCCGCCTACGGCACCGACGCACTGCGTTTCACTTTCCTGTCACTGGCCGCCACCGGCCGCGACATCAAGTGGGACATGGGCCGCATCGAGGGCTTCCGCAATTTCTGCAACAAGATCTGGAACGCGGCCCGCTATGTGCTGATGAACACCGAAGGCCAGGACTGCGGCCTGGACGGCGGAGAGGTCGAACTGAGCCTGTCCGACCGCTGGATCATCTCCGCACTGCAACGCGCGGAGCAGGAAGTGAGCGAAGCGCTCGACAGTTTCCGTTTCGACCAGGCGTCCTACGCCGCGTATGAATTTATCTGGAACGAGTACTGCGACTGGTACCTGGAGCTGTCCAAACCGGTCCTGTACGGCGACCAGTACAGCGAAGCGCGCAAGCGCGGCACCCGGCGCACGCTGGTGCGCGTGCTGGAAGCGCTGCTGCGCATGGCGCATCCGTTCATGCCCTTCATCACCGAGGAAATCTGGCAGCGTGTCGCGCCGCTGGCCGGCGTGCAGGGGGACAGCATCATGCTGCAACCCTACCCCGCCGCCAACACGGCGAAGCTCGACGTCCAGGCAGAACAGGATATCCAGTGGATCAAGGACGTGATCACCGCCGTGCGCAACATTCGCGGCGAGATGCGCATTGCGCCGGGCAAGGAACTGGACGTGTTCCTGCACAACGGTGACGACGACGACCGCCGTCGGCTGGAGGAAAACCGGGCCTTTCTGAGCAAGCTCGCACGGCTGTCGTCCATCACCCTGCTCGGCGCCGACGAATCCGCACCGCCGTCCGCCACGCAGTTGGTCGGCCGTATGGAAATCCTGGTGCCGATGGCCGGGCTGATCGACAAGGACGCCGAGATCGAGCGCCTGAGCCGCGAGATCGACAAGCTGCGCAAGGAAGTCAGCCGTTGTGACCAGAAGCTCAAGAACCCGGGCTTCGCCGACAAGGCCCCGGCAGATGTGGTGGCCCGCGAGCAGGCCAAGCTGGACGAATTCCGCTCCAGCCTCGCACGCCTGGAAGAGCAGCTCGAGAAGATCAAATACCTGTAACACCAGGGCCGCCGGCACGCTCTGCTATACTCGGGCTCACCCGATATAGCAGGGCCGTGCCCATGAACGATCCCACTGACCAGCGCCGCGATCGCATCCTCGCCGCCGCCCGCGAGGTGTTTGCCCGCGAAGGCTTCCGCACCGCCGAGGTGAAGACCATTGCCGAGACCGCCGGGGTCGGCAAAGCCACCATCTACAAGTTCTTCCAGTCCAAAGAGCAGTTACTGCTGGTGATCGTCGAGGAAAACCTCAACCAGATCCGTGACATTGCCCTGCGCCACCTGATCAGTGATGCCCCGCCGCTGGCGCGCATGGAGCGCGCCTGCCGTGCCATCGCTGCCTTTATTGCCAGCAACCGGGCCTTTACCCGCGTACTGGTGCAGGAAGCCGGCGACTTCGCCGGTGACATCCAGCGCCAGCACCTGACCCTGATTGAACAGAACATGCCTCTGGCAGAAGCCTTCTTCAGCGAATTGCGCAAGGACGGCTATTTCACTGCACTGAATACGCGTGAAACCATTCAGATGATGATGAATCTGATCATCGGCAGCGCCTACACCTGGGCGTTGACCGGCACCGGCGATTTTGAGGAGCAGGCCAGCGATTATCTTCGCGTGCTGATCAACGGCCTGCGCACACCCGCCAAAGAGGGATAACAGCATGACATCACATCTGATACCCGGCCTGCTGCTGGCCGGCGTCATCGCACTGACGGCCTGCCAGAGCGCGCCGGCGACGCTCGACCCCATTGACGACGCGGTTGCCAACCCGCACCGCAGCGCAGAGTTTGTCGCCCGGGATCACGCCCGCCACCCCGCCGAGACACTGCGCTTCTTCGACGTACAACCGGACATGACCGTGGTAGAAATCTGGCCCGGTGCCGGTTGGTACAGCGAAATTCTCGCGCCCCTGCTGCGCGACAACGGCCGTTACTATGCCGCTCATTTCGGCGCAGACAGCGACGTGCCTTTCTTTCAACGCTCACTGGACGCCTACCGGGAAAAACTGGCCGCCAGCCCGGCGCTGTATGATCAGGTCACACTGACCGAGCTGGCCCCGCCAGCCGCCACCACGGTAGCCCCGCCCGGCAGTGCCGACCGCGTGCTGACCTTCCGCAATGTGCATAACTGGGCCAAGGCCGGCCAGGCAGAGGCCGTGTTTGCCGCGTTCTATCAGGCACTCCGGCCCGGCGGCATCCTTGGCGTCGTGGAGCATCGCGCGCCGGCAGGGCGCTCTTTTGAAGACCAGATCGTTTCCGGCTACATGACAGAAGCCTACGTGATCAGCCTCGCGGAACAGGCCGGCTTCCGGCTGGTCGAACGCAGCGAGATCAATGCCAATCCGCGTGATACGGCGGACCACCCTGCCGGCGTCTGGACCCTGCCCCCCTCCTTGCGGCGGGGTGACAACGACCGGGCCCGTTATCTGGCCATCGGGGAAAGTGACCGCATGACACTCAAGTTCATGCGGCCAGACTAAGCAGGAGGGTTACCGGGGCGGCGCCAGCAGGTCGTCATCGACTTCGCCCAGCACCACCGCCTCGGCAATACCGGTCATGACGCGCTTGCATCGTGCCAGTTCGCCATCAGTGACCTGGCCGTTGCCACGGCTGAACAGATAGAGAGAATAGTTTTCGAGATTCCAGAGCAGAGTGCGCAGCACCAGCGGATCGAAACGGCGTCCGATCAGGCGTTCGATTTCATGGCTGAGGATCTCGACCGCCAGCGTCTGGCCGTTCTCACGGTACGGCGCCAGCGGTGAACCGGCCCGACGGGCCTCGTCCATCATCAGCCGGATCACCGGCCCCATGGAAACGTGATAATCAAAATAGATGTTGGTGGTATTACTGATAATGTCCTTCACCGTCGCCGATTGCTGAACCTGCTCGCGGAAGCGCAGAATCATGTTCTCGACGAAAATACGGTAGATACTTTCCAGTACATCCACCTTGTTATTGAAATATTTATAGAAGGTACGCCGGGAAATATCGGCGGCATCAAGCAGATGCTGTACCGTGGTACGATGCAAACCACGCTGGGCAAACACGCCCATGGAGTGAATCAGAATCTCCGCCCGCGCCTGAGAGCGCTGTATGTTGCGGTCCTGGCCCTGGTAAGTATCCAGTACCTGATTCACTACTTCTCGGATTGCATCGAGGTCCTGATGAGCCTTGTCGTCCATGGAGTCTGCTTGCTGTCACTGTGAAATCGGGAGGTCAAAGCTTAACCAACCCGACCCCCAGCGTAAACAGAGAGTCTATCCCGTCCGTACCAGAACGGACGGGGCAGCGGGCGCCTGACCCGCACATGAGCTAGGGAGGCGAGGTTATGTCGGTACATTTTCTTCCGGTCGCAGCGGTGGCGCTGTTTGCCGCGTTCACCAATGAGGGCTGCGAATTCGGCAGCCGCAGTGACGATGGCCGGGCCAGCTTCGCGCTGATCGACGGCCCTGCAGAGCGGGTCGATCTGGTCAAGCTCACCATCAACCGCATCACCCTGGGCTACGAGAACGGCTCTGTGAACCTGCCCATCGACCCGCCGGTGGTGATCAACAACCTGCTGGATTTCCAGGGCACCAACGCCAGGCAGCTGCTGCCGCTGGAAGAAGTGCGCGATGGCAGCTACGACTGGATACGACTGTATATTTCCGAGCGCAACGGCGATTCGCTGGTGCGCGAACGTGAAAACGGACAGGAATTCCCGCTGCAGCTTGAGGAGGATGCCGTCAGCGGTACCGAAACCCGCTACCTGCAGCTGAACCAGTCATTCCGTATCCCCGATGACGAAGACGCCCGCTTTACCCTGGAGCTGGACCTGCGCAAGGCCTTGCTGAAGCCGGAAAGCAGCTATTACCTGCTGCGCCCCACCCTGCGACTGGCCCGCAACGAAGACAGCGGCACGATACGCGGCACCGTCGCGGAGGCACTGGTCACCGCCGGCTACTGCACCAGTGACAACGCCGCCGACGAAGGCCGCAGCCTCGGCAACAACGTTTATCTGTACCGCGGTGCCGGCGTCAACATGGGTGATATCTATACCAATCGCGCCGGCAGCCCCATCGGCAGCCGCAATCCCTATGCCACCGCGCGGGTCACCCAGAATACCGGCAATAGCGAGTACAGCTTCGAATTCGGCTTTATCCCGGCCGGCAGCTATACGCTGGGCTTTACCTGCCAGGGCATGGCGGACGAGCCGATGCGGCAGGATTCTCTGCGTTTCGATGCGCGCCAGGAGATCGTCGTTGAGGCCGGGGAAGTGCTGGAACTGGACTTGCTCTGAAGCATCAGGGGGGCGGCTTTACAGGCCGCCCCGCAAATCATGCGGTCAGCAGTGGACCACCGCCGCCCTCCACCCGGGCCCCGCGAAACCGCAGCCAGACCTTTTCGTGGAAATGGTAGGCCACCGTGTTGACCATCGGCTCGACCAGCGCCACCGCGCCGCCCACCATCCAGTCGCCGGTCATTAACCAGACAACGATGAAAGCAACCATGATGTGCATGGCACCGAACGTCACCGTCTTGAGCATGGGACTCTCCCGAAGCGCCAACGCCTGAGCTGTCAGGCTGATCTGTCACCGATTCCGTAGTGGGAATCATTCTTGTCTAAAGAATGCCAGATCCAGCACGAACAGGAAGGGTGTTGCCTTGGTTAGATTGATAGCCATTTTCTATCAGCTATCAGGCCGACGACCGGGCGACCATCGGCGCCCTGGCTGCTCCCGACACCTGTCCCCGCTCTCCTTGTCCGCTACTGAGCCGGAAACTGCCGATCAACGCCTGCAACTGGTCAGCCTGAACGCGCATCTCGTCAGCCGCCGCGCTGGCCTGCTCCACCATCGCCGCATTGTGCTGGGTCATGCTGTCCAGTTCCGCCACTGCGGTATTGACCTGCCCGATGCCACGGCTCTGCTCCTGCGCACCACTGCTGATCTCGCCGATCATGCGTGTCACCTGCTCGATCCCCGCCACCACGTCCGTCATGGTCTCACCCGCCCTGCGGACCCCTTCGGTGCCCTGGCGGGTATTGCCGACGGATTCTTCCACCAGTGAGCGAATATCCCGCGACGCGTCGCCGCAACGGCTGGCAAGGCTGCGCACCTCCTGCGCCACCACCGCAAACCCGCGCCCATGTTCCCCGGCACGAGCCGCCTCCACCGACGCATTCAACGCCAGAATATTGGTCTGGAAAGCGATGCCGTCAATCAGCGACACGATGTCATTGATACGGCCAGCGGATTCATTGATGCGCTGCATGGTTCGCTCGACCTCGCGCATCGCACCGTGTCCTTCGTGGGCAATGTTGACCGCCGATTTGGCCAGGTCATCGGCCTGCAAGGCAGCGTCGGAGGAATTTGCCACCGTAGCGGTGATTTCCTCCATCGAGGCGGAGGTCTCCTGCAGATTGGCCGCTGTCTGCTCCGTGCGCGACGACAGCTCCTGGCTGCTGAGAGCAATCTCGTCTGCCGCGCGATGCACACTGCGCGCACTGTCACGAACCGATTGCAACGTCGTATCAATACGCGAGATAAAACCATTGAACTGGCGCGCGAGATCCCCGATTTCATCATGGCGGCGGCTGACAATACGCGACGTCAGGTCTCCATCGCCTTCGGTAATTTCACGAATGCGATCACTGACCTGTTCAATGGCCCGCGACATCATCCGTGGGCCCATCAATGCCAGCGTGGCGGAGAAGACAAACACCAGCATGACGAACAACCCTACGGCACGCCCCTGCTGGCGCACCCGCGCCAATGTCGCCGCTTCCAGTTCTGCCACCTTCTCGTCTGCAGCCTCCCCCGCAACATTGTACATTTCACGCAATGCTTCAAACGCGCTCAACGAAGGGCCGTGCAGTTGCGCCAATGCGGCTTCCTGCTCACCTGCATTCCAGTAAGACAGCACTTTTCCTGAAGCACTTCGCCACTCACGATACAACGCCTCAAAGCGGTTCAGGCGCCTGATCACATCAGGGTAGGCGGACAGCAGCGAAATGAAGGTCTGCATGCGCTCATAGGCCTGCGCAACATCTTCTTCATAAAGGTTCGCCAGCGCCTCCGACCTGGGCAGCCCGGGCGCTTCCGCCAGGTACTCCACCTCAGACAGCCGGGCCTGATACAAATCGCGATCACCGTTGAGCACCGCCGAAACGGCCGGGTTGAACACGCCACTGAACGCCAGCATGCGCTCGCGCACCGCATTCACCAGCAGCGCATCAACAATCGCAACCAGCAGCAGTGCCAATGCAACGCCAATAAACGCCACCGCGTACTTGACCCTGATCCTGCCAAACCATCTGCCCATACCCACCTCTTGAAATGCCACCATGGCAATCGCTGCACAGACGCTCTGTGCAGCAATGGGTTTATCGGCCTGCTGCTATCGGAGCTTGAGGGAGAGTGGGGACTTTTGGGGATGGCGGCCTGTGCTCAGGTAGCCTGGCAGATGCGTGGTGTTGGGAGGTGCTACTTGGGTTGCAAGCGGTGCTTGCGATCGCTGCGCGTCTTTCGCCGCCCAGCGGCGAGTGTGGTGTAGCGCCGCCGGGCTGTGCCCGGTGGCCGGACCCACGCAGCGGGCCCCACAGGTAAAGAGCAGGTTTCCCTGTGTGAGAGCGTACATAAGTAAAACGCCCTGCCGGGATTCCCTGACAGGGCGTTTTTTTGGGGTTGTGCGTTCAGGTCGTTGTGGTGCGAACGTGACGTTGGGAGGTCCTACTTGGGTCGCAAGCGGTGCTTGCGATCGCTG
>NZ_AQOR01000049.1 GCF_009846755.1 Alcanivorax sp. S71-1-4
GCGTTGTCGATCTGGTCGAAAGCACGCGCTTCGCCCGTGCCCCACACGTCGTGGCACACTTTCGTCAGCGCCGCGGTCAGCGTCGTCTTGCCATGGTCCACGTGACCAATCGTGCCTACGTTCAGGTGCGGTTTATTACGTTCAAACTTTGCCTTTGCCACGGATCTCTACCTCTCAGTTCGATTGTGCATTCCTGCCTGAACAGCAAAGCATCGCTCGGAAAACACAAAAAGGACCACGCGCCCACAGGACATCGTGACCACCCACGACACCACGCCCCGAGAGATGAAGCCGGCCCCGGGATCACTCCCGGGGCCGGTGCATTGGAGCTCATAACCGGATTTGAACCGGTGACCTCTTCCTTACCAAGGAAGTGCTCTACCTACTGAGCTATATGAGCGTAAACCTCATCCCACCAGTGACGGCGGTGAAACTCTGTTGTTACGGCCTGCCCAGCACTGCTGGAGCGGGTGGCGGGAATCGAACCCGCGTCATCAGCTTGGAAGGCTGAGGTTCTACCATTGAACTACACCCGCGAACCTTGCCTTCCAGGGCCGGGCTCGCCAGCCTTGGGCCGTAACTCTGCAAACTGTGCCGAAAGATGACATCGGCTGGCGCCAGGGGCGCCTCTTTTTACGTGGAGGGGGCTGGATTACTCCGGCTACGCCTCCGCCCTTCGGGCCAGCATCGCTTCGCGACGCTGTTCGGTCGCCTGCGGCGACGCGTCGAACCGTCTGGTTCGATCCAGCCCCCAACGGACTTCGGGGCGCTGGCCAACGTCAAACTGTGCTCTGACGCCGTGGTTCTCTCAAAATCTGGTGGAGGGGGCTGGATTCGAACCAGCGAAGCTTGCGCGTCAGATTTACAGTCTGATCCCTTTGGCCACTCGGGAACCCCTCCCAAAAAAGGGCCTACATTCTCTTTTTGGGCCTGTTGGTTGTCAACCTCTTTTCATGTGCTTTCGAGGCCAGGAACGGCGTATTCCACGGGCTCTGGCGGCAAACCAGAGGACAACCACCCTGCGTAACCGGAGAATGGAGCTGGCGAGAGGAATCGAACCCCCGACCGGCTGATTACAAATCAGCTGCTCTACCTACTGAGCTACGCCAGCCTGCAAAGGACGCGCATTGTAATGAATGCCGACAGCCCAGGCAATTGAATTGGACGTGACATTTTCAAAACCGCCAAGAAATCCGGGAATTCCCGCCAAATCAACCTGTTGCACAACCTGCCTGTGCCATCTCCACGCCAGCACCAGCCGCAGCCTGGCGAATGCGTTCGCCGGCCCCGGCATCAGGCACCGGATAGTAGAGCCAATATTCAGTGATCTCTTTCCACGTCTCGCGCACTTCTGCCGGGTAACCGGCGTTGCGCATTTTCACCTGCAGCCCGCGCGCTGACTCTGCACTGCTGAAATAGCCCAGGGAAATCGCGTTGGCGTCCTCGCCCTCCGCGACGATAAAGCTGTCCACCCCGCGCCCCTGCAGCTCACGCAGCTGCTGCAGGGCGGCATCGCGGTCTTCGGTGGCAGGCAGATAGACCCAGCTCAGGCGATCCTTGCGCACCGGCACGGCACGCAGCTCGCCGGGGCCAGCCAGTTCACGCAGGGTGCGCTGCAAGCTTTCGGCGGCGCCCCGCTCCCCCCAGGGCCCGACCACCAGGCACAGCGCCTGGCGCGGCAGTGCCGGGCGGTCACTGCCGCCCTGCTCGTTGAGCATTTGAAGCTGCCGCGGCGCAGCCACGACAGCAGCCCGGGCGGGCTCCGCCGGCGGCGCCACGCGCGCCAGCAACTGCCAGCCCAGATAAACCACGTTGAGGATCAACAGACTGTAGAACACCCAGCGCATGACCGTTTCCCCCTGCTGCCCGTTCAGGCCGGTTCTTCTCCACTGGCGCCGGCCGCCACCACCCGTTCCAGGCCATCCAGCACGATATCGGCATCGGCGAGCACCGCGAACGGCAAGTGCGGCTGTAATACGGCGGCATCGCCACCGGTCATGAAGACCGGGCAAGTATCGGTAAGGGTTTTGCGCAGTTCAACCACCACATCCGTGATGAAGGCCACAGACATGCGCAATACGCCATTCTCGACACCGGCACTGGTGCTGCAGCCCGGTGCCAGCGAGGCGCTCACGGGGCCCGTCACCCGCACCTGGGCCGTGCCCCGGAACAGGCTGGTCCGCAGCATGGTCAGCCCCGGCACGATGTAGCCCCCGAGATGCAGGCCGCCAGCGTCGACGGCATCGATGGTCAGCGCACTCCCGCAATCGACGATGATGGCCGCCCCTTCGCGGTGCCAGGCCTCCACCACCGCCAGCCAGCGGTCCACACCGAGCCTGGCCGGGTCGGCATACGCATTGCGCAACCCCAGGTCCGTGGCAGGGGAGTAATAAAAACGCGGCGCCACATTGAGGACGGTTTTCAGCGCCTGCGCCAGCTCGACATCCGCCTCCCGGCCGGCCACCGAGCCGACCCAGAGCACTGAGGGGGGGAGTTGTTCGCACACCTGCGCCAGTTCTGCCGCCAGCCCCCACCAGTCGCGCTGATGGGCATGCCCGCCTTGCCTGCGCCCGCCGTCAGGCAGGTGCAGCCGCCACTTCATGGCGGTATTGCCAATATCCAGGAATAGCCTCATGCCATCCTCAAGCTGACTTCACCCCCGTGAAAGCGCTGTATCTCGCCTTCCACATCCAGCAGCAGCGCCCCCTGTGCGCTGACTCCACGCGCCACGCCAGTGATGCGCCGGTCACCGAGCAGCAATTGTACCTCGCGACCGGCGCAACAGTCGTATTGCTGCCAGCGCTCTCGCAGCGCATCAAAGCCCCCTGCGCGAAAGGTGTCCAACACCGCCAGCAGCGACGCCAGCAGTTCGCCCGCCAGCTGGTTGCGGTCTGGTGGTGCCCCCAGCTCCCGGCCCAGGTCGGTCCAGGGCTGGTCGATCCCGGCACCGGCCTGCGCCGGCATGGCGCCGTTGATGCCGATGCCGATCACCGGCATGCACACGCCGTCCATTTCGCCAGCCAGCTCGACCAGAATGCCGCCGAGCTTGCGCCCACCCACCAGCACATCGTTCGGCCACTTCAACTGCACGCGCTCACCCAGGCCACCGGCCGCCAGCACGTCCGCAACAGCCACCCCCACCGCCAGGCTGACACCCTCCAGCGCCGCCGCACCGCCACTGAACCGGGACGCCAGGGACAGGTAGAGATTGCTGCCAAACGGCGACTGCCAGGGCCGCCCACGGCGGCCACGCCCGGCGCTCTGATACTCTGCCAACACCGCCAGTGGCCGCACCAGCCCACCGGCGATCATCGCCAGCGCGTCAGCATTGGTGGAAACGGTGGTCTCTTTCAGCACCAGATCGAAGGCATCCGCCGGCAGCTCGGCGGCAGCCCGCAGCGCGGGCTCGTCCAGCAGGCTCAGGCCGCCGGCGATGCGATAGCCCTTGCCCCGCACCGACTCGATCGCCAGGCCAAGCTGCTCCAGCTTCTGCAACCGTTTCCAGATGCCCGCGCGCGAAATACCCGAGAGCGCTCCCAGCGCCTCGCCAGAATGAAAACGGCCATCCGCCAGGCAGCGGATGACCGCACTGTCCACCTGAATGGACATCTCCGGCATCAGCGTGCCCAGACCACGCCGCGCTGCGCGGCCCAGCCGGTGAGCCGGTCTTTGTAGACTTTCTCCAGCTCGTTACGCTTGAGCTTCAGCGTCGGGGTCAGCAGGTTGTTTTCCACGCCCCAGGACTCGGAGACCACCACCATCGCGTCCAGCCGCTCGTGCGCATCCAGCTCGCCGTTGACGCGCTTGAGCAGCGCCTGCAGCCCGTCGATGTACGCCTGCTTGGTCGCGTCGTCTTTCAGATGCGCCTCTTCTTCCGGCGACAGGCACAGCAGCGCCACCGGCTGCGGCATGTCCACGCCCATTACGCAGGCCTGATCAATGCCGGGGTGGGCCACAATCTTGTTCTCGATCGGCGCCGGCGCGACGTACTTGCCTTTCTCGGTCTTGAAGATTTCCTTCACGCGACCGGTGATGCGCAACCGTCCCTGCTGATCGATCTCACCCACATCGCCGGTATGCAGCCAGCCGTCGTCGGTCAGGTCTTCGCGGGTTTTCTCCGGGTCTTTATAGTAGCCCTGCATATTGGCCACCGAGCGCACAAGGATCTCGCCGTTCTCGGCAATGCGCTGCTCGACCCCCTCATTGGGCTTGCCAACCCAGCCGATCTGCTGGTCGCCTTCACGGGTGGTGTGCGACCAGGCCATGTTCTCGGTCATGCCATACACTTCCAGGATTTCCAGCCCCAGCGCCTTGAACCAGGTGATCACTTCCGGCGACAGCGCGGACGCACCAGACAGGGCAATGCGGCAATCCTGCAGCCCCATGGCGGACAACACCTTCTTTTTGATGACGCGATTGAGCAGCGGGATTTTCAGCAGCTTCTTCAGCTTCGCCGGCGGCACCGCATCACTGGCTTTCTGGTAGAACTTGGTCCAGATACGTGGCACGGCGAAAAAGATCGTCGGCTGGGCGCGCTTGATGTCGTCCGCAAAGGTCTCAAGTGATTCGGCGAAGAAGACTCGCAGGCCCACATACAGCATGGCCAGTTCCACCGCAGCCCGTTCCGCAACATGCGACAGCGGCAGGTAGGAAATCGCCCGGTCCTGGCTGGACAATTGATACACGCCCGGCATTTTCTCGCCCATGATGGCGAGGTTGCCGAAGTTGTGCATCACACCTTTCGGTGTGCCGGTGGTGCCGGAGGTGTAGATGATGGTGGCCAGGTCAGCCGGCGCAGGGCGTGCCACCTCACTCAACGGCTGCTGGGCGGCAATCACGTCCGGCCAGCACGGGAAATCCCGGCGGGCATCTGCGGGAGACAGCGAGAAGGACACTTTGGGCATGTCTGCCGGCACGCCGGCCTTGGCTTCATCCCAGACATCCAGTTTGCCGACAAACAGCAGCCTGGCGCCGCTGTGCTCAAGAATCTGGCGCACGCTTTGCGACGTCAGTGTCGGATAGAGCGGCACGCTGACGTGGCCCGCCATCCAGATGGCCCAGTCGGCAATCATCCACTCGGCGCAGTTCTTGGACATCAGCGCGATATTCGACCCTAGCGGCAATTCCTGTGCTTTCAAGTATGCCGCCATGCGGCGCGCTTCATCATCCAGTTCCGCCCAGGTGTACTCCCGCAGCGCGCCGCCGCCGAGCGGCTGGATCATTGCCACATCCTTGCCCTGCCGGGCCACGCGCTCCTGGAGCGCGTCCAGCGGGGATTTCATCTGGGTGTTGGCTGTTGCGTTCATGCTCCGTCTCCCTCTCCGTTGTTCTCGTCATCCAGTCCAGTGCGCCCTGCAGGGGCCTGCAAGGACTGTTGCCCAATGGGGCTCAACACCGGCACCACTCAAGCGTGGGGCGCCAATCAACGCCGATACTCCCGAATATTCGCCAGCAGCACAACGGCTAACCATAACATTTCTCAATGACAAAATGCCCGGTAACATGCGGCAGACAGCACCATGGTCACCAGGTGGCAAGCCCCGCCGTCGCCAACGGTCACTGCATGCCCCCTGCCCCCGCACCGACTGACAAGGAGGGCTGCCATGCCCTGGCTAAAGGCGTTCGTTGCCGGTTTCCTCGCCACGCTGTTGTGTCATCAGGCAGTGGTGGGACTGTTTTATCTGGCCGGGCTGATACCGGCGCCACCGTTCAATATGGCGCCGGTGCCGCCGCTCGGCGTGCCGCAGGTGATTTCGCTGGCGTTCTGGGGCGGCATCTGGGGGTTGCCTCTGTGGTGGCTGATCCGCAGCCGGCGGCGCATCAAATACGCCGTGACGGCCTTACTGGCCGGCGCGATCGCACCCACCGCCGTGGCCATGCTGGTGGTGTTTCCGCTCAAGGGGCTCGAGGTCAGTCTGCAAACCGTACTGGGCGGCCTGCTGGTCAACGGCGCATGGGGGCTGGGGGTGGCCACCCTGATGTGGCTGATTCACCGGCAGCGGCCGCCGGTGCGAAAGGATACGAGGGGCCGGTAGGGTGGGAAGAGCCAAAGGCGAAACCCACCGGGACCATGTAGCGCACTGCTCGCACAAAATCATCGAAACTACCCACCACCCAAGCCGGGTGATTTCGATAGTTTTGCGGGAGTGAATAACGGGCATGGACCCGGAGGGTTTCGCCTTTGGCTCTTCCCACCCTACCCCACAATCAAACTGTCAGGTGATGCCTGATCAGGTCATCGCTCAGTGCATCAATCGGCCCACCGCCCACCATGCGCCCCTTGTCGATGATGCGGAAATCGCTGGCCACGCGCCTTGCAAACGGCAGTTTCTGCTCCACCAGCAGCACGGTCAGCCCCTGCTCGCGGTTAAGGCGCAGGATCAGGTCACCGATTTCCTGCACGATGTTCGGCTGAATGCCCTCCGTGGGTTCATCCAGGATCAGCAGGCGCGGCTCCAGCACCAGCGCCCTGCCGATGGCGAGCTGCTGCTGCTGCCCCCCGGAAAGGTCGCCGCCGCGCCGCCGCGCCATCTGTTTGAGCACCGGGAAGATGCTGTAGATGTGATCCAGAATCGCCATGGACTTGTCTGGCCGCGCGTACACCGCCAGCCGGAGGTTCTCCTCCACCGTCAGTCGCGGGAAGATTTCGCGCCCCTGGGGCACATAACCGATGCGCAGCCCGGCCCGCGCTTCCGCGCGCAGGGTCAGCAGTTCCTGGCCATCAAACTGCATTGCGCCACTGCGCACCGGCAGCAACCCCATGATGCATTTCAGCAAGGTGGTCTTGCCCATACCGTTGCGGCCCATCAGGCAGGTGCAGGAGCCGGCGGGGACATCCAGGTCCACATCCCAGAGCGTGTGGCTGCCGCCATAGAGCTGGTTCAGGCCGCGCACGGCAAGAAGTGACGTCTGTGTCATGCCTGCTCTCCCAGATACACCTCGACCACACGCGGATCACGCTGCACCTGTTCGATACTGCCTTCGGCCAGCACGCTGCCTTCATGCAGCACAGTGACGGTGCGGGCAATCGACCGCACAAAATCCATGTCGTGTTCCACCACCACCACGGAGTGGCGCCCCGCCAGCGACAACAGCAACTCAGCCGTGCGCTCGGTTTCCTGAGGTGTCATGCCCGCCACGGGTTCATCCACCAGCAGCAACGCCGGCTTCTGCATCAGCAGCATGCCGATTTCCAGCCATTGTTTCTGGCCGTGCGACAAGGCGCCTGCCTGGCGATGACGGTGTTCGGTGAGGCCGATCACATTGAGCACCTCGTCAATATCTGCACGCTGCGCGGGCGTCAGTCGCGCAAACAGCATTTTCCAGGCACGCCGGTCGCCCGCCATCGCCAGTTCCAGGTTTTCGAACACCGTGTGCTGCTCGAATACAGTCGGTTTCTGAAACTTGCGGCCAATACCTGCCTGGGCGATATCGGGTTCGCTCAGGCGCAGCAGGTCGATACTCTGGCCAAACCAGGCCGTGCCACTGTCAGGACGGGTCTTGCCCGTGATCACATCCATCATGGTCGTCTTGCCGGCACCGTTGGCGCCGATGATGCAGCGCAACTCGCCAGCGTGGATGTAGAGCGTCAGCTCATTGAGGGCGCGAAAGCCGTCAAAGCTCACGGTAATATCCTCCAGATAAAGGATGGTACCGTGGCTGGTATCCAGCTTTGGCGATCGCACCGCCGGATTGACCACATCAAACACCCGGCTGCGGTCGGTAAACTCCGCCAGCGACTTCGGCAACTTCATGCTGCACTCCTTTTCATGATTCGCTCCGCCGGAAACGTTGCAGGATGCCGACAATGCCTTTTGGCAGGAACAGCGTGACCACCACAAACAACGTACCCAGTGCGTACAGCCATGCCTCCGGCCAGGCCACGGTGAAGTAGGTCTTGGCGTAATTCACCAGCACCGCCCCCACCACGGCGCCATAGAGCGTACCGCGACCACCGACCGCCACCCACACCACTGCCTCAATCGCATTCAGTGGCGCAAATTCGCCCGGATTGATGATCCCCACTTGCGGCACATACAAAGCGCCTGCAACGCCGGCGAGCATGCCGGAGATAACAAACAGCCACAGCTTGTAGTGCTCAACGCGATAACCGATAAACCGGGTACGGCCCTCGCTGTCACGGATTGCGGCAATGATGCGGCCAAAGCGCGACGTGACGATCCAGCGGCAGAGCACATAGCCCAGCCCAAGTGCGATGGCTGACACGACGAACAGACCGATACGTGTACTGCGCGCCTGGAGGTCGTAGCCAAGAATTTCCTTGAAGTCGGTCAGCCCGTTATTGCCGCCGAAGCCCATCTCGTTACGGAAGAACGCCAGCAGCAGCGCGTAGGTAAGCGCCTGCGAGATGATCGAGAAATACACCCCTGCCACGCGCGAACGAAACGCCAGCCAGCCAAACACAAAGGCCAGCGCACCCGGCACCACCAGCACCATCAGCGCGGCGAACCAGAACATGTCGAAGCCGTGCCAGTACCAGGGCAGTTTTTCCCAACTCAGGAACACCATGAAGTCCGGCAGAATCGGGTCGCCGTACACGCCCCGGCTGCCGATCTGGCGCATCAGGTACATGCCCATGGCGTAGCCGCCCAGAGCAAAGAACGCGGTATGGCCGAGGCTGAGAATGCCGCAATATCCCCAGATCAGATCGATGGAGATCGCCAGCAGCGCATAGGTCATGTACTTGCCCACCAGACCGAGCGTGTAGGTGGAGGGATGTAACGCAGAACTGGCCGGCAGCAGCAGATTCGCCAACGGCATGCCAACACCGATCACGAACAGGATGGCCAGAAACACCAGGCTCCCGCGTTCGCTGCGCAGCAATTTTGACAACATGCTGTGCTCGCCCATCAGTGGTCCTCCCCGGCGCGGCCTTTCTGCGGAAACAGACCCTGCTTGCGGCGCTGGATAAACAGGATGATGAACACCAGCATCAGAATCTTCGCCATTACAGCGCCCACATGCGGCTCGAGAAACTTGTTCGCGACGCCGAGCGTCATGCCGCCGACCAACGTGCCCCAGAGATTACCGACACCGCCAAACACCACCACCATGAATGAATCGATGATGTAGGCCTGCCCGAGATTAGGGCCGACGTTGGTCAGCAGGCTCAATGCCACTCCGGCAATGCCCGCCACACCGGAACCAAGACCAAAGGTCAGCGCGTCCACACGATCCGAGCGCACGCCCATTGCCCGCGCCATGGCACGGTTCTGCGACACGGCGCGCACCTTCAGGCCCAGCGACGTCCGGTTGAGCACCAGCCATAGCAGCGCGAACACCAGCAGCATGAAAATGATGATATAGAAGCGGTTCCAGGTGATCGCAAACACATCATTGATGCGCCACAGGCCACTCATCCATTCCGGCGCCTGCACGGTGCGGTTCAGGGGTGAGAAGATCGAACGGACCAGTTGCTGCAGCAGCAAGCTGATGCCGAATGTCGCCAGCAGTGTTTCCAGCGGTCGGCCGTAGAGGAAGCGCACCACGCCGCGTTCAATCAGGATGCCCATCAAACCGGAAACCAGAAATGCGGCCGGCACCGCCAGCACAATGGCCAGCCCGATATGATCGGGCAGCAGAAGCTGCATGACGTAGGACGTATAGGCCCCCAACATGATCAGCTCGCCATGAGCCATGTTGATGACGCCCATCACCCCGAAGGTGATCGCCAGGCCGATGGCTGCCAACACCAGCACAGAACCGAAACTCAAACCGAAGAACAGGGTTTCCAGCCCACCAAAGATACTTCGCCGCTGTTCAATGCGGTCGATGGCGCGCTGTGCCTGCGCCCGCACCCGTCCGTCCGGCTCCACCGGAAGGCCGTCTGCATCCGTGGCCAGCAATCGCTGCACCCGGTTATAGACATCGTTGGCCAGTTCACCGCTGAGCACATCCAGTGCCGCCAGGCGCGTGGCGGCCTCCGTGCTGTCCAGGTCATGCAGCGCCAAAGCCACTTCCAGTTCGTTGCGCACCCCACTGTGCTCTTCCAGGGGAAGCCGCTCTCGCATCAGCGCGACGGCATCGCTATCCAGATCACGGCGTAGTTCGGCAATCGCCGCCTTGCGTACCGCCGGTGATTCATCCGCCATGTCAAAGCGCGCGACCGCACCACGCAAGGCGCGGCGCAACTGATTGTTGGTACGCACTTCTTTCAAGCCCTGCGGGCTGGCAATCTCGACTTCGCTGCCATCCAGCGGGTTTATGCGGATCAGCACACCGTCTTGTTCACGCAACACATAGACATTTGCGGGATCGTCATCATCGTGGAACAGCGCTCCTGCGAGCATGCCTGCCAGCACTGCGCGCACGCCGGGCCAGGATTGCTGTTGAAGACTGTTTACCTGACGGCGCTTGTCAGCAAAGCTGCCCGTCGCCAGGCTGGCCAATTGCTCCCGTCGTTGTTGCAACGGGTCCATCATGACCGCCGTATCGTCGGCCATGACCACCGGTTCGTCCGGCGTGGTGTGTGCCTGCGCACCGCCCGTTATCAGCAGGCAGAGCAGGGACAGCAGCCAGAGGCTGTACCAGCCTGTCCGGTGCCGTACTGCCGGATATGCCATGTCGGATTCCTTCTACTCGCTGTTGCAGCGCCCGCCGGTGAACCGGCAGGCGCCTCCACTCAGAAGTTCTGGCCGGAACAGGTTTTGGTTTCGGTGTTGTAGTTACCGCATTTCAGCTCCACCCAATCAGCAACGATGTTCTTGCTGCCGTCGAGGAAGTCGGACCAGGCATCCCCTTCCACTTCACCGTCAGTCTCCCAGACCACGTCGTACTGCCCATCCTCACGGATTTCACCAATCAGCACTGGTTTGGTGATGTGATGGTTCGGCAGCATGCGCGCCACGCCACCGGTCAGGTTCGGCACTTCCAGGCCCGGCAGCGCATCAATGACTTTGTCGACATCGGTGGTACCGGCCTTCTCGACAGCCTGTGCCCACAGGTTGAAGCCGACATAATGCGCTTCCATCGGATCGTTGGTCACACGCTTCGGATCCTTGATGTAGGTGTGCCAGCTTTTGATAAAGGCTTCGTTTTCCGGTGTGTCCACGCTCATGAAGTAATTCCATGCGGACAGGTGGCCGACCAGATTGCTGGTGTCGATGCCGGAGAGTTCTTCCTCACCCACGGAGAAGGCCACCACCGGGATGTCCTCGGCGGACACCTGCTGGTTGGACAGCTCGTTGTAGAACGGCACGTTGGCGTCACCGTTGATGGTGGACACCACCGCAGTCTGTTTGCCGGCAGAGCCGAAACGCTTGATCTCGGCGACGATGCTCTGCCAGTCGGAATGACCGAACGGGGTGTAGTTGATCATGATATCTTCGTCCTTGACGCCCTTGCTCTTGAGGTAGGCTTCAAGGATGCGGTTGGTGGTGCGCGGGTAGACATAATCAGTACCCGCCAGCACCCAGCGCTCAACGCCGACGTCGTTCATCAGGTAATCCACCGCCGGGATAGCCTGCTGGTTTGGCGCTGCGCCGGTGTAGAACACATTGCGGGATGACTCTTCGCCCTCATACTGCACCGGGTAGAACAGCAGCCCGTTCAGCTCTTCAAATACCGGCAGCACAGACTTGCGTGAAACCGATGTCCAGCATCCGAACACCACGTCCACTTCGTGACGTTGCAGCAACTCCCGCGCGCGCTCTGCGAACAGCGGCCAGTTGGAGGCCGGGTCGACCACCACTGGCTCCAGCTTCTTGCCAAGCAGGCCGCCCTTGCGGTTCTGTTCTTCAATCAGCATCAGCACAGTGTCTTTCAGCGTCGTTTCACTGATGGCCATGGTGCCGGACAGAGAGTGCAGCACACCCACCTTGATGGTGTCCTCGGCCTGTACCGTAGCGGCGCCGAACAGCGTGGATACGGCCAGGCAGGCCGACGCAACCTGTTTGATAAAACCTTGCTTGTTCATGTGATCGTCTCCTTGCGTGAGGCTGGCGCTGGCCAGCCCATCCGGTTAGATCTGCGTCTGCAGACCGATTGAGAACACGTTATCGCTGCCGGAAACCTGCAGGCAGGCCATCAATGCTGACTGACGCCGTAATGAGTGTGTTGCCGTGTTCATGGTGTTACCCCCGACATTCCGTTAGTGAAAGACATTCCCACGTTCCCCCTGGTCCTTTCCCGAACACCCGGCAGCCATGACGCCAGCGGATGATCCTGAGGCCGGCCTACATCGCATCGCGATCCGCATCAGCGCGTGCGCTGTAGAGCATGTGCAGTGTGATCTTGCGCACCTCGCGCCGGCTTTCCTCGATGTGCGCGCGCAGCATCATCTGCGCTTCGTCGGCCCGACGCTGCATGATTGCCTTGAGCACCTTGCCGTGTTCGAGATAGGTCGCCTCGACCCGCGGCGGCTTGGTGAAATCCAGCCGCCGGATAATGCGAATCTTTTCACTGATCTCACGGTGAATGCGTGCCATCTCGTCATTACCGGCAGCTTCCACAAGCATTTCGTGAAAGCGTTCGTCCAGTGCTGAGAGGCTGCTCATGTCGGTCAACCGCTCGCTGGCCGGCACCAGCCAGATACGCTTGAGGTCCTCCAGCTGGGCCGCGCCCTGCTCCTGTTCGCACAGGCGCTTGACGGCCGCAGTTTCAAGAATCGTGCGCACGTCATACAGATTCTCGAAGTACTCAAAGTTGAACGGCCGGACACGCCATCCGTTGCGGTAAAGCACCTCGACATAGCTTTCCCGCTGCAGCCGGAACAGCGCCTCGCGCACCGGCGTGCGGCTGACCCCCATCCGGCCGGCCACGTCGCTCTCGGTGAATCGGTCACCCGGCAGCAGACGGAAGTCAAAAATGTCCTGCTTGAGCTTGTGATAGATGCCTTCCGCCAGGTTCTCCGCACGCCCCGTCGCACGATTCCCGTGCTGCTGATTGCCTGACAGCTCTATCATCATTCCGCTCCGATTCAGGCCGCCGCGCTATCGGCGATCACGACCAGTGGGTCGCCGGCCTGGATCACCCGGCCTTCTTCGCAGTGCACGGTATGAACCACACCGTCCGACGGCGCGTGCACAGCGAACTCCATTTTCATCGCTTCGATCACCAGCAACGGATCGCCTTCCTTGACGGCATGCCCAGGTTTCACCAGCAGCTTCCAGACATTGCCACTGATATCCGCCGACACCAGTTCACCATCGGCCAGATCGTCCTCGCTGAGTGAGGCATTACGTTCACGGCCGTGGATCTCGTCCAGCGCGGCATCCTCCTGCCAGAGCGCCACTTCGGCATCAAACGCCGCTTTTTGTCTGGCACGGAACTCGACCAGCTCCGGCTCGATTCCGTCCAGGAAGCGCTGGTATTCACCCAGGTCGAAGACTTCTTCCTGAATATCAAGCGTCATTTGCCCTTCGCGGAACGCTTCCCGCATCTGCATCAGTTCGTCTTCGCTGACCGGGTAGAAACGCACCTGGTCAAAGAAACGCAGCAGCCATGGCTTGCCGTCAATGAACAGTTCGTTTTTCAGGAATTTGTTCCATATCGGCAGCGTACGGCCAATCAACTGGTAGCCGCCCGGCGAGTCCATGCCGTAGATGCACATGTACACGCCACCGATACCTACCGTGCCTTCCGCCGTGTAGGTGCGAGCGGGGTTGTATTTGGATGTCAGCAGACGGTGACGCGGATCCACCGGGACGGCGCAGGGCGCGCCCAGGTACACATCGCCCAGGCCCAGCACCATGTAGCTGGTCTCGTAGACGATCTCCCTGACCTGCTCAACGCTGTCGAGGCCATTGATGCGGCGAATGAACTCGACGTTGCTCGGCAGCCACGGCGCCTTGTCCCGGACCGACTGGCGATAACGTGCCACCGCATCCAGGGTAGCGGAGTCCTCAAAGGCCAGTGGCAAGCGAATCACGCGTGTTGGCACTTTCATTTCGCCAACCGGCGGCAATGCTGTTTCCACCGCCAGCAACGCGTCGATCAGCGCGCGCTGCGGAAGTATGCGGCTGTCGTAGTTCACCTGCAGGGACCGCACACCGGGGGACAATTCCAGAATGCCGTGCACCGGGTTTTCGTTCAGCGCTTCCATCAGCGCGTGAATGCGAAACCGCACTGGCAGATCGAGTACATTCGGACCGTACTCGATCAGCACATAACGGTCTCCCGCCTGGCGATACGCCACGGCGGGGCAGCCTTCGCGCGCCGGCAATTCAGCAAGCACCGTCTCGGACACCGTGCCCTCCGGCACACAGCCCAGGCCGCTCTTCGACGCCGCCGGCACTGGCGCCAGCGCGGCAATCGACGCATCCTGTGCGATCTCCATTGCCCTGGCTTCATCGAAGCCGATACGGCGGAAGCGAATACGATCTCCCGGTTTCACCTGGCCGACTTTCCACAGCTCGGCCTTGCAGATGGTGACCGGACAGACAAACCCGCCGAGGCTGGGCCCGTCACGCGTCAGAATGACCGGCATGTCACCGGTAAAGTTGATGCTGCCGATCGCATACTCGCAGTCGTGGATGTTCGAAGGATGCAGCCCGGCTTCGCCACCGTCGCTGCGGGTCCAGGTGGGCTTGGGTCCCACCAGGCGGATGCCGAGACGATTGGAGTTGTAGTGCACCTCCCAATCCGTCTCGAAGAACGTCTCGATGGATTCGCTCTGGAAGAAATCCGGTGCGCCATGCGGACCGTACAGCACAGCGATATCCCAGTGGTCACCATACCGGGGCACCAGTGCCTCGTCGGCTGCGGCCGGTGCAGCCTTGGCAGGCGTGCCACGGGTAATGTCCAGCAGGTCCCCTCCGCGCAAAGGGCGGCCCCCGTGGCCACCGAACTGCCCCAGCGCAAAGGTGGATTTGCTGCCCAGGTATTCCGGGACATCAATGCCGCCGCGCACGGCGAAGTACGTCCGGCAACCGCTGAGCGCCTTACCAACACGCAGCACCTGACCAGCCTTGACCACCAACGGTTTCCAGGACGCCACTGGCACATCGTCCAGCGTCGCATCGGTCTGCGCACCGGTCAGTGCGATAGTGGTGTCGCAATGAAAGCGCAGTGTTGGGCCGATAAGCGTGCACTCCAGCCCCGCCGCATCCTCATCATTACCCACAATCCGGTTGGCCAGACGAAAGGCATAGTCATCCATGGGACCGGACGGCGGCACGCCGATATGCCAGTAGCCTTCGCGCCCCGGATAGTCCTGCACGGTGGTGTAGGTGCCCGGTGCGACCACTTCTACCGCTTCCGGTGCGAAGGCAAAGCTGTCCAGATAACGTGTCGAGAACTGACCCGCGCAAAAGTCGTCCGTCGCGACAATGGCGCGCAGATACGCCAGGTTGGTGGTGATGCCACACAGCCGTGTTGCTTCCAGCGCCTGAGCCAGACGCTTTACTGCCTGGGCACGGTCTGCGCCTTGCACCATCAGTTTCGCCACCATCGGATCGTAGTGTGGCGAGACTTCCGTGCCCGTGCAGACCCAGCCGTCCACGCGTACATCCGTCGGGAAACATACTTCCGTCAACAGGCCCGGCGATGGCTGGAAGTTGCGTACCGGGTCTTCGGCATACAGACGCACTTCAATGGCCGCCCCCTGCGGAACGATATCCATGGCCGCCAGGTCCGGCGGGGTACCGGCCGCAGTCCGCAGCATCCATTCCACCAGGTCCACCCCGGTGACCATCTCGGTAATACCGTGCTCAACCTGCAGACGGGTGTTGACCTCCAGGAAATAGAATTCGTCGCGCTGACCGTCGTAAATAAACTCCACCGTGCCGGCAGACTGGTAACTGACGGACTCGCCGAGCCGTACAGCCGCATCCAGCAGTTTTTCCCGGGTCTCAGATGGCAGACCAGGTGCCGGTGTTTCTTCAATCACTTTCTGATTTCGGCGCTGAATGGAGCAGTCGCGCTCACCCAGCGCGATGACCTTGCCGTGACCGTCGCCGAAGATCTGCACTTCAATGTGGCGCGCCTGGTCCACAAAGCGTTCCAGGAACACACCACTGTCACTGAAGAAGTTCTTGCCCAATCGCTGCACAGACTCAAACGCATCGCTGAGTGCCTGGTCGCTGTCGCAACGGGTCAGGCCGATGCCACCACCCCCGGCCGTGCTTTTCAGCATCACCGGATAGCCGATAACCTCGGCAGCCTCCAGTGCCTGTTCGACCGATGTCAGCAGTGCGGTGCCCGGCGCCAGCGGCACCCCGGCCTGCTCGGCCAGCGCACGCGCCTCGTGCTTGAGCCCGAAGTTTCTCATTTGCATCGGTGTCGGCCCGACAAACACGATGCCCGCCTGGGCACACGCTTCGGCGAAACCGGCATTCTCTGACAGAAAGCCGTAACCGGGGATGATGGCTTGCGCGCCGGTGTGCTTCGCCGCCGCGATGATACGATCACCCACCAGATAACTTTCTGAGGGCGCCGGGCCACCGATTGCAACCGATTCATCCGCGTCCAGCACATGCATCGCATTGCGATCCGCATCGGAGTACACCGCCACACTTGCCACACCCATTTTTCTCAGGGTGCGGATAATGCGTACAGCGATTTCACCCCGGTTTGCGATCAATACTTTGCTGAACATGTTACTCACCCCGCCCTGTTATCCATTGCCGGCACTTTGTTCCCGGTGACGCTGGCCATATACGCACGCCAGCTACCGAATGTGGTGATGTCCTGCGCATCAGCCCGCGCCCAGTCCTCACAGATAAACCCCTTCACCTCGCGGCCGTCCGAGAGCGTGACAGTGCCGATACCCAGTGGCGCCGGAATCATCTGCACAAAAGAGCCAAACGCCGCGACCGGGACGTCCCACAGCTCCACCTGAATCGCTGCACCGGCTCCGAGTTTCATCAGGCCCGGTTTTGGCGGCACCGTCCCGGCCAGCGCAAACAGGCGGTAATCTGCCGAGGTTGTGGTGCTCTCCACGAAACGGGCATGACGTTCGGTCAGTTGATGGTTCAGAGGCATGCCTGAGAGATGGGCACCCACCACCGCCAGGCGCACATACCCCGCAGCGGGCTCCCTCACCACTGACGGCAGCACGGGCAACGGCTGCCCTGTTGCGCCCCGCGTCCAGTTCATCTCGGCCTGCCAACGGCGGGCAAAGCGCAGCAAGGCAAAGTCTCGCCATGCCGCGGCAATTAGCGTGATGCCGGCCGGCAGACCGTCCTCACGAAACACCCCCGGCAGCGCCAGTGCGCACATGTCGAGCAGGTTGACGAAGTTGGTGTAGGTCCCGAGGTGGGAGTTGAGCCGCACGGGATCACGGCGGACCTCTTCGATGCGATAGTGCGTGGGCGCTGTCGGCACCAGCAACGCATCCACGTTCGCGAGCAAGGCATCGGCCTGCTGCTTGATTGCGGCACGCCGGTATTCGGCACGGAAATAATCCGCGGCGGAAGGTTGCTTGCCCCGAGTGACGATGCCCGCCACAACAGGATCCAGACCGGGCACGCCGTCAGCAACAGCCTCCCCGACAGCCACATATCGCTCCGCGAGCCAGGGTCCGTCGTAGAGCAGTGACGCGATTTCCAGCAACGGCGCAAAATCGGTCGGGACCAGCGTCGCCCCGAGTGCCTCCAGTTTCTGGCAGCTTTTCTGAAAGGCCTTTTCGGCCGCATCATCGCCAAACCAGTGAGGCGCCATTGGCACGGCGAAACGGGGTTTTTCCGGCAACAGGTCGGAGTGAGCTTCCACTGGCGACGGTCGCGAATAGGGATCGTTCTTGTCCTCGGCCAGCAGCAGGTCCAGGACGTATTCCGCGTCGCAAACCTCCAGCGCGAAAACGGACAGGCAGTCCAGTGAACGGCAGGCTGGCACCACACCCCGGGCACTAACCGCACCGCGCGTCGGCTTCACGCCGACGAGATTGTTGAAGCCTGCAGGCACGCGCCCTGAGCCCGCCGTGTCCGTTCCCAGACTGAACGGCACGCTGCCTTCTGCAACAGCCACCGCCGAGCCGGAGCTTGAACCACCCGAAACGTAAGCGGGATTGAACGCGTTGCGCACTTCACCGTAAGGTGAACGCGTCCCCACCAATCCTGTGGCGAACTGGTCGAGATTGGTCTTGCCCATCACGATCGCGCCGGCATCCAGCAGCCGCTGTACACCCGGTGCGGTGCTGGCGGGCTGATAACCGAATCCCGGACAGCCCGCAGTCGTGGTCCAGCCCGCAACATCGACATTGTCTTTGACGGCAAATGGCACGCCGTACAGCGGCAACTTCGAAATCTCACCGCCGGCCGCCTCCAGCCTCGCCGTCAGGTCTGCCAGTTGGCGCGCCAACTGACTGTCCGTAGCCACGCTGATCCAGACCGGATTGTCACTGGCACGAAGCTTCTCGACCAATGCGCCCAGCAACGCCTGCGGCGTGCTGCCACCGTCCGCGTAGGCCCCCAGCCATTCCTTTATCGTCCACCCGTACACGGTTATGAGCACCTTCTTGTACACAAGTTTGAGTGCTACAGGTGCAATGCGTGTGCCAGTCCAGGCGCCCGGCCATAAACGTGGATAACTTGCTGAAATATTTCAGGGTTCTCAGCGGCTGCGGGAGGCATGTCACGTTGACCCGGCGACTTCCGCACAGTGAGCGTGCTTTCTCACGAAGCACGCCGCACCAGGTTGGCGCGGCCCGTTTTTGGGATGGAAGTCTGCCTCAGGTTGCGTGGCAGGTACGGTGCATAGCGCCGGGGTCGCGCCCGACGTACATGGCAGCACAAGTGCTGTATGGTGCGGCGAGTGTGACGTAGCGCCGCCGGGCTCGGGCCCACATATAAAAAGCGGGGCACCCCATGGAATAGAAAACGCCCTACCCAACGTGCGACAGGAGAGTTCGTGCACTCAGATCGCCATGGGAGTGAGCATGAACATGGTCGGTCCTACTTGATCAACGCGATGCGTTGACCCCTTCGGGGCGCCTGCGGCGTCCACCTGCCTGCAGGCCGGTGTCACATGGCAGCGCAGGCGCTGCGAGGTAGTGGCAGTTGAACAACGTGTCCTAAAAATAAAAAACCCCCGACGCGGAGCGGCGGGG
>NZ_AQOR01000005.1 GCF_009846755.1 Alcanivorax sp. S71-1-4
GGAAAGCCGGTCACCTGATAATGCCCGTCCGACAGGCAACAGGCAATTTCGATTTGATATCAGAGGTTTCCGCTTTCAGCCGCCTGCAGGCGCTGGCGCTTGCGGGCACGCATCTGCCGGAGCAGCGTGAAGGTGGCAAAGGCCATCAGCCCCGCCGTGACGATCAGGAAGATCGCACTCAGCGGACGGTCCATGAAGGCACCGAACTCGCCCCGCGAGAGCAGCATGCTGCGGCGGAAGTGCTCTTCCAGCAACGGCCCCAGCACGAAGCCCAGCAGCAGTGGCGCGGTCGGGTAGCGCATCATGTTCATCAGGTAGCCCAGCAGACCGAAGGCCAGCGCGACATAGATATCGAACACACTGTTGCGGGCGCTGTAAACGCCGATGCAGATGAACACCAGAATGGCGGGGTACAACACGTGATAAGGAATTTTCAGCATCCGCACCCACAGACCGTTGAGCGGAATATTGAGCACCAGCAGCAGAATGTTGCCGATCCAGAAACTCATGATCAGGCCCCAGAACATTTCCGGGTACTCGGTCATGAACAACGGGCCGGGCACGATGCCGTGGATCATCATGGCGCCCAGCATCAGCGCCATCACGGCGTCGCCGGGAATCCCCAGGCTCAGGGTCGGGATGAAGCCGGCCTGGACTGCGGCGTTGTTGGCCGCCTCCGGTGCAGTAATGCCTTCAATCGCGCCCTTGCCGAATTTCGACGGCTCCCTGGAGACTTTCTTTTCCAGCAGGTAGGCCATGAACGCGGACAACACCGGCCCGATGCCCGGCAGGGCACCGATGGCAGAACCCACTACCGAACCGCGCCCCGCCGGCCCCCAGAAACGACGCCACTCTTCGCGGCTCGGGAACATGGAACGCAGGGTGACCTTGCCAATAACGCCACGCTCGCCGGGCCCGCGGCCGATGTTGGTCACGATCTCGGAGATGCCGAACAGCCCCATGGCGATGGCCACCAGGTTGACGCCATCGCTCAGACCCTGCAGACCAAAAGTGAAACGATACTGGCCACTGGTCACGTCAGTGCCCGCTATGCCGATGGTGACGCCCAGCACCACAGCCGCCAGCCCTTTCATGGGCGACCCGCTGGAGAGCGTCGACGCCGCAATCAACCCCATCAGCATGACGGCAAAATATTCATAGGAACTGAAATTCAGCGCCGCTTCCGCAATCATCGGCGCAAAACCCATCACGATGACAATCGCAAATGAACTGCCGATAAACGAGGCAACGGCGGTCACGAACAGCGCCACCCCGGCTTTACCGTTCTGCGCCATCGGGTAGCCGTCCAGACAGGTCACGGCATTGGTAATGCTGCCGGGCAGGTTCAGCAGAATGGACGCGGTGGAACCACCGTACTGGGAGCCGTAGAAAATACCGGCCAGCATGATCAGGGCGTAGGTCGGGTCAAGGTGATAGGTCATCGGCAGCGCCAGCGAAATCGCCGCCATCGCGCCCACACCCGGCAACACTCCGACAAAGGTGCCAACGGTGACGCCGATAAAACAGAACAGCAAGGCTTCCGGTGTCACCGCCGTGGCCAGACCCAGACCGAAATTGGACAACATTTCCATCGCCTTACCCTCCGAACGCAGACAGCGGCAGGCCGAGGGCCTTGACGAACAGCAACACACCGATCAGCGACATGGCCGCAGCGATGCACAGCACGGTGACGGGACGAAACGGACTTTCTGCCAGGCTGCCGAGCACCACCAGCGCCCAGGTCGCCGGCACCAGCCCTGCCCGCTCTACCAGAAAGGCAAAGGTAATGATGCCCAGGCCAATCATCAGGATCGGCCGGAACGGAATCCGCACGACCACGCGCTCTGTGCTGCGCGCCACTTCGAACACCAGTATCACGCCGATGATCAGCAACAACGCGCCCAGAATCATCGGGAAATACCCGGTGCCCATGCGGCTCAGCGACCCCATGGGATAATCGCGGGCAATGACTATCACCGCCACGCCCAGCAGCAGCACGCACAGCGCACCGCTGAGTTCAACCAGATTGAGTTTTTTCATGATGTTCAGCATGGCAGGCCACCTCGGCGACAATGCGGGGCGGGAAGGACCGTCTCGTGCAGTGAAAAGAAAACGACACCGGCCTCTGACCTGATGACACAACGCATAGAGCGAGTCTCCTGTTTTTTTTATCTCCGTGACCGGCCACGAACGGTATCCGTGAAGAACAGGTTTGGCGCCCGCCTGCTCTGACCAGCCACGAAACGGCGGCACGTCCGGGCGGGTTCCATCCCGGCGTGCCATCTTGTCAACGTCTGAAGGGTGCCCAGACAAGCCAAAGCTTGTCCCGGAGCGCGGCAGGCAACAATGGCCATATCCATCAAAATCGGATGACAGAATATGCCACCCCGTGCCTGATACATCACGCCAATGATTCGCGAAGGTTTTGCCATTGGCGCTGAAAAACGCCGCTTCTACACTCCGTGAATCGTAAAAAACCGGGCATCCCAGACCGGCAACCCCTGTTATCCGGAGAGTAGTAGACATGAATGACACTTCACCGCTGCGCGGTGTGCGCGTGCTGGATCTGACCCGCCTGCTGCCCGGCCCGGTGTGCAGCCTGCACCTGGCCGACCTCGGTGCCGACGTGATCAAGATCGAGGACACCGGCGCCGGCGATTACGTGCCACCGATTCTCCGGGCAATCATCAATCGCAACAAACGCGGCATCCGCATCGACCTGAAACAGCAGCGCGGCCTGGAGGCGTTCCTGCGCCTGGCACGCAGTGCCGACATTGTCATCGAGGGTTTTCGCCCCGGCGTTGCCGACCGCCTGGGTATCAGTTATGACGTGCTGTCGAAACTGAATCCGAAGCTGGTCTACTGCAGCATCAGCGGCTATGGCCAGACCGGCCCTTACCGCGACGCACCGGGCCACGACCTGAACTACTGCGGCTTTACCGGCGTGGCCGACCAGATCGGCTTTGACGCCCAGTCTCCTGCGCTCTCGAATGTCCCGCTGGCGGATCTCATGGGCGGCACGCTGACCGCACTGATGGGCATCCAGGCCGCCCTGTTCGACGCCCAGCGCAGCGGCCGCGGCCGCTATGTGGACATGTCCATCAGCGACGGTGTACTGGCCCACGCGGTCATGCCGCTGGCCACCCTCGGCACGCACGGCCACACCTATCCGGCCGGCGGCGACACCTTGTCTGGCGGCCTGCCCTGCTATGGCCTGTACCGCACCCGCGACGGGCGCTTTATGGCAGTTGGCGCGCTGGAGCGCAAGTTCTGGGACCGGTTCTGCGAACTGATCGAGCGGCCCGACCTGACGGACAAGCACCGCAGCCGCGACGCCGCCGTGAACCGCGCCGTGCACGCGGAACTGACCGCCCTGTTTGCCAGCCAGGACCAGGAACACTGGGCCGAGCGCTTCCGGGACAACGACTGTTGTGTGACGCCCGTGCTGAAACTGGAAGAAGCGCTGCAACACGAACAGTTCCGTGCCCGTGACATGGTGCTGGAAACCGAGCACCCGACCTACGGCCCGGTCACCCAGGCAGCCTGCCCGGTGCGCATGAGCCAGTTTCAGTTCAGCCTGCGCCGGCACGCGCCGCTGCCCGGCGAACACACCCGTGAAATATTGAAGGAAACCGGCCTCAGTGATGCGGACATCAACGAACTGAGCAGCACGCGGGCCGTGGTCTGACCCCTGCCCGGCCGCCGCCCGGGGTGACGCGGCGGTGCGTTCACTGCATAATGTATACCGTATACGAAAAACATCACTCACTCGGAGCGCCCTGATGTCTGCCCCACTGGATCAATGGCTTGGCCGCGAAGAACACTGCGACGACAACCTCGATATCGCGCTGGTCACCCGGCTCGCCGCCACCTTTGACCGGCCGGCGCCCGCCGGCGGCGCGCCATTGCCCTGGCTGTGGCACTGGGCCTTTTTCCAGACGCCCGCCCCGGCCAGCGAGATAGGTGTCGACGGCCACCCGGCGCGGGGTGGCTTCCTGCCCCCGGCGGATGACCGCCATCGCATGTGGGCGGGCAGCCGGGTGGATTTCCACGCGCCGCTGCGCGTTGGCCAGCGCGCCCGGCGCCGCACGCGCATCCAGGCCATTGAAGAAAAGCACGGCCGCACCGGCTCACTGCTGTTCGTCACGCTGGTGCATGAATACACCCAGGCCGACACCCTCTGCCTCCGCGAAGAACAGGACATCGTCTACCGTGCCCCCTCCCCGCCCCGTGCCGGTGAGCCAACGCCGCTGCAGGCCTGCAACTGGTGCGACGAGATAACGCCGGACCCGGTATTGCTGTTCCGCTATTCCGCCGTGACCTTCAATGGCCACCGCATTCACTACGACCAGCCCTACGTCACCGGCGAAGAAGGCTACCCCGGCCTGGTCGTGCATGGCCCGCTGCTGGCCACGCTGATGATGCAGGCGTTCAACCGCGCCTATCCGAACGCCACCCCGACTCACATGAGCTTCCGTGGCCTGCGCCCGATGATTGCCCCGGCACCCTTCCGTGCCGGCGGCCGCATCACCGCGCCCGGCGAAGCGGAAATCTTTATCGATAACGAGCACGGCCCGGCCCAGAGCGGCGTGCTGCGTTTTACTGAATAAGTTTGCGGAGGAATACCCGATGTCCCTGTTCCACGACCAAGAAGCGCTCGACAGCATTCGCGAAGGTGTACGCGGCCTGTGTGCCAATTTCAGCGACGCCTACTGGCGCGATATCGACCAGCAACACGCCTTTCCGGTGGATTTTGTCTCCGCCATGACCCAGGCCGGCTGGCTGGCGGCGATGATCCCGGAAGAATTCGGCGGCTCCGGGCTGGGCCTGGCGGAAGCCTCGGTGATCCTCGAAGAAGTGAACCGTTGTGGTGGTAACTCCGGCACCATTCATGGCCAGATGTACAACATGTTCACGCTGCTCAAGCACGGTTCGGCGGAACAGAAAGCCAAATTCCTGCCGAAACTTGCCAGCGGTGAACTGCGCCTGCAATCCATGGGCGTCACCGAACCCACCACCGGTACCGACACCACCAAGATCAAGACCATGGCGGTGAAAAAAGGCGACAAGTACGTGATCAACGGCCAGAAAGTCTGGATCTCGCGCATCCAGAATTCTGACCTGATGATCCTGCTGGCGCGTACCACGCCGCTGGCCGACGTGAAGAAAAAAACCGAAGGCATGTCGATTTTTCTGGTCGACCTGCACCAGGCCATCGGCAACGGCATGACCGTGCAGCCGATTGAAAACATGGTGCACCACGTCACCAACGAACTGTTCTTCGACAACCTGGAAATCCCGGCCGACAGCCTGATCGGTGAAGAAGGCCAGGGCTTCCGCTACATCCTCTCCGGCCTGAATGCCGAACGCACCCTGATCGCCGCCGAGTGCATCGGCGATGGCCGCTGGTTTATCGACAAGGCCAGCCGCTACGCCCGCGAGCGCGAAGTGTTTGGCCGACCGATCGGCCAGAACCAGGGCGTGCAGTTCCCGATTGCCGAAGCACATATCGAAGTGGAAGCCGCCGACCTGATGCGCTGGCGCGCCTGCGCCGAATACGATGCGGGCCGCAACGCGGGCGCAGAGGCGAACATGGCCAAGTACCTGGCCGCCAAAGCCTCCTGGGAAGCGGCCAACGTGTGCCTGCAAACCCACGGCGGTTTCGGTTTTGCCTGTGAATACGATGTCGAGCGCAAATTCCGTGAAACACGGCTGTATCAGGTAGCCCCCATCTCCACCAACCTGATCCTGTCGTACGTGTCCGAGCACCTGCTCGGCCTGCCGCGCTCGTTCTGAGGCCATGACCATGACCGCAACCCAGGAACTGACCGCGTTTCTCGCCCGGCTGCAATACAGCGACCTGCCGGAGGACGTGATTGCCCGCACCGAAGACCTGTTCCTCGACTGGCTGGCCTCGGTGCTGGCCGGCCGGCACGAGCATCCGATTCCGCTGTTCGAACGTTACGCCACCCGCATGGGGCCGGCGGACGGTCGTAGCAAACGCATCAACCACGGCAGTTTTACGACACCGTACTTTGCCGCGCTGGTGAACGGTGCCGCGTCGCACGTCGTGGAGCAGGACGATCTGCACAACAGTTCCGTGCTGCATCCAGCCACGGTGGTTTTTCCCGCCGTGCTGGCTGCCGCGCAGGATCTCGGCAGCAACGGTCAGGAACTGATCCTGGCGTCGGTGGCCGGTTATGAAGCCGGCATCCGCATTGGCGAATTCCTGGGCCGGTCGCACTACCGCATCTTCCACACCACGGCGACCGTCGGCACCCTGGCCGCCGCCGTGGCCGTCGGTAAACTGATGCAGTTCAATGCCAACGGTTTCACCCACCTGCTCGGCAGCGCCGGCACCCAGGCCGCCGGCCTGTGGGAATTCCTGCGTGACGCCGCGGACTCAAAACAACTGCACACCGCCAAGGCCGCCGCCGATGGCCTGCTCGCCGCGTACCTGACCGAAAGCGGCCTGACCGGCGCGCAGAATATTCTTGAAGGCCCGCAGGGTCTGGCCGCCGGCATGTCCAGCGACGCCGATGCCAAATGGCTCAACGATGGCCTGGGCACGCGCTGGGCGCTGACGGAAACCTCGTTCAAGTTCCATGCTTCCTGCCGCCACACGCACCCGGCAGCAGACGCGCTGCTGGACCTGATGCAGCGCGAACATCTCACGGCCGATGACATCGAGACCGTCACCGCCCGCGTCCACCAGGGCGCCATTGATGTGCTGGGCCGCGTGGACGTGCCACAAAGCATTCACCAGGCGAAATTCTCCATGGGCGCCGTGCTCGGCCTGATCGCCGTCTACGGCAGTGCCTCACTGGTGGAATTCCGCGATCACGCACTGACTGATCCGCGTGTGTCCGCCTTCCGCGAGCGCGTCACCATGGTGCTGGAGCCGGAGGTGGACAATGCCTATCCGCAACGCTGGCTCGGCCGCGTCTCCGTGACCACAAAAGATGGCCGCACGCTGCATGGCGCCACGGATGAACCGAAAGGGGATCCGGGCAACACGCTCACGCGGCCGGAGCTGGAAGACAAGTTCCGGCGCCTGGTGGCGTTTTCCGGCGCGGGTGATGCACAGCAGGTCGATGCCTGGATCAGCGCTGTCTGGTCGTTGCACACGCAGACCGACCTGCGCACTCTGTTCTGACGAATTCCCGGGAGAAACACGATGTCGCAAGCCACAGCGCCAAGACCTCTGGACGGCATTACCGTCATCAGCATGGAGCATGCCATCGCGGCGCCCTTCTGCACCCGTCAGCTGGCCGATCTCGGCGCGCGGGTGATCAAGGTCGAGCGCCCCGGCGTGGGCGATTTCGCGCGCAACTATGACGAGCGCGTCAACGGCCTGGCCTCACACTTTGTCTGGACCAACCGCTCGAAAGAAAGCCTGACGCTGGATCTGAAACAGGATGACGCCACCGTCATCCTGGACCGGTTGCTGGCCGGCGCCGATGTGCTGGTGCAAAACCTGGCACCCGGCGCGGCGGCGCGCATGGGGCTCTCATTCGACGCCCTGCACGAACGCTTCCCGCAACTGATCGTGTGCGATATTTCCGGCTACGGTGTGGGCGGTTCGTATCAGGACAAGAAAGCCTACGACCTGCTGATCCAGAGCGAGGCCGGTTTCCTGTCGGTGACCGGCACCCAGGACGACATGGCCAAGGCCGGCAACTCGATTGCCGACATCGCCGCCGGCATGTACGCCTACACCAGCATCCTCAGTGCACTGCTGCTGCGCGGCAAGACCGGCAAAGGCTCCGCCATCGATGTGTCAATGCTGGAAAGCCTGGTGGAGTGGATGAACTACCCGCTCTACTACGCCTTCGAAAACGCCTCGCCGCCGCCGCGCGCCGGCGCCGCGCACGCGACCATCTATCCTTATGGTCCGTTTGGTACCGGCGACGGCCAGACCATCATGCTCGGCCTGCAGAATGAACGTGAATGGGCGCTGTTCTGCGAAAAAGTACTGCAACAGCCTGCACTCACCAGCGATGCGCGCTTCAGCAGCAATTCAAAGCGCGTCGCCAGTCGCGATGCGCTGCGCGCGATCATCGACCAGACCTTTTCTGCGCTGACAGCGCAACAGGTTATCGCCCGCCTGGACGACGCACAGATTGCCAACGCCCATGTCAACGACATGCACGGTGTCTGGGCGCACCCGCAACTGCGCGAGCGCCAGCGCTGGACCACCATCGGCAGCCCCGCAGGCGAAATCCCCGCGCTGTTGCCGCCCGGCACCAGCAATGCCTGGACACCCCGCATGGACCCCGTGCCGGGCCTGGGCGAGCACAACCACCGCATCCTCAGCGCGCTGGGCTACGACGATGCCCACATCCGCGCCTTGCGCGACAAGGGAGTGATCTGATCATGGCTCAGGCCAAGGCTCTCAACCGAGTTCCCCCGCTGCGCTCAGCACTGTTCGTCCCCGCCAGCCGCCCGGAACGGATTCCGCGTGCGCTGGCCAGCGGTGCGGACTGCGTGATCGTAGACCTGGAAGATGCCGTCGCAACGGAAGACAAAGACAGCGCCCGGGCGGCACTGGCCGCGTTTCTGCGCGAGCAACCGGACAGCGGCATCGCCGTGCGCGTGAACGCCTGTGACACAGCCTGGTTCGCGGACGACCTCGCACTCTGCCGTGAACACACGGGCCTGCGTGCACTGGTGCTGCCGAAAACCGAATCCGCCGCCCAGGTGGCGCAGGCGCACGCTACCGGCCTGCCTGTCTGGCCGCTGATCGAAAGCGCCACCGGCCTGCTCGCGCTGGCAGAGATCGCCCGCGCGCAAGGTGTCGAACGCCTCAGCTACGGTGGCCTGGACCTCGGCGTCGACCTTGGCCTGACGACGGGCAGCGACGGTGCCGCACGCATGCTCGACGCAGTGCGCTATCAGTTGCTGGTGCATGCCCGGGCTGCCGGGCTGCCCGCGCCCCTGGAGACTGTCTGCACCGAATTCAACGACGCCGACACCGTACGCCGCGTGGCGCGGCTGGCCCGTGACTCGGGCTTTGCCGGCATGCTCTGCATTCATCCGAAACAGATCGCACCGGCCCATGACGGCTTCGGCTACGACACGGCGGATGTGGCCTGGGCGCGCCGCGTGCTGGCGATGGCTGCCGAACACCAGGGCGCGGCCTTCCAGCTCGACGGCCGCATGGTCGATGCGCCGGTCATCCTGCGTGCGCAACGCATCGTCGCCAACACCGACTGAGTCCGGTGCGGCAATGATCTTGCCGCCCTCAAGAACAACAAGGGACCCACAGGGAGCCATCATGAATCATCTCATCGCCGACATGCCGGTCTACGCCGCGCCCACTGGCACCGTTTTTGAAGACATGCCCGCCAAAATGCGCCGCCTGGCCACCGAGCAGCCGGAGGCCCTGGCGGTGACGGATGACCATGGCACCTGGACGCGTCGCGAACTGATGGCGCAGGCGCATCGCATCGCCAACCGCCTGATCGCCTGCGGCCTGCAACGCGGCGACACCGTGGCGGTACTGGCCTCGAACAGCCGCGAATACATCGCGCTGCTGACCGGCACGCTGGCGGCCGGCGGCTGCATCGTGCCACTGTCCGGCCTCGCCACCGGCGATACGCTGGCGCTGATGATCGATGACTGCGACACCCGCTTCCTGTTCTGCGACCGGCACTATGGGGAGAGCCTGCCCGCCCTGCCACAGATTCCCGCCGGACACCGCGTGCTGCTGGACAGCAACACCGACGCACACGGCGCGCTGGCCCTGTCGCACTGGCTCGGTGACGCCACCGACACCGCACCGGACATTCCGCTCACGGAAGACGATGCGTTCAATATCATCTACAGTTCCGGCACCACCGGCCGCCCGAAAGGCATCGTGCACGACCACCGCCTGCGCGCGCACCAGTATGATCGTTTCGTCAAAATGGGATTTGTACCGGGCTGCGTCACGCTGCTGGCCACACCGATCTATTCCAACACCACCATGGTAGCGTTGCTGCCGACGCTGCAGGGCGGTGGCCATGTGATCCTGATGGGCAAGTTCAACGCCGCGGGCTATCTGGCGCTGGCGGAAAAGTATCGTGTCACCCACACCATCCTGATCCCGGTGCAGTACCAGCGCATTCTTGCCGAGGCGGCCTTTGACCGCACCGATCTGTCGTCCTTCAAACTGAAAATGTCTTCCGGCGCACCACTGCGCTCACCGGTGATCCGCGATCTGGTCGCGCGCTGGCCCGGCACGCTGGTGGAGATCTATGGCATGACCGAAGGCGGTGGCAGCACCGTGCTCAACTGCACTGCGTTCCCGGACAAATGGGATTCCGTCGGCCAGGCCGGCGAAGGCACCACGCTGCATGTGATTGATGAACAGGGCAACATTCTGCCACCGAACACCGCCGGCGAGCTGGTCGGCCGTGGCGGCACCATGATGCGCGGTTATTACAAGCGGCCGGACCAGAACGAGGAGATCGTCTGGCGCGATACCGACGGCCAGGTGTATTTCCGTACCGGCGACATGGCACGCATCGACGAGCAGGGTTTTGTCTACCTGCTGGATCGCCGCAAGGACATGATTCTCTCCGGCGGCTTCAACATCTACGCCGAAGATCTGGAAAAAGTGCTGGCCACTCACGAGGCCGTCGCCGACGTGGCGGTGATTGCCGTGCCCTCCGATGCCTGGGGCGAAACACCGTACGGCATCGTGGTACTGAACACGGGCGCGGCCGTCACGGAGGCCGAACTGCTCGGCTGGGCCAACGAACGCCTCGGCAAGACCCAGCGTCTGTCGGCCATCGAATTTCGCGATGAACTGCCGCGCAACCCGCTCGGCAAGATCATGAAGCGCGAATTGCGCGCGCCCTTCTGGGACAACGACGTCTGAGCCGTGATGGATAATCTTCTCTACCACCAGGACGGCGACACCTTTGTCCCCACCCCGCTGGCCAACGGCCCCTGGGCCGGGGCCATGCTGCACGGCTCGGCCGTCGCCGGGCTGTTCGGTCACCTGGCCGAAACGCAGGTGAGCGCCCACCCGGCGTTCATGCTCAACCGCCTGACACTGGATTTCATGCGCCCGGTGCCGAATGCGCCACTGCGCGCAGAGACCGACACACTGCGCGACGGCGGCCGGTTGAAACTCTGGCAACTGCGCCTGTTCGCCGGCACCACGCTGGTGGCGCAGGCACTGGCGCTGGCCCAGCATTGCGACGACGTGCTGCTGCCGGAGACGGCGCCCAGACCGCCGGGGCCGCCCGCGCACCGCGATACCCTGCCCCTGAGCCTCATGGCGGACTGGATGCGCACACGCCGCCCGGACGTGCCGCACAGCCTGCACTCCTTGCTGGAAATGCACCTGTTTTCGCCCTGGAACCTGTCCGGTGCCGGTCACGGCTGGTTGCGGCTGCCCGCGCAGATCGTGGCGGACACCCCCTGCTCGCCGCTGGTCCACGCCGTCATGATCGCCGACATGGGCAACGGCGCCGCCCACCTGGACCTGAAGCCGGGGCTGGGCACCATCAATGCCGACATCACCTTGTCGCTGTATCGCTACCCGACCTCGGCATGGCTCGGCATGCGTGCCTGCAATCTGTTCCAGCCCCATGGCACCGGGATCATTCATGCCGAGCTGTTCGACGAACAGGGCGGCTTCGGACACGTGTTGCAAAGCGTGCTGGCGAACCGCAAACCCCAGCGTGCCGCCCCGGTCTGATGCCATATCGCCACCGGATGACCGGTCAGTGCCCACGCCACAAACTGTGATCCGCTGCCCTGAAGCGGCCACACCGATTCGCTAACGTCCCGGCCAGGACAAGGCCCGATACCCGTCTGTATCAGCCTGCGACCTGCCACAACAACAATAACAACACGCCGGGCGAACACGAGATGGCTACCCCTGACACGCCTGCACCGGGCCGGTTTCTGCGCACCGGCCTGGTCAAACTGCTGGCACAGAGTGCCGAGTTCCCCCTGACGCTGCTGCTGGCACCGGCGGGCGCCGGCAAGTCCACGCTGCTCAATCAATGGCAGGACCATAGCGGCCACGCGCATGTGGTGCGCATGAACCTGTACCCGCCCGACAACGACCCGGTGCGCTTTCTGCGCCGCTTCGCCGAAAAAACCCGCGCCGCCGTGCCGGCGTTCGATACGTCCTGGTTCATGCCTTTCGATGTCGCCGAACTGCCACCGGCCTCTGTCGCTGACGCGCTGTTTGATGCCCTGCAGCAGGTCACCGCGCCGTTGTTCATCGTGTTCGACGACTTCCAGCACATTCACAGCACGGAAACCCTCAGCGTGATCGATGCACTGCTGGCGCAGCCGCCGGACGACGTACACCTGATCATCGCCAGCCGTACACCGCCGGGTCTGAATCTGAGCCGCCTGCGGCTCGACGACCAGTTACTGGAAATCGGCATGGACGCGCTGCGCATCCAGCCCGAGGAGGTGCAGCGGCTGAGCCATTGCCTCGGCGGCGAACCGCTGGCCGACGACGTGCTTGCACGGCTGATGACGATCACCGAAGGCTGGATCGCCGGCGTCAAGATCGCGCTGGTCGCCTCGCAGCGCAGCGGCATGCAGACCTTGCAGGGCTTCGACGCCAGCCAGCCGGAAATCATGGAATATTTTGGCCACGCGGTGCTCAGCGGGCTGCCGGAGGGCGCCCGCACCCTGTTCATGCAGAGCGCATTGCTGGACACCTTCAACGCCGCGTTGTGCGACGACGTCCTGCAAACCGATCGTGCCGCCAGGCTGATTGAGGAACTGGCCTCGCGCGAACTGTTCCTGATGCCGGTGTCCGGCCAGCCGGGCTGGTACCGGTACCACACCCTGCTGCGCGACGTGCTGCAGGCACGGCTGGCCATCGAGCAGCCGGACTGCGTGGCGCCGATCCATCGCCGCGCCACGCATTTTTTTGTGCGCGCACAGAATTTCCCCCAGGCCACCTGGCACGCCTACCGCTGCGGCGACCCGGCGCTGTTTATCGACTGCCTGGAAAATGCCTTTGATTACTGGCTGCGCGAAGGCTACGCCAGCCACATTCTCGGCTGGGCCGAAGCGCTGCCGGATGAGCTGATCCTGCGCCACGACAGGCTGGCGGCGCCGCTGATCAGCACACTCACACTCTCGCGCCGTTTTTACCGCGCGCGCTATTACCTGGATGCACTGAAAGCCACGCCCCGGTCGTCCACCAGCCATGACGACGACCCCGCCCGCGTACTGGATTTTCTCGAGCTGCACCTGCAACTGTTCCAGCACGACACCGATTTCATGGCCGGCGCCGATCTGTCGCTGCTGATGGAAAACGCCGGCCAGCGCGATATCCGTGCGTTTTCGCTGGCCATGGTCGCCTACCATCATCTGCAACACGGCCGGCTGGAATCCGCGCTGGCATTTGCCTGGCAGGCGCGGGAAGTCCTGTTGCGGCTCGGCCACCATTACACCGCCGGCTATGCCGGGCTGATCATTGCACTGGCCAACCAGCAACTGGGGCACATCGGCGAGGCGGTGACGTTTATCGTCGAACATTTTCACAGTACAGCCCGCGACAGCCCGGTATGGTCGCTGTGGGCCACCGGCATGGTAGTGGTGCTGTACGACCAGAATCGCCTGGACGAAGCACGCCAGCTCTGTGAAGACCTGCTGCCGATGGTGTCCTCGGCCTCGGCCACGGAAATGATCTCCACCGTCTACCTGACGCTGTCGCGGCTGCAACATCTGGAAGGCCGCCAGCAGGCATCCGGGCGCATGCTGGAAAAACTGCTCGGCATTCTGCAACTGGGCAACTACGAACGCTTTGTCAGCATGGCGGTGCTGGAAATGGTGCGGCAGGCCCTGACCGGCGGCCAGTGGCAACGTCTCGATGCCGTGGCGGAACGCTTCGCCCTGGCCGAGTGGGCACGCGACAACCTGGCCGGCCCGCTGCCGCCCTACAGCCAGAGCTGGGAGCGCACCGGGCTGGCCGCCGTCTACTGGCTGATCGCCGCAGGCCGGAGCCAGGACGCCATCACCCTGCTGCGACGCCTGCTGACCGTGGTAAAAAAAGCCGGCATCCGCACCCGCGCCTCCATCATCGACGCCAACCTGCTGGTGCTGACAGCAAAGCACCTGCCGCCGCCGGAGCAGGCGCGCGGCGTGGAAGCGCTGATCACACGCTACGGCCTGATGAACATCAACCGCTCCGTGTTCGACGAAGCGCCGGGGCTCTCGCCGCTGATGAACCGGCTGTGGGCCGACGGCACCCTGCCGTTGCCGGAGGGCTACACGCAACTGTTTCCGGCGGTGTTCACCGCCACACCCGCGCAGCCGCCGCTGGACGCCGATCCGGATGCGGTGCTGACCCCGAAAGAACTGGAGATCTTCACGCTGCTGCAAAACGGCCTGAGCAACGCGCAGATCAGCGAGCGCACCGGCGTCTCCATCACCACCACAAAATGGCACCTGAAAAACATCTACAGCAAGCTCGGCATCACCAGCCGCACCGAGGTGTTGCTGCGCACGCCGGCGAGATAAGGCAAGGTCGGACGTCGGACGCTAAAAACACCCCCAATTAAGGGCAATCGTAGGGTGGGTAGAGCGCAGCGAAACCCACCGTAAGAGCGATCCACTGCCCAAGCCAATACATAAACCAATACCCAGCCAAACCTCACTGCACGCCTGTTTTAACGTCCGACACCACCCAAACCATGAACCACTCGGCATTTCCCCACCCACCCCCTCCCCGCGGAGGGGGTGGGTGGATCAATACCATTGCTAGAGTCCGCCGTTGTCATCAGACAGACCCCGACAAAACAACAACGACGGAGACCTATCATGGCCATGACCCCCTGGGTCACCTGGCCGGCACTGACCAAGTTCGGCACCCTGGGCATCATGGGTGCGCTACTGGTCCTGGCCGGACAGCGTGAAGACCTGCTCAATAACAACATGTTCGACCAGGAAGACTGGGCAAGCAGAAATGCCACGATCGTCTGTGATCAGCGCAGCCTGACCGCCCGTACCGAAGACGGCACCTGCAATATTCTGACGAACCCCGCTGAAGGTTCCGCCCACGTCAACTTCGGCCGCAACGTGAACCCGAACGTGGCACAGGCGGAAACGCTCAACGACACGCTGCTGGTACCGAACCCGCGCGAAGTCAGCAACCTGCTGATGTCGCGCGGCGACGACTTCAAGCCGGCCACGACACTGAATTTCATCGCCACCGCCTGGATCCAGTTCATGGTGCATGACTGGTTCGACCACGGCCCCCGCACCGATGCCAACCCGATCGAATTCCCGCTACCGCAGGGCGATGCCCTCGGCAGCGGCACCATGTCTGTGCAGCGCACGCGCCCGGACCCAAGGGTCAGTGGTACGGAAACCACCGTGACCTATGAAAACATCAACACCCATTGGTGGGACGGCTCGCAACTCTACGGCAGTGACAAGGCGACCAACGACGCGGTGCGCTCGTTTATGGACGGTAAACTGGAAGTCGATGCAGACGGCCGCCTGCCCACCGAATTTCTCAGCGGCAAACCCGTCACCGGCTTCAACGAAAACTGGTGGGTCGGCCTGAGTATGCTGCACCACCTGTTCACACTGGAACACAACGCCATCGCCGACATGCTCAAGGCGAATAACCCGGGGCAGTCTGATCAATGGCTGTTCGACAAAGCGCGGCTGATCAACTCGGCGCTGATGGCGAAGATCCACACCGTGGAGTGGACCCCGGCGATCCTCGCCAACCCGGTGCTGGAACGCGCCATGTACGCCAACTGGTGGGGTCTGGGCGGCGACCGCGACACGCGCGACAGATTCCAGGGTGACCTGGACACGCTGAACAACAATCTGGCGCAACTCGGCGGCCTGTTCAGCCTGGTCGGCATCGACACCGGTCTGGGCAGCAACCCGAGCAGCTCGATTGAACACGCGCTGGCCGGCCTGGTCGGCTCGCGCACGCCCAACAACTATGGCGTGCCCTACACCCTGACCGAAGAATTCGTGTCGGTGTACCGCATGCACCCGCTGCTGCGCGACAATGTCGACATCTACGATATCGGCTCCAATATTGTCGACACATCGATACCGATCCAGCACACCCGCGACAGCAACGCCGAAGCACTGCTGGGCGACGCTGGCGCAGACCGCCTGTGGTACTCGTTCGGCATCACCCATCCGGGCGCGCTGACACTGAACAATTACCCGGATTTCATGCGCAACCTGTCGCTGCCGTTTGTCGGTGATATCGACATGGCGGCGATTGATATTCTCCGCGACCGGGAACGCGGCGTACCGCGCTATAACGAGTTCCGCCGCCAGATCGGCTTGAAGCCGATCACCCGGTTTGAAGATCTGACCAGCGACCCGACACTGCTGGCAAACCTGAAAACGCTGTACAACAACGACATCGAAATGATCGATACGCTGGTCGGGCAACTGGCGGAAGAAACCCGCCCGGAAGGCTTCGGCTTTGGCGAAACCTCGTTCCAGATTTTCATTCTCAACGCGTCACGGCGCCTGATGACCGATCGCTTCTTCACCACCGATTACACCGACGCGGTGTACACTGCCGCCGGCATCGACTGGGTGGAAGACAACACCATGGTCGACGTGATCCGCCGTCACTTCCCGTCCCTGGCCAGCAGCCTGGCCGGCATGGACAACGCCTTCAAGCCCTGGGGCCTGAACATGCCGGCGGACTACCAGAGCTGGAGTGCCGACGCGAAACAGGACCATCTGTGGGTCAACGGCGCGCTGCGCACCAGCTATGCTCCCGGCAACGTGCCGGCCATCGAACCCATCGATATCGGTGGCCTGATCAATGCCGTACTGTGGACCAAGGTGCGCGACGTCACCGATGTGACCCCGCCAGGCTACAGCAAGCCGATACACCCGCGCGGCGCACTGGCCAAAGTACAGTTCGTACCCAGTGCCGGGCACCCGTTCACCGGCCTTTTCCAGGGCGCTGACCATGGCCTGCTGCGGCTGTCGGTCACCGGCGACCCGTCAGACCGGGGCTTTGCACCGGGGCTGGCACTGAAGCTGTTTGTCGACGGCCAGCGTTCGGAAAACATTTCCGCGCTCTACACGCTCAGCGGCCAGGGCAGCAACCACAATATCTTCGCCAACGAAATGTCCAACTATGTGCAGCCGGAGGTGAACGAAACCCTGGGCACCACCGCGCTATTCTCGCTGGTATCAACCAAACCGACGCTGCTGGTGATGAGCGACATGGCGAAGGTGAACCAGGACGGCTCCACGGTGGGCAGCGTGAAAGCACCGACACAGATCTACTTCGTGCCCAACGCCAGCGTGCGCAACGCTATCAGCACCGCGCCGCACGACTTCCGCGACGACCTGACCGCCCTGCCCGCCGGCACCCGCGTGTATGACGTGTACGGCACCAGCCAGACGATCCGAACCTCGCTGTTCCCCTGGGTGACGGAACGCTACGCCCGCGAGCGACGCGACAGCGCGGTGAAGATCGGTGAGCTGGTCACCACGTCCGCATTCACCCTGTCGCAATTTGGCGATACCGGCATTTTCTTCAAGCATCAGCGTTACGAAGACCGCTGAACTGGCTGCACGGTTACACCGCCCGGGCCACATCGGCCCGGGCGGTGATGACGGGGTACAGCGGGAACGGTATCGGCATAAAAAAAGCGCCCCAAAGAGGAATAACGTCAGTGGCGTGGGTTCGATGGAGGGAGCAATAAGGCATTTCTGGGTGGAGTTGCGGGGGAACATCCAGTCTGGAGGTAGTGGGTTTCGCCGTTGGCTCCACCCACCCCAACAAACAAAAAGGCCGGTTGTTTGCACAACCGGCCTTTTCGGAATCTGGAGCGGGAAACGAGGTTCGAACTCGCGACCTCAACCTTGGCAAGGTTGCGCTCTACCAACTGAGCTATTCCCGCTAATAGCGCCCCTTAGGGGATTACTGCGCGGCTCCGCCGCTTGCCCTTCGGGCCGGTCACACTCCGTGTGCCCGTTCCGGCGACAAGTCGCCGGTCGAACCCCTTGATTGCCGGTTCTCATCCCCGAAGGGACTGCAATCAAGGCTGCGTGTAAGCACGCGTTCAAATGGCGTCCCTTAGGGGATTCGAACCCCTGTTACCGCCGTGAAAGGGCGGTGTCCTAGGCCTCTAGACGAAAGGGACGCAGAGGCTGCCGGTAGCATCCGGAAGCGGCGCAAAGTCTAGCAGGCGCTCGCCGGGCGTCAAGCGAAAAAAATAAAAATGACATCATTTGCCGCAGGGTCGCCCACCCCGCCCGGCCTGACCGATTCCGTCATTGACCCGGGCCGTCGGCACTTGCTCAGATAACCCCCTCGACCCGATCCCGAAGCCACCCAGGGGAATCACCCATGAGCATCAAACTCCACGGCGCCGCCCTGTCGCCCTTTGTTCGCAAGGCCCGCGTCGCCCTGGCCGAAAAAGGCCTCGCCTTTGAATCCATTCACGTCGATCCGTTCAGCAGCCCGGAGGAGTACAGCGCGCTCAACCCGCTGCGTCGCATTCCGGCGATGGAAGACGGCGACAAGGTGCTGGCCGATTCCGGAGTGATCTGCGCCTATCTGGAAAAAGCCTACCCCGACCCGCCGCTGTACCCGACCGATGCCTACGACTATGCCCGCGCACTGTGGCTGGAAAAATATGCCGATTACGAAGTCGCCCCGCAGGCCACCTTCGGGGTGTTCCGCAACCGCATCGTGATGAAGCTGGCCGGCAAGCCCTGCGACGAAGACAAGGTACAGAAAGCCCTGACCGAAAAGCTGCCGCCGCTGTTCGACTACCTGGAAACACAGATCCAGGGGCGTGACTGGTTTGCCGGCGACGCATTCAGCATTGCCGATATCGCCGTCGCCACCCAGTGCGTGAACCTGCAGCACGGCGGCGAGCAGGTTGATCCGGCGCGCTGGCCAGCCCTGGCGGCCCACATCGCCAAGGTGCACCAGCGGCCGAGCTTCGCAAAGCTGATCGAGCGGGAGAGTCAGTTCGTGGCGAAAGTCCGCGGCGAGTAAGTCTCAAGCGCGCCGGTGGCTCAGCCGCCGGCGCGCACGTCCCGCGCCCGGACACCGAAGCGGCGGCGAAACAGCCGGCTGAAGCTGGTGCTGTCGAGGAAACCGCAGCGGCGGGCCACTTCGGCAATCGGCACCGCGTCCGGCAGGGTATGCAGGAGCGACCACACCTGTTGCAGGCGCTGTTCGCGGATATACCCCGCCACGGCCAGATTCTGGTGAGCGAAGGCGCGGTACAGTGTGGCCCGAGAGCAACCCAGCCGCCCGGCAATGAAGGCGGCATCCAGGCCGGGATGTGCCAACTGCTGATTGATCAGACGGCAGGCGGCAAGCAACAGCCCTTCCGGTCGGCGCAGACGGGCCGGCAGGTCGGCATGGTCAAGGTCGCTGCCGCAGTACACCGAAAGCGCTCTCACCTGACCAGGATGTCGGGTATCGCTCCACAACAGCGTGACACCCGATGGCTGCCTGCTCCGCCCGGCATGGCGGCTGATTGGCTCGCTCCCCGTCTCGTCAGGGACGCGCCGGCCGCGATGGTTGTCCTGCTGAATCTGTGTCACGCATCCTGCCCCTCAGCCGCAGGGCATCATTATCGACAGCCCGGCTCAGGGTTGTCTGTCACCCAAACTGAGGACACCCCTGTGCCAGGCCTGCAAAACCTGCCCCGCCAGCGTATGCTTGGCGAAAAATAACCGGCCGGATGCACACTGCCGTGGGGGCGATACAAGACGTGATCACACTGGCGATGGTGGAGGACGATCCACTGTTCCGTACTGCGGTGGCGCAGGCCATGGCCGCCACGGCGGACCTGCATCTGGCGCTGGAAGCCACCACGCTGCAACAGGGCCTCGCCCTGCTGGCACAGGCAGCACCGCAGGTCCTGCTGGTGGACCTGGGCCTGCCGGACGGTTCCGGCATCGACATGATCCGCGCGGCCCGTGAGGCCTGGCCGGCCTGCAGCATCATGGTCGCCACCCTGTTCGGCGATGAAGCGCGGGTGCTGCAGTCGATACACGCCGGTGCCGCCGGCTACCTGCTGAAGGACGCCAGCGCCGCGCACATCGTCAGTGAAATCCGCACACTGCATGCGGGCGGCAGCCCGATCAGCCCGGCCATTGCCCGCCAGTTGCTGCGCTATCTGCCGGCCGCCCCGGAAACCGGCGCGCAGGACGAAGACAGCGGCCTGTCTGCACGCGAAACCGAGGTGCTGTCGCGCATCGCCCGGGGCTACGCCATGCACGAGATCGCCACCGAACTGGGGGTCTCGCCCTGGACCGTGCAGACCTACATTCGCCGCCTCTATACCAAGCTCGGCGTCAATTCCCGCGCGGGCGCGGTCCACGAAGCCTACCGCCGGCAATGGCTGAGCCCGGACCAATGAAGTACCTGGCGCTGCTGGCCCTGACGTGCCTGCTCGGCGCCTGTGACACGTCCACCAGCCGCCCGCTGACCCACGCCGAAGTACTGACACTGCCACCGCAGGCCGGCAGCTTCACGCCGCCACCGGCGCGGCTGGATACGCCGCTGCCGGCAACAGGCTGGGCGCCTGTCACCCTGCCCCATGCCCTGTCCCGCGACGTGGCCCCGCTGGAGAGCGGCCCGAGTGTCAGCACCACCTGGTACCGGTTCTCGCTCGGCGACGCCGCACAACAGGCCCCTGCACCGCAGTTTCTTTACCTGCCACGCTGGCAGACCGTGGGACAGGTGGCGCTCTACGGCGACGGCACCCTGCTCTGGCGCTCGCAGGGTGACCCGGTCTGGAACGGCTTCAACCGGCCGCTCTGGGTGCCACTGGACCCGCTGGGCGGGGGCCCGCGCCCGGCCACGCTGTTACTGCGCCTGGACAGCGCGTCCGGTTTTGGTGGCGGCATCACCCGCGCCTGGGTCGGCAGCGAAGACGAGCTGATCTGGTCCTACCGCGCCCGCACGGTGTTACAGAACCTGCTGCCGCCAGCCATTGCTACGGTCTATCTGGTGCTGGCGCTGTTTGGCCTGACGCTGTGGCGGCCAGGCCGGGGCGAGTGGCAGGCGCCGCTGTTCCTGATTGCCGCGCTGTTGTATCTGGTGCGCGTGCTGCACTTTACCGGACCGCTGGATACACGGCTGATCTCCTCGGAATGGTTCGGCTGGCTGACCGTCAACAGCGTCGGCTGGCTGGTGGTGGTGAGCCTGATCTTCAATTTCTGGCTGTGCCGGCGCCGTTATCACCTGCTGGAACGGCTGATGTTGCTTGGCATGCTCTGCGCCACGCTGGCCACACTGCCGGGGCTGGCGTCGTCCACCACCACGGCCGCCCTGGCCAACCTCAGCTACGGGCTGGTGTTGCTGATGACGGCCATCGCCGTTCCTCTGTTGTTGTGGACCGCCGTGCGCACCCGCGACTGGCTGGCCCTGGCGCTGGCCTGCCTGAACATCGCCGGCGTACCGCTGGCGGTGCATGACATCCTGCTGATGAATTACCAGCTCAGCCTGGAACGACTGTATCTGCATATCTACTCCGAGGGCGCTTTTTTCCTGTTGCTCTGGTACATCCTCAACCGCCGCTTTCAGGAAGGTTTCCGGGCGATGGAACAGGGCCAGTTACTGCTCGCGCGCACGCTCGCCGCGCGCGAAGCGGAACTGGCAGAAAGTTACCGGCAACTGCGCGAAGTGGAGCATCGTGAAGTGCTCACCGGCGAACGCCAGCGGCTGATGCGGGATATGCACGACGGCCTTGGCGCTTCGCTCACCGGCGCACTGCGCATGATCGAACACGGGCAGTGCAGCAATGATCATCTCGGCGAGGTGCTGCGCGAGTGCATCGAGGCCCTCAAGCTCACCATCGATTCCCTTGAGCCGGTGGACGCCGACCTGGGGTTACTGCTCGGCACCCTGCGCTTTCGCATGCAGCCACGGCTGGAAGCCGCCGGCCTGACACTGCGCTGGCATATCGACCCGCTCCCGCCGCTGGCCTGGCTGACACCGGGCAGCGCGCTGCATGTGCTGCGCATCGTGCAGGAGGCGATTACCAATATCATCAAGCATGCGCAGGCCGATACCCTCTGGCTCTGCGCCAGCGCGGACGCCGACAGCGTGCAGCTGGAGATCAGCGATAACGGCATCGGCCTGCCGGCCACGCCGCTGCCTGCCGGGCGCGGGCAGACCAATATGCGTCACCGCGCGGCCGCCCTTGGCGCGCAGGCCGTCTGGCGGCCCCGGCCCGAAGGCGGCACGCAGTTTACCCTCACCCTGCCGCGCGATAACGCCTCTCACTCCGTGGCACAGGTGCCGGCCTGACAGACACAGTGCAGGTAACGCCCGTCAGCAGAATGGGCCGCCGCAATCTTGCTGAATTCGAGATGTTCCAGCGCGTACTTCATTGCCTCCCAGGCATCGCGCTCGGCCTTGTCGCCGTACTCGATGGCGCAGTGCGGCCCGATGTAGCGCAGGATGCCCATCGGCACGTACAGGTTGTTGCCCGCCGCCGGCCAGTTGGCCATGGCAAGCTGTTGCGTTGTGCCCCTGTCACGCTGTTCAGCGTGGGCCAGCAACGCCAGTGACGGCCACCAGGGCAGGTAGGGCACCAGATCATACTCATTCTGGTAACGCACGCTGAACGGCCGCAGTCCCAGCGCGTTGTAGTTGTCGCGGAATTGCGCGTCGCAGGTCAGTGGCGCGGCGAAGCAGCAGTTTTCCACCAGCACGTGCGGCATTTTCGCTTTCAGCAGCGACGCTGCCAGGAAGGTCATCGCCGCGCCTTTGGAGTGTCCGGTGACAAGAATGCCCTGTTTGCCGCTGAGATCGATGCGTCCCAGCGCAGCCATCACCTGCGGCCAGATGCTGTGCAGCGCCGTGGCAAAACCGGCTTCGACGCGGCCGAAATGCTGGCCGTTGACGATCCAGTCGGTGGGGCCGGCTTCGAAATCCTGCAGCCAGTCACGCACCCAGGCCCAGAAATCGCCGGTAAACGGCGGCAGGGTGCCGCGTATCGCGAGCACTACCCAGTTGTCCCAGGTTTCGGCGACGAAGCCGGCGTTGATATGGTCGAGGCCGTTGATGAAGACGGTGGGCGTGGTGCCCGGCTGCAGGCCCAGTGCCTGCAGATCGGGGTTGGCGGGATCAAGCTTGCCGTTGTGGATCGCGTAGCAGGCGACCGAGGCGTGGATCAGGCGACATTCCAGTGTGGCCATGGGGCTTCCCCTTTTCGTTGACAGCCCGCGTCCGGCGGGCACGGAAAAGGGTCACTGTGGCAGGTTGCGGCGGCTGCGCAATGCTGGCTCTACGCCGCTATGCTCCCTGCCCGCGCGGCATGCGAATGCCGGACAGGTCGCGGAAACACAGCGCCCGCGCCACGGCGAGAAAATCCTGCAGACAGGGCGCGCCCTGCTCCTCCACCCGCACTGCGGCGTAAAGCGTGCGCCACACCCCTTCGGCACCGAGCGGCACGGCCTCAGGCGGCGACGGGCCGCCAGCGCACTGACCGCCTGCCGGCGTTGCGCCGGCGGGCGGTGACTTCACAAAAAACACGCCCGGAATTTGTCGGGCGTGCAGGCCCTTCCCTACCATGAAGGCGACTCTGGATACGGAGACGCCCGATGCCGAGACGCTTCATACGGCGGCTGCCCGCGCCCCTGTTGCTCGCGCTGCTGGTCGGCTGCAACGACCCTGCGGATACCGACGCCAACACGGACAAAGTGGCTGAACGTGCCGAACAGACGGCGCCGGACAGCGCGGCGCTGGTCGAGCAATACCGCCAGACCCTCGATGACCTGCTCGCCGCACTCAATGACGACAATCCGGACCGCGCCGAATCTTTCGCGCGCGCCCTGATCGACCAGTCGCTGCCCCTGCTGGACAGCGTGTCGCTGCGCTACACCGAGTGCGACGCCTATCTGGACGCTGTACGGGAATTACCGAACCAGTTGCGGACGCTGGACGCCCAGGCTATCCAGAACGGCTACGTGCAGGGCCGCGCCCTGCCGGACGGTGCCGCCCGCTGCCACGATGCGGCAGGTCTGCTGACGGCGCCGGCATTGGCCACGGCGGTGACGCGGGACCCACCGGAAGACTGGCAGGCCACCGTACGCGGCCATGCACAGACCGCCCGCGCCCGCCTTGACGGCCTGCGTGATGTACTCAGTGCGGAGGGTGAAGCAGCGCCCGACCGGGCGCCGCGCTAGGGTCTGTTCACACTGGACATCAGGCGTCGGCAAACACCTGTTCCAGGCATTCGGCCTGCAGCATGCGCTGGGCCCAGGTTTCCAGTTGCATGGATTCCGCCAGTTTCAGACGCAGCGCCAGGGCTTCGGGCAGTGGACCAAAGCGTCTGACCAGCAGGCGCTCCAGCAGCGCGCTTTCGCTTTGCAGCGCGTCACCGCGTGGCGGTGGCTGCATGCCCGGCGTGTTCCCGCGCCGCAGGCTGGGGATGTATCGCATAGAACTGGCTCCCTTCATGGCCGGGCTATCCTGCCACAGATTGGCGCATTGTGCTCCCCACGCCATAAATGCGCCGCCGGACGGGCGAAACAGCCGACAATCTGCCACATCAGGCTATCGCCCCTTCTCTGGCCCATTCGCAGCGGACCCTGAGCGGCTGGTCGCTGGGCTCGTGGCACAGGTCCGTGGCATCCCAGACAAAGGTGTGGTGGCCGGAGAGCTCGGTTTCCAGATGCACCACGGCGCTGACCCAGTACATCTGCTTGAGCAGCATCTCGAACTTGCGGACCCAGTGCTCCCACTCGTATTCCACCGCCTGGTAGGACATGCCGAAATGGATGACCTGGGTCTGGAAGGTACCGCCCATGAGATCGTCGCCCGGCACGGCGAACATCTCGCGGCACAGGAAGGGCCATTCATCGGCCTGAGGCAACTGGCGGATCGCGCGGCGGTTGTGCATGCAACTCGCCTTGCGCTGCACCAGCTCGCCAAAGGGCAGGTGCTTGATACATCCGTAGACAATGGATTCGGAATCCATTTGCCTCCCCCGTGATTCATTGTCCACTGATGGCCTCCCCGTTTCGGCCACCCGCCTTCTGTCGACCTAGCGCCGACCGCATGCGCGCAGCTGGCTGTCATAGGTCTGTGCCATGCTGGCTACCCGGGATGCGCTGTTGAGCATGCCGCGGTTGTTGCGGTAGGTGCCGCGCGCGTAGCCACCGTGCCCGGCGTAATAGGCCAGGTAAAGGTTGTAGGCATCCGTCTTCGGGATGCCGTTACGGCGGTGCGACTGGTCGTGGTACCAGCCCACAAAGTGCACCGCATCCTTGAATTTCGAGCGCCGCGCAAAGGATTTGCCGGTCGCTTCCTGATACCAGTCCCAGGTGGAATTCAGTGCCTGCGGATAGCCAAACGCATTCGACGGGCGCCGCCAGGGAATGAAACCAAGCAGTTTGGTGCGCGGCGGCCGGGCGCGCGGCTGGAAGCGTGATTCCTGATAGATGGTGGCCATCAGGATCGGCACCGGCACCCCGAACTCCTTTTCGGTGTTCTTTGCGTACCGCTGCCAGTTATTGAACAGGCCACCGCGCTGCTCGAAGATGGCGCACGCGTTATCGACGTTGTCCGGCGGGCTCATGGCACAGCCGCTGCCCAGCGTCGTCATCAGTATCAGCACTAACCACATTGATCTCATGCAGACGGAGTTAACCCGTGTTCGGCCAGCATGGCAAGCAGGCCGGCTTCATCCAGTACCGGAATGCCAAGTTCTTCCGCTTTTGCCAGCTTGCTGCCGGCGGCTTCGCCAGCCGCCACGCACGCGGTCTTTTTCGACACGCTGCCGGCCACTTTGGCGCCGAGCTGCTCCAGCATGGCCTTGGCCTGGTCGCGGGTAAGCGACGTCAGTGTGCCGGTGAGCACCCAGGTCTGGCCCGCCAGGGGGCGCTCTGCCGCGGCGGCGGGCGCGCGTTGGCGCAGGGCGGCAATCTGTGTATGACAGCGCTCAAGACGAGCCGCCCATTGCGCATCGGCAATCAGTTCCAGCACCGCAGCGGCCGTGCTCTCCGGCAGGCCCGCCTCGGCCAGTCCTTGCTGCGTCGCCTGTAACAACGCCGACACATCAGCGAACTGTTCGCCAACTTTTTCCAGCGATTTCTGACCGATGCCCTGCAATGGCGCACCGAGTGTCTTGGCCGCATTGAGCACATGGGCCACATTCAGGCGGGCGACAAATTCCGCCGAGGGCGCACCCGGACCCGGGGCGCCCAACCCCAGTGCCAGCAGGTCGTCGATGACGTCCTGGTTATGCTGTTCATGAAAAAACGCCGCCACGGACTGCGCCACCTTGTTGCCCACATCGGGCACCGCCAGCAGCAGGATTTCATCCGCCTGGCGGATTGCCGGCAGTTCACCAAACGAACTGGCCAGGGCCTTGGCCGTTTCCTCGCCGATCTGCAGGATGCCCAGCGCAAACAGGAAGCGCGACAGCGGCATCTGCTTGCTCTTTTCCAGCGCGGCAAGCAGGTTGGCGGCGGATTTTTCGCCCATCCGTTCCAGCGCCGCCACCGGCTCGGCCTCCAGCCGGTACAGGTCCGCCAGTGTGCTGACCATGTCGGCTTCCACCAGTGCATCGACCAGCTTTTCGCCCAGCCCTTCGATATCCATGGCCCGCCGCGAGGCAAAATGACGCAGCGCCTCCTTGCGTTGCGCGCTACAGATCAAACCGCCGGTACAGCGGGCGATGGCTTCACCTTCTGCGGTGAATATCTCGCTGCCACAAACCGGGCAATGCGACGGCAACTGAATCGGCTGTGCGTCCGTGGGCCGCCGCTCGCTGATGACACTGACCACTTTCGGGATCACATCACCCGCACGGTAGATCACCACGCTGTCGCCGATGCGCAGGTCCAGTCGGGCGATTTCGTCCATGTTGTGCAGGGTGGCATTGCTCACCGTCACGCCGCCCACCTGCACTGGCTCCAGCCGCGCCACCGGCGTGATCGCGCCGGTGCGGCCAACCTGGAATTCCACATCGCGCAGCACGGTGATTTCTTCCTGCGCGGGGAATTTGTGCGCCACCGCCCAACGCGGTGCGCGGGAGACAAACCCCAGATCGTGCTGCCAGTCTAGACGATCCACTTTGTACACCACGCCGTCAATGTCGTAGCCGAGGCTGTCGCGGCGCTTGAGAATGTCTTTGTAGAATGCCCGCAGGGCATCGATCCCCGTGCAGGTCCGCACCTCACGGTTTACCCGCAGCCCCCACTCACGCACCTGCGCCAGCAGCTCGCTGTGGCGGGCCGGCCAGGGATGGCCTTCCAGACGCGCCACACTGTAGGCAAAAAATTCCAGCGGCCGTTGCGCGGTCAACTTCATGTCGAGTTGACGCAGGCTGCCGGCGGCAGCATTGCGCGGATTGGCAAACAGTTTCAGGCCGGCGGCAAGCTGCCGTTCGTTCAACTCGGCGAAGCCTTCGTGCGTCATCATCACTTCGCCGCGGATTTCCACCAACGCAGGTGCCTCGCCGCGCAACGTCAGCGGCACCGACCGCAGGGTGCGGATGTTGCTGGTGATGTTCTCGCCGGTCTGGCCATCGCCACGCGTGGCACCACGCACCAGTTGGCCGTGCTCGTACACAAGGCTGACGGCCAGGCCGTCGAGTTTCGGTTCGGCGACGTAATCCACCTCACTCTCAAGGTCCAGCCGCTCGCGGATACGACGATCAAAGTCCGCCAGATCGTCGTCGTCAAACGCATTGCCGAGCGACAGCATTGGCACTTCATGCCGTACTTCCTCGAAGCCTTCCAGCGGGCGGTCACCGACGCGCTGCGTCGGCGAGTCCGCGCTGATCAGTTCCGGGTGGGCGTCCTCAAGGGCTTGCAGTTGGCGGAACAGCCGGTCGTACTCGGCATCCGGCACGGCCGGATCGTCCAGCACATAGTAGCGGTAGCTCCAGTCATTGAGCTGCGCCCGCAAGCGGGCAGCTTCGGCACGGGGCGTCTCGGCAGGTGTGCTCATGGGGTGGTTCCGTCGTGTGGCGGCGGGCGCGGCACACCGCGCCCGTGAAGCACTCAGTGTTGTTCTTTCAGGTGCAGACGGCGCTCGAATTCCTGCACCCGCTGGCGCATATGCTCCATGTTCTGCGGCGTCAGCACGCTGCGCTGCTCATCCTTGAGTTCACCACCGAGGCGCTCGGCCAGGGTGCGTACGGTGTCCAGCATCCGGTCCAGTGCGGCCAGCGGGCGGCCGGGGCCAGGCAGTTTCAGGAAAAAGGTGGTGCCGGCGAACTGCTCGCGGTCCATCTCGTCGATATCGAAGGTCCCCGGCTCCACCGCGTTGGCCATGCTGAACTGCAGCACGTCCTCGCCGTGTTCATGGCGGTGGCAATGGAAGATGTTCATTTCACCGAAACGCATGCCGCTTTCGAGCAATTCCTGCAGCAGTTCGCGGCCGTCGAAACGGTGGCCGCGCGGAGCGATCAGGTGCACCACGATCACTTCCAGCAGTGCGGGTTCAGGGCGCGGCGGTGGCTCGGGCCTGCGGGCGGCGGGACGGGCCGCCGGTTTTGCCGGTACCGGCTCACGCACAGGCGCAGGCGCCGGCTCGTGCACCGGGGCCGGTTCACGCTCGGCCCGCATCGGCGGGATATCCTCTTCGTGCTCTTCCTGCGGCACGGCATGCACCGGTGCCTCGGGCTCATCCTCCGCCTCGAACAACGGTTGCTGGGTGGCCGCACGGAATGCCGGGCGCTCGGGCTGCGCCGGCTGCTCCCGCTCGCGGGCTTCTTCCTCGGCCGCCGCACGTTGCTCCAGAATCCGTTGCACCACGCGCGCGCCACCGGACGGCAGCTCCGGGTTGAAGCGGTCCTCGCTGCCTTCCGCCTCCGTCTCATCGCGACGGTGCCGGGGCTCAATCTTCATGCGCAGCCGGGTGTTGCGCTCACGCAGCATTCTGCGCAGCCCATCCGCCATGATGAGCAGGATCAGAATGACCAGAATGCCAACCAGGGTTTCCAGATTCAGGCCCATTACCTTGCCTCTTCCTTGTTTGTACTACCCCAACACCCCGAACAAAAAACTGATGTGATCACAGTGCGGCCATCTCTGCGGCCTCGTCCACATCCACCGATACCAGCCGCGATACACCCGGCTCGTGCATGGTGACACCCATCAGAGCATGGGCCATCTCCATGGCAATCTTGTTGTGGGTAATGTAAATGAACTGCACCACGCCGGACATCTCGCGCACCAGATTACAGAAACGGCCCACGTTGGCATCATCCAGCGGCGCGTCGACCTCGTCCAGCATACAGAACGGCGCCGGGTTCAATTGAAAAATTGAGAAAACCAGCGACAGTGCCGTCAGCGCCTTTTCACCGCCAGAGAGCAGATGGATGGTGCTGTTCCGTTTGCCCGGTGGCCGCGCCATGATGGCCACGCCGGTATCGAGCAAGTCTTCGCCGGTCAGTTCCAGATAAGCGTGGCCACCGCCAAACACTTTCGGGAACAGCTCCTGCAGACCCTTGTTGATGCGGTCGAAGTATTCCTTGAAGCGCGTCCGTGTTTCACGGTCGATCTTGCGGATGGCATTTTCCAGCGTGTTCAGGGCATCATCCAGGTCGGCATTCTGGCGGTCCAGATACTCCTTGCGCTCGGCCTGGGTCTTGTATTCGTCGATCGCCGCCAGGTTGATCTGGCCCAGCCGGCTGATGCGTGCGGCCAGCGCTTCCAGTTCCTGGTTCCAGGCCTCTTCGGAAGCGTCTTCGGGCAGGTTCTCGAGCACGGTCTGCAGATCGAACTGCTGCTCGGCCAGTTGTTCCTGCACGGTGCTGCGACGCACCTTGATTTCCTGCCACTGCATGCGCTTGCCATCCAGTGCACTGCGTACTTCCTGCGCCTGGCGCTCAAACTGCTGGCGCTGGCCATCCAGGTTGCGCACTTCGTGATCGATGGTTTCCAGTTCGCGACGCACCGCCTGCAGACGGGTTTCAGATTCCAGGCGCAGACCCAGTTTTTCTTCCAGCTGCGCTTTCAGCTCAATGCCCGGATCATCGCCTTCGTCCAGTTGCCGTTCCAGCAGCGCCTTGCGCTCGGTCAGGCTGGCGACCTGCGCATCCAGGCGCACCAGCCCCTGGCGCAATGAATCCGCCTGGGTACGCGCACCCTGCACTTCCATCGCCAGTTGATGCGACTGGTCGCGTTGCTGGCGGGCTTTCTGGCGGGCTTCGTCCAGTTGCGCGCGGGTGCTGTCGCGGCGCGACAGCAACGCTTCGCGCTGGCTGCTGTCCTGTTCCATGGCATCCAGAGCTTCCGTCAGCACCGCACGGGCTTCTTTCAGTTGTTCCTGTTCCTGCGTGCGCTGCTCGCGGCTTTCATCCAGCTCTCGGCCAAGGCGCTCGCGACGCATGGTGATTTGTTCCAGCCGCACCTGGCGGGCACTGATCTGGGCGTTCAGTTCACCCAGGTCACGATTGATGCGCGACGCCTGGCGCTGGCTTTCTTCGCGTTCGTGCTCCAGCTCCTGGACGCGCTCGCGGCCGCTTTCCAGCGCGGCGCGGTTTTCCGCCACGCGCGCATCAAGTTCCGGGATCTGCTCTTCCAGCGTTTCCAGTTCGCGGCGACGTTCGAGGATGCCGGCTTCCTGATCCTGCTCGCGCACCACGCGCAGCCAGTCCGGGCCCACCCAGATGCCATCGCGGGTCACGGCTGATTCAGCCGCACCGAGACGGCCACGCAGCGCCAATGCGTCGGCCAGGGATTCCACCGCATAGATCTGGCCAAGCTGCGCCGGCACCGGCCCACTGACCAGCGCCGCCAATGTCTGGCCGTGCGCCCCTTGCGTGGCCGCCTTGCCCGGCGCCAGCAGGCAGACGCGGCCATGGGAGAGGTCGCCCAGCCACTGTTCCACCTGATCAAAGCCTTCGACACACAGCCCCTGCAGGCTGTCACCCAGCACCGCTTCCACGGCACGTTCCCAGCCGGGCTGCACGTCCAGTTTTTCTGCCAGCCGGGGGCGCTGCTGCAGCTGATGCCGCTCGAACCACTCCGACACGCGGCCGTCATCGCCCTGCGCAGCTTTCTGCAGCGCTTCCAGGGTGGCATGACGGCTTTTCATTTTCTGCAGTTGGTCGCGGTCTTCGTCCAGCTGGCGACCACGCTCGCCGTTGTCCCGGCGAATGCTGTTGATCTGTTCCTGCACGCTCTCCGAACGCATCTCTGCTTCTTCGGACTGCTCGCGCAGTTGTGCCTGCTGTTCCTCGAACTGGCGCATCTCGGCGGACAGCGGGCCGGCATCCAGACTGCCCTGCTCTTTGCTCAGGCGATCAATCCGGTCCGAGAGCCGTTCGATGGAAGTTTCCAGGTGCTGGATGCGTGATTGCTCGACCTCGGCCTTGCGGCGCGACTCGGCAGAGGTGTGGTTGAAGGTTTCCCACTCCTGTTGCCAGCCCTGCATCTGCTCCTCGGCCATCGCCAGTTGCTCGACGGCTTCGGCTTCCTGCTCTCGAATCAGATCCAGTTCCGGTTCCAGTTCCGCCAGTTTTTCATCCAGCTCGGCGATGCGCTCGCCGTCGGTGCTCAGGTGCGCACTGGCCTCGCGCCAGCTCTGTTCCACCTGCATCAGTTCTTCGTTCAGTTGCTGCTTGCGCTCGCGCTGATGCTGGATGCTCTGTTCCAGCCGCGCCACTTCCGCGCCCAGCGCGTAGTATTCCTGTTGCACGCTGTTGAAGCGGTCCTGCACGTCGGTATGGCCGTCGCGCAGCCGTTCCAGTTCAGCATCCACATGGCGCTGCTCGGCGACTTTTGCCTCCACGGCCACTTCCAGCTCGCGCATGACATGCTCGATCTGTTCCACCTGGGTGTTCAGCGTACGCCAGCGCAGGGCGCGGACCTGGGCGCCGACCAGGCGTTCTTCTTCTTTGTACTGCTTGTATTTTTCCGCCGCGGCAGCCTGGCGTGACAGACGCTCAAGCTGACGCTCCAGCTCTTCGCGAATGTCCGTCAGGCGCTCCAGGTTTTCGCGCGTGCGCCGCATGCGGTTTTCGGTTTCGCGGCGACGCTCCTTGTAACGGGAAATACCTGCTGCTTCTTCGATATACACCCGCAGGTCTTCCGGGCGCGCCTCGATCAGGCGCGAGATCATGCCCTGCTCGATGATGGCGTAGCTACGTGCGCCCAGCCCGGTACCCAGGAACAGGTCGGTGATGTCCTTGCGGCGGCACTTGGTGCCGTTGAGGAAATAGTTGGACTGGCCATCGCGGGTCACCATCCGGCGCACCGAGATTTCAGCATAGCGGGCGTACTCACCGCCGATCTTGCCGTCACCGTTGTCGAACACCAGCTCGATGCTGGCCTGGGCGACCGGTTTGCGGGCATTGGAGCCGTTGAAAATGACGTCCGCCATGGATTCACCGCGCAGGTGCTTGGCAGAGGACTCCCCCATCACCCAGCGCACGGCGTCGATGATGTTGGACTTGCCGCAGCCGTTCGGTCCGACAACGGCGGTCAGGTTCTCCGGAAACAGGGCGGTAGTGGGGTCAACGAAGGACTTGAAACCCGCAAGCTTGATACTTTTCAGTCGCATGGTTGTGCTGGACCCGGTCAGAGCACCGCGTTCCGGCGGCGCTTGGCTGTGAACTGGTGGTGACGCGGCCATGGTGATCGCCCGGCGGCGATGAACCATTGCCATAACAAACACTTGCGTCAGGCAGACGGCTCTGGCAAGTGCCCTCCGGGCCACCCCGGAAAAACGGCTAGTGTATAGAAAATTCCTGCGCCGCACTATTTGTCCGACCAGCGCCGGCCGGGCGGCCCCGGGGGTCTGGCACCTGTCCCCGGCTCAGGTAAACTGGGCCGCCTGTCAGGAACGTGCCGCCACAGGGAACCACCCGCCATGCCCCCCATTGCCGAAGCCATCCAGTACCTCCGCCGCGCCGCCCGCCTCGCCTTCGGGCCCGGCATCCGCCCGTGGGTGATTATCCCGATCCTGTTCAACAGCCTGCTGTTCGGCAGCGCCTACTGGTTTACCGGCAGCTGGCTCACCGGCCTGCTGGGCGCATTGACCGCCGGCTGGGCCCTCGAGGGCTGGCTGGCGTTCCTGAACCCGGTCATCGGGCTGTTCACCGGCCTGCTGCAACTGCTGATCTGGGTGCTGTTGCTGGCACTGATGGCCAGCGTGTTCACCTATGTGGTGCAGTTGGTGGCCGCGCCCTTCATGGGCTTCCTGGCCGCCCAGGTGGATAACCGCACAGCACCGCCGCTGGGCTTCCCGCCGCAGCCGGAGGAAAGCATTCCCTCGATGATCTGGCGCACTCTCAAACGCGAACTGCGCAAGACCTGGTACTGGCTGTGGCGTGCGGTACTGCTGCTGATCCTGGTCGGCATCCTGTCCTTTATTCCGGTGGTGAACCTGCTGGCACCGGTGATCTGGTTCCTCTGGTCCGGCTGGATGCTGGCTATCCAGTACATCGACTACGGTGCCGACACCCGGCTGGTGAGCTTTGAGGAAATGCTGGGGCAGCTACGACAACAGCGCATCCTGGTCACTGCACTCGGCTGTCTGATTCTGGGGCTGACCATGCTGCCGCTGGTCAATCTGGTGATCATGCCGGTGGCGGTGGTGGCCGGCACCCTGTTCTGGCTGGAGAAAGGCAGCGTGCGGCCAGCCCCTGCCCCGGCGAGTACGCCTGCACCGACGCCGCCGGTCGGCTGACACCTACACGGCCTGACGGTGATGGCTGACACGCCGCACCAGGCCGCCATGCCATACTGCTCCGCAGCCGATGCCAGGGAAGGCATGGGTATGGCACGGAGCCCGACATGGACGACCACGATACCGGCTATCGCCTGCTGTTTTCCCACCCGGAAATGGTCCGCGACCTGCTGACCGGCTTTGTGCCGGAAAGCTGGGTGGCGGAACTGGACTTCGACACACTCGAAAAAGTGAACGGCAGCTATGTCACCGATGATCTGCGCAGCCGCTGCGCCGATGTCATCTGGCGCGTCCGATGGGGCAAACACTGGCTCTATCTCTACCTGCTGCTGGAATTCCAGTCCACCGTGGACCCGTATATGGCCGTCCGCATCATGGACTACGCCGCCCTGCTCTATCAGGACCTGATCCGCACCCGCCAGCTGGGCGATACCGGCCACCTGCCCCCCATCGTGCCATTGGTGCTCTACAACGGCCGGCCACGCTGGCAGGCGGCCACCGATATCGGCGACCTGGTCTTCCCCGTCCACGGTGAACTGGCCAGGTACCAGCCCCGGCTGCGCTATCTACTGCTGGACGAGGGCCGCTTCCAGGACCAGGATCTGGCACCGCTGCGAAATCTGGTGGCCGCCCTGTTCCGGCTGGAGAACAGCCGTGATGCCGCCGCCATCCAGCGGATATTGCGGCATTTGACAGACTGGCTGCACGCGCCGCAGCAGGCGGGCCTGCGCCGCAGCTTTACCGAATGGCTCCGGCGAGTCCTGTTGCCGGGCCGCTTGTCAGGTATCACAATACCGGCCATGCAGGAATTGCAGGAGGTGGATGACATGCTCGCTGAACGGGTGCAGGAATGGTACGCCGAGTACGAACGCAAAGGACGGCAGGCCGGAATGGCGCAAGGTATGGAAAAAGGCCGCAGCGACGAAGCCCGCCGTATTCTGCTGGGTCTGCTGGCGCACCGCTTTGGTCCCGTTTCCCCTGCGGTGGAGGCACGGCTGCAAGAAGCCGATGTCACTACGCTGGAAGCCTGGACCCTGCGCGTTCTGGATGCCAGTTGCCCCGAGGACCTTTTCAACGACTGACCCTATCTGCTGCGTCGCTCTCAAGAGCGCCATGCCGCGCTGCGAAGCCCGGTGGGATCAGCCCCTGCCTCTCCCGACAGCCCCCGTCACCCTGCCTGGCGTTCCTTGGACTGCAGCGCGGTGGTGAGTGCTAGCAAGACACCCAACCCAGCCAACCGACCAGCTGTGCCGTCACCAGGCCGGAAAGGTACAGGCCCAGGCCGAATACGGCATGGGTGATCAGACTCTGCAAGCGCGCCTGGCCGGGCCTGGGCGTACGACGCGCCGCCAGCCCCGCCCCCATGGCGGGCTGCATGATGAGAAAAGGCGCCAGCACCGTCACCAGCCCGACGATCAGCGCCGGCCCAGGGCTTGGCCGGCAGAGCCAGTCGGTGCCCCAGATCGCCAGTAGCGCGCCGGCGAAGAGCACGCCAATCAGATAGTGCACCGTCCAGCCCACCCAGCGTTCACCCGCCACCGCCGGCGTCGCCGCGATCGGGTTGTGGCGCAGCCGCCCCCGGCCCAGGTACAGCACCCAGCGCCCCACCAACGCGTAGTTCAGCGGTGCCACACCGAGCAGGTGTTGCCGCACCAGCCCCCAGAGGTCCATCACCAGCGTCGCACCACTGCCGACAAGCACCGCTGCGGCCAGCCCCCACATCAGTTCCGTCATGGTCTGGCTCCCCGGGCTCCACCTGTTGCCCGGCCAGCCACCGGGATGCATTGAAGCCGTTCTCTGTCGTTGCCGGTTTTCACTCTGACCTCCTGAGCCTTGTCTTCGCCATCGCAAAACAGGACTATGCCAATTCAAGCTGACTTGAGGTCAAGCCCATGAAGGCACTGGATATCACAGAGGTGGCACAACGCAGCGGCGTGCCCGCCTCGACACTGAGGTTCTATGAGGAGAAAGGACTGATTGCCTCGATTGGCCGGCGCGGCCTGCGGCGCGTGTTCCCTGGACATGTGCTGGAACAACTGACGCTGATTGCTGCCGGACGTGCGGCGGGATTCTCTCTGGACGAGATCGCCCGGATGTTTGCGCCGGATGGTCAGCCGGATATCGACCGCGGCATGCTCTCCGCCAAGGCGGATGAACTGGACGCCACCATCCGCCAGCTCACCGCCATGCGCGACGGCCTGCGTCATGCCGCCGCCTGCCCCGCGCCGCGCCATCTGGAGTGCCCGACCTTTCGCCGCATCCTTCGCGCGGCCGCAGCCGGGCGCCTGTCCAGGCCGGCACGGCTGACCCCCGTGAGAAAATGAGCCACGCAGCGGCGTGGCGGCTTACTTCTTGCGCCGCCCCCATGCCGCCTCGATCTGGCGGGCACGCACGATCGATTCCTGCACCAGCGATGACTGATGCTCGGCAAACTCCCGGATAATCTCGAGCGCTGAGCGGATATCACGGCGGAAGATCGTCTCGATGATGGCCTTGAAGAATGTCAGGCACTCTTTCATCTCGTCCTGCTCGATATGCAGCGCCATGTAATAGGCACGCTGGATGGCGGGTTGCAGGTTGTCGAGGATGTCTTCGACAAAGGTGTTGCGGGCGTAGGGGTACAACAGTTCGAAGAACAGGAAACTGTGCTCGAAGAAGGCGCCGGTATCGCGCTCGTCCACCTGCTGCTGCAGCAAGTGGATCAGCTCGATAAACCGGTCAAGATCATCCTCCTGCATCACCTTGATGGCCTTGCGCACCACCAGCCCCAACAGCACCTGCATCACCTCGTAGAGGCTGCGCACATGGGATTCGGACATGTCCTTCACCACCGCACCACGGCGCGGCAGGATGTCGATCAGGTGGCGGCGTTGCAGGATCAGCAGCGACTCGCGCACTGAGCCCCGGCTCACCTCCAGTTCGGCGGCGATACGCAATTCCTGGATGCGATCCCCCGCCAGCATCTCACCGCGGATGATCTGGCGGCCCAGATGCTGGGCGATCTGTTCGGAAAGACTGTCGTTGGCCTTGAAGCTCACGGGCAGCGTCCTCTGGCGGCGGTTCCCTGTCGATGTTGGACAATCAGAAAAATCCTGTCCGACTATACAACAAAGTGCAATGGCCGCCGGTACGGTCAAGACGCGTCGCCAGGCCAGTTTTTCGCCATGCGGATCAGTTTATGAACAACCCGGAGTTACCCACAGAATCTGTGGAAAACTCTGTGTGTAATAGGGGAGGAAACCGCCCCAGGCCCCATGACAGGGGGCCAGAGGTCAAAGTGATGAAAAATTATTCAAAAAATAAAACTCATTATTTTCAATGCGTTATAAACAGCACTGTGAAAATCAACAAGTTACCGGACGATATTGACATCAAGCTGAAACATGCTCAAAAGCTGTGCAAAACTTCAGCTGTTTTGACCCGTATCAGTGCCGGACTTTCGCCATAGACCGCACTGGATGCGCCTCAGCGAAGCATCTCACAGGCACAATGCCACCATTCTGCACGGATTGTCGGGCTCAGCCCCGGAGAATGCCGGGGCGCCGGCTCAGCGGCGCAGGCTCAGGGTGACGCCGATGGTGAGCTGCGGCTCCATGTCCAGGTCTTCTTCCTTGATCTCTTCCAGCAGCGCAATGCCTCCGCTGACGGTCAGACGCAGGAAGTTGCCCATCCACTGATGGCCCAGCTCGCCGCCGACACCCAGGCGCTCGTAATGCTTTTCGCCGCCCAGGTCGCCCACCATGGCGCCCGTGAAGAAGCCACTGGTCACTGTGGTGCCCCGGTCGATACGGTGGCGCAGGCCAGCCACCCAGCGGAAGTCGTCTTCCAGGCCCTGATTGCCCAGGTGAGCGCCCGGCAGGATATACGCGGTGTTGCGTTGCCAGGCCCATTCCAGGTTTGGACCGACGACGCCATTCATATAGCCGATACCCACCAGCAGCTCGGCCCGCGACAGGACGGGCAGCAACAGGAGCGCACACAGCGCGATACGCTTGAACATGACGGGAAAGAACCTCTGTTGTTGTCGTTATCGCCGCGTGGAGAACGCAGCATGGATCACATGGATCAGTAATACCCCGGAAAATCTATCCATCCGCCAGTGGCGGAAGCCGTCATTGTGGGCAACGCCCGGAGGGATGACAAGCCTGAAACCGCGCACACCAGTGCCGGCGCCGCTCAGGCCGGTGGCAGCAATCGCACGCCGACCACGCCCTCGATGGAGGCCAGCCGGGCCAACACGGCGGCATCAGGCGCCGTCTCCAGATCCAGCAGGTTATAGGCGATGTCATCGCGGCTGCGGTTGAGCATGTCGAGCACATTGAGGTTGGCGTCGGCCAGCACCGACAGCAACTGGCCAAGCATTTTTGGCACATTGCGGTTACTGACCGCCAGCCGGTGCCCACCGCTGCGCTCCAGTACCAGGGTCGGGAAATTCACCGCATTGACGATATTGCCGTGTTCGAGAAACTCGATCAGTTGGTCGGAGGCCATGCGGGCGCAGTTTTCTTCCGATTCGCCGGTGCTGGCGCCCAGGTGCGGCAATGCCACCACGCCGGGTTCGCGAATCAGCGCCTGGGACGGGAAATCGGTCAGGTAGGCCGACAGACGGCCGTCACGCAGTGCCTCGACCGCGGCACCATCATCGACGATGCCATCACGTGCAAAATTGAGCAGCCGCAGACCCGGCCGGGCCTGGCTGAACGCCTCGCGCCCGAGCAGGTGTCGGGTGCTCTCCAGCAGCGGCAGATGCAGCGTCACATAATCCGCGCGCGCCATCAGTGCCGGCAAGCTCTCCATGCGCCGCACCTGATGCGGCAACCGCCAGGCCGCATCCACCGACAGCGCCGGATCAAAGCCGATCACCTGCATGCCCAGGCCCAGCGCCATGTCCGCCACCCGTGAGCCGATCGCGCCCAGGCCCACCACACCCAGAGTGCGGCCGGTGAGCTCCTGGCCCCGGAAGCGCTTCTTTTCTGCCTCGATCGTGGCGTGCATGGCGCGCTCGTCCAGCGTGGTCAGCGAGCGCACCCAGTCAATGCCCGGCAGAATGCCGCGCGAACCGAGCAGCAGTGCGGCCAGCACCAGCTCTTTTACCGCGTTGGCGTTGGCACCGGGGGTGTTGAACACGGGCACACCGGCAGCGGTAAAGTCCGGCACTGTAATGTTGTTGACACCGGCCCCGGCCCGGGCCACCGCCTTGAGGCCAGGGTGTAACGCCTCTGCGCCAAGTGGGTGGCTGCGCAGGAGGATGGCGTCTGGCTGGCTGAATTCGCTGGCCACTTCGTAGCGTTCGCGGGGAAAACGTTCAAGCCCGCAGACAGCGATCTGGTTCAGGGTCTGGATGTGAAACATGCGCAGCTCCCGGGCCGGCCAGCCGGCCATGCGTGAGGAGGATCAGATCGGGATATCGTCAACGCCGTCCATGACTTTGTCGATGGCGCCATTGGCTTCACGGAAGGTGTCGTTGATCGGGTTGCCCACCACCGGCAGGATCGACAGCGCCGAGCCCACCACGGTGCCGGCGGAACCGACCAGGCGCACGGGTGTGGTCACGAGTTTGGTCAGGAAGCAGCCGGACAGTGTCCCCACGAGCACGGCCAGCACGGAAATACGAACGAGGGTTTTCATAAGACATGCCTTGTTTTTGTTATGACAGAATCAACCAAGGCATTGAAGTACAGCGGGCGGGAAATGGCAAGACAGGGCGGGAAGCGTCAGACGTATGCCATCGGCGTCTGACGCTTAACACCAGGCTCAATACTCGAACGTCATGCCCAGGCGGCGGCCCACTTCTTCGTAGGCTTCAACAACACTGCCCAGCCCCTGGCGGAAGCGGTCCTTGTCGAGTTTTTCGCGGGTGTCCTTGTCCCACAGACGGCAGCCGTCCGGGGAGAACTCATCGCCCAGCATCACGTCGCCATTGAACAGACCGAATTCCAGCTTGTAGTCCACCAGCAGCATGTTGCCGTCCAGGAACAGCGCCTTGAGCACATCGTTGACCTGGAACGTCAGCGCTTTCATTTTCTCGATGTGTTCCGGCTCGGCCCAGCCGAAGCTGCGCACGTGGTACTCGTTGATCATCGGGTCACCGAGGGCGTCGTTCTTCAGGAACATCTCGAACGTCGGCGGGTTCAGTGTCAGCCCTTCTTCCACCCCCAGGCGACGGCAGATGCTGCCGGCGCTGATATTGCGCACCACACATTCCACCGGGATCATCGTCAGGCGCTTGACCAGCGATTCCTGCGGCGACAACAGTTTCTCGAAGTGGGTCGGAATACCGGCGGCCGCCAGCTTCTGCATGATGAAGGCGTTGAACTGGTTGTTGACCGCACCCTTGCGTTCGAGCTTTTCCTTTTTCTTGCCGTCGAACGCCGAGGTGTCATCACGGAACCACATCACCATGCGCTGTTCGTCGTCGGTGGTGAAAACCGATTTGGCCTTGCCGGAATAAAGCTCTGTACGTTTTTCCATTGCCCTCACCTTGTCGCTCATGCTGCACCGGGCAGCCCGTCAATTCACTTCCAGCCAGTCAAAACCCTGCTGCTGGCTGGCCACCCGGACCCGGGCGGCATCATCCAGCCCGGCGGCGGCAATGGCCTCCAGCGCGTGCGCCGGCGTGTTGTTCTGTTCGCTCAGGTGCGAGAGCACCAGATGCTGCAGCCGGTGCTGTTCCAGCACCCGCACCAGCGAGCCGGCCTGTTCATTGCTCAGGTGGCCCAGGTCACCGCCCACACGCCGCTTCAGCGAAAACGGGTATGGCCCGGCCGCGAGCAGCGCCGAGTCATGATTGCATTCCAGCAACAGCGCATCACAGGCGCCATAGGCTTCGGTCACGTGGGTCGTGATCGAACCCAGGTCGGTCAGCACACCGGTGCGGCGGCCACCGCTTTCAAACACATACTGGCACGGCTCCCGGGCATCGTGCGGGACAGGCACCGGCATCACCGCCAGGTCGCCCACCTGGAACGCACGGCCCGGCCGGACTTCCTGCACCGTGACGCCGTCCAGATTGTGGCGGCTGTTCGGTGCGCTGATGGCGCGCAAGGTACCGAAGGTCATGTGGACCGGCAAGTGATATCGGCGCGCCAGGGGCAGCACGCCACGGATGTGGTCACCGTGCTCGTGGGTCACCACCACAGCACTCAGGTCCGCCGGCGACAGCCCCAGCCGCGCCAGCCGTTCGCAGGTCTCGCGCACGGCGAAGCCGCAGTCCACCAGCACCAGCGTATCGCCGGCCCGGATCAGCGTGGCGTTACCCTTGCTGCCGCTGCCGAGCGAAGCGAGCTTCACAGTTCGTTGTACAGGCGCTGCAGGATGGCCTGGCCTGGCTCCCGGTCCACCAGGCTGGTGCCGGTCTGGTTCAGCACTGCCACCTGGATACCGTTCACGGTCTGGCTCAGCTTGAGCTGCGCCTGGCGCTCCTTGAGGCCGTACTCCGAGGGCACACGCACATAGAAGATGCCGGAGTCGCGGTCGCGGTCATCGACCCGCAGATCGGTCTTGCCCACCGCCTGCCCCACGTACTCCCAGGCCCAGACGAACTGGGTATTGAGCATGATGATCGGGTAGCCGTTGCCGTCACGGCCGAGAATGGCGCCCAGGCTGTCCGGACGCGGCGTGCTGGTCTCATCGGGCGCGTCGGCCTGCCCCAGCACCACGAGCTGCGGTGGCTCGGGCACCACGAAGCGCTCGCCGGAGGAGTCCTCGATCTGGATACGGTTCTCGACATCCGGTATCGGATAGCGGTCATCGAAGCCGCTGAACCACATCCCCTCGGGCACGTCCATGCGTTTGTCGGTCTGCGCTTCCTGGTACACCAGGGTACGGTCCGGCACCCAACTGCAACCGGTCATCAATACCGGTAGCAGGACCACCGTCAGGCATGTTCTGTTCATTGCACCTCCAGCAGCCCTGCTTCACGCAGAGTCTGCCGCAAACGATCCTGCGCCGGCGCCGACAGCGGCGTCAGTGGCAGGCGGATACCCCGGTCGATCAGGCCCATTTCATACAGGGCCCATTTCACCGGGATCGGGTTGGATTCGATAAACAGGTCACGGTGCAGCGCGCTCATGCCGGCATCCAGGGCGCGGGCGCCGTCGGCATCGCCACTCAGTGCCGCAGCGCAGGCCTTTGCCATCTGCCCGGGCATCACGTTGGCGGTCACGGAAATGTTGCCCTGGCCGCCCAGCAGGATGAACTCAATGGCCGTGGCGTCATCGCCGGAGTAGACCATGAAGCCGTCGTCGCAACGCTCCAGCAGTTCCCGTGCGCGCTCCAGGTTGCCCGTGGCTTCCTTGATGCCGACGATGTTCGGCACTTTGCTCAGGCGCACCACGGTTTCCGGCAGCATGTCGCACGCGGTGCGGCCCGGCACGTTGTACAGAATCTGCGGGATGTCCACTTCCCGGGCGATGGCCAGGTAGTGCTGGTACAGGCCTTCCTGGGTCGGCTTGTTGTAGTAGGGCGTGACCAGCAGGCAGGCATCGGCACCAGCGCGCTGGGCGTCGCGGGTCAACCGGATGGCCTCTTCGGTGGCGTTGGCCCCGGTACCGGCGATGATCGGAATACGGCCACCCGCAGCGGAGATGATCTCGCGGATCACCAGATCATGTTCCTCAAAACCGAGCGTGGCTGACTCGCCGGTAGTACCCACGGCGACGATCGCATCGGTACCCTGCGCGACGTGCCAGTCGACCAGCTTTCGCAGGCGCTCCCAGTCCACGGAACCGTCTGCGTGCATGGGGGTGACCAGGGCTACAATACTGCCGCGAATATCCACGTTCTCTCCGGCTTGGCTCTCAGTTGATGCTCAGTGCATGACCGCCCGGCATGCTACCGTGGCAAGCGGCTAATGGTACTTGCCGGCATAGTTGGCGACAAGGCGAGCGGCGGGACAGCGCCGGTCTCGACCGGTAAGATGTCTTCACGCAGCGGCCAGGCCTTGACCAGCCCCTCACGCCTGCCGCACCAGACTGCCCCTCGCCCGCTTGTGCGGGCGCACAGCCCGAGGATTCCGGATCATGGAACAACTGATCGTCATTTCCGCGCTGGGTTCCGACCGCCCCGGCATCGTGCAGGCGCTCACCGGCGCGGTACTCGAACGCGAAGGCAATATTCTCGACTCCCGCATGACAGTGCTTGGCGGCGAATTTGCCGTGCTGATGCTGGTGTCCGGCACGGAACAGACCCTGGCGGCGCTGGAAAGTGCCCGCGCTGACCTGGAGCAGGCACTGGACCTGACACTGACGTTGAAGCGCACCCGCACGCCCGGCGAACGGCCCAGTGCCCTGCCCTATCTGGTGGAAGTGGTGTCCATGGATCATCCTGGCATCGTGCACGAGATTGCCGGTTTCTTTTCCGGGCGCGGCATCAATATCGATGACCTCACCACCGGCACGTACGCGGCACCGCACACCGGCACCCGCATGTTCAGCCTGCACCTGACCCTGAGCGTGCCGGCCGGGGAATCCCTCGGCCGCCTGCGCGAGCAGTTCCTGGATTTCTGCGAGGCGCGCAATCTGGATGCCACATTGCAGCCGCGCCGTCGCTGACCTGTTGTTTCACCACGGAGCATGACCATGAGCAAGACTGTCACCGTCGGCAAACCGGTGCCGGCATTCTCGGCCCGGGCCACCGGCGACCAGACCATCCGTTCTTCCGCATTGAAAGGCCGGAAGGTGGTGATCTATTTCTACCCGAAAGACAACACCCCCGGTTGCACTACCGAAGGCTCGGACTTCCGCGATCTGTACCAGGATTTTCAAAAAGCCGACTGCGAGATTTTCGGCGTCTCCAAGGACAGCCTGAAAAGCCACGAGAACTTCAAGGCCAAGCTCGGCTTCCCGTTTGAACTGCTGGTGGACGAGGACGAGACCCTGTGCCGCCTGTTCGACGTGATCAAGCTGAAGAAAATGTACGGCCGGGAGTTCGAGGGCATCGAACGCAGCACCTTCCTGATCGACGCCAGCGGCAAGCTGCGGCAGGAATGGCGCAAGGTCAAAGTGGCCGGCCACGCCGAAGAAGTGCTGGCGGCCGCCAGGGCACTTTGATCCGCGATGGGCCGCACCGGCAGGCGCGGCCCGCTGATCACTGCACTGGCGGCTCGACCACCACCGCGCGCTGGTGCTTCGGCCAGGCGTAGATCACCGCCTTGGCCAGCGTCGCCAGCGGAATGGCGAAGAACACACCCCAGAAACCCCACAGGCCACCGAACAGCAGGATTGCGATGATGATCGCCACCGGGTGCAGGTTCACCGCCTCGGAGAACAGGAACGGCACCAGAATATTGCCGTCAATGAACTGCAACACGCCGTAGGCCACCAGCACCAGCGCCAGATCACCGCTCCAGCCGAACTGCACATAGGCCACCATCGCCACCGGGATGGTGGCGACCGTGGCCCCGATGTACGGGATCAGCACCGACAACCCCACCACCACCGCCAGCAACAGCGCATAGTTCAGGCCAAGCACCACGAACAGGATGTAGGCGGCAATGCCGATAATCAGGATTTCCACCGCCTTGCCGCGCACATAATTGGCAATCTGCTGGTCCATTTCCGCCCACACGTTGGCCAGCACACGGCGGCGGTCCGGCAGAAACGAGGTCGCCCACTCTACCAGTTGCTTGCGGTCCGCCATGAAGAAGAACACCAGCAACGGCACCAGCACCAGAAAGATCAGCACGTCCATCAGGCCGGGAATGGAAGACAGTGACAATGTCAGGAACACCTGCCCGGCATGCGCCAGCTCGCGCTGTGCCAGATCAACCACCGCATTGACCTGATGAATCGACACCATGTCCGGGTACTCCGCCGGCAATTCACGCAACCAGCGTTCCCCGGAATTGAGCAGGCGCGGCAACTGGTCCTGCACCAGGTTCAGGGTCTGCTTCCAGATCACCGGCAGCAGCAGCATCAGCGTCACCACCAGCGCTGTCAGGAACAACAGGAACACACTCCAGACCGCCAACCGCTCCGGCACGCCGAAACGGGTCAGCCGCGCCACCAGCCCTTGCAGCAGATACGCCACCACCAGAGCGGTCAGCGCCGGGGCCAGCATCTTGCCCAGCAACAGGATCAGTACCAGCCCGGCCGCCAGGATAAACAACAGGTAGACCGCTTCTTCGTCGGAGAAGTAGGCGTGGTACCAGTTCCGTAACACCTCAAGCATGTACTGCTCCTGTCAGGCGGCGTGTTCAGCCACGCGAATAATAAACTGCAGCTCACCACCCTGTTCGGTCAGGCGAACCAGTTCATGGCCGGACTGTCTGAGGTAGGCGGGTATGTCACGACGGGCGCCGGTGTCCGTGGCGCGCACCCGCAACACCTGGCCCGGCAACAGCGCACGCAGCGCCTGACGGGTCTTCAGCAGTGGCAGCGGACAACGCAGCCCGGTGGCATCCAGCTCCTCGAACGCGTCCTCGGACAGGGTTTTCTCAGGCATGGTTCAACACAGCTTTACAGTTCAGGGCAACAAAAGCCGGGAGCGACAGCAATGCCCCGGCACCGGAGCTCTGCATTATACTGGCCGGCGAAGCTTTCAGGAGACGACTTTGGCATACCTGCGGGTGTTTTGCCTTCCTCTGCTGGTATTGGCACTCGTGATGCCGCCAGTGACGGGCTACGCCAACACACAGAATCTGCCGGATCTGGGCGACCCCAGCGGCACGTTGCTGACACCGGAGCAGGAATACCGCCTGGGTCGCGGCTGGCTGCGCAGTCTGCGCGGGCAGGCGCCGCTGCTGGAAGACCCGCTGGTGCAGGATTACGTCGAGCATCTGGTGTACCGTCTCGCCTCCTACAGTGACCTGGCCGAACCGGACCTCGCCATCGTCGTGGTCAATAACCGCGAGATCAACGCCTTTGCCGTCCCCGGCGGCGTGATCGGCCTGAACGCCGGCCTGTTCCTGAATGCCGAGAGCGAAGACGAGGTCGCCGCGGTGATCGCGCACGAGATCGCGCACGTCAGCCAGCGCCACTTCACCCGCCGCTATGCCGACAGCAAGCGCATGAACTACGCCATGCTGGCGGCCATGCTGGCCAGCATGGCGGTGGCCATTGCCGGTGATGCCCAGGCCGGCATGGCCGGCATCGCCACCAGCCAGGCCGCCGCGATCCAGTCGCAACTGGCCTATTCGCGCCATCACGAGCGTGAAGCCGACCGCGTCGGCATGCAGACCATGGTCAACGCCGGCATGGACCCGTATGCCATGCCGCGCTTCTTCGAACGCATGCTGCGCAGCCGCCAGTACGCAGGCAACCCGCCGGAATTCATCCTCAGCCACCCGGTGACCGAAGACCGTGTGGCCGACAGCCGCAGCCGCGCCGAGGGGTTGGCCCGGCCGCGGCTGCGCATGAGTCCGGACTTCGCGCTGATCCGTGCGCGCGTGCAGGCAGGTTTCTACAACGACCCGCAGCAGGCGTTGAACTACTTTCGCAATCAATACGAAAGCGGCAGCAGCATCAGCCAGCAGGCCGCCGGCTTTGGTCTGGCCATGAGCGCCCTGCGCACGCGCGACTTCGATCTGGCGGAACGCACGCTGCAGACACTGGCCAGGCAGTCCCCGGACCAGTTCTGGTTCCGTATTGCCCTGGCAGAGGTGGCGCAGAAGCGCGGCCACCCGCAACAGGCCGTCGACATGCTGCGCGACGTCCTGGACGTGATTCCCGGCAACTATGCTGCGTCGGTATTGCTGGTGGACAACCTGCTGGCCATCAATGAACCCGCCCAGGCACGTCAGGTGCTCGACCGGCTGCTGCTGAAACGGCAGGATCCGTTGCTGTACCGCCTGCTCGCCGAAGCCAGGGGCAAGGAAGGCGACCGCGCCCGCACTCACCAGGCGCGCGGCGAATACCTGTTCGCCATGGGCCAGGAAGAACGCGGCATCGAACAGATGCGCTTTGCCCTGGAACAGAGCCGCGAGCAGTTCGCCCTGCACACCCAGCTCCGCGCCCGGTTACGCACGATGGAACAGCTCGCCAACGAAGAATTCTGATCCGCACTGGCCGCGCGCCCGTTTGCCCTGTACCATGGGCGCCCCTTGTCGCCCCCAGTCAGCGACAACCCGCCTTCACCGAACACCCCCCAACCCGCCTGAGACTGGCGCCATGAACCTGGCGACAGGCCACCATAATTTCCGGAGACTTGATGTCGTTTTCCGAACTGGGCTTGCATGAAGCCATCCTGCGCGCTGTGCGCGAGCAGGGTTATGAAACACCTACCCCGATTCAGCGCCAGGCGATCCCCGCCGTGCTCGACGGCGGCGATCTGCTGGCCGGTGCACAAACCGGCACCGGCAAGACGGCGGGGTTCACCCTGCCGATCCTGCAACGCCTGATCGACACGCCGGCGCGCAAACCCGGCCGCATCCGCACGCTGATCCTGGCACCCACGCGGGAGCTGGCCGCGCAGGTGGAAGAGTCTGTGCGCGTCTACAGCCGTTATCTCAAACTCAGCTCCATGGTCATGTTCGGCGGTGTCGGCATGCAGCCGCAGGTGGATCGCCTGAAAAAACCGCTGGATATTCTCGTCGCCTGCCCGGGCCGTCTGCTGGACCACGCCGGCCAGGGCACGGTGGATCTCTCCGGCGTCGAGATCCTGGTACTGGACGAAGCCGACCGGATGCTCGACATGGGTTTTATCCATGACATTCGCCGGGTACTGAAACTGCTGCCGCCAAAACGCCAGAATCTGCTGTTCTCTGCCACCTTCTCCGATGAGATCAAGGCACTGGCAGAAGGGCTGCTGGACAAGCCTGCACTGATCGAAGTGGCCCGCCGCAATGCCACTGCTGAAACCGTGGCGCAGAAAATCTATCTGGTTGACCGCGAACGCAAGCGCGAGCTGCTGGCCGAACTGATCACCCGCCATAACTGGTATCAGGTACTGGTGTTCACGCGCACCAAGCACGGCGCCAACCGGCTGGCAGAACAGCTCGGCAAGCAAGGCATCACCGCGATGGCGATCCATGGCAACAAGAGCCAGTCGGCACGCACACGCGCCCTGTCGGAATTCAAGGCCGGCGCCTTGCAGGTGCTGGTCGCCACCGACATCGCTGCACGCGGTATCGATATCAGCGAACTCCCGCACGTGGTGAATTTCGAGTTGCCGAATGTGGCCGAAGACTATGTGCATCGCATCGGCCGTACCGGCCGCGCCGGCGCCGAGGGCGAAGCCATTTCGCTGGTCTGTGTCGATGAAAAGAAATTGCTGGGCGGCATTGAGAAACTGATCGGCCGCGCGCTGCCGAAAGCCACCCTGCCCGGCTTTGAACCGGACCCGAGTATCAAACCAGAGCCGATTCCCAACGGCCGCAACCGCGGTGCTGCACCACGTGGCAACGGCGGCGGTCACGCTCGCAACACCGCCCCCCGCCAGCAGCCCCGCGGCGAACGGCCAAAGGTCGCAGCCGGCGGCGCCAGCAACGATGCCAAAGGCGATGCGCAGCGCCGTCGTCGTCGCCGGCGGCGCCCGGCGGCTGCAACGGCCTGACGACAACGAAAGAACCCGCCGAATGGCGGGTTCTTTCGTTGTGCCGGTGTGGGTTATGCCGGCGTGGAGGGATCCGTCGCGCTCAACGCTGCAATGATTTACCGAAATCCAGCATCCGGTTCAGCGGAATCATGGCCTGTTCGGCAATCGCCGGATCAACAAAGATTTCCTGCCCCGCGCCGTCCGCATCTTCCAGCACACGGCACATGTTCTCCAGGCCATTCATGGCCATCCACGGGCAGTGCGCGCAACTGCGACAGGTGGCACCACTGCCGGCGGTAGGCGCTTCAATGAACGTCTTGTGCGGCGCCAGTTGCTGCATCTTGTAGAAGATGCCACGGTCGGTGGCGACAATCAGGGTCTGGTTCGGCAGATCGCAGGCCGCCTTGATCAGCTGCGAGGTGGAACCCACCACGTCGGCAATGTCCACTACCGATGCAGGCGATTCCGGATGCACCAGCACCGCAGCATCCGGCCAGGCCTTCTTCAGGTCCAGCACGCCACGCGCCTTGAATTCTTCGTGCACAATGCAGGCGCTGTCCCAGCACAGCACGTCGGCGCCGGTCTGGCGGGCCACGTAATCGCCCAGGTGGCGATCCGGTGCCCAGAGGATTTTCTCGCCCTGGCGGTCCAGATGTTCGATCAGCTCTACTGCGATGCTGGAGGTCACCACCCAGTCGGCACGCGCTTTCACCGCAGCGGAGGTGTTGGCGTACACCACCACGGTGCGGTCCGGGTGCTCGTCACAATAGGCGGAAAATTCATCCACCGGACAGCCCAGATCCAGCGAGCAGGTCGCCTCCAGGGTCGGCATGAAGACGCGCTTTTCCGGGCTGAGAATCTTCGCCGTCTCGCCCATAAAGCGCACCCCGGCCACGATCAGCGTGGACGCAGAGTGCTCTTTGCCGAACCGGGCCATTTCCAGCGAATCGGCGACGCAGCCGCCAGTGGCTTCCGCCAGCGCCTGGATTTCCGGGTCCGTGTAATAGTGGGCCACCAGCACGGCATTGCGTGCTTGTAACAATTCCTTGATGCGGCGGCGGTATGCTTCCCGCTGCACAGCATCCAGTTCGTCAGTGGCCTGAATGCGGTCGAGGTGCTCGCGCACCAGCTCGATAGCCTGTGCTGTCATCGGCATCAGAGGGAAGTTTTGCTTCCCTTTCAACAAGTTAGTGAACGCCTGTTAGGCAGTTTCCGTGCGCATGATAGCACATATCCGCCCCTGTACAGGTAGCGGCGGCGTTCACCCCTGCGCGGCCGGGCGGCCACGGCGGGCCGGGCCCGCCGCCAGCAGTTGCACCGTGCTGATGGCGCCCTCGCGAAAGGCCCCTTCGCAGTAACACAGGTAGTAATCCCACATGCGGCGGAAACGCTCATCAAAACCCAGTGCAGCCACCTGCTGGCGTGCCGCCAGAAAACGGCTGCGCCAGTCGGCCAGGGTACGGGCATAATCCAGACCGATATCGTCCACCTGCACGGGTTGCAGGCGAGTGTGGCGCCCCAAACCACTGCAGATCACGCGCAATGACGGCAGGAAACCACCGGGGAAAATATAACGCTTGATGAAATCCACCTGGCGCAGTGCGTAACGGTAACGCTGATCGGGAATGGTGATGGCCTGCAACAACAGCAGCCCGTCGTCCGTGAGCAGGTCATTGAGCCGGGTGAAGTATTCCGGCAGGTACTGGTGCCCTACCGCCTCGATCATTTCCACCGAGACGATGCGGTCGTAACGCCCTGTCAATTGGCGATAGTCCTGATCCAGCACCGTGACACGGTCAGCCAGCCCGGCGTCCGACACCCGGGCACGGGCGTAGGCATACTGTTCGGCAGAAATGGTGGTGGTGGTCACACGGCAGCCATAGTGGCGCGCTGCATGCAGCGCCAGGCCACCCCAGCCGGTGCCGATTTCCAGCAGGTGGTTGTCCGGGCCAAGTTGCAGCTTCTGGCAGATCACATCCAGTTTGTGCACGGCGGCTTGCTCCAGCGTCATCTCCTCGCGGGCATAGATGGCGCTGGAATACATCATGGTCGGGTCAAGGAACAGCCGGAAAAAGTCGTTGCCAAGATCATAATGCGCAGCAATGTTGCGCCGGGAGCCGGTGATGGAGTTCCGGTTGAAGGTGTGCAGCATGCTGCGCAACGGCTGCAACATGCGCGCGGCACCACCTTCAAGCGCCTGCATCGGTTCAATGTTGGCAGCGAAAAAGCGCACCACGTCGACCAGGTTGTCACTGTCCCAGAGCCCTTCCATCCAGCCTTCGCCGGCACCGAGTGCGCCGCCGGTAAACAGCATGCGGTAGGCGCGCCAGTCCAGAACGCGCAACACTGCTGCCGGATGACCCTCGCCGACCAGCAAACGGTTGCCGTCCGGCTCCACCAGTTGCAGACGGCCGACCGGAAACCGCGCCAGTGTGCGTAACACAAAGCGACGGGCCAGACGATCCAGCGCGTTCATCTGGTCTGTTCCCGCCTGGCTCTGGAATCTCAGCATGCCCATACCATCATTTCTCCGTTGATGACTGACGCGCACCCGTGCTGCCCGCTTTCGCCGGATGCGGATGGAACGGCACACCCTTGCGCCACAAACGAAACGCCTGGACGTAGATCGCCGCGCTCACCCGCAATGACTGCCAGCCGAACCGACGCAGCACCTTGCCCAGTTGTTCAGCCCGCGCAGGCTGGCATTGCAGGCGCATACCGGCCACGAACACCCGTTCCTCTGCCGACCAGTTTTCAATACGCACCGTGATGCTGGCGTCATTCATTGCCAGCTGCCAGCGGTACTGCATGGCCATGTCCATAAACGGGGAGACATGAAACGCCTTGTCGTGCTGGGCCGACACCGTGCCGTCGCCATCGGCCACCAGCGCATACCAGTGGCGTTCGTGCCAGGGGGTGTTGCTCACTTCGGCCAGCACGCTGTCAGCCTGTGTGGCGCCCGGCAGAATATGCCAGTAGAGCACCAGCGGATTGAACAGCCAGCCCAGGCAACGTGGTTGCGCCAGCATCAGCACACGGCCTTCGCGCCAGTCCAGCCCGAGGCTCGCTGCCTTTTCACGCACGCGCACATGCAACGGACGCGCATCCCCCGGCGCGGGCGGTGTCAGGTAATCTTCCTCACGCACCGTCAACGGCCGCCAGCGGCGCCCCCAGCTCCAGTGCTCCGCGAGCAGGCCATCGATGTCCTCAAGATCAACGCGCAGCAGCCACAGCGGGTAGCTGAAGCGATGCTGCACCGGCGTCTGCCGCTGGTGCCAGACAGCGCCCTGGCACACCGCATGCTTCACAACGCTTCTCCGAAGGCTTCGGCAACGTGCAATGCAGACACGACACCATCCTCATGAAAGCCGTTCCTGCACCAGGCACCACAGAACCAGGTGTGACGACGGCCATTGATCTGGCCGATTTTCTGTCTCGACGCTAGGCCGCGCGTGGTGAACACGGGGTGAAAAAAACGGTGCCGGCTGATGATCTTTTCCGGTGCGATCCGGTCCGTGGCGTTCAGCGTGACACAGAAGGTCTCCGGCGCGCTTAACCCCTGCAGGATATTCATGTTGTAGGTAACCTGGATCGGCGCGCCATCAGGCCGCGCGCCACCTTCCGGCAACAAGGCGTTCCAGCTTGACCAGACTGCGCGACGGCGTGGCAACAGGCGGGTATCGGTATGCAGCACCACATCGTTTTCCTGATAGGGAATGTCCGCCAGGCATTGTCGCTCGTCCGCGTCGGCATCCCGCAACAGCGCCAGTGCCTGATCACTGTGACAGGCAAGCACCACCTCATCGAACTGCTCATGACCGCCGGCCGCCGTACTGACGATGATGCCTTCCCCTTCCCGTCGCACCGCCAACACGGGATTGTGCGTACGAATTTCGGCCCGGATCTGCGGCACCAGCGCATCCAGATACCGGGCAGAACCGCCGGGCACCACATACCATTGCGGCCGGTTGCGAAGGCTGAGCAGACCATGATTCTCGAAAAACCGGATAAAGAATTTCGCCGGAAAGTCCGCCATGGTCTGTTCGCTGCATGACCAGATGGCCCCGCCCATGGGCAGGATATAGTGGGTCATGAAGCGTTCGCTGTAGCCGGCCCGGCGCAGGTATTCTCCCAATGGCAATTCGCCCGCCTGGTCGTGCAGCAACCCCGGTGCTTCACGGTTGAAGCGCAGGATATCGCGCAGCATGCGCCAGTGTGCCGGCGACACCAGGTTACGCCGCTGGGCGAACATGCCGTTCAGGCCGGCGCCGGAATATTCCACACCGGTGTGCGGGCAACTCACCGCAAAACCCATCGACGCGGCCTGACGGCCGACACCGATCTGCGACAGCAGCCTGTTGAACTGGGGATAGGTCCGATCATTGAAAACGATGAACCCCACGTCGATCCGATACTCCCCGTGATCACGCACCACCGGTACGGTACAGGTGTGGCCACCGAGCGCGGCTTCGGCCTCGAACAGCGTCACGGCATGACGGCGGCCCAGCAGCCAGGCAGCGGTCAGGCCACTGATACCGGCTCCGATCACAGCAATACGTCGACTCATACACGGTTCCTGTTGGTCATGGGTGCGGCGTGCCCAGTTGTGCCGCCATATCGCGAGCCTGCTGGAACGCTGCCGTCACGCGCTCCCGCACCCCCTCGTGCCGGACTATCGGCGCGGGGTAATCCGGTGCCAGCATCGGTGCCACCCAGGGCTGGTGCAGCGCCTTGCCGGTCAGCGCGCGCAACTCGGGTACATACTGTTTGATAAACACGCCATCCGGATCGAACCGCTCGCTCTGGCGTATCGGACTGAACACACGGAAATACGGTGCCGCATCCGTACCGGTCGACGCACTCCATTGCCAGCCACCGTTGTTGGCGGCGAAATCACCATCCAGCAATTGCCGCATGAAATACGCCTCGCCCCAGCGCCAGTCGATGAACAGATGCTTGGTCAGAAACATGGCCGTGACCATGCGCAACCGGTTGTGCATCCATCCGGTCTGGTTGAGCTGACGCATGGCAGCATCCACCAACGGATACCCGGTGCGTCCTTCGCACCATGCCTGGAAGCGTTTTTCGTCGCGCTGCCACTGCAGCCAGCGTGTCTCTTCGCGAAACGGATCCCCCCAGGCCAGGCGGGGGAAATTTGCCATGATCTGCCGATAAAAATCACGCCAGGCCAGTTCGCCAATCCAGACCGAAGCGCCCTCTCCCATCTCCGCGTCGCGCGCCATCGCCTGCCGTGCCATGACATAGCACCGCTTCGCACTCAGCGTGCCGGCGGACAAGGCGGCGGACAACAGGCTGGTGCCCGGCTGTGCGGGAAAATCGCGTTGTGTTTTGTAACCGGCCAGCCCCTCGCGCACGAAGCCCTGCAACCGCCGCCGCGCCGCCGCTTCGCCCGGCGGCCAGTGCGCCTGCAGCGAGGCCGGGATGTCCAGCAAGGCTTGCGCCTTGCGCAGGCTGTCGTCCCCCGGGAAAGCCACCGCCTGGCGTTTGCGTGGTGGAGCCGGCGGCGCCGGCGGCTGCTCATCCAGATACTGCTGCCAACGGCGACGATAGGGCGTGAAGACGGTGTAGGGCGTACCCTGCCCGGTCTTCAGCGCCCGCGGCGGCACCAGCACACTGTCATCGAACCCCTGCAATGCGATGCCCAGGCCGCTCAGCACGTCGGCCACCGCCCGGTCGCGGCGCAATTCATTGAGCGGATATTCCCGCGTGCAGAACAACTGGCTCACCTGATGGCGCCGGCAATAATCGGCCAGTGCCTGCGGCACACCGGCAAAATCGCCACAGTCGATCAGATCCAGCGCGATACCCCGCACAGCCAGTGCTTCACCCAGCTCCCCCAACGAGGACAGCACATACCAGCGCCGCAACGGCGCCACCTGATGTGCCTCCCATTGTCCGGGGCAAAGCAGATACAGCGCACGCACCGGCTGCCTGCTGGCCACCGCAGCCGCCAGCGCCTGGTGATCGTGCACACGAAGATCATTGCGGTACCAGACCAGCGCTGTCATCGATTGACCTCCCCGCGCGCCGTTGCAGCAGGCAGCAGCGCCAGTAACCCCCGCGCCACCTCTCCATAATCGCCGGCCACCGCCTGCACCCCCTCCGGCAGCGGTACCAGCAACGGCACCGACCCGCCGCAGACAAACAACGGCACAGGCAGATGCCTTGGGGCAGCCCCCAGGCGCCGACGCAAGGCAGTGCGGGTCAGGCCCGGTGACAACACCAATAACAAGGCGCGCACGCTCGCCTGCGCCGCCAACAGACGTATCTGGTCGCCTTCCGGCAGCGCCGACAACGACAACGCGGGGACGCCGTTCTCCAGCAACAGGGCTGTCTGCATCAGTACAGCCAGGTCCTCGTCACTGCCCAACGACATCACCAGCACGCGCGCCGCGCGACCGTCGCGCCGTGCAGCCTGCCACTGGCGGATGCCGAGGCGAGCACGCAGAAAACCATGCAGCATGCCTGCCGCGCCCGGTTCGCCCGGCATGTGCAACCGGGCATGCGTCATCAGCGGCGTGACCCAGCAGGCCACCACTTGCTCCAGCGGATACTCGGCGGCCACCCGATTGAAGTGCTGTTCCAGCCGGCGCGGGTCCATGTCCGTGAGGGCCTTGATGGCGGGCGCCAGCAGCGCCTGCCAGTCTGCATCCACCTGCGCCCCGGCATCACCGGCCAGCAATGGCCGCACGCGGCTGATGGCGACCCCCTTGTTCAGCCAGTCGAGAATGTTGTGTACGCGTTGCACATCCTCCTCACTGTAAAGCCGGTGTCCCTTGTCAGTGCGCTGAGGACGCAGCAGGCCGTAACGACGCTCCCAGGCGCGCAGCGTCACCGGGTTCACGCCGGTCAGTTCACTCAGGCGGCTGATCGGCACCCTTGTCGGGTCGGCAGCAGGCAACGGGCGATTCACAGGCTGTTCCTCAGACCAAGCGCATCGGGATAGGGCTGCAGGTAGGTCTGCCCTGCCAGATAACCGTCCGGCGCACGGCGCAGCCACTGTCGCAGCAGCGTGACCGGCACCACCAGCGGCACCTCGCCACGCAGATAGGCATCGATCTGTTCCTGCATCGCCTGCCGCTCATCGACATGAATGCGGCCACGAAAATAACCGGCGATGTGCTGCAACACATTCACGTGTGCCCCGCGCCGCGCAGGGGTGGCCAGCGCTGCCATCACACCCTGGATATAGGCCTCGGCAAGGCTCTCCAGCGGCCGTGCGCGCAGATTGGCAAGCAGCGCGCCCAGTGATCGATAGGCAGATTGGGAATGGGCCAGCAATTGCAGTTTATGACGGGTATGAAAGGCAATCAGCGCGGCCGGTGTCAGCGGCTGTGCCTGCTGCCAGTCATGATAGACAAATACTCGCGCGATGAAATTCTCACGCAGCACGGGGTCGTTCAGGCGCCCCGCTTCTTCCACCGGCAGCAGGGGAAAATGCTGTTGCAGCGCCTGCGCGAACAGACCCTGCTCCGACTGTCCACGCAAGGCGCCGTGTTCGTCATAACAGCGCACACGTGTCATGCCACAACTGGGTGATTTGCCCATCAGGATAAAACCCGACAACGTGGCCAGCGAAGGCATGGCCCCCGCACTCCATGCCTGAAGCGCTTCGGTGTGGTCCGAGCCGGTGCGGCGCGCCACCAGACGCACGTCACCTCGTTGCCGCCGCAGCTGCATGGCCGGACGCGGCACCCCCAGGCCAGCACCGACTTCCGGACACAGCGGGCTCAGCGTCATGAACCGCGCCAGGGTGCCAGTGCAGAAACGCGCATGGCGATGCCCCCCGTCGTGACGCACAGAGGCGCCAGTCAGGCAGGCACTGATACCGACGGTCGGGGGTGTCACGTTGCGGCTCCTCACTGGACGGGATGTTCACCTGTACAACCAGGATTTTCTGTACAAGGCAGTGAGCGCAGGGTGAAGAAGTGCGAACAAGAGCGAAGCTGGGCGGGCCGGCACAAACAAAAACGCCCCGGCAACGAATTGCCGGGGCGTTTTTGTTTGAAGATATGGTGGGCCGTGATGGATTCGAACCATCGACCAATTGGTTAAAAGCCAACTGCTCTACCGCTGAGCTAACGGCCCGCTCGAAGAGGCGCAAATGATACTAATTTTTTCCGCTCTGACAAGGGCAATGTGCAATTTTTATTTCGCTGCAGTCCCCGCATAGCGGGTCGGGTCCACCACACCGGCAGCGGCAAAGCCCGCGCGGCGCAGGCGGCAACTGTCGCAACGGCCACAGGCCAGGCCGTCGTCGTCCGCCTGGTAACAGGACACCGTCAGGCTGTAATCCACGCCCAGCGCGGTACCGGCGCGGATGATGTCGCCCTTGCTCAGGGTCAGCAGCGGAGTCTGGATGGACGGCGCATGGCCCTCCACACCCGCCTTGGTCGCCACGGCCGCCAGGGCACGAAAGGCGTCGATAAACGCCGGGCGACAGTCAGGGTAACCGGAGTAATCCACCGCATTGACACCAATATAGATGGCATCCGCCTCAAGCACTTCGGCCAGCCCCAGCGCCAGTGACAGGAACACGGTGTTCCGCGCCGGCACATAGGTGATCGGGATGCCCTCGCTCTCTTCCTCCGGCACGGCCAGCGCGGTGTCGGTGAGCGCCGAACCGCCGATGGTGCCCAGGTCCAGCCGGATGACCCGATGGCTGGCGGCGCCGTGGTAACGGGCCACCCGCTCGGCCGCCACCAGCTCGGCACGATGACGCTGGCCGTAGTCGAACGCCAGCGTATGGCATTGATAGCCGGCTTCCTGGCCCATCGCCAGGCAGGTGGCGGAATCCAGCCCGCCGGACAGCAATACGACTGCTTTTTTCATCGCGTCACCCTTGTTCGCATGACTTGTTCATCAGGTGGGGTCGGGCCGGCTCAGCGGCCCTGGGCGTCTGCCCAGAGAATCTTGTGCAGTTGCAGTTGGAAGCGTACCGGCAGGCGATCTTCCAGTATCCACTGGGCCAACTGATCCGGCGGTAACTGGCCCCAGACCGGGGAGAACAGCACATCAGCCACCCTGTCCGCCAGCGCATGCTGGTCCAGTTGCAGGCGCGCCCAGTCGTAGTCACGGCGGCTGGCGAGCACGAACTTGACCTGGTCCGACCGCTTGAGCAGGGCAATATTGGCCAGCCGGTTATTGTGCACTTCGCCAGAATCCGGGGCCTTCAGGTCCATCACCACGGACACGCGCGCATCGACACCGCCAATATCCATGGCGCCGCCCGTCTCCAGGTTCACCTCAAACCCGGCATCGCACAGCCGGGTCAGCAGCGGCAGGCAGTTCGGCTGCGCCAGCGGCTCGCCGCCGGTGACCGTCACATAGTGCGCCCCAAACCCGGCCACTTCGCCGATGATGTCGTCCAGATCGCGACGTTGACCGCCCTGGAACGCATACTCGGTATCGCACCAGACACAGCGCTGCGGGCAGCCGGTCAGGCGCACGAACACGGTCGGGCGTCCCACGCTTCGGGCTTCGCCCTGCAGGGAGTGAAAAATTTCGGTGATGCGGAGTTCCACGACGGGCCAGCCGGCTGCTCAACGGGGCCGGGATTCTAGCATACCGGGCGCGGACGTCACTTCAGTTGGTCAAGCATGCCCTGTGCCAGCCGTGCCTCGGAGGTGCCCTCGTACTGCTTGATGATGCGGTTGAGGGTCACGCGGGCGCGGGTGGTGTCACCGGATTCCGCCTGCAAGGTGGCCAGCTTGTAGAGCGCGGCGGGCACCTGGCTGTGGTCCGGATAGTCGTCCACCACGGTCTGGAACTGCTGCATGGCCTTGTTGCGGTCAGGGCTGGCCTGGCTACGGTAGATTTCACCCAGCCAGAAATGCGCGAAGGGACGGAACTGCCCCTGCGGAAAATCCTTGAGGTACTGCTCAAAGGCATTGCCTGCGGCCGGGAAATCACGGGCCAGCAGCTTCTCCCGGGCGGCGGAATAAGCCGCGCGGTCGTTTTCGGCATTACCGGCGGCAGCATTGCCACTGCCATCCGCTGCCGGGGCGTCATCCTGGGGCGGCTTGTCCAGCGAGGCTTCCGCCAGCGCATTGATCCGGGTGTCCAGGTCGACATAACGGGCACGTTCCGCTTCACGGCTACTGTCGAGCTCGTGACGCAGTTCTTCGATCATGCCCTGCAGCCGTTGCAGCTCTTCTTCGTACTGCTGCATCTGTTGCATCAGCACCATCACGCCTTCCTGCGGCACGGCAGGCGTACTGCCCTGTACCTGCCCCTGGGTCCGGGCCGGCGCCGCCGACGATTGAGGCCGCGGGTAAACGCGGTCCTCAACCGTCAGCGGACCGGTGGAGGACTGTGCTGCCACAGTCCCCGCCAGACCACCAAGCAGAAGGCCTGTAACCAGGCGTTTCATGCTGGCAGACCTCATGACCTTACGGACGGCCAGAGGTGTAGTTCAGTTCCACGCGACGGTTCTTGGCCCAGGACATTTCGTCAGAGCCGCGAGCAGCCGGTTTCTCTTCACCGTATGCCACGGTTTCGAGCTGGGAAGCAGACACGCCCTGTACGCGCAGGAACTGCTCAACCGCCTTGGCACGGCGCTCGGACAGTGCAACGTTGTACTCACGGGTACCGCGCTCGTCGGTGTGGCCTTCCAGACGCACCTTGGCGTTACGGTTGCTCTTCAGGTGGCTGGCGTGGGCACGCAGGGTGTCAAACGCAGCCGCCGGCACTTCAGAGCGGTCGAACGCAAAGTAGATGGTGCGGGAATCGGTGGTGCCATCGTAGTGAGACGGATGGTTGTGGAAGTTTTCCGCCGTCAGCGGGATGTTGCTGTAGTCCGGACGGGTCGGGCGGGTCGGCACTACCGGGGTAGTGGTGGACGGCTGCTCGGCCACCGGCTCCGGCGTGGTTTCGTAGGTGTCTTCTTCGGTCGGCTTGCTGGAACAGGCGGCAAGCATCGCAGAGGCCAGCAGGGCAATAAACAGACGGTTGAACATTGTGACGCGCATGACAGAAACTCCTGTTGTTTCCGGTGAGATTTAGATCCTTTTCAGAGGAACGGCGACCACGCCGGCTCTCTGACTTCCCCTTCCTTCGAGGGCAGGTTCACCTTTACCCTGCCATCGATGGATACGGCCTCGAGGACTCCAGTGCCACCCTCTTGCGTGCCATAAATTATCATAGTTCCATTTGGCGCAACACTGGGGGACTCGTCCATATTCGTACCCGTGACAACGTCGAAGGTGCCACGTTTCAAATCCTGAACGCCGATCTGGAAGCGACCGCTGCTGCGGTGCACAAACACCAGATGCCGGCCATCAGGCGTGATGTCCGGGCGTGCATTGTAATTCCCTTCAAAGGTCAGACGGCGCACGCTGCCGTCGCGCAGATCAAGCCGGTAGATCTGCGGGCCGCCACTGCGGCTGGAGGTAAAGATCAGTGACTGCCCGTCCGGCAACCAGCGCGGCTCGGTGTCGATGGCGCGGCTGTTGGTCTGCCGGGTGAGCTGCCCGCTTTGGAGGTCCAGGGTATAGATCTGCGGGTTGCCGTCACGCGAGAGGGTCAGTGCAAGACGCGTGCCGTCCGGCGACCAGGCCGGCGCACCATTGATCCCGCGCTCACTGGACACCACCCGTCGCTGCGACGAGGCCAGTTCATGCACATAGATTTTCGGCAGGCCATCGCCCTCGAATGAGACATAGGCCACCTGGCTGCCGTCCGGCGACCAGGAGGGGCTCATGATGGGTTCACGGCTGCGCAGGATGGTCTGGGTACGGTGGCCATCGGCATCGGCATACTGAAGCTGAAACGGGTAGCTGGCGTCGTGGTCGACGGTCACATACAGGATCTTGGTGCTGAATGCGCCCTGGATGCCGGTGAGCTGTTCAAAGACACGGTCGGAAATCGAATGCGCCACGTCACGCAGTTGCGATGCCTCCGGCGTGTAACTGGCGGCCAGCAGGCGTGCGCCACGGGCCACGTCATGCAGTTCGTATTCCACTTTGAAGAGGCCATCGGCCTGGCGATTGACGCGCCCGAGCACCACATAGTCAGTGTTCATGACACGGAAATCGCGCCAGATCACATCTTCGCCACGGGAGGGGCGGCTCAGCAGGTCCGCCGTGGGCAGGGGCCGGAACTGCCCGCTACGGTGCAGATCGGCCGCAACGATCGCCGCGATGTCCTCGCTGGGCTGCCCGCCGGTCGCCTGGAACGGCACCACGGCGATAGGCACGGCGTCTTCCCTGCCCTGCGTGATCTCGATCACCAGATTGGCGTTGGCTAACGAAGCGTGCACCAGATTCAGGCATCCCAGCAGCAAAATGAAGGTCCACTTTCTCACAACCGCATATCCTCCGGCCGGAACAAAAAGGTGAATTCACGAAATTTTTCGAACGCGGCGCCTTCCGGCACGGGTAAACGACCCGCGTTCTTGACCGCCGCTACGGCGGTCCGGTCCAGCGCCGCATCGCCACTGGATTGCTGCACTGTGACATTGAGCACGTCACCACCCGGCGCCAGGCGCACGGCCAGCTTCACCTGCATGCCATTGCGTGCACTCGGCGGACGGCTCCAGCGACGGCTCACGGTGCTCTGGATCGCAGCGATGTATTCCGACGTTTCCGGGTCCGCTTCCAGGCTGTCACTGTCACTTTGCTGCGCCGCTGTCTGTTCCTCGCGGGCAGCTTCCCGCTGTTCGGCGCGCATCACTTCTTCTTCCGCCAGCAGCTCGGCCAGGTCGGGCTGCTCAAAGCTGGGTGCCGGCTCCGGTTTCGGCGCTGGCCTGGGTTCAGGCGGCGGCGTCGGCTGCGGACGCGGCACCTCGGCCGGCTTCGGTGCCGGTTTCGGAGCGGGTTTCGGCGCTTCCGGTTCGGGCCGGGGGGCCGGGCGCGGCGCCGGGCGTGGCCGTGGCGCCGGCTGTGCTGCCGGCGGTTTCGGCGGCGGTTTCGGCCGCTCCATCACCACCGCCTGAATATGCGGCGGCGCCGGCTTCGGCTTTCTAAGCTCCGGCGTGCCCGCCCAGGAAAACACCATCAGCCCGACAATCAGCAGATGCAGTGACACCGATATGGCGACCGCCGGGGCTCCGTCACGCCAGTTCATCTGCCTGTCGGCTCCGGCGGTTCAGTCACCAGCCCAAGGCGTTCAATGCCGGCGCCCTGCAGCATCGCCATCAGTTCGATCACCCGGCCGTAGGGCACTTCGGTATCGCCCTCCACCAGAAACAGCGTCTCCGGCGCGTTGCGCTTGATGCGCTGCACATGCCCGCTCACGTTTTCCAGCGACGATGAGGTCTGCTGTGTTTCACCGACATTGATAAAATAGTTGCCGTCTTTCTTCACCGTGATCACTACCGGCTCCTCGTCGGTGACGATCGGCTGGCTGGTGGTCTTCGGCAGGTCGACCTGCAACCCCTGCGTCATCATCGGCGCCGTGATCATGAACACCACCAGCAGTACCAGCATCACGTCGATGTAAGGCACGACGTTGATGTCTGCCACCAGCTTGCGCGGCGCCCGCACCTTGATCATTGCGCGCCTCCACGACCGTGAGCCTGGCGATGCAGCACAGAAGAGAATTCCTCGGCAAACATTTCACATTCGCCCACCAGCTCATCCGTGGCCGCCGCAAAGCGGTTGTAGGCGACCACCGCCGGGATGGCCGCAAACAAGCCCATCGCCGTCGCAATCAGTGCCTCGGCGATGCCCGGGGCCACGACCGCCAGCGTCGCCTGGCTCACGTTGGCCAGTGCGCGAAACGAGTTCATGATGCCCCAGACTGTTCCGAACAGACCGATATACGGGCTGGTGGAACCGACCGTGGCAAGAAACGGCAATGAGCGGTTGAGGCGCGATTGTTCGCGTTGCAGCGCCACACGCATGGCGCGCTGGGCGCCTTCCATCACGGCATCGGCATCCCGCGACGACTTCGACAAACGCACGAATTCCTGGAAGCCGGCACGAAAGATCGCCTGCTGCCCGGAATCCGGATCGGGGTCTTTCTTGACCTGCTGATACAGCGAAGACAAGTCCTCACCAGACCAGAAACGGTCTTCAAACGCAGCACCGGCACGCCGGGCACGACCAATGACGCGAATGCGCGTGACGATCATTACCCAGGACATTACCGACAGCCCCACCAGCAGCAGCATGACCAGCTGCACCAACGTCGTGGCACCGCTGATCAAACTCCATATGGACATGGCATCCGAGTCCACTTGCATCTACCCCGTCTCCTTTGTGCTCGCCGTACGCTGACGACATGTTCTGTTAGCCGCTGGATCAACGTTATCCGCAGGCTTCTTGTCAGGACCGTCCTGCCAGGCCCTGCACGGTCATGAGGCCGCCTGCATGGCACTGCGCAGCGCCGAGGGCAAGGCACGCGGCGCGAGATCCGATGCCCGGACGCAGGCCACCTTGACCCGGCCCTCACACAGCAGTTCCCCGCCTCGCCGGACCTGCTGCACAAAATCAAGCCCTGCCCGGCCAATACGCGCCAGTGCAGCCGTGACGTGCAGCGCGTCATCAATACGCGCCGGCTTGAGATACCGCACCTCGCAGGAGTGCACCACGAACTGGAAATCCTCTTCTGCCAGCGCATAGTGCTGGTAGCCGAAGCTGCGCAGGTATTCAGTGCGCGCCCGCTCCATGAACTTCAGATAGTTCACGTAGTACACAATGCCGCCGGCATCGGTATCTTCGATGTAGACCCGCACGGGCAGGCTAAATTCCGACGGTGCGCCCATGGTAGCCGTCATCGTTGGAAAACTGTGTTAAACATCGAACAAGTCTCCGGGATTCCCGACGGACGACGACGGCGGTCGCAAACCGAAATGACGCCAGGCATGGTTGGTTACCTGTCTGCCGCGCGGCGTGCGATGAATGAACCCCTGCTGGATCAGATAAGGCTCCACCACTTCCTCCAGCGTGCCGGCGTCTTCGTTCAGCGCGGCCGCCAGGCTTTCCAGCCCCACCGGACCACCATCGAATTTTTCCATCATGGTGGTGAGCAGTCGCCGGTCGGTGCCATCCAGGCCCAGCGCATCCACTTCCAGCATGTCCAGCGCCGCACGGGCAATGTCGCCGGTAATGCGCCCGTTACCGCGCACCTCCGCGTAATCACGCACGCGGCGCAGCAGCCGGTTGGCAATGCGGGGCGTGCCGCGGGAACGGCGCGCCACTTCTTCGGCGCCCTCGTCGTCGACGGGCAGGCTGAGAATGTCACAAGAGCGCAACACGATCCCGGCGAGGTCCGGCACTGAGTAGAATTCCAGCCGCTGTACAATGCCGAAGCGATCACGCAAGGGTGCCGTCAGCAGGCCGGCACGTGTGGTGGCGCCCACCAGCGTAAACGGCGGCAGGTCGATCTTGATCGAGCGAGCGGCAGGCCCTTCGCCGATCATGATATCGAGCTGGTAATCTTCCATCGCCGGATAGAGGATTTCCTCCACCACTGGCGACAGACGATGAATCTCATCGACAAACAGCACGTCGCCGGATTCAAGATTGGTGAGAATCGCCGCCAGGTCACCGGCCTTTTCCAGCACCGGACCGGAAGTGCTTTTCAGCTCCGACCCCATCTCACGGGCAATAATATGGGCCAGTGTCGTCTTGCCCAGCCCGGGCGGGCCAAAGATCAGCGTGTGATCCAGAGCCTCGCCACGCATGCGCGCGGCGTCGATGAAAATTTCCATGCGCTGGCTGACTTTCGGCTGGCCACGATAATCCGCCAGGCTTGACGGACGGATGGCCCGTTCAAGCTGTTCCTCGACACCGCCGGTGGTGTTCGCCGAGATCAGTCGTTCACTGTCCATGAGCCTGTCCCCGTGCTGCGTCAGCGCGCCAGCAGACGCAACGTCCGGCGGATCAGTTCAGCGCTGTCGAGCGCCGCCTGTTCCGCCTCATCCAGCCCGGCGGCCACTTTCGCCACCGCCTGCTCTGCATCCTTGCCCCGGTAACCGAGCGCTTCCAGCGCTGCCACGGCATCGGCATTCACCTGCGACGAGGCCGGCAGCGCGACGCGGCCCGGCACGGTCACTGGATTGCCTTCCAGTCGGTCGAGACGATCACGCATCTCGATCACCAGCCGCTCGGCCGTCTTTTTACCGATTCCCGGCACGCGTACCAGTGAGCTGGTGTCCTGCTCTTCGATACAGCGCACCAGACGCTCGGCCTCGATACCGGAGAGGATCGCCAGCGCCATTTTCGGGCCGACGCCGTTGACCTTGATCAGTGCACGGAACAGCTCACGCTCGAACCGGTCGACAAAACCGTACAGCAACTGCGCGTCTTCGCGCACCACCATGTGCGTGTGCAGGATAATCTGTTCGCCCGGTGCGGTCTGTTGGTAAAAGGCTGTCATCGGCGCTTCCACCTGATAACCCACCCCACCGGCCTCGACCAGCAACCACGGCGGGCGGGCTTCCAGCAAGGTGCCTCTGAGACGTCCAATCATCGAATTCTTCTTCTGCGAATGGCGCTGGCCCCGGCCATACGGGCGAGGCTGACGCGCATGTGAGCGTGGCAGATGGCAATGCCGAGCGCATCGGCAGCGTCCGCCTGCGGGGCTTTTTCCAGCCCCAGCAGGTAACACACCATCTGGGCGACCTGATGTTTTTCCGCACCGCCGGTGCCGACCAGCGCCTGCTTGACCTGGCGTGCGGAATATTCGAATACCGGCAGCCCCGTCTGTACTACGGCGGCAATCGCCGCGCCACGGGCCTGGCCGAGTTTGAGCGCGGAATCCGCGTTGCGGGCGAGGAACACTTTCTCGATCCCTACTTCCACAGGTGAATGGGCGCCCACTACCTCAGTAAGCTGGCCGAATATCTGTCCCAGCCGGGCCGCCATGTCATCGCCTTGCGTGGCGATGGTGCCACAGGCCACAAAGCGGCACTTCTGGCCCACCTGATCAATCAGGCCATAACCGGTGAACCGGGAACCGGGGTCAATGCCAAGGATGCGCGTCATGCGGCATTGATACTCAACTTATGGACAGTATGCAAGGGCGTGGGTCTGATGATTGCCGGACGGCGACCACGGGCCCGGACGGGCCGATGGCGATTGGGTGGCTACTATATATAGAAGGCGGTGCAGCCAACAGAGGGAAGATTGTGTATTCGGTAAAATCCTTTGCGGACTGCCCCGCCACCGCCAGAGAGGTCAACCCGCGAAGTCATCCGGGAAGCGGACGTTGGTGTAGACGTTCTGCACGTCGTCGAGGTCTTCCAGGTGATCAATCATCTTCATCACCTTCTCGGCGGTGTCGCCATCCACTTCGGCGTCGGTGCCCGGGTGCATGGTCACTTCGGCACTGGCCGGTTCGAAGCCGGCTGCCTTGAGGCCATCGACCACTTCACCGAAGGCGCGATCCGGGGTGGTGATCACCGTGAGGGAGCCGTCGTCATCCACCTGCACGTCTTCAGCGCCGGCTTCCAGTGCGGCTTCCATCAGCGCGTCTTCATCGGTGCCCGGCTCGAACAGGATCTCGCCGCGCTTGGTGAACAGGTAGGCCACTGAGCCGTTGGTACCCAGATTGCCGCCGTGTTTGGTAAAGGCATGGCGCACATCGGACACCGTGCGGTTGACGTTGTCGGTCATGGTTTCCACCAGCACCGCCACGCCCCCCGGGCCGTAACCTTCGTAGCTGATCTCGTCCATGCTGGCGCCGTCGTCACTGCCGACGCCGCGCTTGATGGCGCGGTCGATCGTGTCGCGGGTCATGTTGGCGGTCAGCGCCTTGTCGACCACCGCGCGTAGACGCGGGTTATCGTTCGGTTCCGGGCCGCCCAGACGCGCGGCGACGGTAATTTCACGGATCAGTTTTGTGAAGATCTTGCCCCGCCTGGCATCCTGGGCTGCCTTGCGGTGCTTGATGTTCGCCCATTTACTGTGTCCGGCCATACCAACCTCGTGCTGTGTCCTTTGCTGCTATCGTGCTGTGTACGAAACGGCCCGCTGGGAAGCGGGCCGTTCAGGTGTTGCCTGTCGGGTTACTCGCCCTTGCGTACGGCGATACCCAGTTCGCGCAACTGGCGGGTGCTGACTTCGGCGGGCGCCTGGGTCAGCGGGCAGGCTGCGGTCTGGGTTTTCGGGAAGGCAATCACATCACGGATCGACTCGCAGCCGGTCATCAGCATCACCATCCGGTCCAGACCGAAGGCCAGGCCACCGTGCGGCGGCGCACCGAATTTGAGCGCGTCGAGCAGGAAGCCGAATTTCTCTTCCGCTTCTTCATCGCTGATGCCCAGCGCCTTGAATACCGCCCGCTGCATGGTCGGCTCGTGAATACGGATCGAGCCACCGCCCAGTTCAGTGCCGTTGAGCACCATGTCATAGGCACGCGACAGTGCCGCGCCCGGATTGGCCACCAGTTCTTCCGGTGTGCACGACGGCTTGGTGAACGGGTGGTGCAGCGCCGCCCAGCTGCCGTCGTCGTCCTGTTCGAACATCGGGAAATCCACCACCCACAGCGGCGCCCAGTCGCCCTGCACCAGACCACGGTCGTGGCCGACGCGGATACGCAGCGCGCCCAACGACTCATTGACGATCTTCGCCTTGTCGGCACCGAAGAAGATCAGGTCACCCGTGGCAGCGCCGGTGCGTGCCAGAATGCCCTGGATCGCCTCGTCGGTCAGGAATTTCAGAATCGGCGATTGCAGGCCCTCATTGCCGGCCGCGAGGTCGTTGACCTTGATGTAGGCCAGGCCCCTGGCACCGTAGATGCTGACGAATTTGGTGTAGTCGTCGATGTCCTTGCGGCTGATTTCGCAGCCGCCAGGAACACGCAGCGCCGCCACGCGGCCGGCCGGATCATTGGCCGGGCCGGAGAACACCTTGAAGTCCACGTTCGCGAGCAGGTCACCGATGTCCACCAGTTCCAGCGGGATGCGCAGGTCCGGTTTGTCGGAACCGAAACGGCGCATGGCCTCGGAGAACGGCATGCGCGGGAATTCGGGCAACTGCACGTCGAGCAGCTCGGCGAAGACGTCGCGCACCATGCTCTCGGTGATCGACATGATGTCGTTTTCATCAACGAACGAGGCTTCCAGGTCGATCTGGGTGAATTCCGGCTGCCGGTCGGCACGCAGGTCTTCGTCGCGGAAGCATTTGGCGATCTGGTAGTAGCGGTCGAAGCCGGCCACCATCAGCAACTGCTTGAACAGCTGCGGCGACTGCGGCAGCGCGAAGAAGCTGCCCGGATGGGTGCGGCTCGGCACCAGGTAATCGCGCGCGCCTTCCGGGGTGGCCTTGGTCAGGATCGGTGTTTCCACGTCCATGAAGCCCTGCGCTTCCAGCGCGCGGCGCACGGCAGCGGTCAGCCGCGAGCGGAAACGGAAGTTGGCCTGTACCTCAGGGCGACGCAGGTCCAGATAACGGTATTTCAGGCGCACTTCCTCGCCGGCGGCGGTGCGCTCGTCCAGCTCGAACGGCGGCGTCTCAGAGGTGTTCAGCAGCGTGAGCCCGGTGCCCAGGACTTCGATGTCGCCGGTCGCCATGCGGCTGTTGCGCACGGCTTCGTCGCGCAGCCGCACACGGCCTTGCACCTGGACCACGTACTCGCTGCGCACCTTGTCGGCACGGGCGAAGGCGTCCTGTGTATCCGGATCGAACACCACCTGCACCAGGCCGGCACGGTCGCGCAGGTCCAGGAAGATGACGCCGCCGTGGTCACGGCGACGGTGTACCCATCCGCACAAGGTCACTTGCTCCCCGTCGTGGGCAGCCCTCAAATCACCACAGTAATGGCTTCGCATAACATCCGGTTCCACTGAATCGTTCGGGCCCGCGCCAGCATCTGGGGCCGGTCGCGGAAAGGCGGCTAGTATAGCGATTCACCCTGCCGGCAGCCATGCTGGCGGCGGTACAGCAGCCCCTCAGGGCACAAAGCAGGGCTTTTTCGCCGGAAAAGTAGCAAAACACCTATAAAAATGGGGCTAAACGGCTTGCTGACGTTCACGCCATCGCATATAACAGGCCCAGAACACGCGGCAAACGGCCCAGTGGCAGCGGCTGCTGCGGTAAGGGCGCGGTAAAACGTGCCCCCAAGCGCCAACTGTTCGCACAGGAACCATACCAACTCTCTCGGATGAACCAGACAGGGGTACTCAATCCAATGGCTGCAAAAAAGAAAGCTGCTGCTGCGAAAAAACCGGCTGCCAAGAAGGCACCTGCCAAGGCTGCTGCCAAGAAAGCTGCACCGAAGGCTGCACCGGCACCGCGTAAGCTCAAGGCTGTTTCCGAGCCGATGAGCAAGACCCAGATCACCGCGACCATCGCTGAAACCACCGGCCTGACCAAAAAGCAGGTCACCGCAGTATTTGAAGAGCTTTCCACCCTGGTCGAAGCCCACGTGGCCAAGAAAGGTGCCGGTCAGTTCACCCTGCCGGGTCTGCTGAAAATCACCACCGTGAAGAAGCCGGCCACCAAGGCGCGCAAGGGTATCAACCCCTTCACTGGCGAAGAGACCGTGTTCAAGGCCAAGCCGGCCTCCATCGTTGTCAAAGTACGCCCGCTGAAGAAACTGAAGGACATGGCTGCCAGCTAAGCACCTGCTGCGCATCCGGAGAAAGGCGGCCAGTGGCCGCCTTTTTTTCGTCCGGGCTTTTCTGGCCAGGACAACAACGACAGGGCGATGACTTTATAAGATGCCTTTATAAGGAGAAGCATTATAAAGAGAGGCGTTCAGCAAACAGCCCCTGCCCGCCCTCGTGCATCCAGTCACCCAGTTGCACCTCACACCCCTGCTTCTTGAATTCACCTGCCACGGCCAGCAGGTAGGCGGTGTCTGCCTCGACCGGAAACAGCGACAGCACCTCGCGACCGAAGCGGGTCAATCGATAGACCGGGAAGCGCAGATCATCCTGGCCTGCCCCCCGCTCAATAAAGATCGCACGGTGCTGGCACGGCAAAATGGCACGAAAACGATCACCGGTGGCCGACGTCAGCAGCCAGGTTTCCGGACGACCATACACGCCACGCAACAACCCCAGCTCTTCCAGTGTCTCGAACAGGGGCAAGTGCAGCGTGGCGGAAAAGTACCGCCCGGGCTGCCGGTAGATAAACCCGTCAAAGGCAAACCGTGCGCACAGGCTCACCATTTCCAGATCACGGCGTGAGACCAGCCGCAGGAATTCCAGGGTGCGCACCGAATAGGTGCCGGGCCGCAATACCTCACCGGCAAGCAGCCGCGCCCACAGCCGTTTCAGTTCAATGGAGACACAACCGGCTGCGGCATCCTGCCAGCGCACCAGCCAGTCCGGGTCCACCCCCGTCTGCTGCAGGCGCTCGCGTGGCAGTCGCCGCCCTTCTTCCTCGGCCAGCACAGCAATATGCCGCAGCGTCAACGCCCGGCGCACCTCGCGCACCGACTCCGCCAGCCCAGCCTGGGACAACAATGCCGCCGCATCCAGCGGTGTCACGCTCCAGCCAGCGCCGCTCTGTTCAATCACCGGATTGAGCCGGACCGCGTTCAGCGCGGTGTCATCCACGGCTTCTGACAACCGGCCTGCGGCAGTCAGCTCAAGCCGGCCTTCCACCAGCGCCGTCAACTCACGTTGCACGCGCGCCACTTCGCGCAACTCCGCCGCGCGTACCTGACGATGGGGCTGCCCGCGCCGGCGGATCTCGTCAGGCGACACCAGGCCCGGCACCCCCTTGCTGAACAGGGTGTGCCAGAGTTTGTCGAGATAAGTGTCCAGTGCAGTATCCATGTGCCCCGCTGTTCCCCGTGTGTGCTGGCCGGGAGCGTAGCACTCGCTGCGCTCGCATGCTGCAGCCTGGGCCGCACTCCCGCGCAGGACCCGGCTCTGCCCGCGCCGCGGCGACCGGTCGCCATTTGGACTTGCCGCTGGCGTTATGTCATAAAGAGCGCCGGACCGGGAGCCCAGCATGTCAGCCATGACCGCACCAACCACTGCGAGCACGCCACGCCTGCTATGGCATGCGCGCGCGCGCTATGGACGCGTGCTGATCACCGGCCGACGCATTCAGCAGGCCCTCTGGCAACACCGTGAGTTGCTGCGCCACCGCGAGGAACAGGCGCTGGACCCGCTGCACGGCGATGTCGCCCAGGCGCTGGCCGAACTGTGCCGGCGCAACGGGGGGGCCTGGATCAAGTTCGCCCAGTTCCTCAGTTGCCGGCCCGACCTGCTGCCGCCGGCCTATATTGATGCCTTCTCTGCACTGCGCGAGGATGCCCCGGCGGCCCACTTTGATGATGTGCAGCCGTGGCTGGAAGAACTGCTCGGCAAAGACTGGGCCGGTTCCTTCAGCGCCTTCAATATCATTCCCGTGGCGTCGGCCTCGATTGCCCAGGTGCACCGCGCCCGGCTGGTCGATGGCACCGAGGTCGCGGTGAAACTGCAACTGCCGCGCGTGCAGGCGGAGTTCTCCCAGGATGCGGCGGCGCTGCGTGCGCTGGCCCGGGTGATTGCCCCGTTGTTGCGCGAACTGGACCTGCGTCAGGTCGTCAATCAATTGATCCTCACCACCGAACGCGAACTGGACTTCAGCGAGGAACTGCGTCACCTGCTGGCCTTCGCCGCGCTGCCGCATGCCGCCGGCATTCGTGTTCCAAAAGCCTACCCCGCCCTGAGCAGCGAACGCCTGCTGGTGACCGAGTGGATACCGGGACAAAGCCTGTCCCAGGTGCTGGAACAGGACCCGGCACGCGCCCTGCCGATGCTCGAGCGGCTGATGGACAGCACCCTGCGGCAGGTGCTGGAGTTCGGTTTTTTCCACGCCGACCCCCACCCCGGCAACTTCATCGTGACACCGGACAACGAGCTGGCGGTGCTCGACTTCGGCGCCGTAGAACACCTCACCCGCAGCGAGCGCCAGCATTACACCGCGCTGCTGATGCGGTTGCTGGGCCTGCGTGATGACCCGTTGCTGCCGCTGTTCCAGGCGGCCGGCTTCCAGGGCCTGGATGAGGAGCGCCTGGCCCGGCTGTCGGCGGCCCTGATGCGTGCTCACCAGACCGACAGCACGCTGGTCGAGAACCTGCGCGCCCTGCTGGACGAATTCCGCCGCCTGCATCTGGTGATCCCGGATTCCTTCGTCGCCATGGTGCGTGTGCTGGTGGTGATCGGCGGGCTGACCACCCGCCATCAGGTCCCGTTCCGCTGGCCCGTCGGCCTCACCCCTGCCTCTGGCGGTTGAAAAAGGCGCCCTGACGCGGGGATAATCGCGCCCCCGAGCAGGAGACCCAGATGAGCGAGCGCAAAGACAAGCAGAAAGTCATCGGCGAGCCGATGACCGACGACCAGATCCGGGTGTTTCTCGACAGCATGCCGGAATCCGGTGTGGATGCCGACTTCCATGCCCTGCAACGCGCCTACCGCAGCCTGCGCGAAGAGGACTTCGAGCGTTTTGTCCGTTTCTTCAGCGAGGCCGGCCGCAATGTTGCCGCCCGCGACCCGCAGGGCCACAGCCTGGCCGATATCGTTGCCACGCACGCCCAGTCCGCCACCTACCTGGACATCCTCCAGCGCCACGGCGGCTGACCTGCTGCACCGTCCTCCGCGCCCTCCTCGCACCATCCGTCGCAAAGCGTGGCCGCATGGCCACGCGGCCCGTCGATAAGTCCCTGATTTCACCGCTTCCCGTTTGTCAGCGGTACGTTCGCGCCAGCAATGGCTGACGCGGCGGCCTGTTCAAATGCGGCAGTAATATGGCAATGTTCAGGCTTGAACTTGCGGTGTCATAACCAATAAGAACAATCCGGATAATAACGAGTGCCGATATGAAATCAGCCCACCCGGCCGCCAGACCTTTCTGGCCCGTCCTGCTGTTCACCTGCCTGCTCTCCCTGAATGCCCACGCGATCGATGACGATGAGAACATCGACGAAATGGACGAAGTCACACCGGAGGAGCTTTCCTACGAAGACATTCCCGTGGACGAGCGCATCTTCCTGCGCGAGTGGCCAAAGGTGCCGTTCAACACCGCCTTCTTCGACTACACGCCAGAGCAGATCGAGGCCCGCTGGGATGAATTCATGGTGGGCATCCGCGCGCCGTTCCCGTCGGCGGATTATCTGGAATACATGATTTCCAACTACCCGGAGATCGTCGAGGGCGTGGACGCTTTCAACGGCGACTTCGAGGATTTCAGCCAGAAGAACATCCACGTCTGGCGCCTGTTCCTGCGCGGCGACCTGCAACAGGCCCGCGAGGAAGGCATGAAACTCGGCGTGATCGGCCTGTACCCGGCCATGTTCGCGCAGATCCTGCAGGCGATTTACCTGACCGAGCGGCAAAGCGACAAATACATGATGCTGCAGGATGTCGCCAACAAGGTGCGCGAGCATTTCCCTATTCTCGAACGCGCCGAAGATGATCCGATCGCGGCGGAGATCGTCGCCTTCACCAAGCTGGGCTATGCCTATGCCCTGGCGCGCATCGCCGAGGAATCGCCAGTGCCGGTGATCGTGTTCCGCCGCTACATCGGCAAGATCAAGGGCGGCGCCGAGGAAGTGGTGGACCTGATTCCTGACCACCCGCTGGGCCACGCCTTCCGTGCCGGTGTCGACGCCGGCATCATGCGCCGCGTCGGGCGCGCCACGGGCCGCATCACCTATGGTGCGCGCAGCACGGTGGTGGACGAGTCCTTCGGCAAGGCGTTCGAGATGGCGCCGGACATTCCGATCCTCAACTACGAATACGCCAACGCGCTGATCTACATGAGCCGCAAGCGCGACCTGAACCAGGCCTACGACTACCTGGCCCGCGCCACCCGCTTCACGCCGGCCTGGTCGATGGACGCGCTGGATACCATGTATGCGTTCAAGCGGCTTCAGGAAGTGCGCCTGTTCGACGAGAATTACCGCAGCTTCCGCTCCTTCGAGCGCCAGCGCCGCCGCTTCAGCCGGGTCACCGACCGCAACCTGACCAATGTGCTGACAGCGCCGCTGACCATGGAGATGATGGAACACCCGGAGAAATACGCGCTGCCGCCACAGGAGGACTGACATTGGGCTGGTACGAAGACCATATCTTCCCACCCCTGCTGGACTGGGCCACCCGCCCACTGGAGCGTACCCGCCGCGAACTGCTGGCCCAGGCCAGCGGTCGCGTGCTGGAACTGGGCGTCGGCACAGGCGCCAACTTTCCCAGCTACACCCCCGCAGCCACGGAAATACACGGCATTGAGCCGACACCGGCGCTGCTGCGCCTGGCCCGTGAGCGTGCCGCTGGCCTGCCGCAGCCGCAACGTTTCACGCTGGTGGAAGCCGGCGCCGAAGCGTTGCCTTACCCCGATGATCACTTCGACAGCGTGGTCGCCTGCCTGGTGTTCTGCACCATTCCCGACACCGAGGCGGCCGCCGCCGAGATAGCGCGCGTGCTGCGTCCGGGCGGCAAGGTCCTGGTGCTGGAGCACGTCGCCAGCCACCGGCCTGGCATGCAGCGCCTGCAACGGGGCATCAACCCGGTGTGGCGCCGGCTGGCCTGCGGCTGCGAACTGACCCGGGACACCGCAGCACTGCTGCGCCGGCATGGCTTTGATCTGAACGACACCCGCCACTGGCACCACCCGGCCCTGCCCGGCCTGATGGCCGAAGTGCTCTACGGCAGCGCGACCCTGCCGGGCTGATGCCCGGCGCTGCAGACGGGACAATTTGCCACACCCCCTGTGCGCGCCTGATCGCTACAATAGGCGACTTCATGAGCCGATAAGCCGCCGATGACTTCAAGCTGGCAAGACCCGCGCGCCTGGCGCCGCCGCCTGGTATTCCTGCGTGGCAGCCTGGTGACTGCCCTGGCATTGCTGTACCTGCTCGCCGACCTGCGCGCCGCCTCGCCCTTGCCGAGCGTGCAGGTGGCCTTGTGGCTGGTGCTGTTGTGGTTGCCCTCGGTGCTGTTCCTGCTGACCCGGAACCGTCCGGCACGCTGGCAGTGGTGGCTGTGCGGGCTGGAACTCCTGATCGACCAGTTGCTGTTCCTGGCCCTGCTGCATCAACTGGGCGGCTCGGCCAACCCGATTGCCTTCTATCTGCTGCTGCCGGTATTGCTGGCCGCACTGGCCTTGCCGCTGCCGGTGAGCCTGCTGCAGTCGGCCATCGCCATCGGCGGCTATGGCCTGACGCTGCACTGGCATCTGGTGCCCAGCCATCACAGCCACCTGCATGCACTGACCAACGAAATCCACCCCGACCATGGCCTGGGCATGTGGCTGGCGTTCTCCGCCGTAGCCGCCGTGCTGACCGTGCTCGGGCAGCTGTTACGGCAGGCCCAGCAGCGCGAGTTGCGCAACCAGGGCACGGCGCTCAATCTGGCCCTGCAACGCGAACGCATGTATCAGGTCGGCGCCACGCTGGCCGACCGTGCCCATGAACTGAACACGCCGCTCTCGACCCTGCTGCTGCTGAGTGAATCATTGGCCGAGGACACCAGTCTGCCGGCCCACAGCCGCGAGGACGCGCAACAGATCGGCGCGCTCGCGCGGCGCATCAGTGCCCTGCTGCGCCCGGCGCCGGAAACCGCCACCCAGGCGGACCCACCCTGCGCCCTGTCCACACTGACCAATGAGCTGGCACTGACGCTGCGACATCTGGCGCCCACTCTGACCGTGCGCTGGCAGGGCCCGCTGGACCCGCTGTTGCGTCAGCGCGGCGCCTGGCAACGTGTGCTGGCCAATCTCGGTTATAACGCCTGCGATGCCGGCGCCACGCAACTGGATATCGCCTGCGACCAGGACAGCCATGGCCTGCTGATCCAGATCAGCGACGATGGCCCACGCGGTGACGGGCAACGTGAACGCGAGGGCCTGGGCATCGGTCTCGCGCTGGTGGAAACCAGCCTTGCCGCACTCGGCGCCACGCTGGAACTGGATTTCGACCGCCAGTGGACCCAGGCCCGAATCCGCGTCCCCCGTGGGGAGCAGCCATGAATCCGCCCGCCGGCGCCATCCTGATCGTCGAGGACGACGACGCCCTGCGCACCCAGTTGCTGCGCGCACTCGAACGCCGCGACTGGCACTGTCACGCCGCCAGCAGCGTCGACGACTGCCTGGCGCTGCTGCCCACGCTTGAGACGCTGGACGCCGCCATCCTGGATCTGAACCTCGGCCACGACAACGGCCTGACACTGATCACGCCGGTGCTGGCGCGCTTCCCGGCCTGCCGGGTGCTGGTGCTGACCGGCTACGGTTCGATCCCCTCAGCGGTGGCCGCCACCCGGCGCGGCGCCCACAACTACCTGACCAAACCGGCCAGCCTGGCCGATATCCTGGCTGCCCTCGGTGACAACACACCGGAGCATACCCCCACACTGCCGGATGCCCCACCTTCACTGGAACGGCTGGAATGGGAGCATATCCAGCGTGTGCTGGATGATCATGATGGCAACATTTCCGCCGCCGCGCGCACGCTCGGCATTCACCGTCGCACGCTGCAACGGCGTCTGAAAAAACGCCCCAGCGCCAGCGATTATGACCGCGACCGCCCCGCCGACCCGGCCCGGTGAAGGGCCCGTCACGCGGATCTTTTTACGCTTTTCCGCAACGCAGAAGCTGATACTTTGTCTCACAGCGATACAATGGGTGCATCGGCGGCCGGGACGGCCGCTTTCGTTATTTCCAGCGTCGCGGACAAGGCATGCTTGGTTTTCCCCTACAGACAGTCCGCGAACATCACTGCACACTGCGCCGCCTGCTGCTGTCACTGTCGCTCGTCCTGACCGCCACCAGCGCCCTCGCGGCCTCGCCATCGCTGCAACTCACCGGCGTAGAGGGCGAGCCGCGCGACAATATCCTTGCCCACGTGGCCATCGGCAATGAGCCCTGCGAACTGGCAAGCTGGCGTGAACGCGCCATGCAGCGCAATGCCCGCCGCAACGCCGACACGGCGCTGCGCGCCCTGGGCTACTACAGCCCCACCCTGACCACCCGCCTGACACGCACCAGCGACTGCTGGACGCTGGACATGCAGGTGGCGACCGGGCCCCGCGTCACCGTGAGTGAGGTGCAGATGACCGTCACCGGGCCCGCAGAAAACGACCCGGCATTTCGCGAAGCGCTGGCCAACCCGGTTTTGAAGGCCGGCGACCCGCTGCGCCATGACCGCTATGAGCAAATGCGCAACACGCTGTCACGGCTGGCAGCAGACCGTGGCTATTTCGACAGCCAGATGGTGGAGCACCGGCTGGAGGTGGACGTGCCCCGCCAGCAGGCGGTCGTTGTCCTGCACCTGGAGAGTGGGCCGCGTTACCGGTTCGGGGACGTGACGCTGGAACAGGATGTGCTGCACCCGGAACTGGCACAGCGCTTCATCCCGTTTGCGCCCGGCGACCCCTACGACAGCCGCCAGCTGATCAACCTGCAACAATCACTCAACAGCAGCGGCTACTACGGCAATGTGCGTATCAGCAGTGAGCCGGACCCGCAGACCCGGCGGGTGGCCGTGGCCGCCACCACCACCGCCCGCGCCAAGCATGGCTATCTGGCCGGTATCGGGTTCTCCACCGACATCGGTCCGCGTCTGCGGCTGGGGTATGAGAACCGGCGCGTCAACCGGCGCGGCCACCGCTACAGCTTCGAAATGGAAGCATCGCCGGTACGTTCCGGCGCCGGTTTCAATTACGAAATACCCATTGAGCCCAATCGCGAGAAAGTCACTTTCTCGGCCGGCTACCGGGACGAGGAAACCGACACCAGCGACAGCGAACGTTATCGTCTCGGTGTGGCCCACCAACTCGAACTGAAATCCAACTGGATCGCCACCACCTCGCTGGAGTTCGAACGCGAGTATTTCACTGTCGCCGACATACGCGACCGCACCGACCTGCTGATGCCCGGCTTCGAACTGGCGCGCACGCGCGGTGATCATCCCGTATACCCGCAACATGGCTGGCACTTGTCCGGCAAAGTCCGCTTCGCCGAGCAGGCGCTGGCCTCCAGCGTCAGCTTCGTGCAGTTCCGCGGCCGTGCCAAACTGATCTTTCCGCTGCTTGGCGGGCGCGTCATCAGCCGTGCGGATGTCGGCGTCACCGAAGCGGATGAACTGGTCGAGTTGCCCAGCTCCGTGCGCTTCTTCGCAGGTGGCGACGCCAGTGTGCGCGGCTATGCGTACGAAAGCCTGGGCCCCACCAACGACGACGGCGATGTCGTCGGTGGCCGTCATCTGCTCACCGGCAGTGTCGAATACGATCATCTTTTTTTACCGAGCTGGAGCGCGGCGATCTTCGTCGACGGCGGCAACGCCTTCGATACACTCGATACTTTCGAGGCGGTGTACGGCTACGGCGTCGGCATCCGCTGGCGCTCGCCAATCGGTCCGATCCGGCTCGATGTCGCGCGCCCTTCCGATCAGCGTGACGCATTCCGGATTCACGTCAGCATGGGGCCAGACCTGTGAACAGGATAACGCTGGGCAAATGGCTGCGCCGGCTGCTGGCAACGCTCCTGTTGCTGTTGCTCGCGGCGCTACTGATCGTGCCGCTGGCGCTGGGCGTGCTGATGTCACGAGAGGACGGCAGCCGCTGGCTGTTGCAACAGGGGCTGGGCCTTGCACCGGGCGAGACGCGTATCGGCCAGATCGACGGCACCCTGCTGCACGGGCTGGACCTGCATGGCATTCACTATGCCCTGCCGGCGGTGACGGTCGAGGCCGAGCGCCTGCAACTGGCGCTCTCCTGGAGCGCGCTGCTGCAGCGCCGCGTGGCCGTCAGCACGCTGAAGATCGAGCAACTGGCCATCGCACTGCACGAGACCGACAGCGCGCCAGCGCCGGACACCGGTCCACTGACGCTGGCGGATATTCCCGACATTCGCCTGCCCGTGACGCTGGCCATTCCCGGCGGCGAAGTGCAGGGCTTTTCGCTGACCCCGGCCGGCGGCACGCCGGTGCAGCTCGATCGTATCCTGCTGGCTGCCAGCACCGATGCCGGACACCAGTTGCAGCTGCAGCAGTTGTTCGCCAGCCAGGGGGCATACCAGGCCAGCCTCGGCGGCACCGTCAGCCTGCTGTCGCCGTTCCCCGTGGACGCCTGGCTGGACTGGCAGGCGTCGCTGCCGCCGGCCGTGCAAGACACGTTCGCCAGCGATACACCGGCCCAGGGCGAAGCACGTCTGCGCGGTGATCTGGCCCGGCTGTCGCTCACTCACCGGTTGCGCAACCCGGTCACGCTCACCACCGAAGGCGAACTGGCGCCGTTTGAGACACCGCTGCAGTTTCACCTGAGCAATCAATGGCAACCCTTCACGGTGCAAACGCCATCCGATGCGGCAACCGGCACCGACAGCCGCACCCTGGCGGTCGCAGGCGGCACGCTGACCCTGGACGGTACGCCGGATGCCTACGCGCTGACGCTGGACAGTGGCACCACCCTGCCTGACCTGCCGGCGCTGACCTTCAGCCTGCAGGGACACGGCTCCACCACGGGCCTGGCCATCAGCGAGGCACGCCTTCAGGCCGACCGCAGCAGCGCGCAGCTGCAAGGCCAGGTGGATTGGTCACCGCTGCTGCGCTGGGACGTGGCGCTCACGATGACCGACCTCGACCCGTCGCTGGCCGTGCCGCAACTGCCGGGCACACTGCAACTGCACAGCCAGACCCGCGGCCACTGGCAGGACGGCAAGCTGGCGCTGGAACTGGTCATCGAACAACTCAGCGGTACGGTACGCGGCCACCGCATCAACGGCGGCGGCCGCTTCGCACTGAGCGAGGGCCAGACACTGCACAGCGACCTGCAACTGCGCGCCGGCGACAATCGCATCAGCCTGCGCGGCAACGCCAATCACCAGTTCGACCTGGCCCTGGCCGTGCAGGCCAACCAGCTCAGCGCACTGTGGCCAGGCCTGGCCGGGCAGCTCAATGGCAACGCCCGCCTGCAAGGCAACCGCGCCGTACCGCGCCTGAGCGCGCAGCTCAATGGCAGCGCCATCAGTTTCCAGCGCTGGTCGCTGGCCAGCCTGTCGCTTGAGGCCGGTGCCCGCCACTCGCTCAATGACGCCGACATCCAGCTGACCCTGCACGCCGATACATTCCAGCAGGACGGTCAGCTGCTGCTGGAAAATGCCCGCCTGCAGGGCGAAGGCAGCGCCGCGCGCCACCACATCAACTGGGCCTTGAGCGCACCGCAGGGCACTCTCTCTGGCGCCGCCAGCGGCACGCTGACCGAGATGCGCGCCTGGGACGGCACCGTGCAGACCCTGACGGTGAGCAACCCACTGGCCGGCACCTGGGCGCTGGAGCAACCGGTGGCAGTGGCCGCCTCCCCGGACGCAGCGCGCCTGGCACCCGCCTGTCTGGTGTCGGAAGCCGGGCGCCTGTGCGCCGACGCCGACTGGCAGTCACAGGGCCCCACCCGCGCCCACCTCGACCTGCAACAACTGCCGCTCGCCTGGTTCACCCGCAACCTGCCCGATGGCGCCGTCCACCTCGACGGCGACCTGGCCCTGCGCGCCACTTACCAGGACGACGGCCGGCGCCGCCAGGGCGAAGCGCAGCTCACCGTCAGCGAAGGCGAGATGCAACTTGCCAGCGGCGGCGAAGACCCGTACCGGGTGCGCTGGCAGGGGCTGGACGCCAACGCCACGCTGGACAACAACAGCCTGCACGCCGACGCCCGCCTTCAACTCGACCAGGACAACAGCGCCGACGCCCGGCTGGATGCCCAACTGGCCGGGGACGCCACGCGCCTCGAAGGTGAACTCAACGCCGCGCTGGATGAGCTCCGCTGGCTGGAAGTGTTTGTGCCGCAACTGCGCAACGTCGGCGGTCGCCTGCGCAGCGATTTGCGCGTCAGCGGCACAGTCAGTGCCCCACGTTTCAATGGCAGCGTGCGGCTGGAAGAAGGTACCGCAGAGATTCCCGATATCGGCCTGATGCTCACCGATATGGGGGTGACCGCGACCGCGCTGCCGGACGGCACGCTGGATATTCACGGCAGTGTCCAGTCCGGCCCGGGCCAGCTCACCGTCACCGGCAACCTGCTCACCCACGGCCCGCAACCCTGGCCGGTTACCCTGCGCATTCAGGGCGAACGCTTTCAGGCGGCGCAGCTGCCCGAGGCGATGGTGCTGATCAACCCGGACCTGCGCATCCAGATCAGCGGCGACACCGTCACCGTGCGCGGCGACCTGCGGGTACCGGAGGCGCGCTTCGAGCTGCGGTCACTGCCACAACAGGCGGTAGGCGTGTCACGGGATGAGGTGATTGTCAGCGCCGACACCACCGAACAGTCCGCCTGGCGGGTGGACACGGAAGTCAACGTCTCACTGGGCGAGAAAATCACGTTCGAGGGCTTTGGCCTGTCCGCCCGCTTCGCGGGTGGCGTCCGCATCGAGGACAAACCGGACCGCACACCGCGGCTGACCGGCGAAGTGCGCATCAACGAGGGCCGTTACCGCGCCTACGGGCAGAACCTGCACGTGGAGCGCGGCACACTGATCTTCCAGGGGCCGCCGGACAACCCCGGGCTGGATATCGTCGCGGTGCGCAATGTGACCACCTATGACGTGCGCGCCGGCCTGATCGTCGGTGGCACCTTGCAGGACCCGCGCTCGCAGGTGTTCTCCGAACCGGCCATGGAAGAAACCGAGGCCATGGCCTACCTGCTCACCGGCCGGCCACTGAACCGCGCGTCCGACAACGATGCCAATGTGATCATGCAGGCCATCGCCCGCTACGGCATTGAGCGCGGCGAATTCATCACCGACCGGCTCGGCCAGACGCTGGGTGTGGAAGTGGGTGTGGACACTGAAGGAGAATTCGAGGACACCGCGCTGATGCTCGGCAAGCAATTGTCCTCGCGGTTATACCTGCGCTACAGCGTCGGGCTGTTCGAGGCCCTGAACACCGTGATGCTGCGCTACACCCTGACGGACAGCCTGAGCCTGGAGACACGTTCCAACGCCGAGGAACAGGCCATTGACCTGATCTATCGCACGGAGCGGTAGGGTGGGTAGAGCCAAAGGCGAAACCCACCGGGACCATGCGGCGCACTGCTCGCACAGAACCAGCGGAACTACCTACCTCCCAAGCCAAGTGATTTCGATGATTTTGCGGGAGTGATTAACGGGCATGGACATGGTGGGTTTCGCCTTTGGCTCTACCCACCCTACGGCCCACCAGGCTCAATAGGGGAGCGCGTAAGTCCCGGTGACATGTGCCACGGGCTGCTCCTCCCCATCGCTGTAAAGCCAGACCTCCAGCACCGCAGAGCGACGGCCCATGCGGATGACATTGCAATCGGCGATCAGGTCGCGCTGCGCCGGCCGGCGCAGGAAATTGATATTCAGGTTCTGCGTCACGGCCATTTCCAGCCGTCCCAGTTGCCCGAGGATAGCCGCGTACATGGCGGCGTCGGCCAGCCCCATCATGGTTGGCCCGGAGAGTGTGCCCCCGGGGCGGATCATCGACGCCCGGAAAGGCTGCCGCACCCTCGCCTTGCCGTCCCCGGCCTGCTCCACCTGAACGCCGGTCTCGCCCGCCGCCGGCAGGCCGTTGAGAATGATCTGCTGTACTGCTGCTGCATCAAGTGCCATCTGTGACTCCACTACGCCATGATCCGACGCCATCATACCCAGACCCATGCCACGGGGCACTGTGCTCGGCGCTGGCCTGTGCTTACAATGGCCGCTTTCATTCACTCCATCAGGATTCAGTGCAATGCGTGCCTCCCGTTATCTGCTGGCCACCGTCAAGGAAACCCCTGCCGACGCCGTGGTCGTCAGCCATCAGCTCATGCTGCGTGCCGGCATGATCCGCAAACTCGCCTCCGGCCTGTACAACTGGCTGCCGACCGGTCTGCGGGTGTTGCAGAAAGTGGAACGCATCATTCGCGAGGAAATGAACAACGCCGGCGCGCAGGAAGTCCTGATGCCGGTCACCCAGCCACTGGAGCTGTGGGATGAATCCGGCCGCTCCGCCGGCTTTGGCCCCGAGCTGCTGCGCTTTGTCGACCGCCACGGCAACGGCTTCTGCCTTGGCCCGACCCACGAGGAAGTGATCACCGACCTGGTGCGCAACGAAGTACACAGCTACAAACAGCTGCCGATGAACTTCTACCAGATCCAGACCAAATTCCGCGACGAGACCCGCCCGCGTTTCGGCGTCATGCGCTCGCGCGAGTTCATCATGAAGGACGCCTACTCCTTCCACCTCGACCAGGCCTCGCTGGCAGACACCTACGATGTCATGTACACCGCCTACAGCAACATTTTCGACCGCCTGGGCCTGAACTATCGCCCCGTGGCTGCCGATACCGGCTCCATCGGCGGCTCCGGTTCGCATGAGTTCCACGTGCTGGCAGATTCAGGCGAAGACGCCATTGCCTTCTCTGATGGCTCCGACTATGCCGCCAATGTGGAACTGGCCGAAGCTGTTGCCGAAGGCGAGCGCGCTGCGCCGTCGGAAGCGTTGCGGCTGGTGGACACGCCGGATGCAAAAACCATCGCCGAACTGGTCGAGCAGTTCTCGCTGCCGATCGACAAGACCGTCAAGACACTGATCGTCGCCGCCAGCGAAGACGCCGGCGGCGGCCTGATCGCGCTGCTGGTGCGCGGTGATCACGAGCTGAATGCACTGAAGGCAGAAAAATTGCCGCAGGTCGCCGCGCCGCTGCGCTTCGCCACCGACGAGGAAATCCGCGCGGCCATCGGTGCCGGCCCCGGCAGCCTCGGCCCGGTGAAGCTGCCGATTCCCTGCCTGGTCGATCGCAGCGTGGCATTGATGAGCGACTTCGGCGCTGGCGCCAACGTCGACGGCAAACACTACTTCGGCATCAACTGGGAGCGCGACCTGCCGCTGCCGGACACCGCCGACCTGCGCAACGCGGTGGAAGGCGATCCCAGCCCGGACGGCAAGGGCCGCCTGACGATCAAGCGCGGCATCGAAGTGGGGCATATCTTCCAGCTCGGCACCAAGTATTCCGAAGCACTGAAAGCCACCGTGCTGGATGAAAACGGCAAGAGCGTGATCATGCCCATGGGCTGCTACGGTATCGGCGTGACGCGCGTGGTCGCTGCGGCGATTGAGCAGAACCATGACGAGCGCGGCATCATCTGGCCGGAAGCCATTGCCCCGTTCCAGATCGCGCTGATTCCAGTGAACCTGAAAAAAAGCCCGCGCGAACGCGAACTGTGCGAGCAGCTTTACAGCGAGCTGACTGCGGCAGGGTTCGAGGTGCTGTACGACGACCGCGAGAAAGAACGCCTCGGTGTGAAACTCTCCGACGCCGAACTGATCGGCATTCCGCATCGCGTGGTGGTGGCCGAGCGTGGTCTGGATGACGGCACGGTGGAGTACCGCGCGCGCCGCGACAGCGATAACACGCTGGTGCCTGTGGGCGAGATCGTGCAGTTTCTGCGGGACAACCTGCGGCGCTGATGCGCCGTTGGGGCGGGGAGGCGTGGTGGGATTCGCTGCGCTCTTCCCACCCTACGGGTGACCTCGAATGGGTAGGGTGGGAAGAGCGCAGCGAATCCCACCACACCCCCCCGGCAAGTTTATCGCCGTCGCGCCAACACCTGCGTCATGGCCTGGTCACCCAACGGCGTCAATTGCCAGGTAATCTGGCTCTGCCCCGGCTGACGCGGGCATTTGCGGATCATGCCCAGCGCGCGCAACTGCACCTTTACCTGGCTGAAGCTGTCGGTCTCCAGCACGATATTCCGCACCGCGTGTGCCTTTGGCATGCTCAGTTGCACATCGGCCAGCGCCCGGTTGGCGAGCATTTCTTCCAGCGCCTGGCGCATGGCCGATTCCGGCACTTCATTCAGCATCTGCGGCGCCAGGCAGGCGATGATCTGGTCCCAGGTCAGGGTGCTCTGCGCGGTGCTCACCTTGCAGTCACCCTTGATGTAGACGTTACAGCTGTATCGCAGCGCAACCGTGTCGGCACCACGCGCCAGGGTTTCCAGCGGCGGACGGTAGCCGGCGGTCAGTTCTTCTTTCTCCCGCTCCAGCTCCTGGATGCGCTGGGTCAACCGCACCACTTCCTGCTGGCTGACGCTGTCCGCACCTTGTGCGGCGCGTACCCAGCCGCTCGCCGGGTGTTTGTCCACCAGTTGCGCCATGGCCTTGCGCGCGACCTCGCCCAGGTCGGCCGGCGCGTGCCAGAAGCGTGTCATGCATTTGTTCTGCAGCAGTTGCCGGAAATCGTTGAAGCGCACTTCCCCTTCGCGGGTCTGTTCGCGCTTGTCCGGCGACAGGAATTCCGGGGAATCGTGCAGCAGAGCCAGCACCGGCTTGCCCTTGGTGGCGGCGTAGACGAATTCGCGGTGGGTATAGGACAGACCGATTGGTGACAGGGAACCGTAACGGCCACCGACCAGCACCAGATAGTAATCACACTCGTTGATCACCTGCTGGATCGCACTCCACTGGCTGTCCGAGCTGCCGGGATGCAACTCCATGCCGGTCGGGATCATGTCCATCGACAGCAACGACAGCAGCAACGCCTGACGGGCCTCTTGCAGATCCGTGAAGGTTGAACTGATGAAGACCTGGTATTTGCGCTCGGTACTCAAGCGGGCTCCTGTCCCGAATGGCGGGGTCCTGTCGCGCCCTGCGGCGCGATGTCATTCTGCCAGAATCCGCTGACACTGCAATTCAGGCCGTCTGCCAACGACGCGGCAGTGGACGCGGACGGGCGCGAATGAGTGTAGCGCAGTCACCCGGCACGGGCGAGCGGCCGCCGTGGCTTTGCCCCGCGCGCGCAGGCAGGGCACTATTGGGCCAGCATGATCCCTGGGGATGGAGTTTCCTATGCACACGATTGCCTTCTATAACCTCAAGGGCGGCGTCGGCAAGACCTCCGCTGCCGTGAACATGGCCTGGCACGCCGCGCGCTGGAAGCATCGTTCGGTGGTCTGGGACCTGGACCCGCAGGGTGCGGCCAGTTTCTACCTCGGTGTGGACGGCGAGCGCAGCTACAAGGCCGGCACGCTGGTCAAGGGCAAGCAGCCCATCGGCCGCCTGAAGGTAGCCACGCGCTGGGAAGGCCTGGAAGTCATCCCCGCCGACATCAGCCTGCGCAATCTGGACCTGAAACTGGCCGAGGCCGGTGGCCGCTCAACGCTGAAACACCTGATCGAACCGCTCGGCGAACAGAGCAGCCTGGTGCTGCTCGACTGCCCGCCGACACTCAGCCCGATGGCCGAGCAGATTTTCGCTGCCGCAGACTATCTGCTGGTACCGGTGATCCCCACCCACCTGTCCCTGCGGGCCTTCCAGCAAGTCCGGGACTGGCTCGACCAGAAGCCGTACCGCAACCTGAAAGTGCTGCCGTTCTTCAACATGGTGGACCGCCGCCGGCTGCTGCATGTCGAGATGCTGGTCAAACCACCGGCGCTGATGAAGGGCGGCCTGAAGACCTGGATTCCCTACTCGACCCATGTGGAACAGATGGGCGAACACCGCGCCCCGGTGGGCGAATTTGCCCCCAACACACCGGCGGCGCGGGCGTACCGGAATTTGTGGTTCGAGATGGCCGACAAACTGAAGCTATGAACACCCGGCCTCAGGCATCTTGCCGGCCACGTGCGATGATGCCTTTCACATCGATGCCGCGCGGCAAGGTGCCATATTGACGATCGCCCTGGCTTCCCAGACGCGAGGCGATAAATCCTTCCGCCACCGCCGTGTCACCTGCCTGCACCAGCAGGTGCGCCTGCATGGTCAGCGTCAGCTGGTCGACCAGATGGCGGCCTCGGTATTCGGCCTCCGCCAGATCACTGAACTCACTCTGTAACGTCTTCACCGCCTGATCCAGCCGCGCATCGGCACCCACGCTCTTGCCCAGTTCGTCGAACCAGGCTTCCAGTACCGCCGGCGTTTTCGCCAGCGCGCGCAGTACGTCCAGCGCCTGCACATTGCCGGAACCTTCCCAGATGGCGTTGATCGGTGCGTCGCGGTACAGGCGCGGCAGGATGCAGTTTTCCATCACGCCGTTGCCGCCAATACACTCCATCGCCTCGTACGCATGGTGCGGCGTCCGTTTGCAGATCCAGTATTTGCCCACGGCGGTGCCCAGGCGCATCAGCAGTTGCTGCCGGGGGTCATCCAGGTTGTCCAGCGCCTCAGCCATGCGCAGCGTGATGGCCAGCGAGCCTTCGACCTCCAGTTGCAGGTCCGCCAGCACGTTCTGCATCAACGGCTGGTCGATCAGCATCTTGCCGAAGGCGCTGCGGTGCGCAGCATGGTGGATGGCCTGCAGCGTAGCCTGTCGCTGGCCGGCGCTCGACCCGATCATGCAGTCGAAGCGGGTCATGGCCACCATCTCGATGATCGCCGGTACACCGCGGCCTTCTTCGCCGACCATCCAGCCCAGTGCACCACGCAGCTCCACTTCCGACGAGGCGTTGGAGACATTGCCCATCTTGTTTTTCAGGCGCTGGACCTGGAGCGGGTTCTTGCTGCCGTCTGGCCGCCAGCGCGGCACCAGGAAACAGCTCAGGCCGCGCTCCGTCTGTGCCAGCATCAGGAACGCGTCGCACATGGGTGCAGACAGAAACCATTTGTGGCCGACCAGCTCGTACGCTTCACCGGGGCCAGGCTGCCCAAGCGGGTACGCGCGCGTGGTGTTGGCCCGCACATCGGAACCGCCCTGTTTCTCCGTCATGCCCATGCCCAGGGTCAGCGCCTGTTTTGCAGTGTGTGGCACGTTGCGCGGGTCGTAGTCACGGGCGTGCACCTTGCCCAGCCACTGTTCGGCGATGGCCGGCGTCAGCGTCAGTGACGGGGTGGCGGCGAAAGTCATGGTGATCGGGCAACAGTGGCCGGATTCCACCTGCGAATGCAGGTAATACTTTGCCGCACGGACCACGTGCGCGCCCGCTTTCGGATCGGTCCAGGGGCTGCTGTGCAGCCCCTCGGTGAGGGCCTGCTTCATCAGGTGGTGGTAGGCCGGGTGATACTTCACCAGATCGACCCGGTGACCAAAGCGATCATGGGTATCGAACTGCGGTTTGAATTCGTTCGCCAGATAGCCCCATTCGATCACGTCGGCGCGGCCACAGACTTCGCCGTAGCGTTGCAGGTCGGCCTCGCCCCAGCCGCCGCCATGACGGGCCACACCTTCACGGAGCGCCGTATCACCGGCATACAGATTATGGCCCTCCAGTGCCGTGGCCTGGTTGAACACATCGTGGGTGGCGGCCATGGCGTCGGGACGCAGGTCAGCAGACTTGTTCATGGGAAACCTCCGGAGCGGTCGGGTCGGCGGCGCCAACGGCGCGCAGACAGAAACGGATCAACTGTTGAACAACATGCTCATCGGCCTGATGGTCCGCAAGCGGCCCCACCAGCGCCTCGGCCAACGCACCCACCAGCGCAGCGGCGGAAAGCTTCGGCGATTGCAGCGGCAACTCGCCGGCACGCACACCGGCCTCGATCATCTGTTCGAATAGTGCGGCGTAGGCCGCGCGATAACGCAGCCGCTCGGTGTCCACCGCCGGGTCCACCGGCTCGGCGATCAGCGCCCAGGCCAGCCGGGGCGCGCGCAGGGCGCGGCGGGCAAAACGGCTGGCCGCCTGCTCCAGTTTCGCAGCGGCCCCCGTCTGGTGGTGCAACGCATCGGCCACCGCCGCCACCTCACGCTCGGTGGCCAGGCGAAAGACTTCCGCCGCCAGCGTGTCCTTGGCGCGAAAATAACGGTAGACGGTGCCAACCCCCACGCCGGCCCGCGTGGCCAGCGCCTGGATGGTCAACGCGGCAAAGCCGCCCTCGCGCACCAGCCCTTCGGCGGCAGCCAGCAGCGCTTCGCGCTGCGCAGCCTTGCGGTCGCGGATCTTGACGGTTTCGCGGTAGGCCATAAGAACGGAATCCAGATTCAGACTTTAAAGAAGTGAATCACGGTTCCGTCTTTCGGCGCAATGGCTTTGCGCGACAGATCGTGGGGTCAGTCAGGCAGGTATCGGGCAGCCCAGTCGGCCGGGCACAACAGGGAGAGTGATGCGGGCGCCTGCTCCAGCAACAGGCGGTCGCCGGTGAGCAGGGTCAGGTCGTCCCGGCAGCAGAGCACATCCCAGAGGTGCTGGGCGCCGGGGTCCGGGGCCCGCAAGGGGGCGGGCGGGACAGGGTCGATGATCACTGCGGGCAGGATCAGGGCTTCCAGCAGTTGGTCCACTTCCTCCACTGACAGGCCGTGGCGCGCGAGCAGCTTCGGACGCAGCAATACCGTTCGGTATTCCGCCAGCAGGGGCAGTGACAGCGCATAACGGATCTGCGCCGCCAGCATCTGGTCGAGAATCCGCGCCGGCGGCCCGCCGGCTGACAACACGCCGGATACCAGCACGCAGGTATCCACCACCCACAGCGTGTCGGCGCGATAGCGCATACTTACTGGCCGCGCCGGGCCGCGCGGGTTTCTGCTTCAGCCAGTGCATGCGCCTGGGCTTCGGTCAGGGCGGACTGGAGGCGGGCCCGCTGCAACAGGTCCTGCACTGTCTGCGCCGGCTTCACGTAAGCGGCCAGGGCTTCCGCCACCATCTTCCCGATCGGGATGCCACGCCGGGCGGCGGCCTCTTTCAAGGCCTGGTGATAGCCTTCGGGCAGATTGATCGTGAGCCGGTCCATGGTGCCTCCCGCGCGGTGCGCGCATAGCATAAACGCATATTTATGCTATGGCATGCCAGAGCATCATTGCAACCGGATCACCGCTGGCGCAGCGCCCAGCAAGGGTTGCAGCCGCTGGAAGCGCCGGTCATAACCCGGCTGCCAGGGAAACACCCCTCGCCCGTCCGGCCACACCAGCTGCAACGCCGGGTACGGCACCGGCAGGCTCTCGTAGAACCAGTTGGCGAAGCCCAGATAGTGGCGGTAGTGCGGAAAGGCCACCGGCAGAAACACCACGTTCAGACCCGGCAGAAAATCCGGGTACTCGCGATGCGACAGCAGCCGCTCTCCCATGTCGCGGATGCGCACAGCGGCAGCGTCCAGCAGACGGCTGGCCAACTCGTCCTTGAGGCCCAGCACAATGATTTCCGGGTGATCATGATTGAGGAAATGCCCGAGGGAAAAACTGAACCCCGGCTCGCCCTGCGCCGGCGGCACCGCCAGATTGTGCCAGCCCTTGCGGTTGATGTGGGCGAGAATGCGGGTATCACCGTCGTCTTCCGGGCTGGGATAGCGGAAGCCTTCCGGCATGGCGTCGAGGAACATGCAATGAGGTCTCTTGGCGGGGAGTGGCAAGCGGTCAGTCTACCGCGTCCGCTTCGCCAGTTCATTGCTCAGCGGGCGATTTCACTGCACGACGCGCCATGACTGAAACAACTGAAACAGCGGTGATGCCGCAACATGATCCGTTGCCCCAGGCTTTCACGCAGTGTGCCGCCGAGATCGTACTCGCCATCATCATCCACCAGCGTGCAAGCGTAGACCCGCATACGGCCCCGGTCCTTCACCACCATGCGGCTGAAGGCACACATGAAGCCGGCGCGGCTTTGTTCATCGTGGTAGGTGGTCATGCAGTGTTCGGTGATTTCCGGCGTCTGGCGGGCGGCACCCGGCGGCGCAAAATCCGGGAACGAGACCAGCAGCAGGTCATCCGGTATCCCGTAGGCACGCAACGCCTCGCGGTAGGCCGCTTCCACGGCCTCGGTATCTTCATCCGGCGTCCACTGGCGCGCCAGTGACACATGAAACCCGGCGTCGTGAAGCGCCTTGAGGGCCTGCATCGATTCAGCGAACGTGCCCTCGCCGCGTCCGGCCTCATGCCGGGCCGCGTCGGGGTAATCGATACTGATCCGAAAGGCCACCGGGTGCGCGGCCCGGGCCAGCGGCCGGATCTGTGCCAGCCGGCGCAGCAGCGGCCGGGTGCCGTTGGTCAGCACCAGGCAAGGCCGGCGCTCGGCGGCATACGCCAGGATGGCCGGGAGTTCCCTCGCCACGAACGGCTCGCCGCCGGTGAACGAAAACTGCTCCACACCCAGCTCACAGGCTTCATCCACCAGTGGCTGCACGTCTGCCAGCCGCATCAGGTCCAGGCGGTCGTCCGCCGGCGACGAACCTTCCAGGCAGAACGGGCAGGCCAGGTTGCAGGCGGTGCCGGTGTGAAACCACACCTCGCGCAGCCGGCCGGTATCAATATAGCCGCGCGGCTCTCCGCTCGAAGTGCGATACCAGGTGGCCGTGGCGATACGCCGCATAACTGCTCCTGAGCCAGTGTGTCATCAGCAGCATCCTCCCACGGGCGTGATGAAACTGTCACTGGTAAACGGCATCCGGCTGCCACAATCAGGGAAAACACCGTAATGGGTCGAGAAATCCCCGATGAATTCGAAGTGCCCCGCGAAACGGCTGTCGTGCAACATGCGCCAGGTATTGCCGCAGACCGGGAACACCTTGCCGCGTTCGATCCGATGATGGTTATCCAGCACAAACGCTGACGGGCTTTCCGGTAAAGTGCCCCGATAAATCACCGCCTGGCCGTAGTCCTCACAGGCCGGCTCCAGGCCGGCCAGTTTGAACAGCCGGTAGGTCGCGGAGAAAAACCGGGCCGGCGCCAGGCGTGCGCGGATATGATCATTCCCGATAGTGATCGGGCGGTCCTCCACCAGACGCGGATCCAGAAACCCGGCCTGCCGGGCCAATGTGAGAAAATCCTGCCAGTACAGGGCACCGGACAGGCATTCACCGTACAGGACCGGGTCCTGCAGCAGCATGTCGGGCATGCGCCGGTCGCCATAGACATCGGAAAAATACATCTCACCGCCAGGCCTGAGCACACGAAACACCTCGTTCAGCGCCCGCGCCTTGTCCGTGCAGAGATTGATCACGCAGTTGGACACCACGATGTCGAAGTAATCGCTCTCCAGGCCCAGCTCATCCAGGTGCTCGATATCGCCCTGCACAAACCGCACGTTACTGCGTGCATGACCAAACGCCTGCTGGTGATACGCCTGGTGGCGTTCGGCAACGGCCAGTTGCTCGGGGGTCATGTCGACGCCGACCACCTCGCCCCGTTCACCTACCAGCGCGGAAAGCAGATACACATCGCGGCCGCTGCCACAACCGAGGTCGAGTACCCGCATCCCTTCCAGCTGTTGCGGTGCCACCAGCCCGCAGCCGTAGTAACGGCTCACCACTTCATCGTGCAGCATCGCCAGCCACGGTTTGAGCCACGCGGGCGGCGCGGCATCGCAGCAGGCATTGGTTTGCAGGTCAGCGCTGCTTTGCAGTGTCTGGCCGTAGTAATCCCGTACATCCTTTTTCATGCCCCGTTCTCCCTTGTTGTGATGGCGTCACCAGACCGGCGACGCCCCCGCCTGACTGGCTCCCCATAGCTAGCAACGATGCATAACACTTTCAGGTCACAAACGCCCGAGTTTGCCTGGTGGCCTGGACAGGCTCTGCGGGTTATCATGCCGCTTCGCAGGAGAGAGAGGGCTTCCCTCCGCCGAAGGCGCAAACTCCCATAATCGCTCAGGCACCATTACTGCGACGTCAATATCCGCCGACTGGAGAGCGGTCGTTCAGCGACCCACCGAAGGGGCAAGGCAACCGGCACAGGCCGGCGGCCTAAACTCTCAGGTAACAGGACAGAGGGAGAGGCAACCCCAACAGGCTGTATACGCCTGAGGAGCCCTCTGTGTTGACCCTGATCTATCTCGTTGCCATTTCCGCCGAAGCCATGTCCGGCGCGCTCGCCGCCGGCCGTCGCAACATGGACCTGTTCGGTGTCTCCCTGATTGCCTTCGTCACCGCGCTCGGCGGGGGCACTGTGCGCGATATCCTGCTCGGCAATTACCCGGTCACCTGGACGCAGCATCCGGAATACATCTACCTGACCATTTCTGCCGGCCTGTTGACGCTGCTGGTGGCGCGCTTCATTCATCACCTGTACCGGCTGTTCCTGCTGGTCGATGCGCTGGGGCTGGTCGCCTTCACGATCATTGGTTGCAATGTGGCGCTGTCGCTCGGTTACAGCACGGTCGTGGTGATCATGTCGGCGGTCATTACCGGCATTTTTGGCGGCATCCTGCGCGATATTCTGTGCCACCGCACGCCGCAGGTACTGCGTCGAGAGTTGTATGCCTGCGTCTCACTGGTGGTGGCGCTCGTCTATCTGGGCCTCAATGCGTGGCAGGTGGCCGAAGCCATCACTCTGTCGCTCGCCTTTGCTGTCGGCATCAGCCTGCGGCTGGCAGCACTGCGCTGGGGCTGGTCGCTGCCGGTCTTCTCTTACCCGGCCGGCCGCTGGGGCCACTGAGCCCGGCGCGACCAGCGTGCCAGCCAGTCATCCAGGCTGACAAAGCGCCCGCCCCCCTGAAACAGCAGCACCAGCAGCATCAACAAGTAAGTTGCCGCAAATTCAATGCCGTTGTTGAGCACCACGAAGCGGCCTTTTTCCGTCAACCAGCGGACATCCCCGTGCTCACGCAGAATGCTGCGGGCACGGGTCAACCGTTGCCCCACCGCCTCACTGTTTTCCAGGCTGCGCTGCGCGGCAGGCACGCCAAGCGCCGCCAGCGGCGCAAACATGTTCGTTCCCGGATCAGAAGGCGCTACTGCAAACCAGCCATGCTGCCAATGCACCGACGCGATGGCGACCAGCATGGTCATGATCAGCGGCACCGTCACCAGCCGTATCGCCAGCCCCAACAGCAGCAGCACACCACCCACCAGTTCGGTCACGATCGCCAGCACGGCCAGCAACCAGGGCAATGGCAGGCCCAATCCCCAGTCGGCATTGCCAAACCAGCTGACGGTGGCCTCGAAGTGCATCAGTTTTTGCCAGCCCGCAGCAAAGAACACGGGCGCGAGAAACAGGCGCAGCAACAGTGGCGCGATAAAGTCCAGCGTACCGAGACGCCGCAGCCATGACTGGTAATGGTGATCAAGCCGGTGAAACAGGGTGAACATGGCGGGGCTCCCTTGCGCGCATCAGTGTCTATCACTGATGCGCGGGAAGCGGATGTGTTACAGCGATTTCTCCTGACGGTGCAGATGCTGCATGACCTGCGCCACTTCCTCGTCACTGGCCGGGCCATGCATGAAGGGCACGGAGCGCAGCAATTGCCGCAACTGGCGCAGGTAACGGCGGCATATATGACAATGCAGCCAGTGCAGCCGCATGGCCAGCCGCTCGCGCAGGCGCATGTCGCCCTCCAGCATCCTGTCTGCTGCCCCGGCAAACTCCCGGCACTTCAGCATTCACCTGTCTCCTTACTCAGCATTCGCCTGTCTCCCTACTCAGCATTCGCCTGTCTCCTGATAATGATCCACCAACCCGAACAGCCGCGCGCGGGCACGGTGCAGCAGTACCCGTGCATTGGATGCCGAAAGCCCCAGAAGGTTACAGATTTCGTCAAACGGCAGGCCGTCGGTATCGCGCATTTCCAGCAGCGCTCGCTGATTGCCCGGCATGCCCGTGAGCAGGCGCTCAAGGCAATCGGCCAGTTGCGCCGTCATCAGCAGCCCCTCCGGGCTGTCGCTGTGCCACGGGGCCGGCGGCGCCGACCACAGGCCGCGCTGGTCAAACCGGGCTGCCAGCGGGTCCACTGTCTCTGGCAGGCTCTCCAGCGACACTTCCCGGCCCTGCTTGCGCAACCACATGCGCCCCTCGTTGATCACGATCCGCGAGAGCCAGGTACGCAGGCTGGCACGCCCCTCGAAGGAGGCGACGGCACCGTACGCTTTCAGCCATGCCCGCTGCACCATTTCCTCGGCATCGTTCTCGCCGACCATGGCGCGCGCCAAGGCGATCAGTGCCCGGTGATGACGCCGCACCAGCGCTGAAAACGCCGCCTGGTCACCGCCCTTCAACTGCGCCAGCCAGGCCGCGTTTTCTTCCGGCCCGTTATCTGTGGTCATGCCCTGTCCCCGGCTGCGAAACGATGCCCGATGATGTTATGCGCAACAACGCAGCGGCAACAGCCCGCCCTGCGGCATGGCCGGCCACCCCGGCGGCCCGCGCCGGCGTTGAATCTGAATTGAATCCGAACAAATGTCCGGCTATCTTGCCATCGATCAATGTAACAGTGCTTGAGGATGGGTGTTTCGTCCCCCCCTCACACCAGCCAGGTCCTGGCCACCCAACCAAAGGGGGACTGCCCGTGAACACCGCAACCCTTCATCAATACACCCCGAAGAACGCCCCGCCCAGGGCAGACGTCCCGATCCGCCACATGGATTTCCGGTTTGAGGCCAGCGAGGCGGACACCCGCTTTTATCTGAATACGGAACTGGCCACGGCCTATTTCGAGGCCCTGTCGATCTTCCTGACGTTCGGTGAGGACCTGGTGATCGATACCGCCCGTCATCACCGCCAGTTCCTCAAGGACACCGAACTGAAACGGCGCGTCACATCGCTGATCGGCCAGGAGGCCATCCACTCGAAAATGCACAACGAGTGGAACGACGTGCTGGCACAACACCGCTTCCCGGTGGCCTTCTATCGCTTCCTGGCGCACAACGTCTTCAAGTACGGTTTCAAGCAACTGCCACACCGCCTGCAGCTGTCACTGATGGCCGGCATCGAGCATTTCACCGCCGTGATGGCGGAGTTCTTCATGAAACATGAAGAGATCTTTTTCGAAACCGACGACGAAAAGCAACGTGCCCTGTGGATGTGGCACATGCTGGAAGAATCCGAGCACAAGGACATTGCCTACGATGTCTACCAGACGCTGTCGGGCAGCTATCCGCTGCGGATCAGCGGCTTTGCGCTGGCGTTCATCACTATCCTCATGCTCGTCCCCCTCGGCGGCGCCGCCATTCCCGTGCTGCGCAGACCCCGTAATCTGCTCAGCCTGCGCTACTGGAAAGACGTGCGTCGCAGCGTCGGCCTGCTGTTTGGCCCCAAAGAAGGGGTCTACGGCAGCACCATGGGACACATCCTGGACTACCTGCGTCCGGATTTTCATCCCAATGACCACGACACCACGGCGTACCTGGAATACTACAAAGAACGGCTGCTGCACCCCGACACCGGCCTGCTGACACCCTATCTGGTCAAGGAATTCGTGCCCGCCAAACGCGTGTGACACGCGCAACGTTGTGGAAGTGCCTTATGATGAATTTTCTGAAACAGCGCTTTGCCAAACCCAGCAAGCATGCCTACGCCGTGGTCACTGGCGCCGGCAGCGGGATCGGCAGAAGCTTCGCTCTGGAACTGGCACGGCGTCACGGCAGCATCGTCTGCGCCGATATCAACCTGGCTGCCGCCGAGGAGACCGTCGCCCTGATCGAACAGGCAGGCGCCCGTGGTTTTGCGCGCCAATGTGATGTGGGCAGTGCCGAACAGGTACAGCAACTGGCCGAACAGGCGGAGAAGCTGCTGCAACATCCGGTCACGCTGGTGATCAATAATGCCGGCGTCGGCCTGGGCGGCAAGTTCGATGAACTGAGCCTGGATGACTGGCAATGGTGCATGAACGTCAACCTGTGGGGCGTGATCCACGGTTGCCATTATTTCGTGCCGGGTTTCAAGAAACAGGGCCGTGGCGCGATCATCAACGTGGCCTCCGCCGCCTCCTACACAGCGGCACCCGAGATGAGCGCGTACAACGTGACCAAGGCCGGTGTGCGGGCGCTGTCGGAAACCCTGTTCGCGGAGCTGAAAAAGGACAACATTCGCGTCAATGTCCTCTGCCCGACCCTGGTGCCCACCAACATCATCAAGGACGGCCGCATTCCCGAGCGGTATTCCCGGCTGGCGAACCACGCCCTGATGAATTACGCGATGACCACCAGCGATGCCGTGGCCCGGCTGACGCTGAACCGCCTGGACAAGGGCGAGCTGTACACCACACCGCAGGTGGATGCGAAGCTGCTCTGGATGATGAAGCGGGCCTCGCCCGACCTGTACGCCAGATTCCTGGGCTTCTCCTACCGTTTCGTCAAATAAACCAACAGAGACCCCGACCATGGCAGCACACGACACTACGGCCTCTGCGGCACCTATCTACGACACCTTTATCGTCGGTGCGGGCATTTCCGGCATCGCCGCCGCCATCAAGCTGAAGCAGGAGGGTTACCACGACTTTCTGGTCATCGAGCAGTCCGATCGCGTCGGCGGCACCTGGCGCGAAAACACCTATCCCGGCTGCGGCTGTGATGTACCGTCCTCACTGTATTCCTACTCGTTTGCCCTGAGCAGCAAGTGGAGCCGGCTGTTCGCCAAGCAGCCGGAAATCCTGCGCTACCTGCAGGACGTCAGCGACAGTTTCCAGGTCACGCCGCTGATCCAGTTCAACACAGCGCTGGAAAACGCCCGCTGGGATGACCACCGCCACCTCTGGGTGCTGGACACATCGCGCGGCCAATACCTGGCAAAAACCGTCATCTTCGCCACCGGCCCCATCACGGAATCCCAGATTCCTGCGATCCCCGGCCTGGAGAGTTTCCGGGGAGAAATGTTCCATTCCGCCAAGTGGAATCACGACTACGACCTGACCGGCAAGCGCGTGGCGGTGATCGGCACTGGCGCGTCAGCGATCCAGTTTGTGCCCGAAATCCAGCCCGCCGTGAAAGAGCTGTTCGTCTTTCAGCGCACCGCACCCTGGGTGCTGCCCAAACCGGACCTGCCGCTGGGCGACCTGAGCAAGCTCGCCATCGAAAAACTGCCGGTCATTCAGCATGGCTGGCGCAAGGCCGTGGCCAGTTCCCTGAACGTGATCAACTTCGGCCTGCGCAACCCCGGCGTGCTGAAGCCGATCAGCGCGGCGGCCCGTCAGTTACTGAAACTGCAGATCCGGGACGCCCGCCTGCGTGAAGCCGTCACCCCGGATTTCACCCTGGGCTGCAAGCGCATTCTGTTTGCCAACAACTATTACCCTGCCCTGCAGGCGGACAACACGACGCTCATCCCTCACGGTCTGGTCGAAGTGGACAACAACACCGTGATCGCCGCCAACGGCGAACGCCATGAAGTGGATGTGATCATCTGGGGCACCGGCTTCGATGTCTCGCATCCGCCGATTGGCAAGAAGGTGTTCAACGCCAATGGGGAACGCATCTCGGACCTGTGGAAAAACAGCTCGCCGGAAGCCTTCCTGGGCACCAGCCTGGAAAACACCCCGAACGCCTTCCTGGTCCTGGGCCCGAACGTGCTGGTGTATGACTCCTTCATCGGGCTGGCCGAAGCCCAGCTGGACTACATCATTGATGGCCTGAAAAAAGTCAGGTCACAGGGCATCAGCAAGTTCAGCATCAAGCCGGACGTACTGAAACAACACAACGACACGGTGCAGAAACACCTGCAGACCACCGTCTTCAACAGCGGTGGCTGCAAGAGCTACTACCTGGATGCCAATGGCCGCAACTTCGCTGCCTGGCCCTGGTCCCTGGCGACGCTGAAAAAACGGCTGAAGACCTTCCCGGTAGACGCCTACGACGTGCTGTACGCCCCGCCGGCGACGCAGCGCGCAGCCTCCTGACCTGCTCAATGGCCCCCTTGCCGGGGGCCATTATTCCCCGCTGCTCCAACTCCCCCCGCCAGAAACGCGCACCATTCAGCGTCACGCACTGACGCATACCGTGGCGAATATCGCACGCCCCTCGCATTACCCGGCGGCTAAGGTCGACGTATGACACGTATGCGAGACACCTGCAACTAAAATCAGTTGCAATAAGCTCGCATGCCCCTTAGCATCCGCCCCGGAGTGACGTCCTATGACACGCCACGACATCCTGCTGGTACGGCTGCGCGACACACGGCGCAGCTTTACCTGGCGGGATCTGGACACCCTGCTCGGGCGCCTGGGTTACCAACGCACCGAAGGCCGCGGTTCGCGGGTCAGGTTCTGCAACGGCGATCCTGCTGCACTGATCTGCCTGCACCGGCCACACCCGGGCAATGAGCTGAAACTGTACGCGCGCCGGCAGATCCTGGCCGCGCTCACAGCCGGAGAACTGATCTGATGACCGCCATCGTGAAATACCGGGATTACTACGGCTCCATCGAAGCCAGCCCGGAAGACGGCTGCCTGTACGGCCGCCTGCTGTATATCCAGCCACTGGTGAACTTTGAGGGCGACACGGTGCCGGAGACCGAAGCCGCCTTCCGTGCCGCAGTGGACGATTATCTGGCCGACTGCGAAGCCCGGGGTGTGCACCCGGAGCAACCCTGCAAAGGCACTTTCAATGTGCGCGTGGGTCATGCGCTGCACCTGAGCGCCGTACAGGCCGCCACCCGCGCGGAGATTTCCCTGAACGAACTGGTGCGCCGCGCCCTGGAGCAATACCTGCAGCCAAGTGGACAGGCCCGCTATGTCGCTGAGCCCTGACCGACAACCACCATCGGCAATCACTGACATCCTGCCGGGGACAAATCGCACAGCAGAGCCACCGGCCAGTCTGTATACTGCAACGCCATGACTGAGACACCCCTGACCATCCTGGAACGCGTTTTCGGCTACCACAGCTTCCGTGGCCACCAGCAGGCGATCATCGAGACGCTCTGGCACGGCCATGACGCACTGGTTCTGATGCCCACCGGCGGCGGTAAATCCCTCTGCTACCAGATTCCCGCGCTGCTGCGCAGCGGCACCGGGGTCGTAATCTCGCCCTTGATTGCGCTGATGCAGGATCAGGTGGATGCCCTGCACGAGCTGGGCGTACGCGCCGGTTTTCTCAATTCATCGCTTGGGCGCGACGACATCCTGGCCACCGAGCAGGCCCTGTTGCATGGCCAGCTCGACCTGCTTTATATCGCACCGGAACGCCTCACCCAGCAGCGCACCCTGTCACTGCTGAAGCAGATTCCGCTGGCGCTGTTCGCCATCGACGAGGCCCACTGCGTCTCCCAGTGGGGCCATGATTTCCGCAGCGAATACCTGCAGCTTGGCCTGTTGCACGAACAGTTTCCCGAAGTACCGCGCATTGCCCTCACCGCGACCGCAGACATGCGCACCCGCGAGGAAATCGCCCGGCGCCTGCAGCTCACCGATGCCGCCCACTTCGTCAGCAGTTTTGACCGGCCGAACATCCAGTACCGCATCACGCAAAAAAGCAACGCCCGCCAGCAACTGCTGCGCTTTCTGCGCGCCGAACATCCGGGTGATGCCGGCATCGTCTACTGCCTGTCACGCAACAAGGTGGATACCACCGCCGAATGGCTGCAACAGCAAGGCTTCAACGCCCTGCCCTACCATGCCGGCCTGCTGGCGGCACAGCGCCGCGACCACCAGCAACGCTTCCTGCGCGAGGACGGCGTCATCATGGTGGCCACCATCGCGTTCGGCATGGGCATCGACAAACCTGACGTGCGTTTCGTCGCTCACCTGGACCTGCCGAAAAGCATCGAAGGCTACTATCAGGAAACCGGCCGCGCAGGCCGTGACGGCGAGCCCGCCACCGCCTGGCTGGTGTACGGAGTGGAAGACGTCATCAAGCTGCGGCAGATGCTCGAAGGCTCCGCCGGCTCCGAAGAGCACAAGCGCAGCGAGCGGCAGAAACTCGACGCCATGCTCGGCCTGTGCGAGATCGTCAGTTGTCGCCGACACGCCCTGCTGACCTACTTCGGCGAAGACAGCGACGCCCGGTGTGGCAACTGCGATGCCTGCCTGCACCCGGCCCGCACCTGGGACGCCAGTGACGCTGTGCGCAAGGCATTATCGTGCGTGTACCGAACCGGCCAGCGCTTCGGCGTCAATCACCTGATCGACGTGCTGCGCGGCAGCGATAACGAAAAAGTGCGCCAGTTCGGCCATCAACATCTGAGCACCTACGGCATCGGCAGCGACCTCCCCACCGCCGGCTGGCGCAGCGTATTCCGCCAGCTGGTGGCCCGTGGCCTGCTGCGCGTTGACGTGGACGGCTACGGCGCCCTGCATCTCACCGAAGCCTGCCGCCCGATCCTGCGTGGCGAGGAAAGCGTGCACCTGCGCGAGGACGTCAAGGAAGCCACCGAGCGCAGCCGCAGCAAACGGCATCAACCGGCTCTGCCGGAAGAAGACCGACCATTGTGGGAAGCGCTGCGCAAACTGCGCAAGGAGTTGGCAGACGAGCATGGCGTACCGCCCTACGTCATTTTCAACGACCGCACGCTCACCGAGATGGTCGAGCGGCGACCACTGAAAGACAACGAACTGCTGAGCGTCACCGGGGTGGGCGAAACCAAGCTGGAACGGTTTGGGGACGCGTTTCTGGAAGTCATTCGCGAGTTTGAATACGCTGAATAACTATCCATTGCAGAAGAGGCAAGCGATTTGGCCGAGAGAGGCCGTCAGGCAAAAAACGCGCTGCCCCCGGCGTTCCATGCACATCATGTGCCGCCTCGCACCAAGTGACGCAGCCCGCCAGTTACCAAGCTGATTAATGCGACGGTAGGGTGGGTAGAGCCAAAGGCGAAACCCACCGGGTCCATGCCCGGTATTCACTCCCGCAAAACTATCGAAACGGCGCTGCTTAGGAGGCAGGTAGTTTCAATTTAGGAGGCGGGTAGTCTCGATGGTTTTGTGCGAGCAGTGTGCAGCATGGACACGGTGGGTTTCGCCTTTGGCTCTACCCACCCTACCTGCACAAGGGGGAGGACACTACCGTCAGTATCCCACCGTAAATCTCGCGTTACGATACTGCCCTTGCTCCACTTCATCCAGCAGCGCCACCGCCAGATCCGCCACGGATATCCTGGCCGGCTGATCCCCGTCCATCAGCAGCTCATCCCCACCCAGGCGAAACTGCCCGGTGCGCGGCCCCGGCTCCAGCAGTGCGGACGGGGAAATCATGGTCCAGTCCAGTCCCGATTCCTTTTGCAGGATATTCAGCGCCTCGCGTGCGCCCAGCGCGCCATCTTTCCATTCCGCCGGGAATTCAGGCGTGTCCACCAACTGCACGCCCGGCGCCACAAACAGGCTGCCCGCGCCACCCACTGCCAGCAGCCGCACACCGGCCTGCCGTGCTGCGTCGATAATATGACGGGTGCCGCTGACGTACTGCTCGTACACCGCCGCGCCCTGATAGCCCCCCGCATTGTAAGCGCTGATCAACACATCACAGCCGCGGATCTGCCCTGCCGTATTGGTGGGATCGTTAATGTCGCCTTTGACCACCGTCAGCCGGGTACGCAAGGCGGCGGGGACGCTGACACGCTCGGGATCGCGGGCAACGGCGGTCACATCGTGACCACGGTTCAGGGCTTCTTCCAGAACGGCCTTGCCAACAAAGCCGGTGGCGCCAATCAATGCCAGTTTCATGATGCTGCTCCTGTTTCAGGGGGTCTTGTCGCCAGCGGCGTGTCCGCCAACAAGTAGGGAAGAATCCTACTCCCTGAAGCAGAACTGGATTAGCCATCAATCTAAGCTATCTTTGTTAAGCCAGACTTAACAATGGGAACGCTCATGCAGCATCTCCGACAAATGGCCATCTTCGCCCGGGTGGTCGAGGCCGGCGCCATGCGGCGCGCGGCAGAGAGCCTGGGTATGACCGCGTCCGCTGTGAGCCAGCAGATGCGGGCGCTGGAAACCAGCCTCGGCCTGCCGCTACTGCACCGCTCCACTCGCCGGCTGACGATGACAGAAGCCGGCGAGCGCTATTACCAGCACTGCGCCCGCATGCTCGCGGCGGCCCGGGATGCCGAAGATGTCGTGGCCGCATTGCGGGATTCACTCACCGGCGAATTGCGTATCACCGCGCCGGTGGGGCTCGCAGGCGCCCCTCTGGCGGATGCCCTGTCACCGCTGCTGATCAATCACCCCCAACTGAACCTGAGCATCCTGGCCACGGATGAACGCATTGACCTGATCCACGAGCGGATCGATATCGCAGTGCGCGTCGGCACTCTGCCCTATGCCGGATTTATCGCCCATCCCCTGGCCGAATTTCCGATGCTGCTGTGCGCGGCACCCGCGTATCTGGACCGGCTCGGTACGCCCGGCAACACCGCTGATCTGAGTCGGCATCACTGGCTCGTGCTATCGCAGGTCGCTGGCCAACGCCAACTGACGTTACACCATCGTCAGGGCCGCACAGAGAAACTGCGCGTGAGCCCACGGGTACTGTGCAACAACCTGAACGTCGCCCGTCACTTTGCGCGGCGCGGCCTGGGGCTGTGTCTGTTGCCCTGGCACGAAGCACGCGTGGCCCTGGCCAGTGGCGAGCTGGTGCACGTGCTGCCCGACTGGGCGCCACCGCCGATGCCCGCCTGGGCACTGACGCTGGAGCGCGAAACACCTGCCAAGGTCAGTGCAGCGCTGGCATTGCTGAAACGTCATTTCCATACACTGCAGCCGGACGTACGCGCCTGACGCGATGTGAAGGAACCTCTGAATAACTCCCCGGTGGTTCTGCGGGCGCTACAGCATGCAGTAGCAAGGCGCGGCGCGCCGGCAATGGCATCGTCCTTGTCAAGCGACGCAACGCGGCTAATGCGTGCTGCAGCGCCCGCCCTGCGGGGCTTTCCGGGCGGCGCCTGCTCCGCGTTGCGTCTTCTCGACGTAGCCCGCTATGCCTTCGAAGCCGCGCCTTGATCAGACACCGCCCGGAAAGCCAGAATCACCGGGGAGTTATTCAGAGGTTCCTCAAAAGTCGTGAACACAGGACATGGCGTCTGGCGACCTGTCCGCCATCGTTATACGGTAACGGTCCACTGCAAAACTGTTCACTGAAAGCCCTTTCAGGCGGAGGCAACGTGGCTGACTCAGATCCGGTGATGCCCCTGGTACGCGATAATCACGACGGCCAACCACGTCGTGTTGGCGTGGAAATCGAACTGTCCGGCCTGGGGTATGCGGCGCTGGTCCACATCGTTGCGCAGGCATTGCAGGCCACCGCCCGGGAAGAAAGCCGCTATGAATCAGTGATCGACAGCGATGACGGCCCGTTCAAGGTCGAGCTGGATTCCAAACAGGTGAAGGACTTTGCCCCGGATACCGGTGTGCTGCCCGCGCCACTGGCGGAAGTCACGGACGCCGCATTGCAGTTGCTCGACGCCACCGCCGAAAAAATTGTGCCGCTGGAAATCGTCTCACCGCCGCTGCCGCTGGAGGCCCTGCCGAAAGTGGAAACCCTGTGCCAGACGCTGCGTGACGCCGGCGGCCTGGGCAGCCGCCACGCCCTGCACTACGCATTCGGACTGCAACTCAATCCCGAACTGCCCGGCCTGGATGCGGACACCCTGCTCGCGTACCTGCGTGCCTTCGCGCTGAGCTACCCCTGGCTCAAGCATCGTCACCAGCTGGACATCAGCCGCAAATTCACCCCCTACATCGATGCCTGGCCCGAGGACTATGTGAGACTGATCCTGGCCGACGACTACCGGCCGGATCTCGACAGGCTGATCACCGACTACCTGCACCACAACCCGACCCGCAACCGCGCGCTGGACATGATGCCGCTGTTTGCGCACCTGGATGAGCCGCGTATCCGCAACGAGATTGACGATGACCGGATCAAGCCGCGCCCCACGCTGCATTACCGCCTGCCGGATTGCGACATCGACAACCCGGACTGGTCGTTTTCACAGGTGTGGAACGACTGGGTGCGCGTCGACACGCTGGCCTGCGAACCGGACCGGCTGAAAGACATGATGGCGGCCTGGCACGCACGACAGCCACTGAGCCTGGATCGCCTGCTGATGGACTGGACCGAGGAAAGCGCTGCATGGCTGACGCTGCCCAAGACATCCTGATCGGCGTCGCCGGGCCTCGCCGGCATCTGCTGGATATTCCCCTGATTCGCGCCGGCCTGATGCAGCATGGCGCACGCACCCGGCGCCTGCACCCGGGCAGTAGCCGTGACTGGCGCGCCCTGGACGCGGTCGTGATCGCCGGCGGCGCGCATATTCATCCGCGCCGTTACCGCCACCAGCCCAGTATCGACGCCCGCTACAATCCGCCACGCGATGACTACGAACTGGCCCTGCTGGATTACGCGCAGCAACACCGGCTGCCTGTGCTGGGCATCTGCCGCGGCGCACAGCTGCTGAACGTATTCCACGGCGGCACGCTGCACCAGGACATCACACCACTGCGCCGCAATACACGCCCCCGCCATTTGCTGACACCGATGCAGACCGTGCGCGTGATGCCGCACAGCCGGCTCGCGCGCATCCTGGAACGGGAAACACTCGGCGCCAACCGGCTGCACAGCCAGTCAGTACGACAACTTGGACGGGGGTTACGGGTGTCCGCGCTGGACCCGGATCATTTCGTGCAGGCGGTGGAATCGGTACGGGACGACTGGCAGGTGGGTGTGCAATGGCATCCGGAATATCTGCTTTATCATCCGGCGCATCGCAAGCTGTTCAGGGCACTGGTAGAGGCAGCGCGGCGCAGAAAACGCCCGGCACGCTAGCCATCACACCATCCCGGCTCTCAGAACAGCCCCCCTTCCTGCGGGCAACTCTCGGCCGTCAGGTTTTGCGACAGCACAAACCGGTCCGCATCGGTCCGTGCCTCGATGTCGGCCACACGCAGATACGTCATGCGCCAGTATTCCGGGTTCTCGACAAAGCGCGATTCGATTGCCAGGTCGCCGCGTGGCAGCTCCGCCTCCCGCATGACTACCGTCAGCGTGCGGCCCGACCGGGTGACCTGATACCCCTGATTCGGATAGGCCAGCTCGACACAGGCCAGGAAGGTTTTCAGCGTGGTTTTCAGCGGCTGGCCAAGATTGTGTGCAATCGGCTTGTCCTGCACGCCGGCCAGTTCCCGTTGCACTGCCGCCTGGCCGATGCGTTCCAGCAATGCGGCGCGGCGCTGCTGCTCTTTTTCTTCGGCGGCGGCCAGCTGCGCGCGCAGCAGTTCCGCTTCCTGACGCCGCTGTTCCGCTTCACGCCATTCCTGCTCGCGGGCCTGCTCCACCGCCTGCCATTCGCGCGCCATCATCTCGGCGATGGCCTGTTCTTCTGCAACACGCAGGCGTTCGGCCTCTTCCGCCTCGGCCGCCATGATCTGCGTTTTGCAGCCGTCAAGCACCGCGCTCAATTCCGCTTCTGTCAGCGTCAGCGCACGCGCATGCAGATCCGCAAGATAGGCACAGGGGCCATGCAGCGCGCCCAGTTCATCGATGGCGGCATAGGTCAGACCGCTGATGCGGTCGGGCGGCGCGGCCTGGGGCACCCAGGGCGGTGTCAGGTCAGAGATCGGCGCACAGCCCGCTGCCAGCAGACACAGCAGCCACACGCGGGCATCGCGCGCACGGGCGCGGTGAGACGAAAACACAGCAGTCAAAGACATCCGCATGACCAGGACAAAACAGATCAATCCGCATTTTGACAGGTGTGTTGCCGACAGTGTCCTGGCGGCAACCTGCATCACAGGACGATGGTCGCGCGACGTACGTACTGTCGCGGAGCCATCAAACGGCCCTTGTTATACCGGATTCAACCAGAAACGTCATTGCCGGAGGACGTTGCGACAACAAAGGTGGCGCACAGGCCACAAAACACCACGCCCCGAACGGGGCGTGGCATCAGGTTCAGGCTGTTTCGGTGACGGGAATCTTGCCGATCTTCGCCTGCCAGATTTTCGGGCCGGTGCGATGCACCGAGGTACCTTCGCTGTCGACGGCCACCGTCACTGGCATGTCCTGCACATCGAACTCGTAGATGGCTTCCATACCCAGGTCCTCGAAGGCCACCACCCGGGACGAGCGGATGGCCTTGGACACCAGATACGCTGCGCCGCCCACAGCCATCAGGTACACCGCCTTGTTGTCGCGGATCGCATCAATCGCCGTCTGGCCACGTTCAGCCTTGCCGACCATGCCGATCAGGCCGGTGGCTTCGAGCATGGTGCGGGTAAACTTGTCCATGCGCGTGGCCGTGGTCGGGCCGGCCGGGCCGACCACTTCGTCGCCCACCGGGTCCACCGGGCCGACGTAGTAGATAAAGCGATTGGTGAAATCCACCGGCAGTGCTTCGCCCTTGGCGAGCATGTCCACCATGCGCTTGTGCGCGGCATCGCGGCCGGTCAGCAGCTTGCCGGAGAGCAGCAGCGTGTCGCCGGATTTCCAGGTCTGTACTTCTTCCGGGGTGATGCTATCCAGGTTCACCCGCTTCGACTGGCCGCCGTCGCCCCAGGCAATCTCCGGCCACTCGTTGATATCCGGTGCTTCCAGATCGGCCGGGCCGCTGCCGTCGAGCACAAAGTGCGCGTGGCGGGTGGCCGCGCAGTTGGGAATGATCGCCACCGGTTTGTTCGCTGCGTGCGTCGGGTAATCCACCACTTTCACATCCAGCACGGTGGTCAGGCCACCCAGGCCCTGCGCACCGATCCCGAGCGCGTTCACTTTCTCGAACAGTTCCAGACGCAGTTCTTCGGCGCGGGTCTGTGGGCCGCGTGCTTTCAGTTCGTGGATGTCGATCGGGTCCATCAGCGATTCTTTCGCCAGCACCATGGCCTTTTCGGCGGTGCCGCCGATACCGATGCCGAGCATACCCGGCGGGCACCAGCCGGCGCCCATTTTCGGCACCTGTTCCAGCACCCAGTCGACGATGGAATCGGACGGGTTGAGCATCGCGAACTTGGATTTGGCTTCACTGCCGCCGCCCTTGGCCGCCACCTGAATATCCACGGTATGGCCGGGCACGATGTCGTAGTGAATCACGGCCGGGGTGTTGTCTTTGGTGTTGGCCCGCTTGCCGTCCGGGTCAGCCAGCACCGAGGCGCGCAGCACGTTGTCCGGATGGTTGTAGGCGCGGCGCACACCCTCGTTGATCATGTCGGTGAGGCTCATGTCGCCTTCAAAGGTCACCTGCATGCCGACCTTGCAGAACACGGTGACGATACCGGTGTCCTGGCAGATCGGCCGGTGGCCGGTGGCCGACATGCGCGAGTTCACCAGAATCTGCGCCATGGCATCCTTGGCCGCCGGGTTTTCCTCACGCTCGTAGGCTTCGTGCACGGCGCGGATAAAGTCCACGGGGTGGTAATACGAGATGTACTGCAGGGCATCAGCGACGCTCTGGATCACGTCGTCCTGGCGAATCACCGTCATGTGTCACTCCGGCTCGGGATATCGGGGGCGCGCATTATAGCCTGATGGCGCCCCGGCGGGCACCTTGCGTGCCCCCGCCGAAGGTCAAAGAAGGGGCTCTCAGCCGGCCGTCTGGACCGCTGTTTGCGCCAGATGCGCCAGCAGCAGTTCGTTGATCCGCTGTGGCCGCTCCAGATGCAGGAAATGCCCCGCCCCGGAGACCTGCTCTACCTGCAGGCCGGCGGGGAAATCGCGGGCCTGCACGGCATGATCCAGCAGCCGTGGGCTCATGCAGCCATCCTTGCGGCCGAGCATCACCAGGGTCGGCACGGCAATCGGCCGCGCCATCCAGCCGCGTGCCTCGCGGTGCGCGGCGGTCCAGAACCGGGGCAGGTGACGGTACCAGTTCAGCGCACCACTGAGCGCACCGGGCTCGGCCAGTGCACGCTGTGCGTTGGCCAGGTAGTCACCGCCGTCCCAGTCCGGTGACCAGCGCTGCCAGAGCCACTCGACCCCGGCCAGCTCATTGCGGCGCAGCACCCATTCCGGCACCAGCGGCAACTGGAAGAAATCCATGTAGGCCGACAACAGCAGTTGCTCCGGCACCCGCAGCACGGCCTGCGGCAGGCGTTTGAGCGGCGGCACCGCGAGCGTCGAGAGCGACAGGAACAACTCCGGTGAGCGAGCCGCCGCCAGATAGCCCACCGCTGCGCCCCAGTCGTGGCCCACCAGATGCACCGCGCCGCCCAGTTGATGGGCGAAGGCGCAGACGTCCTCGACGGCCGCACGCAGCGAATAATCCCCGTCCGGCGCCAGACAACCCGGCGCATAACCGCGCAGCGCCGGCGCCACCGCACAGTAACCGGCACCGGCCAGCGCTTCGAGCTGATGCACCCAGTTCAGATGACAATCGGGAAAACCATGCAGCAACAGCACGGGTTCCCCATCCCCCGCCATCAGCGCCGGGAAGCGCAGATCGCCGTTGACCAGTTCAACGTGTTTCACCGCCGGACCTCAAAGATATTGTTATCGGTTGTGTCATCGGGCAGCCGCTCGGTTTCCACCGTGTCCACCCGGGCCTCTGGCGGGCCATGGTGCAGCCAGTCAAGCATCTGCTGCAATGCCCTGTCGCCACCACGCAACTGCGCTTCGACACTGCCGTCCTCGCGGTTGCGGACCCAGCCAGTCAGGCCCAGCGCCTGCGCCTGCTGCTGCGTGCCGGCACGGAACCAGACACCCTGCACCCGGCCACGCACGCAAACACGCAGCGTCTTCACGGCGAGACGTCCCTTGCCGGCGGTTCGGTAGCCACCTCCTCGCCGGGTGGCTGCGCCTCTCCCTCCCCGAACAGCGCCTCCAGCGACAGCGACAGCGGCGCCTGCATCCCCGCACGGGCCTCATGGCAGCGCTGTTGCAGCGCCGCTTCCCACGGCCGTCGCAACGGCGCGCTGACGCGCAACTGTTTTGCCGCCGGCCAGGGCACCATGTCGGTGAGTTCCCCCAGGGTCAGGGTACGCAGGTCGCGGGTCAGCACGTAGGCGCCGTCCTCGGTGCGCCGCACCAGCCCGAGATCAAACAGCAGGTTGCGGAATTCGTCCCAGCGCGCGCCACCCCCGGCCAGCATGGTGCGGCGCATCAGTGCCGGCTTGAGCACGGCGCCGTGCTGCTGCTTGCGCCACAGCACCTCAAGCACCCGCAACAACGCCTGCAGGCGCGGCACGTCACGGCGATGTTCGTTGAAGATCACCAGCGTGCGCACCAGCTCGGCACCGGCCAGCACGATCACCCAGGAAATGAACAGCCACAACAGGAACAGCGGCACGGCGGCAAAGGCACCGTAGACCACCTCGTAATTCGGCGAGAAGCGGACAAACAGCACGAAGCCGCTCTTCGCCAGCTCAAACATCACGGCCGCGACAAAGCCGCCGATCAGCCCCTGACGGATCGGCACATGACAGTTCGGCACCACCACGTACAACAGCGTCAGCAGCCCGGTCGTAAAGAGCACCGGCAACAGTGACAGCCACAACCGCGCACCGCCAAAAAAGGCCACCGTGTCGGTGACCAGCGACACCGACGCCAGGTACGAGCTGATGCCCAGCCCGGCGCCCAGCAACAGTGGCCCGAGTGTCAGAACGGCCCAGTACATCATCAGGCTCACCAACCCCTTGCGCGGCACCGCCACTTTCCAGATCCGGTTCATGGTCTGTTCGATGGTGCGCAGCAGCAGCACCGCCGTAATGATCAGCACCACGCCGCCGATCAGCGTCAGGTTGGTGGTCTGGCGGGAAAATTCACTGAGATAATCCTGCACCTGGGTCCCGGCCGAGGGCACGAAATACTCCAGCAGCCAGTTCTGGAAGGTGCCACCGCGTTCTTTCAGTGCCGGCACCATGGCGAGCACGGCATAGGTCACCGTCATCACCGGCACAATGGCGAACAGGGTGGTGTAGGTGAGTGCCGCCGCACTTTCGCGGCACCCGTCTTCCTTGAACTGGCGCGTGAGCAGCACCATGAAATCGCGCACAGTGCCACCGGCGTGTCGCACATGTTGCCGGGCGATATGCCAGGTTGTTGAATCCATACCATTCATCTGTGTCTATCCCTGCCATCGGCGTGCGGTCTGAGCGCCGGTCGACGGATTCAGCCGCGACATGGCGCAAGCGTGTCGACTAGAATGTCCCGTCCCATACCGGAACGCATGATCAGACTATGTCCAGTTACATCATCTATCACAATCCGCGCTGCTCGAAATCCCGCCAGACCCTGGCCCTGCTCGAAGAGCACGGTATTGCACCGGAAATCGTACTCTATCTGCAAACACCACCGAACGCTGCGACGCTGCGCAAACTGGTACGCCAGCTTGGCCTGGCGCACCCGCATGCGTTGCTGCGCACCGGGGAAGCCGAGTACGCCGACGCCGGCCTGTCGGAAAAAAGCAGCGCCGCCGCCGTGATCGACGCCATGGTGACATACCCGAAACTGATCGAGCGGCCGATCGTGGTGCATGGCGAGCGTGCCGTGCTCGGCCGGCCACCGGAGAACGTCCTCGCGCTGCTGGATCATTGATCCGGCCACGACCCAAGGAACCCTGCCCATGGAACCCTACGTCCTGGTGCTCTACTACAGCCGCACCGGCAGTATTGCCCGGCTCGCCCGGCAGATCGCCATGGGCTGCGAAAAAGGCGGCCTGCCGGCCCGGCTGCGTACAGTGCCGCCTGTCTCGGCCGTCAGCGAAGCCACCGCCCCGGCCGTGCCGGAGGAAGGCGCCCCCTATTGCACGCTGGACGACCTGGCCGGGTGCAGCGCACTGGCACTGGGCTCCCCTACCCGTTTCGGCAACATGGCCGCCCCGCTTAAATATTTTCTCGACCAGACCAGCGAGCTGTGGATGCAGGGCACCCTGATCGGCAAACCCGCTGGCGTGTTCACCTCCACCAGCAGCCTGCACGGCGGCCAGGAAAGCACTCTGCTGACGATGATGATGCCGCTGCTACACCACGGCATGCTGATCACCGGCATCCCCTACAGCGAAAAGGGCCTGCTGGACACCACCGGCGGAGGCACCCCCTACGGCGCCAGCCACGCCGCCGGCATCAACAACGACACCACCCTGACCGACACCGAAACCACGCTGGCCCGCGCCCTGGGCGAGCGGCTGGCACGCACCGCGCGACAACTGGCGGGGCGGGCATGACCGGGAGCTTCACCTTGCTGCTGAACCTGAACCGACTGTTTTTCTTCCTGCTGCTGGTGGCCGGCATCGGTGGCCTCTGGGGCCTGGCACCGCCGGATGTGCCCGGCATCGCCAAGGTGTTCCTGTCACTGCTGCTGTACACGCCGCTGCTGCTGTTCATTCCTGCGGCCGTGCGTGGCAGCGCGCGCCAGCTCACCTGGCTGTCCTTCGTGCTGATGTTCTATTTCTGCGGCTTTGTGGTGCAGTTGTTTTACCCGCCGCCCATTCTCTATCTCGCCATTGTGCGCGTGGCACTGGTGTGCGCCCTGTTCACCACCTGCCTGCTGCTGATCCGCAGCCAGCCCGGCGACCGGTGAGCCTGCGCGGATGATCGATGACCAGCATCACATCACCACCCCGGAAGGGGTGCCGCTGACGCTGGACCTGGCCGGCCCCGTACCCCGCGCCCTGGCCTATTTCACCGATCTCGCCATCCGCATCGTCGTCTACATCATTGCCGCAGTGCTGTTCGGCCTGCTCGGCGGGCTTGGCAACGGGCTGATGCTGATCCTGATTTTCCTGCTGGAATGGTTCTACCCGGTGTGGTTCGAAGTCATGCGCCACGGCCAGACGCCGGGCAAGAAATCCTTCGGCATGGCGGTGGTGCGCGAAGACGGCACGCCGGTGGATTTCAGCGCCAGCCTGGTGCGCAATCTGCTGCGCACCGCCGACCAGTTTCCGCTGCTGTACCTGACCGGCTTCGTCACCATGCTGCTGGACAGCCGCTTCCGCCGTCTCGGTGATCTGGCCGCCGGCACGCTGGTGGTCTACAGCCGCACTGTCCCCGCACGCCGCGCCGGGCAGCCGGCCCACACGCTGCCACCGGACTGGGTCACCAGCATCCAGGACCGGCAACTGCTGCTGACCTTCCTCGAGCGCAGCCCGGGCCTGTCCCCCGCCCGCCGGGGCGAACTGGCCCGGCTGGCCTTCCCGGAGCTGACGCCGGAGGACGCCGAAGACCGCCTGCGGCGCACGGCGCTGCATGTGCAGGGAGGCAACTGATGCGCCAGCAACAGTTCGAGACCCGTTACGCCAGCCTCTGGCAACAGATCGAGCAGACACTCGCGCGGCTGGAAAAACCGGGCGAGCGCCACGCCACGCCACCGGCGCTGACCGCCGCCGAATTCCCTGCCGCCTACCGCCGCCTGTGCCACCACCTGGCGTTGGCGCGCCAGCGCGGCTACAGCCTGGACCTGGTGGACCAGCTCAACGCGCTGGTGCTGCGTGGCCATCGCCAGCTCTACCAGTACCGTCCGCCACTGCTGCCCCGGCTGCTGTATTTCGTGCGTGAAGGGTTCCCCCGGGCCGTGCGGGCGCAGTGGCGCTGGCACCTGGCCAGTGCGCTGGCCTTTGTGTTGTCGCTCGCGTTCGCCTGGATACTGGTGGCAACGCAGCCGGACATGGCCTACAGCGTGCTCGGCGAGAGCATGACGCTGTCGCTGGAGGACATGTACGGTGACAGCACGCTCAGTGATGGCCGCGACAGCGGCGATGACCTGACCATGTTCGGCTACTACATCTACAACAACATCGGCATCGCTTTCCGTACCTTTGCCGGCGGGCTGGCGTTCGGCATCGGCGCGCTGTTTGTGATGGTGTTCAACGGCGGCTTTTTCGGCGCCGCCGCCGGCCACATCGTGCACATTGGCGCCAGCGACAACTTCTTCACCTTTGTCGTCGCCCACGGCGCACCGGAGCTGACCGCCATCGTGCTGGCCGGCGGCGCCGGGCTGAAACTCGGCGTGGCCGTGCTCGCCCCGGGCCCGGTGTCCAGGCTGGCTGCGTTACGCCACGCCGCACGCGCCACCGTACCGGTCATGTACGGGGTATTTTTCATGCTGTTGCTGGCGGCGTTTATCGAGGCGTTCTGGTCACCCCGTGATCTGCCCGCCACCGTGAAGTACACCGTCGGCGGCCTGAGCTGGGCGCTGGTGGCGCTGTACCTGTTCGCCGGTGGCCGGCGCAGGGAGCCCCGGTGAGCAACGATCATCAGGCGCGCATCGCGCCACGCACGCCCTGGCAGGCGATCGACCTCGGCACGCGCCTGTACCGTCAGTGGTGGCGCCCCCTGACACTGCTCTGGCTGCTCACAACACTGCCCGTGGCCGTCGTACTGTGGGCCTGGGCCGGGCCGGAAAGCCTGTTGGCACCGCTGCTGTTCTGGTGGCTCAAGCCACTGTGGGAGCGCCCCCTGCTGGAATACTGCGCGCGCGCGCTGTTCGGCGAACACACGCCGGTCCTGACGCTGCTGCGGCAGTTTCCCCGCTACGGCCTGTCTTACCTGTTCGACCAGCTCACCTGGCGTCGGCTGAGCCCGTCGCGGAGTTATTTCGCACCGGTCTTCCAGCTCGAAAAAGGCGACCGCAAACAGGTGCGCACGCGCCTGCGTGCCCTGCAAATGCCGCCCACCAGCCACAGCGGCACCCTGACGCTGCTGGTGCTGCACCTGGAACAGGGCCTGATGATCAGCCTGATGATGTTGGCCTGGGTGCTGGTGCCCTGGGACCTTCATCTGGACCTGCAATACTGGCTGGCGGACCACATCGCGCAATACGGCCGGGCGCTGCTGGTGTGCTGGTACCTGGCCATGGTGCTGATGGAGCCACTGTACGTGTGCTGCGGTTTCGCGCTGTATCTGAACAAGCGCACCTGGCTGGAAGGCTGGGACCTGGAACCGGGCCTGCGCCGCATCGGCGCGCAGCGCCGCCCCGGCGTCACCGCCCTGCTGCTGGCTGCCCTCTTGCTACCGGCCTTCGCGCCGCCCCCGGCACAAGCCGATACCGCGACCCCGGCCCGCGAGCAGGCCATCGAGATCATCGCCGACGACGACTTCATGCCGATGCGGCTGGAGAAAGGCTGGCGCCAGCGCGACGAATACCACAACGACCTGCTCGACCGCGCCATCCGCTGGCTGCTCAACCAGGAGTTCGACGACAACGAACCCGCCCGCACCGACCTGTCCCTGGGCTGGCTCAATGACCTGCTGCGCATTCTCGCCTGGGGCGTCCTGATTGCGGCGCTGTGCTGGTTACTCTGGAGCCAGCGGCATCGCCTGGGCCTGCCCATGACCGACCCGGCGCCGCGCCGCACTGCCCCCACGGTGCGCGGCATGTCGATCGCCCGCGAGAGCCTGCCGGACGACCCGGAACAGGCGATCCGCGCCGCCCTGGCCGAGGGCGACCTCCGCCTGGCGCTGAGCCTGCTGTACCGCATCACCTTGTCGGAACTGCACCAGCGGCACGGCCTGCGCATCGCCCGCGGGGCCACCGAGGGCGAGGTGCTGCGCCAGCTTCAGCAGCGCCAGCCGTCCGATCCGCTGACCGGGTTTCTGGGCCGGCTGACGCCGGTCTGGGTGGCGCTGGCCTGGGGCCACCGCCCGGCCGCCCCCGAACAGGTCAGCCAGTTGCTGGACGACTGGCGCGCCAGCCTCGCAACGGAGAGCACGGCATGATCTGGCGTGTTGTGATCATCCTGCTGCTGGTCGGCGCCGCAGCGCTGGGCCTGAGCCGCTGCGAACGGCGCGCCTTCGTGGTGCATGAGCCGCCCGCCGCCGAGGCGCGCCGCAACCCGTTGCTGGCGGCCGGCCGGCTGCTGGAAGCCCGGGGCTTCACGGTGCGCCACCTCACCGGGAGCCCGTCGCTGTTTCCGCTGCCGCCCACTGACGTGCTGCTGATACTGGACGAGCGCCGCGCCGGCCTGAACCCGGCGCGCATCCGCGCCCTGTATGAATGGGTCGACGCCGGCGGCGATCTGATCGCGGTGGCGCCGACCCTGAACGACATCGACGCCGAACACGAGGCCGACGACGCCCGCTGGTTGCGGCTGGACCCCCTGCTCTACCCGCTCGGCGTCACCGCGCACATCAACGAGCAGGCCCTGCACGCCGGCGAGGATCGCCCCTTCGCCGACATGCTCGACGGCGCCGGCGACCTGTACAGCCGCCTGTGCCTGGCCGCCGCAGACACGCACATGGAAGAGGACTGTCTGCGCAGCCTGTGCGACAACCCGCAGCCACCGCACGACACCCGGCTGTATCTGGAAGACGGCACCCGGCCCCGCTTCGCAGCGTTCGATGTGCACGCCACGCTCTGGCACGATGCCCTGTACGCCCCGCAATACGGCGAGGCGCAGTACACCGCTGCCGACGGCCCGCGCAAAAGTGTCGAATGGCCGGACGGCCCACCCCCTGCGAAGCAGCCCACCACCACCGCCGGGCCGGACACCGCAAAAAGTGACGACCTGGTGGGCATGGCTGCCCACTTCGCCCCCACCTTCAGCGGCAACGCCGACAGCGATATCGGCACCCAGATCATCCAGATCACCCTCGGCGAGGGCCGCGTGCTGGCCCTGTCCGATCTCGGCCCCTGGCACAACACGCAACTGCATTATCTGGATCACGCCTGGCTGCTGACGCATTTCGCCCAGGATCACCGTGCTGTCTGGTTCGTGCGCGGCGTTGACGCCGACCGGCTGCCGGCCTGGCTGTGGCGTCATGCCGCGCCCCTGCTGATCGCGCTGCTGGTGCTGGTGACGCTGCTGATCTGGCGGCAACTGCCACGACGCGGCGCGCTGCTCGACGACGACAGCGCCACAGCCGGCGACTTTCTCGATCACCTGCTCGCCAGCGGCCGACTGTTATGGCGCCACGGCGAACGGGACGCCCTGCTGGCCGGCCTGCGCGAACAGGTGCGCAGCCGGCTGGCGCGGCACCCGGAAGCACGGGGGGCCGACGCGGACCGACAAATCGCCGTGGCCGCCCGGCTCTCCGGCCTGCCGGCCAGTGATATCCGCAGCGCCCTGGACAACACCCCCCAGGACGCCGACGACCTGTTGCAACAGGTCGGCACCCTGCAACAACTCAGGAGAAACCTGTGACCGACATTCCCCAGACGCCCGCCGGGCCTGAACAGGCCGCGCACCTGGCGCGACGCATCGAACAGAGCCTCAACCGCGTGCTGGTGGGCCAGCATCAGGTGGTACGCGAGGTACTGCTGGCGCTGATCACCGGCGGCCATGTGCTGATCGAGGGCGTGCCCGGCCTCGGCAAGACATTGCTGGTCCGCGCGCTCTCGCGCAGCCTGGCGCTGAGCTCGGCGCGCATCCAGTTCACGCCCGACCTGATGCCCACCGACATTACCGGCCACGCCATTTACGACCCGAAAAGCGAGCGCTTCCGCATCCGCAAGGGGCCGGCCTTTACCCAGTTACTGCTGGCCGACGAGATCAACCGTGCCCCGGCCAAGACGCAGGCGGCGCTGCTGGAAGTCATGCAGGAACGGCAGATCACCATCGAAGGCAGTGCCTTCCCGCTGGACATGCCGTTCATGGTGCTGGCCACGCAGAACCCGATTGACCAGGAAGGTACCTACCCGCTGCCGGAAGCCGAACTGGACCGGTTCCTGTTCAAGGTGCTGATCGACTACCCCGACGCCGCCGAGGAAACCCACCTGGTACGCATGGTGCTCGACGGCACCATCGCCGACAGCCTCGACGTGGCCAGCCTGACGCCCCTCACCGACGGCCAGGGCGTGCTGGCCATGCAACAGGCCGCACGCGGCCTGAGCCTGGACGAGGCCGTGCTCGACTACGCCGTGCGGCTGGTGCGCGAAACCCGCGATTTCCCCGGGCTGGCCCGGGGCGCCAGCCCGCGTGCGAGCATCGCACTGGCCCGTGCCGGCTGCGCCCATGCACTGATCGAGGGGCGCGACTTCGTCATCCCCGACGACATCAAGGCGGTCGCCCGGCCGGTACTGCGGCACCGCCTGTGCCTGAGTGCCGACGCAGAAATCGAGGGTGTGCGCATGGAGCAGCTGCTCGACCGGCTGCTCGATCAGGTCCCGGCGCCACGTCAATGATGATCCCCACCCGGCGCCTGCAGACGGCCGTGGCCCTGTGGAGCGGGCTGGCATTGCTGATGGCGTTTTCGCCACTTGTCAGCAGCCAGCTACCGCGCCTGCTGTGGTGGCTGTGGCTCGGCGCCGGGGCACTGCTCGGCACCCTGGCACTGCTGGACCTGGCCCTGGCCCGGCCCCGCACCCCGCCGCAGGCCGAGCGCCAGCTCCCCGCTGCCTTCGCCGCCGGCCTGCCCGGCACCGTGCGGGTAAGAATACGCTCGGCCACCCTGCCAGCGGGCAGCCTGCTGGCCGACCAGCATCCCGGCGACGACGCCCACACCGGGCTGCCGTTGAGTCTGGCGCCGGCGACGGAAGAAGACACCCTGGTGGAATATCCCTACCGCCCGGCACGCCGGGGCGTGGCCCGCTTTGGCGCCATCCGGCTGTGGTGCCCCAGCCCGCTGGGCCTGTGGCAACGGCGTCATGACCTGCCCGCCGCCAGCGCCATCCCGGTGTACCCGGATTTCTCCTGGCTGCAGGGCGAAGGTCTTGCGGATACGCCACAGACGCAACGCCAGCAGGGCCGCCACCTGCGGCGCAACGCCGGCGACGGACAGGAGTTTCACCAACTGCGTGACTACCGGCCGGGCGATACCCTGCGGCAGGTCGACTGGCGCGCCACCGCCCGTCGCGGCAGCCTGATCAGCCGCGAATACCGCGACGAACAGAACCGCCATCTAATCCTGCTGCTCGACGGCGGCCAGCGGCTGGCCACCGCCGTCGGCCCCCGCACGGTATTTGATCACGCGCTCGACGCCTCGTTGTTGCTGGCCTCCAGCGCGCTGGACCAGGGCGACCGGCCCGGCCTGATGCTGTTTTCCGGCCAGCAGCCCCTGTGGGTCCCGCCGTTGCGCAACCGCAGCGGCCTGCACCTGCTGCTGAATCAGGTCTACCCGCTGCACCCCGGCGAGTTGACCAGCGACTACAGCAGTGCCGCCGGCGATCTGCTGCTGCGCTGGCGTCGGCAGGCCCTGGTGGTCCTGATCACACGCCTGCAACCGGACGACAGCGACGATCTGCTGCATGCCATTCGCCTGCTGCGCGGCCGCAGCCGCATCCTGATCGGCGACATGCAGTTGCCGGACCAGCAGGCGCTGGCCCGCGCCGACGTCGGCGATGTGGACCAGGCCCTGCGCATCGCCGCCGATGCCCGGTTCCAGCAGGAGCGCCAGGCGCTGTACGCACGTCTGCGCCACGCCGGCGTGATGGTGACCGACGGCACCCCGCAGACGCTTCCCGGCCGCCTCAACCGTCTCTACCTGAGCCTGCGCCGCGCCGGCCGCCTGTAGCCGGCCCCGCCCTCGGCGCTCAGAAAAACATCAATATTTTCTAGTACTTATATATAGGTAGTGGTCAGCGGGTGATTTGCCAAGCCGCGCTGAACACGGGTAGCATCCGTCCACTGGTGACACAGATCACGCTGTCATCAGGCCGGTTCTGGCGCTTCCTTTTTTTGCCAGGTCAGCCGTTCAAACAATGACTGTCACTGCATGAATCAGGCGCGCCGGCGCCCCGGGTGATCCCCGCACCGACCGGCAGCGCCCCGGAACTGGACCCTATGCTGCTTGCTGTTCTGTCAGGTTTCCTGATTGCCGCGCTGGCGCCGGCCCTGTATCGGCTGACGCCGCGCTTTGCCGCGCCGCTGCTGGCCCTGCTGCCAGCCGCTCTGTTCATCTGGTTTGCCCAGTTGCTGCCACAGATCAGCGCCGGCGGCAGCCTGCGCATCAGCCACGCGTGGATCCCCGGCCTGTCCATCAACCTCAGCTTTCTGGTCGACGGCCTGTCACTGCTGTTCGCGTTGCTGATCAGCGGCATCGGCACCTTCATCATCCTGTTCGCCGGCCGCTATCTCGGCGGCCACCGCGACCTGCCGCGCCTGATGGTGCTGCTGCTGTGCTTTATGGCGGCGATGCTCGGGCTGGTGCTCTCGGACAACCTGATCAGCCTGTTCGTGTTCTGGGAACTGACCAGCATCACCTCCTACCTGCTGATCGGCTTCAACCACGAAGACGCCAAAGCCCGCGCGGCGGCGCTGCAGGGCCTGTTCGTCACCGTCGGCGGCGGGCTGGCACTGATGACCGGGCTGATCATGCTCGGGCTCATTGGCGGCAGCTTCGAATTGTCCGAACTGCTCGATCAGCGCGACGCCCTGCAGGCGCACCCGCTGTTCGTGCCGATGCTGCTGTTGATCCTGGCCGGCGCCTTCACCAAATCGGCCCAGTTCCCGTTCCATTTCTGGTTGCCGAACGCGATGGCCGCACCCACACCGGTGTCCGCCTACCTGCACTCGGCCACCATGGTGAAAGCCGGCGTGTACCTGCTGGCACGGCTGCAACCGGCCCTCGGCGACAACAGCCTGTGGCTGACGCTGCTCGGGCTCACTGGCGCCGTCACCATGCTGCTGGGCATCTACCTGGCCTCGCGGTCCACCGGCATCAAGCAGCTGCTGGCCTATTCCACCGTGATGGCGCTGGGCACGCTGACCATGCTGATCGGCCTCGGCACCGACAAGGCACTGGCCGCGATGATCGCTTTCCTGGTCGCGCACTCGCTGTACAAAGGCGCCCTGTTCATGATCGCCGGCGTGCTCGACTACAGCACCGGCAGCAAGGATTTTCTCACCGTGCGCGGCATGGCGCGGCGTATGCCGATTACCACGCTCACGGCCATCCTGGCGGCGCTGTCGCTGGCCGGCGTACTCCCGCTGTTCGGGTTTATCGCCAAGGAAATGATGCTCGAATCCGTACTGCACGCGCCGCGGCTGGCGAAGGTGCTGACCGTGTTCGCGTTCCTGGCGGCCACGCTCGGTGTCACCGCCGCGCTGGTGATCGGCGTGCGTCCCTGGTTTGGCGCGCCATTGCCGACGCAAAAGCCGTTCCGGCAGGCGCCTGCCGCGCTGCTCGCCGGGCCGGTGGTGCTGACGCTGCTGAGCCTGATGTTCGGTCTGTTCCCGGCCTGGCCGGAGGCCACCCTGCTGGCCGCGGCGGCCAGCGCCAGCGCCGGCCATGCGGTGACGCCGGGCATGGCGCTCTGGCACGGGGTCAATACGCCGCTGCTGATGAGCCTGGGCGCGCTGGTGCTGGGCGCCTTGCTGTTCGCCCGCTGGGCCAGTTGGCGGCGCCTGACGCAGGCGACCGAAACCCTGGCCCTGCGCGTCGGCCCCGAACGGCTTTACGTGGTGCTGATGGACGGCCTGGTGCGTTTTTCGGCCTGGCAGACACGCGTGCTGCAAAATGGTTACCTGCGCTACTACCTGATCACCACGCTGATGACGATGACGGCCCTGGTGTGGACAGCCGCCGGCCTCAACCACGGCAGTTTCACTTTTCATCTCACGCTCAGCGATATCGCGCCGCACGAATTCGTCATCGCCGGCACACTGGCCGCCGCAGCCATTGCGGCAGCGCTGACCAGCGAACGGCTCGGCGCCGTTGCCGCGCTCGGTGCCATCGGTTTTACCGTGGCGCTCACCTATGTGCTGTTCAGCGCGCCAGACCTGGGCATCACCCAGGTGCTGGTGGAAACGCTGACGGTGATCCTGCTGGTGCTGGTGCTGTTCCGCCTGCCCGGTTTCCTGACACTCTCATCACGGCCGGTACGGCTGTTCGATGCCCTGGTCGGCCTGATCGTCGGCGGCACCTTTACCGTGCTGCTGCTGGCCGTCACCGCCACCCGCTACTACCACAGCATTTCCAGTTACTTCATCGAGCACAGTGTCCCGGACGGCTTTGGCCGCAACATCGTCAACGTGATCCTGGTGGATTTCCGGGCGCTGGACACGCTCGGTGAAATCGCCGTGCTGGCGCTGGCCGCCATCGGCGTGTTTGCCATGATCAAACTGCGCGCGGAGGACCACAGATGAACATGCAATCGCTGATCCTGCGCACGGCAGGGCAGTTCATCCTGCCGCTGTTGCTGCTGTTTTCACTGTTTTTGCTGCTGCGCGGCCACAACGAACCCGGCGGCGGTTTCATTGCCGGGCTGGTGGCGGCGTCAGCGGTGTCGCTGCATCTGTTCGCGATGGACACCGCCGCAGCGCGGCGCATTCTGCTGGCCGCACCGCGTGATCTGATCGGCTGGGGCCTCACGCTCGGTGTGGTGTCGGCTGTGCCGTCGATCTTCCTGGGCGAACCTTTTTTCACCTCGATCTGGTTCGAACTGACACTGCCGGTGCTCGGCACACTGAAGCTCGGCACACCGCTGTTCTTTGATGTCGGCGTGTACATGGTGGTGGTCGGTTCGGTGTTGACCATCGTGCTCAACCTGGCGGAGGAACACTGATGGAAACCCTGATGGCGTTTGTCGTCGGTGTGCTCTATGCCACGGCCATCTACATGATCCTGCGCCGCTCGATCGTGAAACTGGTGATCGGGCTGGTGCTGCTGTCCAACGCCGCCAACCTGCTGCTGTTCACCAGCGCCGGCATGACCCGTGGCGCGCCGCCGCTGGTGCCACAGGGTGCGACGGTGCCGGCCGGCGTGGTCGCCGACCCGCTGGCGCAGGCGTTGATCCTGACCGCCATCGTGATCGGTTTCGGCGTGCTGGCGTTCGCCGTGGTGCTGATCCGTCGCGCCTACGAAGTGGTGCAGGCGGATGACATGAACCAGATGAAGGATACCGATACTTGAGCAGTTCCCTGTCCCTCACGGTAGCCCTGCCGATCCTGATCCCGCTGCTCAGCGGGGCGCTGTCGGTGGCCGGCTGGCGCTCGCTGCGCGTGCAGCGTGGCGTGGCCCTGCTCGGCACCGCTGCGCTGCTGGTGGCCTCGATATTGCTGCTGCACGCCACCTGGCAGGCTGATTTTCTGGTCATGGAAATGGGCAACTGGCCGGCGCCGTTCGGCATCGTGCTGGTGTCCGATCTGCTCGGCGCGATCATGGTGCTGCTGACCGGCATTACCGGCTTCGCCACCGCCGTGTACTCACTCAGCACCATCAATGAACGCTACAGCCGTTTCGGTTACTACCCGCTCATGCACCTGCTGCTGGCCGGCGTCAACGGCGCCTTCCTGACCGGCGACATCTTCAACCTGTACGTGTGGTTCGAGGTGATGCTGGTGGCCTCGTTCGCGCTGCTGATCCTCGGTGGTGAGCGGGCGCAGATGGAAGGTGCGATCAAATACGTGACGCTGAACCTGGTGTCCTCGGCCATGTTCCTGTCCGCCATCGGCCTGCTGTACGGGCTGGTCGGCACACTGAACATGGCCGACATCGCGGTGAAACTCGGTGAGGTGGAAGATACTGGCCTGGTGACCGTGATCTCGATGCTGTTTCTGGTCGCGTTCGGCATCAAGGCCGCCGCCTTTCCGTTCTTCTTCTGGCTGCCGGCGTCGTACCACACACCTCAAGTGGCCGTGTCGGCGCTGTTCGCCGGGCTGCTGACCAAGGTTGGCGTGTATTCCCTGTTCCGCGTGTTCACGCTGGTATTCAGCGCCGCCGAACCCCTCACCCACACGCTGCTGCTGTGGACCGCCGGCCTGACCATGCTCACCGGTGTGCTCGGTGCTGCCGCGCAGTTCGAGTTCCGGCGTATTCTCTCGTTCCACATCATCAGCCAGATCGGCTACATGCTCATGGGGCTGGCGCTGGCGCCGTTGTCGGCGCTGGCACTGGTGGGCGGCATCTTCTACATCATGCACCACATCATCGTGAAGGCTAACCTGTTCCTCATCAGTGGCCTGGTGTTCTGCCTGCGCGGCAGTTACGACCTGAAGCAACTCGGCGGGCTGTACCGCGAAAAACCACTGCTGGCGATGCTGTTCCTGATCCCGGCGCTGTCGCTGGCGGGATTGCCGCCGCTGTCCGGGTTCTTTGCCAAATACATCGTCATCCGCGCAGGCGTCGAAACCGAAAGCTGGTGGCTGGTGGGCACGGCACTGGTGGTGGGCTTGCTGACGCTGTATTCCATGATCAAGATCTGGGCCGAGGTATTCTGGAAAGCGCAGCCGGAGGACGTCGACCTGACGCCACCGCAGACCGGCAGCCTGGTGCCGCTGTACCTGACCATCGCCGGCCTGGCCGCACTGACCGTCTGCGTGGGCCTCTTTGCACAACCGGTGTTTGAACTGGCCGAGCGGGCCGCCGAACAATTGCTGAACCCGTCACTGTATATCGACGCAGTACTGGGAGGCCGTGCATGAACGCCCTGACCTGGAACATCATCCTGGCGCTGATCTGGGTCGGCATCACCGGCGAATTCAGCAGTGCCAATCTGGTCATCGGTTTTGTGCTCGGCTACGTGATTCTGGCGTTCGCCATGCGCGACGTGAAGCATTTCACCCACTACGCGAGCAAAGTGCCCAAGGTGATCCGCTTTGTCGGTTTCTTTGTACGCGAACTGGTGATGTCGAACCTGCGCGTGGCCTACGACGTGCTGACCCCGACACACTACATGCGACCGGCCGTGATTGCCGTCAAACTGGAAGCCCGTACCGACGGCGAAATCACCATTCTCGCCAACCTGATTTCACTCACCCCCGGCACCCTCAGCCTGGACGTCTCCAGCGATCGCAGCGTGTTGTACCTGCACGTGATGTACCTGGACGACGAAGAGGCCGTGCACGCCAGCATCAAGGCGCTGGAAGCCCGGGTGCTGGAAATTCTGCGCTGACCGGAGCCACGCCCATGCCCGCTTTCGTCATCTGGATCAGCTATGTGATGCTCAGCGCCACACTGGTCCTTGCCTTTATCCGCCTGGTACGCGGCCCGTCGCTGCCGGACCGGGTGGTGGCGCTGGAGCTGATGGCCTCACTCACCGTGGGCTTTATCGGCGTCTATGCCCTGACCAGCGACCAGACCGCATTTCTGGACGTGGCCATGGTGCTGGCGCTGACCGCCTTTCTGGCCGCCGTCGGCTTTGCCCGTTACCTGGAACGCGGAGGACACCGCGATGATTAACAGCCTGCTCGCCAGCGTGTTCGTACTCAGCGGCTGCTTCTTCATGCTGCTGGCCGGCCTCGGCGCCCTGCGCATGCCGGACCTGCTGATGCGCATGCACGCCACCACCAAGGCGGGGGCGCTCGGCATCGGCCTGATCATGGTCGGCGTGGCCATTCATTTTCTCGACAGCGGCGTCACCACGCGGGTGATGGCCATCGTCCTGTTCATCATCCTGACGGCGCCGGTGGCCGCGCACGCCATCGGCCGCGCCGGGTATTTTGTCGGCGTGCCGCTGTGGGAACACATGGTCAAGGACGAGCTGAAAGGACGCTACGACGAACAAACGCACACCCTGGCTTCGCCACCCAAAGACGAAACCCAAGGGGGGCGGTAGGGTGGGTAGAGCCAACGGCGAAACCCACCGTGTCCATGTCGCACATTGCTCGCACGGAAACAGCGGAACTACCTACACTCCGTAGCGCGGCAGTTTCGATGTTTTTGCGGGAGTGGGCCATGGCTTGGACACGGTGGGATTCGCATTCGCTCATCCCACCCTACGTCACTCCGTAGAGCGGCAGTTTCGATGTTTTTGCGGGAGTGGGCCATGGCTTGGACATGGTGGGATTCGCGGTCGCTCATCCCACCCTACAGCACCTTCTTCACAGGGCCAGGCGGTAGGCAATTTCCAGCGACACCGGGCGGCCAAATTCCTGCGTCAACTGCTCTTTCAATGCGCGCACATCGTCCGGCTCCAGCCGGCTGGCACTGGCCGCATCAGCGCGGATCAGCAGGTCCGGCTGGCGCAGCGTCACCGTCACGTTGCTCAGGCGCAGGAACTTGCCGTGCACCACATACTGGCCACTCAGCAGCTGATTCTCGATCTGCCAGTGGTGCTTGATGTTGTTGAAGGAAATACCGAGTGGGATCGAGATCAGCACCAGCAGCAGCAGGGTCCAGCCCAGGCCCCGGGTGGCGCGTTTGATGGGGGCATAGCCCAGCACCATGAAGGTCACTACGCCGGCCAGCGTGATGCCGACCAGGTTGGTGAGGAACAACAGCATCGCGCCGCTGATCACATGCCAGTCGAGCCAGCCGATACCGATGCCGGCGACACACAATGGCGGCACCAGGGCCACGGCGATCGCCACGCCGGGCAGACTTTTCATCACATTCTCGCGGGCGTGCGCGTAAGCACCGGCAATGCCCGAACCCACCGCCACGCCGAGGTCCAGCAAGGAGGGTTGCAGCCGCCCGTTGATCTCCGGCGTGATCTTTTCCAGCGGAATGATCAGCGTCACCAGCGCGGACGCCAGCAACGCCAGCCCCATGCCGACGGCAATGGATATGGCAGCATCTTTCAGCAGTGACGAGTCGTTGCGCAGCGCCCCCATGGACAGCGAAATGATCGGCGCCATCAACGGCGCCAGTACCATCGCGCCGATGATCACGGCGGCACTGTCGAGGAACAGCCCGAGCACCGCCACCACACTGGAGAGAATCATCAGGGTGACGAAATCATTGCGGATGCGCGCGTTGTCGCGCAGCAGCAGGAACAGGTCCTTGAAATCATCCTCCACGGCCCGCGTGAAGATGGGCAGGTGTTTCTGGATCATTTCCACCCGCGCCTCGTTCTGCGGCAGGTTCTCGGTGCGCATGGTGTCCTTTTTCTCACCGCCGGCTTCCTGCCGCGCATGGAAGGCTTCACTGCAGTTGATACGCACCGCGCGCGGCTCCACCTGCACCGCCAGGGTATCGGCCTCGCGGCGACGGCCATCGACAAAATAAGTCAGGGCACGGCCGGCCTGCAGCGTCAGCCGGTCGCTCTTGATGAAGCTCACGGCGCCGGGCAGCTTCTTGCCCTGGCGGCGGCGTTGCAGCATGCCGATAAACAGAAATGCCAGGTACTCGGTCACCGACGTCGGCGCAATCAGTACCGCCGAGACTTTCCCGTCCTGGGACGAGGTGCTGGCATTGACCAGTCGCGCCGCCGCGCTCTGGGCATCGTTTTCCACCAGCACCATGCCGGTGATGGCCGTCCTGATCTCCACCTCCTTGCCGGTGGTCAGGGTGACCGGGAACGGGCGGATGCTGAACAGGTGGGCCACACTGACAAAAAACGAACGGACCAGATACCAGACCCGGCTGCGCCAGGTCGGCTGGGTGCTGACGTACCCCTTGCTGCGCTGATCCAGAAACGGCGTGTCACCGAGCATCACCATGCCCAGCACCACCTCGTCATTGCACAAGGCGACATCCACCGCACTGCTCTCGTCATCGAAGGCCAGCACCAGCGTTTCGGGCAACTTGCGCGGCAGCTCAAACAGCCGGTACGTCACCGACGACTGATGCAGGGGCACCATGCCGACAGAAAAATCGTGCAGGCGTGCGTCATGAATCACCCGCGACAGATCGGCGTCATTCACCACCGCCACCACGTGGCGACTCTCGGCAAGGTGGGCTGCGGGGTCCTTGAGAAAGAGATCCAGCTCGATGCTGGTCAGGGCGATGTGCTGTTCGGCCGCGTAGGCCGTGACTTTTTCCAGCAGATTGTCAGTGCCGGCCCGGTAGACGGCCAGCGCGGAACTCACTTGCGACATACCGCGTCCTCTGATGTCCGTATCGGCATCCCGGCATGGTACACCACAGCGTGACAACGTCGCCGTCATGACAACGCCTGACAGCGTCGTTCGCCGCGTCGTCCCCGCGCCGCTATAGTAAAGCTCCCTTCGCCCACCGCAGCCCAAGGACAGCGCATGACCAACAATCCCTACGCCGCCCCCGGCACCATGCCGGAAAGCCCCCAGAGCACGTCCGACGCGCCGCACTATGTCGGCTTCTGGGCGCGCCTGGCGGCGTCCATCGTCGACAACCTGTTGCTGGTGGCAGTCACCTGGCCGTTGTTGCTGCTGATCTACGGCTTCAGTTACCTGGAACAGCAGAGCGTCATTGCCGGCCCCGCCGATGCGCTGATCAGTTGGGTCCTGCCCGCCGTCATCATCATTACGCTGTGGCGGCGTATACAGAGCACGCCGGGCAAACTGATCTTCCGCGCCCGCGTCGTCGATGCTGACACCGGCCAGCCGGCCAGCCTCGGTCGCTATGTGCTGCGCTACGTCGGCTATTTCCTTTCGGCCATCCCGCTGGGCCTGGGCTTTATCTGGGTCGCGTTCGACAAGCGCAAGCAGGGCTGGCACGACAAAATGGCCAACACCGTGGTGGTGCAACGGGGTTGATCCCGCTGCACCCTTACATTCTTTACACTTCCCTTTCTCACGCCCCCTTATAAATCAATCAGATACCCCGCCCTCTGATTTTGAGAACAATTCTCGTTTGCCATATTATTAGCAGCCTTTGAGCTTGCCGAATTCCGGTTTCATCCATTCGAGAAAAGGAGTCGCCACGGATGCGTGCCCTGCGTACCCGCCCTGCCCGTTGTCTGCTTGCCACCGCCATCGCCGGCCTGTCCGCTGGCGCCCTGGCCCAGGAGAGCACCGCCCGCCTTGATACCATCGACGTCGTTTCCACCGCCGCCGGCTACGAGCAAAAGATCACCGACGCGCCGGCCAGCATCACCGTGATCAGCCGTGAGGACCTGGAGCGCAAACGCTTCGGCAACCTGGCGGAAGCGCTGGCCGATGTGGAAGGCATCGATGTGCGCGGCAACACCGGCAAGACCGGCGGCCTGAACATCAGCATCCGTGGCATGCCGTCGGACTACACCCTGATCCTGATTGATGGCCGGCGCCAGAACACCGCCGGCAACGTCACCCCGAACGGTTTCGGCGAAGCGGCCACCGGCTTTATGCCGCCGCTGTCGGCCATCGAGCGGATCGAAGTAGTGCGCGGCCCGATGTCGACGCTGTACGGTTCCGACGCCATGGGCGGCGTGGTCAACATCATCACCCGCAAGGTGAACGAGACCTGGGGCGGCTCGCTGACCCATGACTACACGATCCAGGAAGAGCGCGAGTTCGGCGACACGACCAACACCACGCTCTATACCAGCGGCCCGCTGATCCCGGACCAGTTGGGTCTCACCGTACGCGGCAGCGTCTTCAACCGCGCCGAATCCGACCTCAAGCCCACCGGTGACGCCGACAGCAATGTGGAGCTGAACACCCGTGGCCAGAACCCGGTCGAGGGCCGCATCCACACCTTCGGCGCACGCCTGGACATGATTTCACTGGAAGACCACGACATCTGGTTCGACGTCGATGTGGCGAAGCAGTTGTACGACAACGGCACCCCGGACGACCGCAAGCTCAGCAGCAATGACACCCCGACCAACTGGCGCGGCTACGACGATGAACTGCGCTTCAACCGCAAGCAGGTCGCGCTCGGCCACACCAGCGACACCGCCATCGGCCGCATTGAATCCAGCCTGATGCGCAACTACACCGAAACCGTGGGCCGCACCATTCCCGGCAACCCGCAAAACCCGACCAACACCGGCATTCCCGGCAAGAACGTCGGCGACCCGCGCGAGCTGGAAACCACCAACGTGGTCGCCGACACCAAACTGATGACCGGCCTGGGCGACAGCCATTTCCTGACCGTCGGCGCCCAGTGGTGGAAAGCCGAAATGACCGATGGCGTCGCCACCACCGATTTCGAACAGACCACCTGGGCCCTGTTCGCCGAAGACGAATGGCGCATCCTGGACGATCTGGCACTGACCCTCGGCGCACGCCACGACCAGCACGATGCCTTCGGTGGCCACACCAGCCCGCGCGCCTACGCAGTCTGGAACACCACCGACCACTGGACCGTAAAAGGCGGCGTCTCCGCCGGCTACAAGACGCCGCGCGTCGACCAGCTGCACGACGGTATCGTCGGTTTCGGTGCCCAGGGTGCCTCGGCTTCCATCGGCAGCCCGGACCTGGAACCGGAAACCAGCGTCAGCCAGGAGATCGGCGTCTACTACCTCGGGTACAACGGCCTGAACCTCAACGCCACGATTTTCCACAATGAGTTCGACGACAAGATCGCCAGCGGCCCGGACCTGCTCAACTGTTCCTTCGCTGCGGATCCGAACCGTCCCGGCTGCGTCGACTACGGCAACTTCCCGAACCAGGACACCTTCGGCCAGTCGATCAACATCGACGAAGCCACCACCCAGGGCCTGGAACTGGCCGCCACGCTGCCGCTGGCGGATCGCTGGAGCCTGTCGATGAACTACACCTACACCGACAGTGAAGTGAAGGAAAACGGCCAGAGCAACGGCAAGCTGGCGGACACACCCCGCCACATGGCACACGCACGCCTGAACTGGCGCACGACCGAGCGCCTCAATATGTGGTTGCGCGCCGACTACCGTGGCGAGAGCCGCCGCTTCGACGGCCGCACCAGCGACCTCACCGGCCAGGACCTGGCACTGTACAACGCCGTCGGTGACCTGAAAGCCTATCAACTGTTCAGCCTGGGTGGCTCCCTGCAGGTGAACGACAACCTCACCTTCAGCGCCACCATCGAGAACCTGCTGAACACGGATTTCCGCAAGTTCAAGGCGTACGACTACAACGGCACCACCTACTACGCCAGCGAATACAGCCACTTCTCCCGTTCCACCAAGGGTGCGGTGCTGGAAGGCCGTCGTCTGTGGCTGTCGGCCAACGTCACGTTCTGATGCAGCGTGGGTTGTGACGGCGTGGTATGTCGTCACGCGCACGGAAAAAAGGAGGCCAGGCCTCCTTTTTTCCGTGTTGCCTCAATCGTGCAAAAAAAGCGAAAACACGCCCAGACACTTGAAATTCATTCTCATTTGCATTGAAGTATCGCCGCTGACCTTCCATCGCGCTTAACCACTGCAGGGACACCGCCACACCGTGACTGACACCACCGCCGGACAACGCAGCTTCTGGCTGCGGCATCTGCATCGCTGGCACTGGATCAGCTCGGCGCTGTGCCTGATCGGCATGCTGCTGTTCGCGTTCACCGGCATCACCCTGAACCACGCGGCGCAGATCGAGGCCCGCCCCGCCGTCACCGAGCGCGATGCCGTGCTGCCGGAGGCCCTGCTTGCCAGCCTGTCCACACCGGACAGCGCGGACGCGCCACTGCCACCCGCCCTGCGGGATTTCCTGATCCGCGAGATCGGCGTCGATGCCGGCCACCGGCTGGCGGAATGGAGCGACAGCGAAATTTATCTGGCCCTGCCACGCCCCGGTGGTGACGCCTGGCTGAGCATTGATCTGGCCAGCGGTGAACTGCTCTATGAACACACCGACCGGGGCTGGATCGCCTGGCTCAACGATCTGCACAAAGGCCGCAACACCGGCACCGCCTGGGCCTGGTTCATCGACATTTTCGCGGTGGCCTGCCTGGTGTTCTGCATTACCGGACTGTTTCTGCTGCACCTGCACGGGCGGCAGCGCCCGGCCACCTGGCCGCTGGTCGGCTTCGGGCTGGTCGCCCCGCTGCTGCTGATCATTCTGTTCATTCACTCGTGAGGGATCCGATGCGCACGCTTGTTTCCGCTGCCCTGCTCCTGGCCACCGCTTCCGCCGGTGCTGCCGAACTGTCCGTCAGCGTGGATATTCCGCGCCTGAACGTGGCCGAATATCACCGCCCGTATGTGGCGATCTGGCTCGAGCCGGAGCAAGGCGCGCCGACCACCCTGGCCGTCTGGTACGACATCAAGCTGCGTGACAGCGAAGGCGAAAAATGGCTCAAGGACATGCGCCAGTGGTGGCGCCGCGATGGTCGCGGCCTGTCGATGCCGGTGGACGGTGTGTCCGGCGCCACCCGTGCCGTGGGCACCCACACCGTCAGCTTCCAGAGCGGCCAGGCGCCACTGGGCGAGCTGGCACCGGGCAACTACACCCTGCTGGTGGAGGCCGCGCGCGAAGTCGGCGGCCGCGAAGTGCTGAGCATTCCCTTTACCTGGCCGGTGACCGGCGCCTTCAGCGAAAGCGTCACCGGTGACACTGAACTGGGCGGCGTCCGCCTGGACATCACCCCCTGAATTTTGGAGACCCCCGCATGAAGAAGCCTGTTGCCACCCGCCTGCTGCCCGTCGCCCTGGCCATGGCCGGCCTGGCCCTGCCGCTCACCGCCCAGGCCCACCGCGCCTGGATCGTGCCGGCGGCCACCGCGCTGTCCAGTGACAATCCCTGGGTGACCTTTGACGCCGCCATCTCCAACGACATTTTCCACCCGGATTATCACGCCATGCCGCTGACCCACCTGACGGTGACCGCACCGGACGGCAGCGCGGCAGAGATCCAGAATGCCCACACCGGCAAATACCGCAGCACCTTCGACCTGAACCTGACCCAGCGCGGCACCTACAAGGTCAGCTCCGCCGGCAGTTTCGTGATCGCCATGTGGGAAGAAAACGGCGAGCGCAAACGCTGGCGCGGCGACGCCGATGGCCTGAAGGATGCCATCCCGGCCGGTGCCGATAACGTGCGCATCATCGAGAGCGCCCGCCGCCTGGAAACCTACGTGACCGCCGGCGCGCCGACCCTGGAGGTGTTCACCCCGACCGGCAAGGGCCTGGAGCTGGTACCGGTCACCCACCCGAACGACCTGTTTGCCGGGGAAGAGGCCACCTTCCAGTTGCTGATCGACGGCGAACCGGCGGCCGCCGCTGAGGTGGAAGTCATCCCCGGCGGCATGCGCTACCGCAACCAGCAGGACGAGATCACCGCCAGCACCGACAAACAGGGGCGCTTCAGCCTGACCTGGCCGGCCGCCGGCATGTACTGGCTGAGCGCCGAGCTGCAGGACGACAAATCGTCGATCCCGAACGCCAGCCGCCGCGCCAGCTACACCGGTACCTTCGAAGTCCTGCCCCAGTAACCCGCCGCGGGCCGGCCACGGCCCGCACCAACCTGGCTGACCGATGTTCCGTCACCCGTTCCCCTGGCTCTGCGCTGCTGCCCTGCTGCTGACCATCACCGCCCTCGGCGACAGCCCCTGGCTGCGCAACCCGGCCGTCAGCGCCACGCTGGTCGTGCTGCTGTATCTGGCGGCCTGCAGCTACTGGCTGCTCTGGCAGCCCCGGCAGGCGCAGCGCCGACTACAGCAACTGCTCGGCCGGCAAGCGGGAGGGCCGGCCACGCTGATCGCCTACGCCAGCCAGACCGGCACCGCCGAGCAACTCGCCTGGCAGGCGGCCACACAACTGGCCGAGGGTGGCATCGCCGTCGAGGTGCTGCCGCTGAACGAGGTCGATGCCGCACGGCTGCAGGCGTGCGCGCGCGCGCTGTTCATCGCCAGCACCTATGGCGAGGGCGACCCGCCGGACAACGCCGCACTGTTCGCCCGCCGCGTGCTGGCCAGCACGCAGGATCTCGGCCACCTGCACTGCGGCGTACTGGCGCTGGGTGACCGCAGCTACACGCATTTCTGCGGCTTTGGTCACCAGTTGGATGACTGGCTGCAACAACAGGGTGCCGTGCCGCTGTTCGACCGGCTCAATGCCGACGACAGCGACCGCGACACACTGGCCGCGTGGCAGGCGCACCTGCGCCACCTGGGCGCCGCCGAGGCCCGCCAGGCCGACGCCGTGCCCTGGACCACCGCGCACCTGACCGAGCGGCGCCCACTCAACCCCGGCAGCCCCGCCGCCCCCGCGTTTCACCTGCGCCTGAAACCGGCCGTGCCACTGCACTGGCAGGCCGGCGACATCCTCGAAATCGCACTGCCGGGACAGCCCGCGCTGACGCGGGAGTATTCCATCGCCTCCGTACCCGGGGACGGTGGCATTGATTTACTGGTCCGGCAGGTACAGCACCCGGACGGCCGCCTCGGTGCCGGCTCCGGCTGGCTCACGGCCCAGGCCAGCGAACAAGACGCCCTGCCCGTGCGCATCCGTCGCAACCCCGCCTTTCATGGCAGCGACACCCCGCTGGTCCTGATCGGTGCCGGCACCGGGCTGGCTGGCCTGCGCGCGCACCTGCGTGAACGGGCGCAGCAGGGCCGGCACGACAACTGGCTGCTGTTCGGCGAACGGACGCACGCGTTCGACCGTTTCCATCAGGCGGAGCTGGACAGCTGGCTGGCACACGGGCACCTGCAACGGCTGGACCAGGTGTTCTCGCGTGACGCAGGGGAATACCGCTATGTGCAGGATGTGCTGGCCGCCTCGGCGGGCACGTTGCGCGACTGGCTGGCGCGGGGCGCCACGATACTGGTCTGCGGGAGCCTCACCGGCATGGGGCACGGCGTCGACCACACCCTCCGCACCCTGCTCGGTGATGACGCGGTGGACACACTGATCAGCGCAGGCCGATATCGTCGCGACCTGTACTGATTGCCGAAAGGCATCAAAAAGACATCAGAAAAACGGCTCAAGACACAGCGCACACAGCAAGGCATATCTGCCAGAAGCGCCCGCCGCGCACATAAAAAAAGCGCCGTCACGGGACGGCGCTCTAAGGGGAGGATCACTCAAACAAACCCAATCACAGAATCAGCCATGTTCGGCATAACCCGTCGGAGGAGACGGCCGCCGGGTTACTGAAAATTATGACCACCCCCTTTGCGAATAAGTTCACCGCGCCGAAAAAATAATTTTCCATCCCGGCCACTGCGCTACACTCAGGCCCACACTGATCCCCGCCTTCCCCTCACACGCCCGATGACAAGAAGAGGCAAAGTGATGTCAGACAGCCCGATCATGCACCGCCGCCATCTGGATTTTCTGCTCTACGACGTGCTCAACGCCGACGCCCTGACCCGCTGGCCACGCTTTGGTGACCACAGCCGCGACACCTTCAATGCGGTGCTCGACCTGGCCCACGACCTGGCGCTGGACACCTTCCTGCCGCACAACCGCAAGGCCGACCTGAACGAGCCGCGCTTCGAGGACGGCCGGGTGATACTGATTCCCGAGGTGAAACAGGCACTGGATGCCTATGTCGAAGCCGGCTTCATGAGTGCCATGGCGGACAGCGACCAGGGCGGCATGCAACTGCCCTTCCTGATCGACAGCGCCGCCAGCGCCTGTTTCTCAGCCGCCAACGTGTCCACCTTCGCCTACCCGATGCTGGCCAAAGGCGTGGCCAACCTGCTCAGTGCCCACGGCACGCCGGCACAGCAGCGGCTGTACCGCGACCCGATCATCGCCGGCCGCTTCTACGGCACCATGTGCCTGAGCGAACCCCAGGCCGGTTCGTCCCTGGGCGATCTGCGCACCCGCGCGATCAGACAACCCGAGGGCCACTACCTGCTCGAAGGCGCCAAGATGTGGATCAGCGGGGGTGAGCACGACCTGGGCGAGAACATCATCCATCTGGTGCTGGCCCGGCTGCCGGACGCACCCGCCGGCGTGCGTGGCATCAGCCTGTTCCTGGTGCCGAAATACCATGTGCACGACGACGGCAGCCTCGGCGAGCGCAACGATGTGCAACTGGCCGGCGTGAATCACAAGATGGGTTATCGCGGCACCGTGAACACCTTCCTGAAATTCGGCGAGCAGGGCCGCTGCATCGGCTATCTGGTCGGGCGCGAGAACGAAGGGCTGGCCAACATGTTCCACATGATGAACGAGGCCCGCATCGGCGTCGGGCTGGGCGCCACCATGCTCGGTTACGCCGGCTACCTTCATTCACTGGAATACGCGCGCGAACGCACCCAGGGCCGCCACCCGGACCAGAAAAACCCGGACGCACCGCCCGTGCCGCTGATCGAACACGCCGATATCCGCCGCATGCTGCTGCAACAGAAAACCTGGACCGAGGGCGCCCAGGCGCTGGCATTCTATGGCGCCCGTCTGGTGGACGAGAAAGCCCACGCCCCCGAGGAAAAAATCCGGCAGGACGCCGCCCTGCTATTGGACTTCCTGACGCCCATCATCAAGGCCTGGCCGTCGGAATGGTGCCTGCGCGCCAACGAACAGGCGATCCAGATTCTCGGCGGCTACGGCTACACGCGCGAATACCCGGTGGAGCAGTTTTACCGCGACAATCGCCTCAACCCGATCCACGAAGGCACCAACGGCATCCAGGCCATGGACCTGCTTGGCCGCAAGGCGATGATGCAGGGTGGCGCGGCGCTGACCCTGCTGGCGCAACGCATCACCGCCACCCTGGACACATTGCGCGATAACCCGCGCCTGCAGCCGCTGGCGGTCGAGATGCAGGGCTACCTGCACCTGGCCGGCGACACCACCGCCACACTCGGCCAGGCACTGGCCCGTGGCGAAATCCGGCTGGGCCTGGCCAACGCCAGCCATTACCTCACGCTGATCGGCCACCTCTGCGTCGGCTGGATGTGGCTGAAGCAGGCACAGGTAGCCTCGGAGAAACATCCCCGCGCCAGCGACACGGACGCGGATTTCCTTGAAGGGAAAATACTGGCCTGCGAGTTCTTCTTCCGGCATGAGCTGCCGATCATCCGGCACAGCGCCGCGCTGCTGAAATCACTGGACGACACGACCCTGAAAACCACGTCTGCCCACCTGTAATCACAACCAATGTCCCGTAGGGTGGGTAGAGCCAAAGGCGAAACCCACCACGTCCATGCCCATTAATCACTCCCGCAAAATCATCGAAATAACCCGTTATCCACTTCTGAGAAAATCATCGGAATCGCCCGTCAACCATTCCCGTAAAATCATCAAAATACCTATTGATCACTGCCGTAAAATCATCGAAATCGCCCGGCTTGGGAAGTGGGTAGTTTCGATGATTCTGTGCGAGCAGTGTGCGACATGGACCCGGTGGGTTTCGCCTTTGGCTCTACCCACCCTACGGGAGCTATTTACGGCGGGGATGCCACAAAAAAGGGGATATTCCAAAGGAATATCCCCACTTCAGCATGGCAAAACTCTCGCGTTCACCCACTGCGTGGTGAACGCGAGACATCATCGATCATCCGGCAATATTTCGACTTGAACGCTGCTGCTGTCTTTCAGCAGCGATGACGGCGGCAGGCCGAACATGCGGCGAAAGGTCCGGCTGAAATGCGCTGAATCGGCAAACCCGGCATGCAGTGCCGCTTCCGTGAGGGAGATGCCGGCCTGCACGCGCTGCACCGTGTCGCGCACACGCCGCCACAACAGATAGTGGCTCAGCGACAAACCCAGCTCCTGCTTGAACAGATGCTGCAGCCGCGACACCGACAGCGCCACCGACGCGGCCAGCGCCTGCACCGGTGGCGGCTGCTCCAGCCCGGCCACGAGCAGGCGCCGCACCCGTTCCACGCGCCGGTCCCGCACCAGCGGCGGCAACGGCAAGCGCCCGAGCACCTGCACCACATGCATGAAGAAGCGCATCGCCTCGACACCGTTCCAGGCGCCGCCCGGCACACCGGCGAGAATACCGCGCCGCTCGCTCTCACTGAGCGGGACCACCGGCCGGCCGGCAAAACGGCCGCCGAAACCCCGATAGGCGCGGCCGTCCGGGTCCACCTGCATGATCAGCACACCGTCGTCCTGGGTACGCAACTGCTGCGGCACGCAAGGCGCCACACACAGGCCGGTGCTTTCCTGCCAGGGAGCATCATCATGACGAAACAGAAACGGTTTGCCGGTGGCCACCAGGATGGACGCGTTGTAGTGCGCATGCGGCTGGTTGTCCACCGCACACCCCACCATCAACGCGTGGCCGCCATGCACATAAAGGCAACCGCGTCGTGCGGCGGACGAAGTGGCTTCGGCCATGGCGTGGCGCTCTCCGGGCAGCATCAGGTCGGCTGGCCAGCGTAACCGGCCCCCAGCGGGCTGTCGACGTGTGATCAGCGATGGCGGCGCCGGTATTCCCCCGGCGCGCAGCCTTCCCAGCGTTTGAACGCGTGGTAGAAATTGGCAATGTCAGAGAACCCCAGGTCGGTTGCCAGTTGCTCCATGTCGCAATCGTCCGCCAGCAATGCGTGGCGCGCATAGTCGTGCCGCACGGCATCCCGCAGGCCGGCGAAGCTGACGTTCTCCTGACGCAACCGCCGCTGCAGGGTGCGTGCGCTGAGATTCAGCGCCGCCGCCACGTCAGCGATGGCCGTGTCGTCACCACCAAGGCGCTGGGCCAGCACGTTGCGCACCTGCATGGCCATGCCCTGCGCCCTGCTCAGGCTCGCCAGCAGCCGGTCCGCCTGGCGCCGCAGCCGCTGATGGTAGTCAGGGTAGGCGCCGGCCAGCGGCAGGTTCAACGTCTGCGGCTGCACGAGAATGGCGTTTTCCGGCTGGTCGAACCGCTGCGGCACCGCGAAATACTCGTCGTAGGGCGCCGTATCCGGCGGCGCGCTGTGGCAGAACTCCACCGCCAGCAGCCCCAGCCGGTCACCGGTCAGCGAGCGGCCGATGGCAACCATGGTCGCCACCACCGCCTCGTTGTGGGCGCGCAGACGGGTAAAATTCAGGCTGCCGTCAGAACTGCCGGCCAGCCGCACGCCGCCGTCAACCTGATCCAGCGAAAGCTGCATGTAAGGCACCATCAGGTTCTTGTAGTGCAGCAGCAATGTCAGGGCTTCGCCCAGGGTATTGGCCGTGGCCATCAGGTTGCCGAGCAGGTCCAGGTTGCCGTAATGGTTGTCACGGCCCACACGCAGCCCGAAAAAAGGCTCATGCTCCACCGCCGTAAAGGCTTCACTCAGCACGGCATCCAGCTGTGCCAGACTGATGTACTGGTCGCGCCGGCCGACGCTGTCCGGGTCAATGCCGACCCGTTCGAACATCGCCTGGATATTCAGGCGGCCCTTCATGGCCAGTTCGAGCAGGCCCGGCAAGACCGAGGCCGGTAACAGATTGCTCCACATGCGGCAGTGCGCTCCTGATCCGGGCAGAACCCTTCGTGGCTGACGCTATGACAGCGGTGCCGCTCGGTCAACAGCCCGCCCCGGGCATTGCTGGCCGCATCACGGCGGGTTCGGTACTCTTGGTCACCCCTGACGGAGAGCAGGTGGTCACCCCTGACGGGGAGCAGGACATCAGGAAATAACACGCACAGGAATGTTTATGTTCAAACGCTACTACGCCGACATGGTCACCGAGGCCGCCGTACCGCCCGCCCAGGCGTTCCGTTTCTTCTGCAATGTGCAGGACTGGGCCGACTGGTCCAGCGTCATCGCCAGCGCGCGCCTGCTCAACGGCGACTGGCGCCGCGGTGCCCTGCTGATGTTCGCACCGAAACTGCCGGGCCTGCCTGCAGCGCCCCTGATCGTACCGATTCTGGAATTCGAGCCTGACCATCGCATCACCTGGGGCGTGAACCTGCCCATGGCACGCATGCTGCACCGCTTTACCTTCACCCCGGTGGAAGGCGGCAGTTGCCACATTCACCACGAAGAATGGTCAGAGGGCGTGATCAGCCTGCTGACATTGCCAGTGACACGTCGCCTGCGCGCCTTCAATGAACGCTTCGCGCGTGAACTGGCGGCCATGTTCTGAGGTCTGTACCCGGTGGCACTGCCGCCGGCCCCGCCCCACCAGCGAGTAAGGATCAACCCGTGACCAAAACCCTGTTTGCGCTGTACCAGCGCCTGGTTCTGCAACACCCCGTCATCTGGGTGCTCCTGGCACTGCTGGTGTCCGGCTACGCTGCCTGGGAAAGCCGCCACTTTCGGCTGGATGCCTCCGCCGACTCGCTGATTCTGGAAAATGACAAGGCACTGGAGTTCTATCGCGAGGTGTCCAAACGCTACGGCGGCAGCGAATTCCTGATCATCACCTACGAGCCGACGCGCAGCGCGCTGTTCAGCCGCGAGGCCCTGCAGGATCTCGCCACCCTGCAAAGCAGCCTGAGTGAATTGCCAAGAGTGGCGTCGGTGTACTCCATGCTCGACGTACCGCTGCTGTTCAGCCCGCAGGTGCGTTTCAGCGATCTGGCCAATGGCTACAGTACCCTGCGTGATGAGGACGCCGACCTGTCGCTGGCGAAGCAGGAGTTTACCGGCGGCAGCCCGCTCTATCGTGATCTGCTGGTCAACCGTGCCGGCGACACCACCGCGTTGCTGATCAATTTCGAACGCGACGAAACCTATTACCGGCTGCTCAACCAGCGCAACGCGTTGCGCGACCAGGAACGCGCCGGTGAACTGGATGACGCCGGCCAGCGCGAGCTTGCCCGCGCCAGCCGTGAATTCAGCGACTACTCGGCAAAGCGGCAAGCGGAAAGCGCCGCGGAAATTGCCACCATACGCGCCCTCATGGATGAGCACCGCGACAGCGCACGGCTGTTCCTCGGCGGCGCCCCGATGATCGCCTCGGATGCCGTCGGTTTTGTACGCAGCGACCTGGAAGTGTTCGGCATCGGCGTGACGCTGTTCCTGATCCTGGCGCTGCTGGTGATTTTCCGCCGCCCGCGCTGGATTGCCCTGCCGATGCTGTGCTGTGGCCTGACCGTGCTGTGGGTGTCCGGCTGGCTTGGCCTGATGGACTGGAAAGTCACCGTCATCAGCTCGAACTTCGTCTCGCTGCTGCTGATCATCACCATGTCCATGACCATCCACCTGATCGTGCGCTATCGCGAACTGCAGGTGGAACAGCCAGACGCCGGCCAGCCCACCCTGGTGCGCGACACCATGGGCCATATGCTGCGCCCGGTGATCTACACCAGCCTGACCACCATGGTGGCGTTCTCCTCGCTGGTGTTCAGCGGTATCCGCCCGGTCATCGACTTCGGCTGGATGATGACCATCGGCATCGGCCTGGCGCTGATATTGTGCCTGGTATTGTTCCCGGCGGTGCTGGCACTGTTGCCAAAGCAGCCACCGCAGACACTGCGCGATTTCACCCGCCGCGCCACTTTGCGCATTGCCGATTTCAATCGCGGCCACGGCATCAAGCTGCTGGTCGCCTGCGCCCTGATCGTGATCGTGTCGCTGATCGGCACCACCCGCCTGACGGTGGAAAACCGCTTTATCGATTACTTCCAGAAAGACACGGAAATCTACCAGGGCATGGTCGAGATCGACCGCAACCTGGGCGGCACCACGCCGCTGGATATCGTCATCAATGCGCCGGCGGACTACCAGCCCCGCACCCTGGACGATGACCCGTTCGCCGATCCCTTCAGCGAAGGTTTCGGTGACGACGAAGGCGGTGATGAAGGCTTCGGCGATGACCCGTTCGCCGACCCGTTCGCCGGCGATGCCCAGACCGACCCGCTGGAAAACGCCTACTGGTACACGCCGCAACGGCTGGAACAACTGCTGGAAATCCAGCACTACCTGGAGTCGCTGCCGGAAACCGGCAAGGTGCTGTCCATCGCCTCGACCTACGAAGTGGCGAAGATGATCAACAATGGCCCACTGAGCTACGTGGACCTGATGCTGCTGGCCAGTTTTGTGCCGGAAGATCTGCGCGGGCAACTGGTGCGGCCGTATCTGTCCGAGGACGGCAATCAGGTGCGCATCAGCGTGCGCGTGATCGACTCCGACAAGAACCTGAACCGCAACGACCTGCTGCAGAAGATCCAACACGACCTGCAGGAAAACTTCGACCTTGCCCCGGACCAGGTGCAACTGACCGGCGCCATGGTGCTCTACAACAACATGCTGCAAAGCCTGTTCGATTCGCAGATCAAGACACTCGGCTTCGTGTTCCTGGCCATCTTCGTGATGTTCCTGGTGCTGTTCCGCTCACCGGGCATTTCGCTGATCGCCATGCTGCCGAACCTGTTCAGCGCCGCCTTTATCCTCGGCCTGATGGGCTGGATCGGCCTGCCGCTGGACATCATGACCATCACCATCGCCGCCATCACCATCGGTATCGCCGTGGACGATTCGATCCACTACATCCACCGCTTCCGCGAGGAATTCCCGAAAGACCAGGACTACCTGGCCACCATGCGTCGCTGCCACGGCTCCATCGGCACCGCGATCTACTACACCTCACTGACCATCATCGCCGGCTTCTCGATCCTGGTGGTGTCGAACTTCAACCCGACCGTCTACTTCGGCGCACTCACCAGCCTGGCGATGCTGGTGGCACTGCTGGCCAACCTGACACTGCTGCCGGCCATGCTGGCCATCGTCAAACCGAAGATTCCGCCGGTCTGAATGCCGGGGGGCGGGCTTTAGCTCAAACCCTTCCGTGCTGTGCCGTGGGCGGCTGTAAACGCAGGCTGATGGCGGCCGTGATCAAGGCCACTGCGGCCGCCACCACCAGGCTGGTCCGCAACCCGGCCATGAAACCCGGCGATTGCGCCAGCAAGGCACCGAACACCGCCACGGCCAGCGCACCACCCACCTGGCGGCTGGTATTGAACACACCGCTGGCGGTGCCGGTCAGCGCATGCGGTACGCTGCTGAGCAGTATCGCGGTCACCGGCGGGGCAATCAGCGGGCCGGCCAGCCCTACCAGCACCATCATCGCCGACAGCCACCAGACCGGCGCCGTGGCCGGCAAGACGGCGATCGCCACCAGGCCAAACGCCATGCACAGCAGACCGCTGGTGATCAGCCGTTTGGCGGTAAAGCGCTGCACCAGGCGCGAGGTGAAGGGCGTGAGGACCAGCCCGATCAGCATCATCGGCAGAAACGCCACGCCAGTCGCCGCAGCGGAAAGCCCCCGCTCCTGTTGAAAGTACAGGCTCATCACGAACGGCAAACCGAAGTAGCCGACCATGAAGGTAAAGCCCACCACCATGGACACCCGGGCATTGCGGGACTGCAACACCGCGGGCGGCACCATGGGGTGGGCAGCGCGCCGTTGCAGCATGACAAAGAGCGCAAACGCCACCGCGGCAATGGCCAGGGCAGCCAGCGCCAGGGCACCGTGGGTATCATGGCGGCCGACATCAATGGCACCGTAGATCAGCGCGCCCATGGCCACCATGGCAGTCAGTTGCCCCCAGCCATCAAAGGGCGCGAAGCGTTTCGGCGAGGGCCGCGCCCGGCTCAGGCAAGCCAGTGTCAGCAACCCCACCGGCAGGTTGACGAGAAAAATCCAGCGCCAGTCAAACGCGACCAGCACACCGCCGATCACCGGGCCGGCGGTGGCGGCCACCGCGCCGCCCATCGCCCACAGGGCGATGGCGTGCACCTGCTTCACCGGGTCACTGTAGGCCTGCCGGACCAGCGCCATGGACGACGGCATCATGACTGCCGCCCCCACGCCCTGGGCAAAACGGGCGCTGATCAGGGTAGCCAGGTCCGGCGCGGCACCACAGGCCAGCGAGGCCAGCCCAAACACCACCACGCCGCCGCCAAACGCGCGCCGGGCCCCCAGCCGATCCGTCAGCGCACCGGCGGACAGCAGCAGCGCGGCAAAGGCCAGGGTGTAGCCGTCCACCACCCATTGCAGGCCGGTGATGCCAGCGTCCAGTTCGTGGCCGAGGGTCGGCAGCGCCACATTCACCACCACCGCATCCAGCGTGATGACAAAAAAACCCAGCAGCGCTGCCATCAGGGTGGCGCGCGCCGTGCTGTCGGGCACGGCGGGCACGGACGCGGCGCTCACCGCATCAGCCTTCCAGATACTGCGGCTCGGTGACCGGCTCCAGCCAGGTCACGTTGCTGCCATCCAGCATTTCCTGCACGGCGATGTGGCTCATGGCCGTGCGGTCGGTGGCGCCATGCCAGTGCTTGTGTCCGGGCGGGCACCAGATGGAGTCACCCGCACTGACTTCCACCCGCGCCTCGCCTTCACATTGCGTCCAGCCCTTGCCGGCAGTAACGATCAGCAACTGCCCCAGTGGATGGGTATGCCAGTTTGTCCTGGCACCCGGCTCGAAGGTCACCAGCGCGGAGGTGATGCGCGAAGGCGCCTGGGCCTGCAAATGAATCGGGTCGATACGCACCTGGCCGGTAAAACACTCGGCCGGGCCAGGCATGGAGGCTTGCGAACCGTTTCTGTTGAGCATCATGAGGCATTCTCCTGATCGGGTATCCGTCCCGGCGGCCACGAACCGCCTTCACCATTGTCGTGCCGGATTACAGGTTTTCCTGGAAAAACGTGGTCAGTTTGGCAAACGGAATCTTGTCCGGTTGATCATAAAGGTCCACATGGTTGGCGCCCTCGATGATCACCAGTTCCTTCGGTTCCGCCGCCGCCGCATAGGCCGTCTCACTGAAATAACGCGAGTGCGCCTTTTCACCATGCACCAGCAACAGCGGGCGCGGCGAAATCTCGTCGATGTAGGTCAGCAGCGGCATGTTCATGAACGACAGCGGATTGGTGAGCGTCCAGGAGGCATTGGAATTGATCGAGCGCGGATGGAAACCACGCGACTTCGATTTGTAATAGCCCGCATACTCCACGACAAACTGCGGCTCGCCGCCCTGCAACTCGAGGGAAACCGGGCCCACCGCCGGCTGGCCGTTTTCCGCATCGCTCCAGCGCTGCCGGCTCAGTTGTTCCAGCGTCTTCGTGCGCTCTTCCTGGCTCAGGCTGTCGTTGTAGCCCCGCGCCATGACACGGCTCATGTCGTACATGGTGCTGGCCACCACCGCCTTGATGCGCTTGTCCGCCGCAGCGGCATTCAGTGCCATGCCACCCCAGCCGCAGATACCGATAATGCCGATCCGCTCACGGTCGACCTCGGGCAGCAGGCCGAGAAAATCCACTGCCGCGCTGAAATCCTCGGTGTTGATATCCGGCGACGCCACATGGCGTGGCTGGCCACCGCTTTCCCCGGTGTAGGAGGGGTCAAACGCCAGCGTGACGAATCCGCGCTCGGCCATGGTTTGCGCGTACAGGCCGGAGGACTGCTCCTTCACCGCGCCGAACGGGCCACTGACGGCAATGGCCGGCAGCCGCGCACCGCGTTCTTTCGGCTGATACAGATCCGCCGCCAGCGTAATACCGTAACGGTTCTGGAAAGTGACCTTGCGATGATCGACCTTGTCGCTCTTTTCAAATGTCTTGTCCCACTCATCACTGAGCTGTGCGGATGAGTGACCGAAAGCGGGTGTACTGATGGCTGATCCAATGCTCATGGCGGCGATACCTGCTCCTGTCATTTTCAGTAGATGACGGCGGCCGGCATCCGGCTCGCCCTCACCGCGCGTTTCAATCTGTTTGCTCATGCTGATTTCTCCGTTGCTGATACGTTACGGCGCACGCCATGCTGTCATGGCCACGCGTCACCGCTGTGTATGTTGTGCCAGCGCCGCGCGAGTGCGCTGCGCCGTCCCGGCGTTCACGTGCTCGGCCAGCACATCGGCCAACTGGTGCAGTTGTGCCGGTGTCAGCCCGGTGTTCATGCCCATGCCAATGTGCGCCTGCAACTGCGGCCCGGCCCCGTCGATGGCGGCCAGCATGGCGATGGTGGCGATTTCCCGGTCCGCCCAGCTCAGGTTGTCGCGGGCAAAGATGTCGCCGAACAGATGGGTCTTCAGGTATTCATCAATGGCCGGCGCGAACTCGAACAGGGCGCCCTGCACCGGGCTGCCCACCAGCCGCGTCTGGTTGGCGGTGCCCGCCGCCAGCAAGGCGTCGCCCTGCGGAATCGGGCGGCGCGGTGTCACACCGGCGTCATCACGCAGGCCCTGTTGCTGGCGGTCTTCCACCACCGCCATCAGCACACCCAGTGCATTCAGGCTGCGGGGAAACCCCGCGTAGGCATAAAGCTGGACCAGCACTTCCTTGCCGTCATTCACGGTCAGGCCGGCGTCCAGCCCCTGGTGCAGCGCCGTCTTCAATGCGGGCAAGTCACCCGCGGCGGCATGGGCGGCGACGGCGACGATCGCCTGCTGACGTGCGGTAAGCGTCTGTTCCTCGTGCATGGTGGCCACCTCCGGTTGTGTGCTGTGCGGTGCCTGTCCCCAGACGGGAGAGAGCGCGGCGCAGAGGGCCGCAATGAGCAGCAGGGCGGGAAAACGTATCCGGTTCATGTCCGCACCTCATCGGCTCGTCGCGTCAGGTGCGGGCTGTCCCCGGTACTGCGCATCGCTGACTTTTTCCATCCAGGTGACATTGTCGCCCTGTTCGTTCTGCCCGGTGACGACCAGATGTGTCATGCCGGTCTCGGCCGCCGCGCCGTGCCAGTGCTTCACGCCCGGAGGACACCACACCACATCGCCCGGCCTGATCCGCTGGATCGGCTGCCCCCATTCCTGCGTCAGCCCCACGCCCTGGGTGACGATGATGTGTTGCCCTTTGGGGTGGGTATGCCAGGCCGAACGGGCACCCGGCTCGAACGTGACGTAGGCGCCCGACGCATTGATGTCGCCCGTGCCGGGGAACAGGGGATCGACACGCACCGCGCCGGTAAACACCTGCGCCGGCCCGGCAACCGACGCCTGGGAACCGGCGCGTCTGATCTGCTGCGCGGGCGGCTCGGCCACCGCTGCGCAGGCAGTGGATAACATCGCTGCAAAGAGTGCCGTTTTCAGAAAGATCGCGTTCATCATCGTTCTCCTTTTTCCTGCCGCCCTCGCATGGCCGGCGTGCCGGGTGCTATGGCTGCGTCGCTGCCGTGGCACGCGCTATCGTGACGCGTCGTGATCCGGAAAAGTGCAGATGCTCAAGGCCGTCGGTAATCCGTCCCAGATGCACCAGCCCGCGTGAATAACTGAAATCGCGATAGAAAATCGCCAGGTTGCCCCAGGGAGCGTAATAGGTCAGGTCACCGGTGGCAGGTTCAAACCCGGCGGGTGCCCCCTGTGTCGAAAGCGTGCCGGGCAAATCGGCCACCTTTTCGGTCGAAGCGTAGTCTTTCAGCGTCAGAGCCAGGGGCAGCAACGCCATGAAATCCCGCGTCGTGGCGTTATCTTCCAGCGTGGCGATGATGGCGTGGCGCTCCGCCGCACCCTCGTCGAACGTGATGCGAATGGTGTGCATGGTGCTGCCCTCCTCCTCATTACGCACTGACTGATCGCCGCTGAGCAGCGCCGGCATACCGGCCAGCATCGCCACCAGCGTCATCAGGGCAATACACATCCGGCCCCTCATCCCGCCACTTGCCCCGGTCATGCCGCCACCACGGATGCAGCGCGCGCCGTCAGCAAGGCCAGCGCGGCAGCGCAGACCAGGATCAGGGCGCTGGCAATGAACGTGGCCTGATAACCGCTGCTGTCGAACAGCAGCCCGCCCAATGTGGCACCCAGCGCGATGGACAACTGAATGACCGCCACCATCAACCCGCCGCCCGCCTCGGCCTCCTCCGGCAAGGTCCGCGCCACCCAGGCCCACCACCCCACGGGCGCCGCCGTGGCAATCAGGCCCCAGGCACCCAGCAGCCCCACCACCACGCCGGTACGCGCGCCCAGCGCGGTCAGCAGGACGGCAATGGCGGCCATCAGCAGCGGAATACCCAGCAGCGTCCGGTAAAACCCCTGCCTGAGCACGGCATTGATCAGGGCGGTGCCCACGACACCGGCAACCCCTGTCATCAGCAGGATCAGCGACAGCGTGGTCACGTCCACCTGTGTCACGGTTTCCAGAAACGGCCGCACATAGGTGAACAGCACAAACTGGCCCATGAACAGGCCACCGACCGCGAGCATGCCCAGGCGCACCACAGGCCGGCGCAGCAACCCGAACACACTGCGCGCACCGCCCGCCGCGACGGGACGTTTGCGCACCGGCATGGCAGGCAGGCTGTGCCACTGCCAGAGCAGCGCGATCAGCGCCACCGGCACCAGGCACAGGAAGGCGCCGCGCCAGCCAATGACCGCGCCCAGATAAGCCCCGAGCGGCGCCGCCAGCACCATCGCCAGCGCATTGCCGCCATTGAACACGGCCAGCGCCCGGGGCACCTCTCTCTGCGGCACCAGACGCATCGCCACCGCGGCGGACAATGACCAGAAGCCGCCGATCACCACCCCGATCAGGGCACGGCCGGCCATATAGGTGACATAGCCGGGCGCCATGGCCACCAGCACGCCGGACAGCCCCATCAACGCCGTCAGCCCGAGCAGCAGCGTCTTGCGGTCCACGCCCGCAGCGAGCACGGAAATCGACAGGCTGGCCAGCACCGCGAAGGCCCCCGACATGGCAATGCCCTGCCCGGCCATCCCCTCGGTAATACGCAGCGCGCCGGCAATGGGGGTGAGCAGACTCACCGGCATGAACTCCGACGCGATCAGCGCAAACACGCAGAGCGTCATGGCGAATACCGCACTCCAGTATGCCGGCACGGCGTCCGCGCGCTGTGGTACGGGGTTGTGGTCCGCGGTTTCGCCACCCACTTGTGCTGCCATTTACTTTTCCGTCCGTGCAAGGGGACCGGCCCGCCCGCCGGTGCGGACGGCAATGTCATGCACAAACGTTATGCGCCCGGAGGCCGCGCAACAACGGCTCTTCACTCATGGAAGCCATGAACAGGATGAATAGATAAAGAGGCATAAGGCGGTATAAGATGACTTTTCGCCGCCTATCACTTCGAGTTTTTCATTGATTTAATCTTTATCTATCCGGCGCTGCTTCACGAAACGCATCAGAAGGGAGGCCATTCAACCATGCGCGAAGAACTGGGCGATCTCGCCCTGTTTATGGCCGTGGCCGAAGCCCGGAGCTTCACCCGGGCAGCGGCTCAACTGGATCTGTCACAATCCGCGGTCAGCCATGCGGTACGTCGGCTGGAAGCCTCGGTGGGCATCAAGCTCCTGAACCGGACATCACGGCGGGTCTCCACCACCGATGCGGGCGAAAAACTGCTGGCGGCGCTGCGCCCGGGCCTGGGGATGATCAGTTCACGGATCGAGGAGTTGCGGTTGCTGGGCGATGCACCAAAGGGCCTGGTGCGGCTGGCCACCAGCAAACCGGCACTGCGCACCATTCTCTGGCCCAAGCTGTCGCAGATCGTGCGCGACTACCCGGAAATCCAGATCGAACTGAACCTGGAAAGCCGCCTCACCGACCTGGCAGCGGAGCGTTTCGACGCCGGCGTGCGGCTCAGGGAATTTGTCGGCCCGGACATGATCGCCGTGAAAATCGGCCCCCCCATCCGCCTGGCCGCGGTGGCCACGCCACACTACTTCCAGACACATGGCACACCGGCGCACCCTGATGACCTGGATCACCATGCCTGCCTAGTGCTGCGCTTCCATGCCCATGCCCCGGTCTACGACTGGGAATTCGAGAAAGACGGCGAAGAAATCGTGAAAAAAGTCTCCGGCCCTTTTATTTTCAGTGAAAGCGACATTTGCATCGAAGCAGCCAAGGCCGGGCACGGCATTGCCTTTGTCACCGAGCAGGAAGTCATCAAGGATATCGAGAACGGGGCACTGCGGCGGGTACTGGCTGACTGGTGTCCACCGTTCGACGGCTACCACCTCTGTTATTCCGGCCGGCGCAACATCAGTTCCGCCTTTCGGCTGGTGATTGATCGGCTGAAGTATGACGAATTGGCCACGACCACCACCTGAAATGAACAAGGCCCGGCGGGCATTATCCGGCCGGGCCTTGTGACAGGATCACATCACGCTCAGGCTGCCGTGGCCTCTTCCACCATCGGGCCCAGTTCACCGCTGCGGTGCATTTCCAGAATGATGTCGCTGCCACCGATCAGCTCGCCCTTGACCCACAATTGCGGGAAGGTCGGCCAGTTGCCGTACTTCGGCAGGTTGGCGCGAATCTCCGGGGCTTCGAGAATGTTCACGTAGGCAAACGGCTTGCCAATCGCGGTCATCACTTCCACCGCGCGCGCCGAGAAACCGCACTGCGGAAACTGCGGCGAACCCTTCATGTACAGGATCACCGGGTTCTTCTCGATCTGCTCGCGGATCACTTCCATTACGTCGTCCATAAGACTCATACCCTAAAACGGTGGCGGACAGGGGCGCCCAGTCTATCAACAGTGCCGGCAACTCTCCATTGAGGTGGGCCACCGGCTATTCAAGCGCGCCAAACCCGCCGCCGCCGGCGGAGCCACCCGCAGCCGATCCCCCGGCCGCGCCTGGACACTCACCTTGCCCGGCAACGGCGTGCCATTGAGCAGGTTCTCGCCGGGCGCACCGGGCTGCCCGCCCGCCAGCCCCCAGGGCGCGTGGCGGCGGCGCTCGGTCAGCAGCGTCACCTGGGCCGGCGCCAGGAACTCCAGCTCGCGTACCAGCCCGTCACCGCCGGGGTGTGCGCCCGCGCCACCACTGCCCCGGCGCACGGCGTAGCGCCATACCCGCAGCGGATAATGCCGTTCCAGGCTCTCGATCGGGGTATTCAGGGTATTGGTCATGTGCGTCTGCACGGCGCTGAGCCCCGGCGCCTGCAAGGAACCGCCCATGCCGCCGCCCATGGTTTCGTAATAATCCCAGCCGGGCTGGCCGGCCCCGGCCTGCTGCCCCATGGCCAGGTTGTTCATGCTGCCCTGGCTGGCCGCCGGGATACGCGCAGGAATGGCCTGCGACAGCGCACCCAGCACGGCATCGACGATGCGCGAACTGGTTTCCACATTGCCGGCAGCCACCGCCGCCGGGCGCCGGGCATTCACCAGCGACCCCTCCGGCGCGCTCAGGCTGATCGGCCGGAACAGCCCGGCGCAGGCCGGCACCGCCGCCGGCAGCAGGCAGCGGAAACAGTAATAGACGGCCGCCGCCGCCACCGACAGCGGGCAATTGATATTGCCCGGCACCTGCGGCGCGGTACCGGTGAAATCCACCTGCGCGCCCGCGCCGGCGATGGTCACCGTCACCACTACGGGAATATCCAGCGTGCCCTGACCATCGTCATCCAGCACGTCGGCGAAGCGGTAGCGGCCGTCGGGAATGGCCGCGATCATCTGCCCGGCCAGCCGCTCACCATAGGTGTTGAGGGCCGCCACGCCTTCCTGAAACCAGTCTTCACCCCGTTCACCGACCAGCGTCGCCAGCCAGCCGGCCCCTGCGTCGCACGCGCTCGCCTGTGCAACGAAATCGCCAAAGCGCGGCGAGCGTTCCGGCTCCACGGTGCTGCCGGTCAGCCGCTGCACCAACCACTGCTGCCAGGCGCCGTCACGGCGCAACCACTGCGGCGCAATCACCTCGCCCTCTTCTTCCAGATGCCGTGACACCGGCATGGAACCCGGCGCGGTGGCACCGATATTGGCGTGGTGCGCGCGCGTCACGGCAAACGCCAGTGGGCGCTCACCCTGGCCGAACACGGGCGCCACCACCGTGACGTCCGGCAGGTGCGTGCCGCCGAGGTAGGGGTCATTGACCACCAGCAACGCCCCCGGCTGCCAGTCCCGGCCGGCCACCAGATCACGCATGGCATAGGCCATGCTGCCCAGGTGCACCGGAATATGTGCCGCCTGCGCGCACAGCTCGCCGTCAGCATCAAAAATGGCGCAGGAGAAATCCAGCCGGTCCTTGATGTTCGGTGAAAACGCACAACGACGCAGCAGCGCCCCCATCTCTTCACAGATACCGGACAGGCGATTGGCGAAGATGCTCAGTTGCACCGCATCCATGAAACGTCTCCTGATCAGTCACTCGGTGTACACATGATCACGTCATACTGCGCACGAATCGTGCCCCGTGCACCCGCCTGCGCATAATTGCACCCTTCTCCCGGGACCGCTATTATCGAGCGCTTGCGGCAGCCCTGGCTGCCGTTTTTTGTTTCGGCGGCCGGTGCCTTGCGCACCGGTCACCCGCACCCGGCAACGCCGGTTCGCAGATGCCTGACACAGGCAGGAAAGGCCCGAGGATGACCGACAATTACCTGATGCCCACCTACGCGCGGCAACCACTGACCTTCACCCGGGGTGAAGGCGTGTGGCTGTTTGACACCGATGCCAACGCCTACCTGGATGCCATTTCCGGGATCGGCGTCTGCAACCTTGGCCATTGCCATCCGGAAGTCACGCGAACCCTGGCGCGCCAGGCCGGCACACTGATGCACACCTCGAACCTGTATCACATTGATGCCCAGGAGCGCCTGGCCGCCATGCTGTGCCGGATCAGCGGCATGCAGAAAGCGTTTTTCTGCAACTCCGGCGCCGAGGCCAACGAAGCCGCCATCAAGCTGGCGCGGCTGTACGGCAACCGGCGGGGCGTCGGCCTGCCGACCATCGTGGTGCTGGAAAACGCCTTCCACGGCCGGACACTGGCGACGCTGACCGCGACCGCCAACAAGAAAGCCCAGGCCGGTTTTGAGCCGCTGGTGGACGGCTTCGTGCGCGCGCCGTGGAACGATCTCGATGCCATCCGCGGCTTGGCAAAAGAGCACGACAACATCGTCGCCGTACTGGTGGAACCGATCCAGGGCGAAGGCGGCGTGCGTGTGCCGGCAGACGATTACCTGCCCGGCCTGCGCGCACTGTGCGATGAGCACGAGTGGCTGCTGATGCTGGATGAAGTGCAGAGCGGCAACGCCCGGACCGGCGATTATTTCTTCTGTGTCGGCGCCGGCGTGGTACCTGACGTGCTGACCACCGCCAAGGGCCTGGGCAACGGCTTCCCGATTGGCGCCTGCCTGGCCGCAGGCCGTGCCGCCGATGTGCTTTCCCCCGGCAGCCACGGCAGCACCTACGGCGGCAACCCGCTCGGGTGCGCCACCGCGCTGACCGTGGTGGAGACCCTGTCCGAACAGGTCATGCCGACAGTCAAACGCAAAGGCGAACTGCTGCGCCAGGGCCTGCGCGACGCCCTCGCCGACCTGCCAATGGTCACCGAAGTGCGCGGCAAGGGCCTGATGGTCGGCATTCAACTGGATCGCGACTGCGCGGAGATCGTACAGTTGGCCCGCACCCAGGGCGTGCTGGTGAACGTCACCGCCGGCAGCGTGGTCCGTCTGCTGCCCCCGCTGGTGATCAGCGAACAGGAAATTCAAACGCTGGTGACGCGCGTTGTCGCCGCCGTGCGGGCGTTTGCCCGCCAGCAGGAGGCCGCATGAGCGTGCGCCATTTTCTCACCTTGCGTGACCTCAACCGCGACGAGCTCGGCTACCTGATCCAGCGCGCCATCGAACTGAAAACCATGCTGCGCAATGGCCAGCGCCACGAAGTACTGCGTGGCCGCACCCTGGGCATGATTTTCGAGAAAGCGTCCACCCGCACGCGCGTTTCGTTTGAAGTGGCGATGACCCAGTTCGGCGGCAGTTCCATTTTCCTGTCGCCGCGGGACACCCAGCTTGGCCGCGGCGAACCGATTGAGGATTCCGCTCGCGTCATGTCGCGCATGGTCGATGCGGTAATGATCCGCACCTTCGCCCACAGCACGGTGGAAACCTTCGCCGCGCATTCGTCGGTGCCGGTGATCAACGCGCTGACCGATGATTTTCATCCCTGCCAGCTGCTGGCCGATATCCAGACCTACGTGGAACATCGCGGCAGCATCCAGGGCAAGCGCGTGGTGTGGGTCGGCGACGGCAACAACATGTGCAACTCCTACATCAATGCCGCGCGCCAGTTCGATTTCGAGCTGGTGGTCAGCAGCCCGGAAGGGTTTGATCCGCGCGCCGACCTGATCGCGGAGAACAGCGACCGCGTGCGCATCGAACGTGACGTACAGGCCGCCGTCAAGGGCGCGCACCTGGTGGTCACCGATGTCTGGGCTTCGATGGGCCAGGAAGAGGAACAGGCCCAGCGCATGCAGGCGTTCAGTCAGTACCAGGTCAGCCCCGCGCTGATGGACCGCGCTGACGCACAGGCGCTGTTCATGCACTGCCTGCCGGCGCACCGGGGTGAGGAAGTCAGCCTCGACATGCTCGACGACCCGCGCGCCGTGGTCTGGGATGAGGCGGAAAATCGCCTGCATGCCCAGAAGGCGCTGCTGGAATTCCTGCTGATCGGCCCCACCGGCTGAGACAGCGCGGATTTCTGCTATAGTGCTGGCCCGTCACCGTTGACGAGCCAGCACTATGTCCCAGCCTCTTTCCCAACCGCTGCAGCTTGACCGCATCCATTGCCGCTACGACGAGCACGAGGTCGTGCGTGGCGTCAGCTTTACCCTGGAACGCGGCCAGATTGCCTGCCTGCTCGGTCCCAGCGGCTGCGGCAAGACCACTACCCTGCGCGCCATCGCCGGTCTGGAACCGCTCACTGGCGGCGACATTCGCATCAATGGCCAGCGCGCGTCGAGCGCCGGTTTCACCCTGCCGCCGGAACAGCGCGGCCTGGGCATGGTGTTCCAGGATCACGCCCTGTTCCCGCATCTGTCCGTGGCCGAGAACGTCGGCTTCGCACTGCGCCGCGTCAGTGCCGCCGAACGCCGGCGACGGGTCGATGAATGCCTGGCGATGGTGCGCCTGCAAGGCATGGAGGCCCGCTACCCGCACGAACTCTCCGGCGGCCAGCAACAACGCGTCGCGCTGGCACGTGCCCTGGCCCCTCGCCCACCACTGATTCTGCTCGACGAACCCTTCGCCAGCCTGGACCTCGACCTGCGCCGCCAGCTCAATCAGGAATTGCGCGCCATTTTGCAGCAGGAAGGCACCACCGCCGTGATTGTCACCCACGACCAGGAAGAAGCCTTCGCCATTGCCACCCACGTCGGCATCCTGCGCGCGGGCGAACTGGTGCAGTGGGACAGCCCCTATAACATCTACCATGCGCCAGCGACCCGCTTCGTGGCGGAATTCGCCGGCGCCGGGGCCTTTTTGCGCGGCATCATCGACGACGACAACCACGTCAGCACCGCCGCCGGCCGCCTGCACAGCCACCGGCCACTGACACGCCCCGCCGGCAGCCAGGTGGATGTCCTGTTACGTCCCGAAGACGTCGTGCCAGCCGAACAGGGTGCACTCACCACACGCGTGCAACACCGGGTTTTCACCGGGCCGAATATTCTCTACCGGCTTGCGATGGACAATGGCGAACAGTTGAGCTGCCTGACCGGCAGCCATGTGGATGTGGAGGTTGGCGCGCCGCTGAACGTGGATATCGCCGCCAAACATCTGGTGCTGTTTGGCAACTAAAGCGTGCCAGCCTTTCCCTCGGCATGGATCTCGCGCCCTGACAGCCCGCTGCACGCTTACCCTGCTCCCTGTGCAGACGCTCCGCTGCGCATTGAATCCAGTACCACATAGCAGTACCATTCCGACATAAAACGCAAACACGACCGGACACTTACCGGCCTCTTCAGCCGCCCCACGCCCGGCAGCGTGCCATGGAAAGACATAGAGGCACTCTTCCTGGCGCTGGGCGCCGAGATTGAGGAGCGTGAAGGGTCTCGTGTCGCCATATTTCTGTTCGGCGAAATTCGCGTGTTCCATCGCCCACATCCTTCGCCGGATACCGACAAGGGCGCAGTGGCCAGCATTCGCAAGTGGCTGGAAGATAACGGAGTCATGCCATGAACAACATCATGATCATCAATGGCTACCGGGCAGTCATTCAATTTGACCCGGCCATCGAGATGTTCCGCGGCGAGTTCACCGGGCTGAACGGCGGGGCTGATTTCTACGCGGACAGCGTTGCTGCCCTGCGCAAAGAAGGTGAAATTTCCCTGAAAGTCTTTCTTGATGAGTGCACCAGGCGTGGCGTCCAGCCCAACAAATCGTACTCCGGGAAATTCCAGGTCAGGCTGCCTTCCGAGTTGCATGAATTCGCCGCCGATGCAGCGCAGGCACGGGGCCAAAGCCTGAACCAGTTCGTTGCGACGGCGATTGAGCACGAGCTCCGCTCATAATCACGGGCCATTGGAACAAGGTCTAGGCCGGCACCGCCAGCGACAGCGCCTCTTCGGTAATGACCTGATCACGGCCACGGGTCTTGGCCTGATAGAGACAGCGGTCCGCCCGCGCCAGCGTTTCGTTCAGTTCCTCGCCCACACGGTACGCAGCGATGCCGATGGACACCGATGCCGACAACTCCGGGTCCAGCGCACTGAAATCCTCGCCCGCCAGCGCCACGCGCAACCGCTCGGCCACCTGCGCGGCACCTTCCAGATCGCTCTGCGTCAGCACCAGCACGAATTCCTCGCCACCCAGACGGCCGGTGTAGTCCGCTTCGCGCAACGAGGCGCGCGCGATCTCGGCGAAACGGCGCAGCACTTCATCCCCCGCCGCATGGCCAAAACGGTCGTTGATGCGCTTGAAATGATCCAGGTCGACAAAGCAGACCGCAAAACGATACTCGCCGGATTCCGCCAGCGCCTGCTGCTGCGTCAGCACTTCCATGATGTGGCGCCGGTTGAACAGCCCGGTGAGTTCGTCGCGAATCGCCATCTCGCGCACTTTCATCAAGGCGTCGCCCAACTGCCGGTTCTTCGCCGTCAGGTTGGTGCGCAGCGCATTGATGCCGACACCCGTGATGACAAAGCTCACCGAGGCCATGCAGAAGATCAGCCACTGCAACATTTCCAGTGTCAGGTTCATCTGCACGCTGCGGTTGTGCCAGACCAGCACCAGCACCAGCAGATAACCGCTGACCGCACCAATCGACATGATCAACAGCCCCGGCAACGACTGCCGGAACGATGCCAGCAACATGGCGGCAAAAAACAGCATGGCAATGCTGATGCGGAACTCGTCCATGTAATAGGCGCTGGCCATCAGCGAGGTGGTCAGCCACAGGTTCCAGGGCAGCGACAGGCTCGGGTCGCGGCGCCGCCGGAAACGGCCGGAGAATACCAGCAGCGTCAGCAGCAGATTGCCGGCCCAGAAGCCGGCCAGCAGCATTGCCAGCGTCGGCCCGTCAGCGACCATGTAACCGCCCTGAAAATAGAACAGGCAGATCATGGTGTGCAGGCCGCTGATCGCCAGCGCGGTACGCGCATGGCGACGCGCCAGCCGCTGGTCATCCAGCGACAGGGCATCCGCCTGCTCCAGCTCACGAATCATGTCCCCCCCTTACCCAGACACTGTGCGCAGCCTGCGTGGCCAGCGCACGAGACACGTCCGCAGACGCATCCAACGTTTATTCCGGCACCGGCAGCACATCGTCGGCGCCGTCGAGACGGCCACGGTGGGCAATCACGGTGCGATTGCGCCCCTGGCTCTTGGCGCGATACAGCGCATCGTCAGCGCGCGCCAGCCAGTCTTCCAGGGCTTCGCCGGCAGTGTAGTCAGCCAGCCCCTGCGACACCGTGACCCTGAGCGCCGGCGCGTTGTCGAAGCGTTCGGCCGCCAGATTGCGGCGCAATTGTTCAAGCACATGCCGCGCCTGTTCCAGATCGGTCTTCACCAGTACGATCAGGAATTCCTCGCCGCCAAAACGGGCGCAGAAATCGCGACCGCTGAGCAGTTCCCCGGCACGCCGGGCAAACAGGCGCAACACGTCGTCACCGAAACCGTGACCATAGGTGTCATTGATCTGCTTGAAATGGTCCAGATCAGCATAGGCCACCACCACGCCGAAGGCACCACGGCCAGCCATTTCACGAATCTTGGCCAGACGCTCCATGGCATAGCGACGGTTGTACAGGCCGGTCAGTTCATCCCGCACCGCCAGCCGCTGGATACGGTCGACAATGTCGCCAAGATCGCGGTTCCGCTGCGCCAGCTTGTTGCGGATCATGCCGATTTCGCCGGCCAGGATGACCACCGCCAGCGTCATCATCAAAAAGGCCGCCCACTGGATCAATTCGGCGGTAACGTCCACCGCCTCCGGGTGCCAGCGCGCCACCAGCACGATGATCACCAGATAGGCCAGCACGCCGAAAGCGCCGACCCAGGCCAGGTCACGGCGCCGGCTGCGGAACACGCCAGTCTGCAAAATGGCAAAGAACAACAGCATCACGCACAGCCGCACCTGATCGGTGTAATAGGCAGACACCAGCAACACCAGCGTCGACCACCAGATCACCGGCAGCGTCAGCGAGGGGTCACGACACAGACGATTGAAGCCAAGCAGGGTAAACAGGATAAAACCGATGTGGCCGCCCCAGATCACCAGGAACAACCGGGTGAAGACATCCGAGCCACCACGAAAGAAATCCAGTTGCGCCGCAATCCAGCACACCAGCGTATGCGCCAGGCCACCTGCGACCATGGCGAACAACACCCGGCGCACCGTACGTGCCTGATCGGGATCTGCTCCCCCGGTGATAAACCATCCCTGCATTGTTGTCCGCCTGCATCCGGGGTGCGTGGCACCCGTTCCGGCGCCACGACCCGCCTCCTGCGGCCCTCCGGCAGCCTGTCGGTTGGCCCGCTGACCAACCCCCTTCGAGCACCAGCCTCTGGTACTAGCTTTATGATATCTCTTAGGCAAATAGTATTAGCTGATGTGACTTGCATCACAACACTTTGTCGCCAGCTGGCTACCATTCATCCAAAACATGGCATTTTGATACCACTCGTCAGGTGGGGACTTGCCAGAAATGTTCCAGAAGCGGGTGTAGGGGGGCATTCGGTAAGGAGGAAGGGGCGGTAGGGTGGGTAGAGCCAAAGGCGAAACCCCCCGGGACCATGCCGCGCACTGCTCGCACAAAAGCAGCGAAACCACACCAGCAAAACTACACCATCGAAACTACCTACCTCCGAAGCAGGGCAGTTTCGATGGTTTTGCGGGAGTGATTAACGGGCATGGACACGGTGGGTTTCGCCTTTGGCTCTACCCACCCTACGGCCGTCGGCAGACTTTGGCGACGGCGTCGCGCCAGCCGGCGTGGCGTTCACGACGGTCTTCCTCGTTCAGGCGCGGGGCAAAATCCCGGTCGCACTGCCAGTGCTGGCCGATCTCGTCCAGAGAAGAGAACACCCCCACCTGCAGACCCGCCAGATAGGCCGCGCCCAGAGCCGTGGTTTCGGTGATCACCGGACGGTCCACGCGCACACCGAGAATGTCCGCCAGGCTCTGTGCGAGCCAGTTGTTCACCACCATGCCACCGTCCACGCGCAATGCCGTGGGACGGCCTGCGCCATCGGCGACCATGGCTTCCAGCAGGTCGAGTGTCTGGTAGCAGACCGCTTCCAGACCGGCAGTGACCACCTCGGCAATCCCGGTATCCCGGGTCAGGCCCAGCAAGGCACCCCGCGCATGCGGGTCCCACCAGGGTGCCCCCAGGCCGGTGAACGCCGGCACCATATAGACTCCCTTGGCGCTGCCCACGCTGCGTGCCAGCGCTTCTGTCTCACTGGCATGGCTGATCAGCCGCAGCCCGTCACGCAGCCACTGGATCGCGGCACCGGCGACGAAGATCGAGCCCTCCAGTGCATAAGTCGTCTTGCCGCCAAGACGATACCCCACCGTGGTCAGCAGACGGTTATGCGAGGTGACCGCTTCCTCGCCGGTATTGAGCACCATGAAACAGCCGGTACCGTAGGTGCTCTTTACCATGCCCGGTGTAAAACAGGCCTGCCCCACCAGCGCAGCCTGCTGGTCACCGGCGATACCGGCCACCGGCACCGGGGTGCCGAACAGGCCGGCCTCGGTGTGACCGAAATCGGCGGCACTGTCACGCACGTCCGGCAACAGCGCGGCGGGAATGCGGAACAGCTTGAGCAGCGCGTCGTCCCAGCGCTGCGTGTGGATATTGAACAGCATCGTGCGCGACGCATTGGTGGCATCGGTAGCGTGGACGCGCCCGCCGGTGAGCTGCCACAACAGCCAGCTGTCGATGGTGCCAAACGCCAGCTCACCGCGCTCGGCGCGCTCGCGCGCACCGCCCACGTTGTCCAGCAGCCAGGCCAGTTTGGTAGCGGAAAAATAGGGGTCCAGCAGCAGCCCGGTGCGTTCCTGCACCAGCGTTTCGTGGCCCTGTTCGCGCAGTTGTTCACACAGCGCGGCGGTACGGCGATCCTGCCAGACAATGGCCGGCGCCAGTGGCGTGCCGCTGGCACGGTCCCACAGCACCGTGGTTTCGCGCTGGTTGGTGATGCCGATGGCGGCCAGTTCTGACGCGTCGATATGCGCATTGGCCAGCGCCTTGCGGCACAGCGCCAGGCAGTCGGCCCAGATCTCCCGCGCATCGTGCTCGACCCAGCCATCGTTAGGATAATGCTGGGCAAACTCCTTCTGCGCCTGGCCAAGAATGGTGCCAGCGGCATCGAACACGATGGTGCGCGAGCTGGTGGTGCCCTGGTCGATGGCCAGCAGATAACCCTTCATGTTGCACTCCCTTTATCCCTGGCACACAGCGGTGCCGTGCGCCCGAGGGGGCGCCGTTGTTGTTTTTCAGGCATTACAGACCGCTGAGAACGTGCTGGCCACTGCGCTGCTCGCGCGGCCAGATCACCCGGAACAGCGCACCGCCGGCGGCGCTGTCAGTGACTTCAATGCGCCCACCATGCCACTCGACGATACGCTGCACAATCGACAGCCCCAGACCGTAACCGCCGCTGGCGCGGTGGCGGCTTTTATCCAGACGGGCAAACGGCTTGAAGATGCGCTCACGCTCGGAGAATGGAATGCCCGGGCCGTCGTCGGCCACTTCCATGACCGCCATGCTGCCCTGAATGTGATAGCGCAGCACGATCTCGCTTTTCGCATAACGCAGCGCGTTGGTGACCAGGTTCTGCAGAATGCGGTGCAGGTAGCGCTCCTCGCCTTCGGCACAGCGTTGCGCAGGCGTAAAGCGCTGCCAGTCGGTGGCATCACGCACCGTCAGCGTGCCGCTGATCGGCTCGATCTCGCGGCAGATCTGCTCGAACAGCGGCTCCATGTCCACCTGCTTGAGCTCGATGGTCGGCGTGCCTTCCTCCAGCCGAGCAAAGGTCAGGATTTCATCGATCAGGCGGTCCAGTTGTTCGATATCGCGGTCGAGCTCGTCCAGCTTGACGCGCCGCTCCTCGCTGTCATCACAGTCGGCCAGCATTTCCAGACCGAAACGCAGCCGCGCCACAGGCGTGCGCAGTTCGTGCGATACCGCCCGGGTCATCTCGCGCTGGGATTCGATCAGCCGGCGGATGTGTTCGGTCATGCCATTGAAGGTGGCGCCAAGCTGCCCGATGGCATCCTGGCCGCGCACGTCAGCGCGCGCGTCCAGGTTGCCGCTGCCAAGCTGGCGTACCGCACCGTCCAGTTTGCGCAACCGCGTCTGCAGCGGCCGCACCAGGAAATAGGTGACAAACCCCATGGCACACAGGCCCAGCAACCCGACCATCACCGACATCTCGATCGGCATCCAGTCGAACAGCGCCAGCGGGCCGAGCACCAGCACTTCGCCGGTGTTGCCGATGGGCGCATAGACCATCACTGCCGAACGGCTGCGGCTGGTGCTTTCATCCAGTGCCAGCACCACCTCGCGCCGCGCCAGGCGCTGGCGCTGTTCGGCATCCAGCGTCAGGGCGCTTTGCGGCACGCGGGTCAGCGGGTAACCGAACTTGCCCTGCAAGCGGGCGAACTCGGCGTCCCATTCCGCCAGCGGGTACTGCGCCAGCTCGTCCAGCAGCAATAGCGCCGTGGCCCGAGCCTGTTGCTCGGAGACTTTTTCCATGCGGGTGAAGATGTAGGTGTCTTCGCCGGGCAGTTGATACATGAGATCGGCGAACGACTCCGGTTCCGTCAGCCGCATGACCACCAGCCCTTCGCCAAGCTCCAGCTGCTCGCGGTAGGACAACCCCAGTGATGACTCATCACGCAGTTCGATTTCCGCGCCCATCAACCGGTTCAGCAGTTGCCGACGTGCCTCGCGTTCTTCGGGGGTGTCCTGGCGCTGCAGGCCGCGCGCCATGAGATAGAAGGTGCCATGCGCCATCTTTTCCCGGTACAGGTCCGAGCGATAGCCATTGATGAGTTGCACCATGCCGTAGGCAAAGGCTCCCACCAGCAACACGGCCAGCACCATGCCGGCATAGATACGCAGGAAAATGCTGTTCACGGCCTGACCCCGTCAATGCGGGCCCGGTACGCTGACCGGGCCTGGCCATTCAGGTGCAGCCGGTTCAGACCGGCCCCACTTCCTTGACGAACAGGTAGCCCTTGGAGCGCACTGTCTTGATCCGGCGCGGGTTGTCCGGGTCATCGCCGACCTTGGGCCGGATGCGGGAGATGCGTACATCAATGGAGCGGTCCTGGCCGTCGTACTGGATGCCGCGCAGCTTTTCGAAGATGGTCTCGCGGGAAAGCACGTTGCCGGCATTGGAGGCCAGCAGCCAGAGCAGGTCGTATTCGGCACTGGTGAGGTCCACCGACTTGCCCTCAAGCACCACTTCACGGGCCGAGTTGTCGATCACCAGATTGCCGAACTCCAGCCGCATCTGCGGCTGGTCGCGCTCGTGTTCGGTTTCCACCCGGCGCAGCAGCGCCCGGATACGGGCCAGCAGCACACGGGGCTTGACCGGTTTGGCGACATAATCGTCCGCGCCCATTTCCAGGCCCAGCACCTGATCCATGTCATCGGTACGCGCGGTCAGCATGAGAATCGGGTTGCGGAAAGCCGGCCTGACCTCGCGGCATACCGTCAAGCCATCCGCACCCGGCAGCATCAGATCGAGCACCACCAGATCCGGCTGGTCAGCGCGAATGCGCCGCACGGCTTCTTCACCGTCATTGACCACCGTCACGTCCATACCGTTACTTTCCAGGTATTCGCGTGTCAGGGTCGCCAGGCGTTCGTCGTCTTCGACAATCAAAATACGCGGAGGGTTGTCCTGCACTGAGCTCATTCCGTGCCGTTCCTGTTGTTATCGTTCCTGACCAGTGCATCCCCCGAGGGTCCGGTGCCTGCCATGGAAACGATGTTTTTATCCATCTTCCGACCACCGGAAAGCCGGGATAACACAAGTTATACGCATCCGATACAGCGCCGGCAACAGTGTTACCGCTTTCATCCGCGACGGGCCACATCACGGCATCGGACGCGGCCTGCCGGGGTAACACTCCGGCCCGAGGCTGGACACAATATATTGTGTTTACGTGAGAACTGCCATGCAGTCTCGATAACTCACCTGTCGCCCACATTTTTCCCACAAGGTTATCCACAGCCACAGGCTTGCAACCAACATCAAACCGCTATAACTTGTACCTCACGGCAACCGCAGACCCAATATATTGGGTTTCGACCGCCCGGGGCGACGCACAAGAATGTCTCTGCGAGGCCCGGCCAGCCCAGGCAAACCAGCACGGCAGGCCGCCCGCAGCCAGGGATGCGCAGGCAGACACATGACACAATATATTGTGTTGAGCAGCCACCAGACACACCGCCACTCTTCCCCTGCCGGCGCACAGACGTGCCTTCCGGTGGCGGCAGAGGGCCTCGTCCTCCGGTCTTGCGCCGTGACGATCCGGCCTGCATCGCGTCCTGTTGACGCGGCAGCCACCCCGAATACCGCCCCCCGCCCCCACGCGTACCGCGCGTGGGGGCGGTGCGCGTGACACGCGCGGCTCATCTGGCCACGCCGTTGACACGCCGGCCAAGGCCGGCGCACGAATTGCACCACTCGATATTCGGCACCATCACAACGTATTAGAAGCCTCCGGGCACAACACATAATGGAGAGCGAGTCATCATGCAGACGGACACCCACACTTCGCCAACCGCCAGCGGCCAGGCACCGCAAGACAGCCAGCGCGACGATACGCTGGCCGCCACCGCACCCGGCCAACTGCGCGTCATCAAGCGCAACGGCAAGGTAGTGCCCTACACCGATGACAAGATCGCCATCGCCATCACCAAGGCGTTCCTGGCCGTGGAAGGCGGCACGGCAGCCGCCTCTTCCCGTATCCACGAGAAAGTCGCGCAGCTGTCCGAGCAGGTCACCGCCACCTTCCAGCGCCGTCTGGTCTCCGGCGGCACCATCCACATCGAGGAAATCCAGGACCAGGTGGAACTGGCGCTGATGCGCAACGGCGAACACAAGGTCGCGCGCAGCTACGTGCTGTATCGTGAAGAGCAGTCCCGCAAGCGTGCTGAAAAAGCCAAGACCGCCGACACCGCCGCGCCGGTCCAGGGTGGCGGCGTGCAGGTCACCATGGAAGACGGCAGCACCGCACCGCTGGACATGGCCCGCCTGGAAGGCCTGGTGATCGCCGCCTGCGAGGGCCTGGCCGACGTCAAGCCGGACAAGATCATCGGCGAGACCGTGCGTAACCTGTACGATGGCGTCTCCATTCGCGACGTCAACACCTCCATGGTGATGACCGCCCGCACCCTGATCGAGCAGGAACCGAACTACTCGCTGGTCACCGCGCGCCTGCTGATGGACAACCTGCGCGCTGAAGCGCTGCAGTTCCTCGGCGTGGCCGAACGCGCCAATCAGGCCGAAATGGAATCGCTGTATAAAGACGCCCTGAAAGCCTACGTCTTCCGCGGCATCGAACTGGAACTGCTGGACCCGGAACTGGGCCGTTTCGATCTGGACAAACTCGGCGACGCCATGAAAGGCGAGCGCGACATGCAGTTCACCTATCTGGGCCTGCAGACGCTGTACGACCGCTACTTCCTGCACAGCAACGACGTGCGCTTCGAACTGCCGCAGTGCTTCTTCATGCGCGTGGCCATGGGCCTGGCGGTGCGCGAGGACGACCGCGAAGCCCGCGCCATCGAGTTCTACGACCTGCTGTCCAGCTTCGACTACATGAGCTCCACGCCGACGCTGTTCAATGCCGGCACGCTGCGCCCGCAGCTTTCCAGCTGCTACCTGACCACCGTGCCGGACGACCTGTTCGGTATCTACGGCGCCATCCAGGACAACGCCATGCTGTCCAAATTTGCCGGCGGCCTGGGCAACGACTGGACCCCGGTGCGCGCACTGGGCGCCTACATCAAGGGCACCAACGGCAAGAGCCAGGGCGTGGTGCCGTTCCTGAAAGTGGTGAACGACACTGCCGTGGCGGTGAACCAGGGCGGCAAGCGCAAGGGTGCCGTCTGCGCCTATCTCGAAACCTGGCACCTGGACATCGAGGAATTCGTCGAGCTGCGCAAGAACACCGGCGACGACCGCCGCCGCACCCACGACATGAACACCGCCAACTGGATTCCCGACCTGTTCATGAAACGGGTGATCGAGGAAGGCGAATGGACGCTGTTCTCGCCCAACAACGTGCCAGACCTGCACGACCTGTACGGCGAAGCCTTCGAGAAGAAATACCTCGAATACGAAGCCATGACCCGTGACGGCCGCCTGAAACTGTTCAAGCGCATCCCGGCCGTGAACCTGTGGCGCAAGATGCTCTCCATGCTGTTCGAGACCGGCCACCCGTGGTTCACCTTCAAGGACCCGTGCAACCTGCGCAGCCCGCAGCAGCACGTCGGCGTGGTGCACTCCTCCAACCTGTGCACCGAGATCACGCTGAACACCAACAAGGACGAGATCGCCGTCTGCAACCTCGGCTCAATCAACATGCCGCGCCACATCCTGCCGGAAGGCGGCCTGGATCTGGTGAAGCTGGAGAAAAACGTGCGCACCGCTGTGCGCATGCTGGATAACGTGATCGACATCAATTACTACAGCGTGCCGCAAGCGCGAAACTCGAACCTGAAGCACCGCCCGGTGGGTCTGGGCATCATGGGCTTCCAGGATGCGCTGTACATGCAGAAAATCGCCTATGCTTCACCGGAAGCGGTGGCATTCGCCGACCGCTCCATGGAAGCCGTGAGCTACTTCGCCATCAACGCGTCCAGCGAACTGGCCGCCGAGCGTGGCAGCTACGCCACCTTCGAAGGCTCGCTGTGGAGCCAGGGCATCCTGCCGATCGATTCGCTGGAAATCCTGGCCCGCGAGCGGGGCGACGAGAAATACCTGAACGTGGATCGCAGCCAGACTTTTGACTGGAACAAACTGCGTGATGTGGTCCGTACCCAGGGCATGCGCAACTCCAACGTGATGGCGATTGCGCCGACGGCGACCATCGCCAACATTACCGGCGTGTCGCAGTCCATTGAGCCGACCTATCAGAACCTGTACGTGAAATCGAACCTGTCGGGCGAGTTCACCGTGGTCAACCCGTTCCTGGTCAACGACCTGAAAGCACGCGGCCTGTGGGACAACGTGATGGTCAACGACCTCAAGTACTACGACGGCTCCGTGCAACCGATCGACCGCATCCCGCAGGATCTGAAAGAGATCTACCGGACCGCGTTCGAAGTGGAACCGCGCTGGCTGGTGGAAGCGGCCAGCCGTCGCCAGAAGTGGATCGACCAGGCGCAGTCGCTGAACCTGTACATTGCCCAGGCAAACGGCAAGAAGCTGGACATCACCTACAAGATGGCCTGGCTGCTGGGTCTGAAGACAACCTATTACCTGCGCGCCATCGGCGCCACCACGTCCGAGAAGTCGACCATCAATGATGGCCGCCTGAACAGCGTCTCCGCCGCCCCGGTGGCCGAGACCGCGAGCTTCGAACAGGCCGCGGATGTACCGCAGGCCTGCTCGATCGACGATCCGGACTGCGAGGCATGCCAGTAAAGGTTGCCGCTGGCGCCCCGGCTGCGGGCGGCGGGCTTTTTGCTCGCAGCTCGCAGTTCGACGCCTCGAATTCAAGTACGCGAAGCCTGTCAGAATGCTTTGCGAGAGATAAGTGAAAGGAGAATCTGGATGCTGAACTGGGACGATTTCCATGCCGAAGAGAAGCCGGTCGCCCGTCAGCCTGCGCCGCCCCAGGCACAGGAATCTGCAATTGCAGCGGCTGCGACGCCTGCGCCTGCTGAAGCATCGACAGCGCGAGCAGAACCGGCTGCAGCACCCGCAGGAGCCGGACGAGGAGACGACGCCCCCGTCTCAGACGCCGTAGCCCGTGCCCGCGCCTCGCTGGAGAAAATGGACGTGAGCGAAGGCGTCGCCGAACTGGAGGGCGCCGCCGGTCGTGTGCAGGTGGACGACAAGCGCATGATCAACTGCCGCGCCGACCTGAACCAGCTGGTGCCGTTCAAGTACGACTGGGCCTGGCAGAAATACCTCGACGGCTGCTCCAACCACTGGATGCCGCAGGAAGTGAACATGTCTGCGGACGTGGCACTGTGGAAAAACCCGGAAGGCCTGACCGACGACGAGCGCCGCATCGTCAAGCGTTCGCTGGGCTTCTTCTCCACCGCCGATTCGCTGGTGGCGAACAATCTGGTGCTGGCCGTGTACCGGCTGATCACCAACCCGGAGTGCCGCCAGTACATCCTGCGGCAGTCATTTGAAGAAGCGATCCACACCCACGCCTATCAGTACTGCATCGAGTCACTGGGCATGGACGAAGGTGAAATCTTCAACATGTACCGCGAGCTGCCGGCGGTGGCCAAGAAAGCCCAGTGGGGCATCCAGTACACCCGCGAGATGTCCGACCCGGAATTCAAGACCGGCACCGTGGAAACCGACAAGGCGCTGCTGGAGAACCTGATCGCCTTCTACTGCGTGCTCGAAGGCATCTTCTTCTATTGCGGCTTCACCCAGATCCTGTCCATGGGCCGCCGCAACAAGATGACCGGCGTCGCCGAACAGTTCCAGTACATCCTGCGCGACGAATCCATGCACGTGAACTTCGGCGTCGACGTGATCAACCAGATCAAGATCGAAAACCCGCACCTGTGGGACGCGCAGATGCGTGACAAGGCCACGCAGATGATCCTGGAAGGCACCGAACTGGAAATCCAGTACGCGCGCGACACCATGCCGCGCGGCGTGCTCGGCATGAACGCGAAAATGATGGAGGAATACCTCCAGTTCATCGCCAACCGCCGCCTGGCCCAGCTCGGCCTGCCGGAACAGTTCAAGGGCGTCGAAAACCCGTTCCCCTGGATGAGCGAGATCATGGACCTGCGCAAGGAGAAAAATTTCTTCGAAACGCGCGTGATCGAGTATCAGACCGGCGGCTCACTGAGCTGGTAACACCGATGACGATGGCACGCTCACACACACTGTCTCCCGATACCATTGGACAGTGTGATGTGACCGTACATCGCCATGCGAAAAAACAAGGGCGCCTGCGGGCGCCCTTGTTGTAGTATCAGGGTAAGTGAGCCGGCACAGCCCCTGAGACGCAACAATGCCGGCATCATGTGACCAAGCCACTACAGGAGCACACGCATGAGTGATCACCTGGAACTGGATGCAGACGACCTGCTTACCACGCTCGAGCAAGTGGAAGAAACCCTGTCGGTCATGACCGGCGTAGTCGGCCACCTGAAAGAACAGGTACTGGCCCAACTCGACGAAGACGCGGTGCTGGAACTGAGCGCCGAAGAGTTCCTGGAACGCTGCGACAACACCACCGGCACCTGGCACTGACCTGGCACTGAAGGTCACGGCGGGCCGGAAGCCCGCCCCCTGTTTTACAAACCGCCTGCAGACCTGCTCCGGGCAGTCGCCCTGACGGCGCATTTCCCCGGTGCAGCTTTTTCGCTCACGACCGGATATAATGCGCCGCATCATGAACACACCCCTGATCTTAAACTTCGTGTCTGTCGTCGCCAGCGAGCATTACTGGCGCCACTCTCTCTAGCTCCACAGCCAACCCGCCGCTGCGCGGGTCTACGATTTCCGATCCGAAACGCTGACGTCCCGTCACGGGACGCTGTGGAGCTATCCCATGATTTACTGGTTATTCCTGCTGGCGGCCATTGTCGCCGAAGTACTGGGTACCAGCGCCATGAAGTACGCCAGCGGCAGCGCGCCGCTGGCGGGTTATCTGGCCATGTACCCGCTGATTGCCCTGTCCTATTTTTGCCTGGCCCGCGCCGTGCAGCGCATCCCCCTGGGCGTCGCCTATGCGCTGTGGGAAGGGCTTGGGCTGACAATGATTGCCCTCGTCGGCACGCTGCTTTTTGCCGAACCACTTTCCACCTGCCAGACCATCGGTATCCTGCTGTTGCTGGGGGGCATTGCCCTGCTGAAATCCGGCACGCACGAGGGCACGCACGAGGGAGGGCACGCATCATGAACACCACGCCACTGGCCTGGCTGTTGCTGGCCGTCGTGCTCGAAGTGTTGGCCAACATCCTGTTGAAGTACTCCGCCGGTTTTCGCCGCTGGCGCCCGGCGCTGGCTTCCATCCTGTGCGTATTCGGTGCCTTTACCGCACTGGCTCAAGCGGTGCGCGACATGGACCTGGCCGTGGCCTACGCGCTCTGGGGCGGCTTCGGCGTTCTCGCCACCGTCGTCGCCGGTGCGCTGTTGTTCCAGCAACGCCTCACTCCGCGTGCAGGCCTGGGCCTGGCCGTACTGCTGGCGGGTATGGGGATGCTGAAATTCGGCGCCTGACGCCGCACACCTGACCCCTTATTTCCCTGCACCGGAACGCGTTTCCGACACTTGTATACCCCGCCTGACAAGCGCCGCAAAACGGTGGCGCTTGTCAGGCGATTAGCCCATGATGACGAACATGGAACTGTATCTCAGGATGAGGATGGCACCATGATATCTTTCTTCAGACGAGCCCTGTCGGGCAGCCTTATCAGCCTTGCCATGTCATGCCTGCCGGCCCCGGCGGCAACGGTAGACACCACCTTCGACGTCACCATCACGCTGAACGCAGCCTGTGAAATAAACGGCGCTTTCAACGGCGATGCGTTAGGCGCCGGAGACCTGGATTTCGGGACCCACCCTGCCACCATTGTCAGCGATATCGATGCAGACAATGCCGGCACGCCGTCGGCCGGGATAGCCGTGCTGTGCAGTGACGGGCTGGCCTATGATGTCGGGCTGGATCAGGGGCTGAACGAGAACCTCGGGGTACGCCGCATGGCGGGCACCAGTGATTTCGTCGAATATGAGCTGTACCAGGACGCCGCGCGCACCACGCCATGGGGTGACCTGGCCTCTGGCGACGAACTGTCTGCCACCGGCAATGGCCTGCGGCAGACTTACACCGTCTATGGGCGGGTCCCGGCAGGACAGGCGCCAGTTCTGGTCGCACCGCCGGAAACCTTCACTGACACCATTACCGTCACCGTCGAATTCTGATCTTCCCTGAGCACCGTCGGCACACCCTTCCCCCGAAGGCCACCGGCGGTGCCAGAGCAGACGCGTGCGATACCCGGCTATCACGACGGCAGCCTGGCTGGCCACGGCTGGCGCAGCCTTCCTGCCCTGCATTGCCGCCTCAGCAGATCATGGGCCCAGCACCGTGGCAGACCTGCATACACTTGCCAACCTGCCAGGCAACGATATCGCCAGCCTGCGCGCGTTGGCGACGCGCCAGCGTCACTACACGGTGTATCCCGAACTGATACTGAACGGCCTCAACACCGGCCACCCGCTGCCCATGCAACTGGGCGGTGACCACCCGTCACTCCAGCCCGCGCGATTGCGGGAACTCGGCCTGGCGTTGCCGGAGGCCTACGACACCGAGTGGGTGTCGATGCGGGAGCTGGGGGTGCAGGGCCACTACCAGCCTCAGCAGCAAAGACTGTACCTGGACGTGCCGGCGCAATGGCTGCCCGTGCAGTTCCGCCGCGCCGGCAACCGGTTGCACCGCAGCGCGCTCGCGCGGAGTAGCGGTGCGCTGCTGAACTATGATCTGTTCACCACCCGCCAGGAGGATGGCACGGTCTATTCCGCTGCCGGTCACGAAGCGCGGCTGTTTTCGCACCTTGGCACCCTGTCCTCCTCAGGCGTCGTCCGCTGGCAGGACAGCCCCGACATCCCGGCGCGAGACAACCGCTATGTCCGCCTGGATACCTTCTGGCGTCATACCGACCCGGAACAGATGCACACCTACACCCTGGGTGACACCTTGACCGGCGCTCTCGCCTGGAGCAGCAGCGTCCGGGTGGCAGGCGCGCAACTATCCCGCAATTTCGCCTCTCGTCCGGACCTGATTACCTTTCCCCTGCCCAGTATCAGCGGCTCTGCGGCGGTCCCGACGGCACTGGACATTTTTGTCAACGACCTCAAAGTCGGCGAGCAGGCACTGCAACCAGGCCCCTTCGTCCTGGAAACCACACCGGCGCTGACCGGCCTGGGCGAGGTCACCCTGATCACCACGGATACCCTGGGCCGCCAGGTCGCGAGTACCGTGCCCTTTTACGTCTCACCTGAATTACTGCGCCCGGGCCTGGCGGACTACAGCCTCACCCTCGGCGCGCCACGCCGCCAGTTCGGCCAACGTTCAGCCGATTATCAGGACACTCTGCTGAGCAGCGGTGCGCTCCGCTACGGCGTGAATGACCTGCTCACGGTGGAAGGCACCGCCAGCCATGTGGATACCCTGCGCGTAGCCGGCGCCGGCGTGGTGACACGGCTGGGCCTGCTCGGCGTCGGTGCGCTGGCCTACAGCCACAGCGCTACCGACCAGCTTGACGGCCACCAGCTCAGTGCACGCTATGAATATCGCCGCCGCGGGCTCGGGCTGAGTGCCCAGCATACCGAGCGCACTGCCGGCTTTCGTGATCTGGGCAACTATTTTTCTGCCGGTACCGCTGTACAGCAGATATCCCAGTTCAACAGTTATTTCACGTTGCCCCGCGGGCAAGGCAGCCTCAGTGCCAGCTATCTGCGCACCCGTCAATTCGACGGGGAACGGACTGACTTTCTTGTCATGAGCCACAGCCGCGCACTCTGGCACCGCGCGTCGCTGAATTTCAGCGTCAATCAGAACCTCCGCGAGCGCGAGGACCGGACCTTCCGTATCAGCCTGAACCTGCCCCTTGGCCTGCCACAGCATCGGCCAGTCAGCGTCGGCGCCGGCATGACCCGGCATCCGGACAGCCGCCAGAGTGTGGTGTCGCTGCGCCGGCCTGCCCAGCAGTTCTGGGATCTGGGCTGGGACCTCGCCAAAGGCTTTCAGGACGACAGCTTCAGCCGTGCCCATCTCGACTGGCGCACCCCTTACGCCCAGTTCCACGGCGGCGCCTTCGAACGCGACAGCGACACCACGTTGTTCGGCGGTGTCACCGGCTCACTGGCCTATGCCGGTGGCGGCCTGTTCGCGGCCAACCGGATCGGTGACAGTTTTGCGGTGGTTGATACCGGGGGCTTCGCGGGCGTGCCGGTTCGTCAATCCAATCAACTGGTCGGGCATTCCAACCGGCAGGGTCATCTGCTGCTGCCCAACCTGGTGCCCTTCTCCCCCAACCGCATCAGCATTGATATCGACACGCTGCCGGTGGATGCGCTGGTGGCCCAGCCTGTTGCCCGCATTACGCCGGCCGACCTCAGCGGCGTCGTCGTGCACTTCGACATAACGCAGCAACACAGCGCCCTGCTCACGCTGGTCGATGACCAGGGCGCCCCTGTGCCACCAGGCCGGCCCGTGCGTTTGCCGAACGGGCGCAACACCGTCACCGGCCACGGCGGCGAAGTCTTCGCCACCGCCCTGCGAGACGGGACCAACAGCCTCCACGTGGTCGCCGGCAATGCGCAGACCTGCATCGCCACATTCGAATTCAGCAGCCAGGCGGGCACACTGCAGCGCCTGGGCACATTCACCTGCCAGCGCATACCACCCGTCCATTTGGACACGCATTCCCCCGGGGAGGGACACCCATGACCAGCCATCTGTCTTGCCGTCTGTTTTACCTGCTGTTTCGCGCCCCGTTGCTGTACGGCACCCTGTGCCTGACGCTGGCCAGGGCGGACGGCATCGTCATCAGCCCCACGCTGGTGACCCTGGCGCCTGACCAGCACACGCAGATCGTCACCCTGCAGAACAACTCGCCACAACCGCGCTACTACCAGGTGCAGCTTTTCGCCTGGCAACAGCAGGCGGGCGAAAACCTGTATGCACAACAGGACAGCCTGCTCGTCACCCCACCGATCAGTGAAGTGCCCGCCGGCGAGCAACAGTTGATACGCATTATCCGCCCGAGCCGGAGCGCCCCCACCCGGGAACAGAGCTACCGGCTGATCATCAGCGAGATCCCGGACGATAGCAGCGGCACAGGCGTGCTGGCGGTCGACATGCTGCTGCGATTATCACTGCCGGTGTTCGCCCAGGGCACCACCCCCGCCCAGGCGGCCCTGAACGCGCGTCTGACGCCACACCAGGCGGGGCAACAGGTGAGCCTGCACAACCTCGGCGGCCGGCATGCACGGCTGACGCACGGTGAATGGCTGTTCAACGATGATTCGGCCCGGCCCTGGCAGGCCGGTTTGATCGGCTACGTATTGCCGGGCCAGACGATGCAATGGCCAGCCGGCGAATTGCCTGAACAGCCCAGAGCCCTGCGGCTGCACGTCAACGGCACCACGCAGACCCTGACCCTGGGAGAAACACCATGAGACGCCGGCTTACCCTGCTCGCCATACTCCTGTGCCACACGCAGACCGCCTTCGCGATCAGTTGCAGCATTACCGGCTCACCGGTGGTGAATTTCGGCAACATCGACCCGTTTTCCGCCACCAGCACCGACATCACCCAGACACTTTCCTGGACCTGCAACAAGCCCGTGCTTGACGCGTTATCCGCCACCCTGTGCATCTACGCAACGCGCGGCAATGCCTCCACCACCGGATCGGTCACGCCACGGGAAATGGCACACAGCAGCGGCTCCCCGACCATCAACTACAACCTGTATCGCAATGCGGCCCGCACCCAGGTCATCGGCCAGGCCGGTGAGACGGTCAACCAGGGCATCGCCGTGCCCGTGAACTTCAGCCTGCTGGGCTGCGTCATCATCCTGGCCTGCTCCACCAGCGGCACCGCGACGCTGTACGGACGCCTGACCGCACCGGTCAACGCCGCCAGCAAGGCCGGCAACTATGTCAGCAGCATGGCCAACTCCCGCGTTTCTGTTATCTCCGGCACCCTGACCGGCAATTGCGACAATCAGAATCTGGCCGCCAGTTCCACCTACGTGCTGCAGGCCCAGGCCACTGTCCTGGACCAGTGCCGGGTGAGCGCCACCGATATGGCCTTCGGCCCCCACGGCCTGCTGCTGGCCCCGGTGGATGCGCAATCCACGGTCAGTGTACGTTGCAGCAACGAAACCGATTTCAGCGTCAGCCTGGACAACGGCCTGAACGCCGCCGGCAGCCAGCGGCGCATGGTCAGCGCCGGCAGCAACCTGCTGCCGTATGAGATCTATCGTGACGGCGCGCGGACACAGCGCTGGGGCAGCGCCCCCGGCGAGACCGTCACCGGCGTCGGGCTGGGCACCGCCACTGTATTGGACCTGCCTGTGTACGGCCGCGTGCCGGCCAACACGCTCGCAGCCCCCGGCGATTACACCGATACCCTTACCGTGGAAGTCACTTTCTAGCGGGGCGTCACCCACAACAAGCAGGCTATTCCAGCCCACGCGGGTCCACGCGCCCCGCCGGTCCACGCTGGTGCTCTGCATCGACAGAACCGATCATTTCCATCAAGGCCGCCCATGCGCATGGCGGCGCATATACCGCTATAGTGTGGGCTGCCTGATTTGCCCGGAGCTGTACCCATGAAAGCCTCTGATCTGTTCGTCAAGGCACTGGAAACCGAAGGTGTCGAGTACCTGTTCGCCATTCCCGGCGAAGAAAACCTGGACCTGCTGGAATCCCTGCGGCACTCCTCCATCCGCCTGATCGTGACCCGTCACGAGCAGGCCGCCGGCTTCATGGCCGCCACCTATGGCCGCCTGACCGGCCGTGCCGGGGTCTGCCTCTCCACCCTCGGCCCGGGCGCCACCAACTTCGTCACGGCCGCCGCCTACGCCCAGCTTGGCGGCATGCCGATGGTGATGCTCACCGGCCAGAAGCCGATCAAGAGCAGCAAGCAGGGCCAGTTCCAGATCATCGACGTGGTCGACATGATGCGCCCACTGACCAAGTTCACCCGGCAGATCGTCAGCGGCGACAGCGTCCCCTCGCGCATTCGCGAAGCCTTCCGGCTGGCACAGGAAGAGCGCCCCGGCGCCACCCACCTTGAATTGCCGGAGGACATCGCCCGCGAGCACAGCAACATGTCAGTGCTGCTGCCCAGCTTTGGCCGCCGGCCGACGGCGGAAGAAAAAGCCGTGCGCGCTGCGGCCGACGCCATCCGCCAGGCCAAGCGCCCGCTGCTGCTGGTCGCCGCCGGCGCCAACCGCAAGCTGACCTGCAAGATGCTGCGCCAGTTTGTCGACAAACTCGGCATCCCCGTGGTCACCACGCAGATGGGCAAGGGCGTGATCGACGAGACCGACCCGCGCTTTATCGGCAATACGGCGCTGTCAGATGGCGACTTCGTGCACCGCGCCATCCACGCCGCCGACCTGATCATCAACCTCGGCCATGACGTGGTCGAAAAGCCACCGTTCTTCATGCGGGCCGGCGGGCCGAAAGTGGTGCACATCAACTTCAACTCCGCCCAGGTGGACCCGGTGTACTTCCCGCAGATCGAAGTGGTGGGCGACATCGCCAACAGCCTGTGGCAGTTGAAAGAAAGCATCGAGCCGCAACCGCACTGGGATTTCTCCGAGTTCCAGCGCATCCGCGATGCCCTGAAAACCCACATCACCGAAGGCGCCGACAGCGATGCCTTCCCGATCATTCCACAACGGCTGGTGCGCGATATCCGCAAGGTGATGCCGGAAAACGGCATCATCGCGCTGGACAACGGCATGTACAAAATCTGGTTCGCGCGCAACTACCCCGCCTACCTGCCGAACACCGTGCTGCTGGACAACGCCCTGGCCACCATGGGCGCCGGCCTGCCGTCAGCGATGGCGGCCAAGCTGGTGTACCCGGACCGCCGCGTGATGGCGATCTGTGGCGACGGTGGCTTCATGATGAATTCGCAGGAGATGGAAACCGCCGTGCGCCTGGGGCTGGACCTGGTGGTGCTGGTGTTGCGCGACGACGGCTACGGCATGATCAAGTGGAAACAGGCGCAGATGAACTTCGACGACTACGGGCTGGATTTCGGCAACCCGGATTTTGTCGACTATGCCCGCGCCTACGGCGCCAGCGGTCACCGTGTGGAAAAGACCGCTGACCTCGCCCGGCTGATCGAGGAATGTTACAGCGCCGGCGGCGTTCACCTGATTGACGTGCCGGTGGACTACCGCGACAACGACCGCATTCTCAACAATGAAATTCGCGAACTGAGCCAGGCGCTGTAAGCGCCCCTTCTCACCCGGCAGAGCCGAAGGAGAGCAGTATGTTGAAGGAAGCCTATCCCTACTACCTCGCCAACGAGGCGGTGTACGCGAACAAGGATCTGAAAGTCACCGACAAATATTCCGGTGAGGTCGCCACCCATGTGGCCATGGCTGACGCCAAGGCGATTGATCAGGGCATCGCCGCCGCCGTGAACGCCACCCGGGCCATGGCGGCGCTGGCGCCGTATGAACGCCAGGAAATCCTGAACCACTGCGTGAAACGCTTTCAGGAACGTGCCGAAGAACTGGCCATGGCACTGTGCATCGAGGCAGGCAAACCGATCCGGGATTCGCGAGGCGAAGTCGGCCGCCTGATCGACACGTTCCGGGTCGCCGCCGAGGAAGCCGTGCGCATTGATGGCGAAGTGCTGAACCTGGAAATCTCCGCCCGGGCCAAAGGGTATCGTGGCTTTACCAAACGTGTGCCGATCGGCCCCTGTTCCTTTATTTCACCTTTCAATTTTCCGCTGAACCTGGCCGCCCACAAGGTCGCGCCGGCCATCGCTGCCGGCTGCCCGTTCGTGCTCAAGCCGGCCAGCCGCACGCCGATCGGCGCACTGATCATTGGCGAAGTGCTGGCCGAAACCAACCTGCCGAAAGGCGCCTTTTCGATCCTGCCGTGCCACCGCGAAGGCGCCGACCTGTTCACCGAAGACGAACGCCTGAAACTGCTCAGCTTCACCGGCTCGCCTGCCGTGGGCTGGGACCTGAAGGCCCGCGCGGGCAAGAAGCCGGTGGTGCTGGAGCTGGGCGGTAACGCAGCCTGCGTCGTGGACAGCGATGCCGACCTGGAGGACGCCGTGGCACGCATCGTGTTCGGCGCCTTCTATCAGTCCGGCCAGAGCTGTATCGGCGTGCAGCGCATCTACGTGCACACCACGCTCTACGGCAAGTTCAAGCAGAAGCTGGTGGAAAAGACCAAGGGCCTGCGCATGGGCGATCCGCGCGACGAGGACACCTTCATCGGCCCGGTGATTTCCGAGGGTGAAGCCAAGCGCCTGGAAGACTGGATCAACGAAGGCGTGGAACGCGGCGGCACGCTGCTCTGCGGCGGCAAGCGCGATGGCGCCATGCTGGAAGCCACGCTGCTGGAAAACGTCCCGGCCGGCTGCAACATCGTCGAGGAAGAAGCCTTCGGCCCGGTGGCCGTGCTGGAACCCTTCGAGGACTTCGACGCGGTACTGGACAAGGTCAACCAGAGCACCTTTGGCCTGCAGGCCGGCATCTTTACCCGCGACCTGTACAAGGCCCAGAAAGCCTGGGATGTGCTGGAGGTCGGCGGTGTCGTGATCGGCGACGTGCCGTCCTGGCGCGTGGACAACATGCCCTACGGCGGCGTGAAGGATTCCGGCCTTGGCCGGGAGGGCATCCGCTGGGCGATCCGCGATATGACCGAAGAACGCCTGCTGGTCATCCGCACACCGTAAAATAATCTCCCCGCCCTTGAATCCCGGGGCGGGGACACTATCCTGTGCTGGCTGGCAGAGACGACTCTGCCCGCTCCACCTTGCTCCAGGGGACGGCCCCGCTTAATGAGGAAACCGTCATGCCCTGGATTCTCCTGTCTGTCGCAGGTCTGCTGGAAGTGGTCTGGGCCGTGGGCCTGAAGCGCCTTGATGCAGAGGCTCCCCTGTTACTCTGGTTCGGTGTCGTCTCGGCACTGCTCGGCAGCGTTGCGCTGCTGGCACTGGCCATGCGCGACTTACCACTGTCGCTCGCTTATCCGCTGTGGGTGGGCATCGGCCTGCTGGGATCGGTGCTGGCCGGCATGCTGCTGTTCGGCGAGAGTGTGTCCCCGTTGAAATGGGCCAGCCTCGCGCTGATCGCGCTGGGCATGCTGGGCCTAAAAGCTCTTTAGGTGCGGTAGGGTGGGTAGAGCCAAAGGCGAAACCCACCATGTCCATGCCCGTCATTCACTCCCGCAAAACCATCGAAATCACCCAGCTTGGGAGGTGGGTAGTTTCGATGGTTTTGTGCGAGCAGTGTGCGACATGGTCCCGGTGGGTTTCGCCTTTGGCTCTACCCACCCTACGGGAGAAAAATCAGAACGGGGCGGTGTAGCCGATGAAACGCTCACGCGCTTCGTCAAATTCCGCCTTCAGACGATCCACCAGTTCCGCCACCGGCGGTGCATCGGTGATACCGCCGATGCCCTGCCCGGAACCGAGAATGTCCTTCCAGACTTTTTTGTCGCTGTTGCCCCCGGAGCCGAAGTTCATTTTTGAAGGATCCGATTCCGGCAGGTTGTTCGGATCGTAACCCGCTTCCACCACCGACTGCTTGAGATAATTGCCATGCACACCGGTGAACAGATTGCTGTAGAGCACGTCTTCGGCAGTGCCTTCGATCAGCAGCCGTTTGTAGCGCTCGTCGGAATTGGCTTCCTCGGTGGCAATGAAACGCGTGCCCATGTAGGCGAAGTCCGCCCCCATGGCCACGGCGCCGGCAATCGCGTGGCCGTCACCGATGGCGCCTGACAGGATCACTGTCCCTTCGAACCACTGCTTCACTTCGCGCAGCAGCGCGAACGGGCTTTGCGTACCGGCATGGCCACCCGCCCCGGCGGAGACCAGAATCAGACCGTCCACACCCTGTTCGGCCGCCTTGCGCGCATGACGCTGGTTAATCACATCGTGGAAGACCAGGCCGCCATAGGAATGGGCGGCTTCCACCAGCTCTGACGGTGGGCGCAGGCTGGTAATGATGATCGGCACCTGTTCTTCCACGCACACTTTCATGTCGTCAATCAGGCGATCATTGCTGGCGTGGCAAATCTGGTTCACGGCAAACGGTGCCACCGGCTTGCCCGGATTCGCTTCAGCGTATTCGGCCAGTTCACGCTTGATACGCTGGATCCATTCGCGCAGCACCGACTGCGGGCGCGCATTCAGGGCCGGGAACGAGCCGACAATACCGGCCTTGCACTGGGCAATGACCAGTTCCGGACCGGACACAATAAACATCGGTGAGGCAATCACCGGCAGCGACAAACGACCTTTGAACAACTCAGGCAAAGCCATGCACACTTCCTCTTTCCTGCGAGTATTCCCGGGCAGCCAACGGCCCGGCAATCTGGACGATCCAGGGGGATATTTCACGAACGGTCACGGACATTATCAGTTTTGCGCGCCCATCGGCAGTGACCGGATATGACATTCACCGGTGGGAAAAGGCGACTTTCTGGTCATCAGGCCGCCGACGACTGTTCACTGACCAGTGTCGCCGCGTAATCCGCTGCATCACGGTACGGTCGTAACACATGGCTGACACCTGCGCGCGTCAGTGCGGCGGCATCGCGCTCGTGATGCAGCGTGGCGGCCAGCTCACCGGCATAGCCCCGCGCCCGCAGCGCCTCGGCCAGGTTCAGGTTGGCACCCAGCTCCGGCACCGTGCTGATCACCCAGCGCACCTGATCCAGCGGCAGCTGATCAATAAAATCACCACTTTCCAGATCGCCGTAGGCAACCGGATAACCGTCACGACGCAGGTGGCGGATGATCTCCGGGTCAAAATCCAGGCCCAGCACCTCCACACCCTGCTCCCGCAACCGCTGCATCAGGCGGCCACCATAACGCCCCAGGCCGAACAGGATCACCGATGCACCCGCTGCGGCCACCACGGCTTCAGCGTTTTCACGGAAGGGGTCGCGGCGTTCGAACAGCCGCAGCCACGGCGACAGCCGGTCAAACAGCGGATGCGAATACAAAATCAGGTAGGTGGACAGGGTAATGGTGATCAGGCCCACCAGCGTGATCAGCCCCAGCGCGTTGTCATCCACATGCCCCAGGCTGATCCCCATGGCGACAAAGATGATCGAAAACTCACTGATCTGCGCCACCGTCAGCCCCGCCAGAAAACCGGTACGGCGGCGGTACCCCATCACGCCCATGATCGCCATCACGATCAGCGGATTACCGATCAGCACAAACAGCGAGAAGACAGCGGCCGCCAGCAGCTCATTGCCGAGCGAGGAAAATTCCAGTTGCGCACCGAGATTGACGAAGAAAAACAGCAGCAGAAAATCCCGCACGCTGCTCAGGCGCGCATTGACGGCCTCGCGGTAACGGGTCGACGCCAGCGAGAAGCCGGCCAGAAAAGCCCCGACTTCCTTGCTGAAACCGGCCAGCTCCCCCAGCGTCGCCAACGACGTGCCCCAGGCCACCGCAAAGATCAGCAGCAGCTCCGGCGAGCGGGCCAGCACGTCCATCAGGCGCGGCAGCACATACCGCATCATCAGCACCACCAGCAGCAGCGCCACCGCCAGCCGCGCGATGATCGACAGCACCAGCAGACCGGTCTGGCCGGCATCGGCCACACCGCCGGCACTGAGGCTGCCGACCACCATCATCGCCACCACCACGGCGATGTCCTGCACGATCAGAAAACCCATGGCGATGCGACCGTGCAGTGAGTCGATTTCCCGTTTGTCCGACAGCAGTTTGACGATGATGATGGTGCTGGAGAACGTCAGCGCGACGGCGACATACACCGCCTTGATCCAGTCCATGCCCAGCGCCAGGCCGATCAGAAAACCGAAAACAATGGTAAAAAGCAGTTGCCCCAGCCCCGTCGCCAATGCCACTGGCCCCAGGTGCCGGACCAGATTCATGTCCAGTTTCAGCCCCACCACGAACAGCAGCACGGTGACGCCGATTTCCGCCAGCAGGCGGATCTCGGAATGGGCGGTCACCAGATCCAGCGAGGCGGGCCCGATCAGAATACCGACCAGAATGAAGGCAATGAGCAGCGGTTGCCGCAGGCGGATGGCCAGGACCCCGAGCACCGTGGCGGCAAACAGCACCACCGCAAACTGGTAATACACATGTTCCATCATGAGTCCCCGCACCCGCGCGCCCACGGGCGGTCGTGATGAGTGATATTGATTCTGCCTATAGCGTGTCGACGCAGGTCGCTATTCATGTCTCCGCCCCGTGCGCGTAGTATGAAAGACCCCCCGAATTGCCGACAAGGGAGCATGTCATGACACAGATCGGTCACGATACCCTGAAGACCGCGACTGAGCTCAAGGTAGGTAACAAGCAATATCACTATTTCAGCCTCGACAAGATCGCCGACAAAGGCTGGGGTGACATCCATCGTCTGCCCTTTTCCCTGAAGGTGCTGCTGGAAAACCTGCTGCGTTTCGAAGACGGCCAGACCGTCACCACCGACGATATCCAGGCGCTGGTACGCTGGCCTGAGCAACGCACCTCCGACCGCGAAATCGCCTACCGCCCGGCACGGGTGCTGATGCAGGATTTCACCGGCGTGCCCGGCATTGTCGACCTGGCTGCGATGCGCGATGCCATTGTCGCCGCGGGCGGCAACCCGGATCGGATCAACCCGCTGACCCCGGTCGATCTGGTCATCGACCACTCCGTGATGGTGGACAAATTCGGCAACCCACAGGCCTTTGCGGAAAACGTGGAAATGGAATTCCAGCGTAACCGCGAACGGTACGAGTTCCTGCGCTGGGGCCAGAAAGCCTTCAACAATTTCCGCGTGGTGCCACCGGGCACCGGCATCTGCCACCAGGTAAACCTGGAATACCTGGCACGGGGCGTGTGGTCGTCCAGCGACCTGAGCGATCACGGCAAGACCTGGGCCTATCCCGACACACTGGTCGGCACCGATTCGCACACCACCATGATCAACGGCCTCGGCGTGCTCGGCTGGGGCGTGGGCGGCATCGAAGCCGAAGCGGCCATGCTCGGCCAGCCGGTGTCGATGCTGATCCCGGAAGTGATCGGCTTCCGCCTGGACGGCAAGCTGCGCGAAGGCGTGACCGCCACCGATCTGGTACTGACCGTCACCGAGATGCTGCGCAAAAAAGGCGTGGTCGGCAAATTCGTCGAATTCTTCGGCGACGGCCTGGCCGACCTGACCCTGGCCGATCGCGCCACCATCGCCAACATGGCCCCCGAGTACGGCGCCACCTGCGGTTTCTTCCCGATTGACGAGCGGACACTCGAATACATGACGCTCTCCGGCCGCGACGATGACACCATCGCGCTGGTAGAGGCCTACTGCAAGGCTCAGGGTCTGTGGCGCGTCGCCGGGCAGGAAGCCCCTGTCTTCACCGACACCCTGGCACTGGAACTCTCCGAAGTGGTGCCCAGCCTGGCCGGCCCGAAACGGCCACAGGACCGTGTACCGCTTACCGGCGTACGTGCGGCCTTCCTCGATGTCCTGAGCCAGTCCCTCGGCCCCAAATCCACCGAGGAAGCCAAGCTGGAAAGCGAAGGCGGCGGCCACACCGCTGTCGGCTCGGACGAGCACGCCGGCGCCATTCCACTGACACTCAACGGCGAGCAGCATGTGCTCAACCACGGCGACGTGGTGATCGCCGCCATCACCTCCTGCACCAATACGTCCAACCCGAGCGTGATGCTGGCCGCCGGCCTGCTGGCGCGCAACGCCGTCGCCCGAGGCCTGCACAGAAAGCCCTGGGTCAAGACGTCACTGGCGCCCGGTTCCAAAGTCGTGACGGACTATCTCGCCAAGGCCGGGCTGGACGACGACCTCGACAAGCTCGGTTTTGATCTGGTCGGCTACGGCTGCACCACCTGTATCGGCAATTCCGGCCCGCTGCCGGAAGCCGTCGACAAGGCCATCGCCAAGGGCGACCTGATCGTGGCTTCGGTACTCTCGGGCAACCGCAACTTCGAAGGGCGCGTACACCAGAGCGTGAAAACCAACTGGCTCGCCTCACCGCCGCTGGTGGTGGCCTATGCCCTCGCGGGCACGGTAAAGATCGATTTTGAAAAAGACGCGCTCGGCAATGACAACGACGGCAAGCCGGTCTACCTGCGTGACATCTGGCCGAGCAGCGCCGATATCCAGAAAGCCCTGCTCAGCGTCAGCGGCGACATGTTCCGCAAGCAGTACGCGTCAGTGTTCGAGGGCGACGAGATCTGGCAATCACTGCCGGTGGGCGACGCCCAGACCTATGGCTGGAGCACCAAGTCCACCTACATCCAGCACCCGCCCTACTTCGAGGGGCTGACCGCCGAGGTGCCGCCGGTACAGCCGGTGAAAAACGCCCGCATCCTGGCGCTGCTGGGTGATTCCATTACCACCGACCACATCTCGCCCGCCGGGGCGATCAAGGCCGACAGCCCCGCCGGACATTACCTGCAAGGGCACGGTGTGGAGCCGATCGACTTCAACTCCTACGGCTCACGGCGCGGCAACCACGAAGTGATGATGCGCGGCACCTTTGCCAATATCCGCATTCGCAACGAAATGGTGCCGGACGTGGAAGGCGGCTTTACCCGCCACATTCCCGGTGATGAAGTCCTGCCTATCTACGGCGCCGCCATGCGCTATCGCAAGGACGGCGTCCCCACTGTGGTGATTGCCGGCAAGGAATACGGCACCGGCTCCAGCCGCGACTGGGCCGCCAAGGGCACCGTACTGCTGGGAGTGCGCGCTGTCATCGCCGAGAGTTTCGAACGGATTCACCGTTCCAACCTGATCGGCATGGGCGTGCTGCCACTGCAATTCCCGGCCGGTACCGACCGCAAGACGCTGGGCCTGGATGGCAGTGAAGAGGTGGATATTCCCGAGCTGAACAACGATATCAGCGCCGGGCAAACCATCGAGGTGACGTTCCGCAAGGGCAGCCAGTCACAGACCGTGCCGATGCTGTGCCGCCTGGATACCGCCACCGAGGTGGAATACTTCCGCCACGGCGGCATCCTGCACTACGTGCTGCGCAGAATGATGTAACGCCCGCTCTCAGGCGGCGTCATCGCCGCCTGACGGCAGGAAGGGTTCGCGCAGCCGGGCGGCAAAGGCCTTGCAGGCATCCGTCCAGGTAAAGATCCCCGCCAGCCGGTCGTGGTGACACAACACCACGATCGACTGGTGCGTTTCCACCATCATCTCCAGCACCTCGTCCGCACGGGTGTGGACATCCAGCCTTGGCACCGGCATCAGCCAGTCCGCCACTGGCTCCGGCGTGTCGGGGATGGCACCCAGACTGAGCAGGCCCAGCACATGGTGGTCGGGGTCGGTCACTGGCAGGTGATGGATACCATGGCGCACCATCAGCGCGCGGGCCGCCTGCACGGTGGCTGAAATATCCAGATGCCAGGGAAACGGCGTCATCAATGTGCCGATCGAGGGAATACGTTTCATGGCGCCCTCCTGCGCCGCGGTGCTGTAGAGCATCATGCCACGAGGCGGACAGGCGGGGCACGCGGGGCAAGAGAGTACGGGCCGCAAGTCTGCTATCATCGCCCTCCCGGCACCGTTGCGGCCGCCGGGCACCTATCCCAGAGGCGAACAGGACCGGGGGTTCTCATGCGCCGCGCCGTGACATTGTTATTGTGTGCCAGCCTGTCCGGCCCGGCCCTGGCCGGCGACGACAACGAGGCGCTGCTTGCCGAACAGCGCGATGCCGCACAACGCGAACGCCAGGAACTGGCCGAACGCACCGAGGCCCTGGCGGCACAACTGGCCGAAACACAGCGTCTGCTGAAACTTCAGGACGCCTACCTGGAACGGCTGGCCGAGGAACTGGCACGCCAGAGAGAGACAGCGGATGAACCCACCGAATAACCGCCCTGCCCCGGAGCCGGTCCATGTTTGACTGGTTGCGCCGCCGGCGCACCGGACCCGGGCTGGACACACCGCCAGACACCGACGACAGCCTGCCGGTGATGGATGGCGGGCCCTTTTTCATCCGGCCCATGGAAGCGGCCGACGCCGAACTGCTGCCGCGCATCTTCCGCGCCGCCATCCATGGGCAGGGCGCTGCGTTCTATACGCCCGCGCAACGCAAAGCCTGGGCATCATCCGCCGATGACGCGGCGGCGTTTGTCGCCAGTCTCGAACAAGGCGTCACCATCGTCGCCGACCTCGACGGCCGTGCCGGCGGCTTCGCCCAACTGCACCCGGAAAATACCCTGCACATGATGTACGTTGCCCCCGGCCTGGCCGGCTACGGCGTCGCCACCCTGCTCTGCCAATACCTGGAAGACGAAGCGCGCATCCTCGGGCAGAACGTGCTGCACACGCATGCCAGCCTGGCGGCAAAGCGTTTTTTTGAGCAGATGGGATTCAAGGTGGAAGCCGAGGAAACCGTCACCCGTGCCGGTGTGACGATTCCGCGTTTCAAAATGAAAAAAGTGCTGCGCAAAATGTAAGCAGCATCTGGCGGACTCCGGTGTGCCCACCTCCTTTGTGCTCCCGTAGGGTGGGTTGAGCCAACGGCGAAACCCACCATGTCCATGCCCGTTACTCACTCCCGCAAAACCATCGAAACTCCCCCTCTGGGCAACGGACAGTTCCACTGATTTTGTACGAGCAGAGCATTACTCGGAAGCAGGCAGTTTCGCTGGTTTTGTGCGAGCAGTGTGCGGCATGGTCCCGGTGGGTTTCGCCGTTGGCTCTACCCACCCTACCGCACCAGAAACAGACTCAACTCCGGCACATAGGTAATCAGCAACAACGCCAGAATCAGCACGAACATGAAGGGTATCGTGGCCGAATACAGCTCCGTGATGGACTTGCGGAACCGGTAGCTGGCAATGAACAGGTTCATGCCCACCGGCGGCGTGAAGTAACCGATCTGCATGTTGGCCACGAAGATGATTCCCAGGTGCACGGGATCAATCCCGTAGCCCACCGCCACCGGCAGCAACAGCGGCACCATGATCACCAGCGCCGCGAAAATGTCCAGCAGGGCGCCAAGAATCAGCAGCACAATATTCAGCAGGATCAGGAACATCAGCTTGCTGGAAACGTGTTCCTGCATGAAGGCAAACAGCTTCTCCGGCACGCCGGCATAGACCAGATAGCCGGTGAACGACATCGCCACCGCCAGGATCAGCAGAATCCCGCCGACCATCACCATCGATTCACGCATCAGCCCCGGCAAGCGCCGCAAGCCGATCTCGCGATACACGAACACTTCCACGATCAGCACATACAGCGCGGTGATGGCCGCCGCTTCGCTGATGACCAAAAAGCCGGAAAAAATACCGCCCAGCACCACGAACGGCAGTGGCAATTCCCAACGTGCTGCCCAGGCCGCGTTGCGCAGCTCGCGCCACGCAAACGCCTGCCGCGGAATCGGGTTCTTGCGCGTGGCCCACAGGCAATAGCCATACAGCAGCCCGATCATCAGCAGCGCCGGCACAATGCCGGCCAGGTACAGGTCGACGATCTCCACCGACGGCATGTCCAGTTGCTGCGACATCTGCTGGGCGATGATGCCGTAGATCAGCAGCGGCACCGAGGGCACCAGCAACAGCCCCAGGCTGCCGGAGGTGGTCACCAGCCCGGTGCTGAAACGCTCCGGATACTGGCCTTTCAGCAACGCCGGCAACAGCAGGCCGCCCAGCGCCACGATGGTCACACCACTGCCGCCGGTCAGCGCGGTGAAAAAGGCGCAGGCGATCAGGGCCACAAACGCCATGCCGCCGGGCATCCAGCCAAACGCCGCCTGCGACAGCCGCAGCATGCGGTCAGCGGTTTTCGCCTCGCTGAGCAGGAAGCCGGCGAAGGTGAACAACGGCAGCGCCATCAGCACCACGGAATCACTGAGCTGGTAGATGTCGATATGCAGCACCGACAGGTCGATGTCGAGGCTGTAGTAGCCGACCGCCGCCGCCGCGATCATGATGGCGAACAACGGTGCGCCAATCAGCGCCATCACCACCAGTAGCAGAATCAGCAACCAGATCATGCGTCTGCCAGCCCCGGCCGGCGGCCGGCCATGTTGAGCACAAACAGCACCGCGTAGCGCAGCGCTATCAGGGAGAAGCCCACCGGAATGATGACCTGCAACCACCAGGCCGGAATGCCGGAAAAGGCGTTCATGCCCAGTGACGCCTCATCACGCACCGAGTGCAGGCTGAACCAGGCCACCACGCCACAGACCGTGCAGGTGAACAGGTCCACCAACAGGGACAGGCCCCGGCGCCAGAATGGCGATAAATAGTGGGAGGCGATATCGATACGGATATGTTCGTCGTTGCGGGAAGCAATCATGGCCCCGAGCATGCCGATCCAGAGCACCGCGTTCTGCAACAGCGGATCGACCCAGATCAGGCTGGTGCCGTTGAGGTTGCGCAACACAATCTGAGTGACGGCCAGCAATACCATGCCCACCAGCACAATCACGATCAGCGCGTCCTCCAGCCGGTGCAGCCAGCGCAACAAGGGACTCATGCCGGTGTCACTGCTGTTGGGCGCGGAAATCGTTGAGCAGGCCGTTCAGACGGTCAAGCATGCCCTGGCTGATTTCACCGTTTTCCACCAACTGCTCGGTGGCGCGCTGCGACCGGGCGCGCCACTCGGCCAGTTGTTCGGCATTCGGCGTGACCACTTCCAGGCCCTGCGCCTTGACCGCCGTAAAGGCCTCGCGATTACCCTGGCGCTCGGCGCGGTCCAGTTCGGCAAAGGCGGTGGTCAATACCTCGCGCAATACCTGCTGGTCCGCTTCGGAGATACGCGCCAGATGCTGCTTGCCGATCGCCAGCACACCGTAGGTGTACAGCAACGGCATGTCGGTGAGGTGGCTGACGCGGGTGTACCACTGCAACGTCAGCGCCGCCACCGGCGGCGCGGCAAAGGCATCGATCACGCCCGTCTGCAACGAGGTGAGCACCGCACCGATATTCAGCACAACCGGCGACACATCAAACTCCTTCACCGCCATGGCCGAGCCGGAATCATTCGCTGGCAGCCAGACTTTCTGGCGCTGCAGGTCGGCCACACTGGCCACCGGGTTGACCGTCATCAGGTAAGCGAAGCCACCGTCCGCCGGCCCGAAGACCACCCAGCCGTTCTCTTCGAAACCCTGCCGGATGACCGGATCAAGAGCCTCGCGCACATGGTCCACTTCTTCGTAGGAGCGAAATACCAGCGGCAGGTTGAGCACCTGGCTGTCGCGGTAATAGCTGGCAAAGGCGCCGCCCTGGGCCATCATGCCGTGCAGTTGGCCAATGCGGATGCGGCGTTGTACGGCGCGGTCGTCACCCATCACGCCGCCGGCATAGACGCGCAACGTCACGCGGCCGTCGGTTTTCTCTGCCAGTTCTTCACCCGCCTGTTTCAGCCGCGTCACCGAGGCCGTGCCGTCCGGATACAGGGTGGAAATTTTCAACTCGAACGCAGTGGCACCGGCAAACGGCAGCATCAGGGCGATCAGGCTGACAAAACGTACAACACGCAACATGCTCACTCCGCCAGCGCACTGCCTGCAGGGCAGCCGCTTATCATGGCTGTTCAGAAATAATCGTCGGCTTCCGCCAGCAGTTGTTCCGCCTGCTGCTGTGCAAAGGTGTTCTGCAGCGTCAGGCCATGCTCGGCGGGGTCGGCTTCCAGCACCTGCTGCAACAACCGGTCATGCAGCGGCCGGTCAAACGTCATGCGGGCATAACGCTCGGCGTACAGCACCATCGCCATCAGGTTACGGCTGTCAGACAGGGCAATGGCTTGTTCAAAATGTGCTTTGGCGGACGCCGGCTGGCCCCCCAGGGCCTCCGGCAGCAGGCTGTCGAGCACGGCCAGGTACATATGCGCCTGGCCGCGTTCGTAGTGTTCGTCCAGCGCAATCACCCGCTCCAGCAAGGCGCGCACACGGGCCAGATCGGCCACCGCGTTCCAGTCGCTGCTGTGAATCTGGATATACCCGGCCCAGACCGTGCCCAGCGTGTAGAGCACGGGCACATCACTGCGGCGGGCATCCTCCAGGGTCTTTTCCAGCGCCAGCACATTCAGGCTGCGCACATTGCACAGCGCGTCATCCCGCTCGCAGGCCGCCCGCACGGCGTAGCCCAGTGCCTTGGTGGAAAGTGTCGAGGCGCGCTCGGGGTCCTGCACGAACAGACCGGCGTAGGCACTGTAAAGGCCCGCGCCACCGCGCAGCAGGTTTTCGCTCTCCGGCCAGTTGGTGATCAGGCCGTCGATCATCAGCAGGTAGGTCGGCAGGCCATCGCGCACCAGCTCGACATCGTTATTGTTCAGCACGCCGTACGGCAGATTGTCCCCGACACGCGCCACCGCACAGCCGTGCAGCGCGGCCAGACAGGACAGACTCAACAACAGAGAAACTATTCGGGACACCGGATTATCCGTTCTGATGCATGATGACGAGGCCTCCAGGCCCGCCGGCCGCTGACGCGGGCGTGCGGTCTTTATAACAGGGCACCCACCCCAACTCAAACGCCGATCATGCCATTGCAAGATGACCGCCTTCTTGCAAATCAATCATTTATCGGATCGTTCATAAAAGCGGCGCCGACGATAGTAGCCGGTCAGCGCGCCCAGTACACAGCCGCTGATCAGACCCGCCAGGTGCGCTTCGTTGGCAACGATACCCGCCAGCCCGACGTAGCAGATCACCAGCCACACCAGCATGAAGATCACGATCTCGCGACGCAGCGCATAGCCCGCATGCGGATTGACCCGCCCGTACAGCCACAGATAACCCAGCAGCCCGTAGACAACCCCAGACAAGCCACCAAAAGCCGGGCCACTGGCCAGAAATTGCGCCAGTGAGGAAATACCGCTGGTCACCAACGTCACCCAGACCAGTTGCAGGCTGGACTGATAACGCTCGATGGTCCGTCCGAGATCGAGCCACCAGAGCAGATTGAAGGCGATGTGCAGCACACCGAAGTGCAACAGCATGGGCGTGAACAACCGCCACGGCTGGCTCATCAGCCCTTCCAGCGTCGGCGGGAACATCAAGGCACGATAGATGCCACTGCCGAACAGCATCGGCGAGAGATAGACCAGCAGCGTGACGATCAGCACCAGCTTCGTCACCGGCCCCATCCCGGACAGCCAGCGGCCACTGAACAACGGTGGCTGGCCACCCTCGCCCTGGCGAGGTTGCGCCGGTTCGCTGGCCTGCCATGCAGCATCACTGAAGCGCGGGTCATTCGGGTTGCGCGCGAAGGCTTCCAGCAGCGTGCGGGCCTCATCAAAGCGCGCCGGGTCTTCCAGGTGCATCACCGTCTGCCCGTCCTCTTCATGCAGCACACTGGCAATGCCCTGGGCTTTCAGCACCCCGGCGAACATCCGCGCCGGTTGTGCGTGCGGGAAGCGGGCAAGTTCGATCATGGTGTCATCCACTGGTTGAGTTGCGCAGTGCGCGCCGGCGGCGGGAGATCGGCCAGTTGCTCGACCGCCTGCCAGAAGCACGCCCATTGACCGCCGCAGTGCAGCAACAGGGCGTCGAACGCGGGCACCCACTGATTGTAGTCGCTCAGGGTGTTCAGTTGGGCATTGTTGAGCGGGCCGTCGAACCAGCGCTGATACGGCGCCAGGGACGGGTCCAGCGCCAGCGCGGCGCGATAGTCCTCGCGCAGGCGCGCCTGGATCGTGGCCTTGCCGGCGCGTTGCGCACTCTCGCTGGCGGGGCTGGCATACAGTGTGGCCAGGTCCTCGCGCGCCGACTGCACCAGCGCCATCACCGTGGCGCGGGCCCGGTCGCTGTCCTGCAACCCGCCCATCAGCGCCGGGTCACCGTGGGCCGCCAGCCAGCGGCGCGCGCCTTCGCGGCCGACACTGGTGGCCAGGCTTTCGTTGAAGCGGGTATCGCCGGGCAGGTAGAAGCGGCGGTGCGCGAGCTCATGAAACAGCAGTTCCGCCACGTCGGCCTGGGTGCCGTGCAACATGGGCGTGGTCAATGGATCAGAGAACCAGCCCAGCGTCGAATAGGCCACCGCACCGCCGCCGTAGACATCCAGCCCTTCATCACGCAGCCGCGCCGCATCACGCTCGGCACGCTCCAGATCAAAATAGCCGCGATAGCTGCTGCAGCCGGCAACGGGGAAGCACCAGGTTTCGGGGGTAAGGGAAAACGCCGGGGCGGCAAACAGGTTCCAGACCACGAAGCCCCGCTCCAGCGCCACAAAGGTGCGGTAGGCATCGTCTACCGGCAGAGCCAGCGCGGTGTCGGCGAAAGTGAGCATCTGCCCGGCGGCGGCCAGCCGCTCGCGCAGCGCCGCCGGCGTGGCCGGGTCGGCCAGCACGGTTTCGACCGGCACCCGTTCGCGCATCAGCGCCGTGTGGCCGCGCGCCAGATGCCAGTAGTAGCCGGCCTGGCAACCGGTCAGCACCAGCAGCAGGCCGGCTGCCAGCCCGACCCGGCCAGCCGCCGGAAACACCGGCATCAGGCCCGCGACATAAAGCGGCGCTCGGCGGTATTCACACGCACGCGCTCGCCAGGCTCGATGTATTCCGGCACCTGCACCACCAGCCCGGTGCTCAGCGTGGCCGGCTTGGTGCGGGCGCTGGCCGAGGCCGCCTTCATGGCCGGGGTGGTCTCCACGATATCCAGCTCCACCACGGCAGGCAGCTCCAGGCCGATCACCTGATCCTCCACGCGCAACACCAGCAGGCCCTGGGTGCTGTCAGTGATAAAGGCCAGTTCATCCTCGATGTCGTCGCGCTTGATCGGGTACTGAGTGAAATCCTCGTTGTCCATGAAGACGTATTCATCGCCGTCGATATAGGACAACTGCACCGCATGGCGGGTCAGTGCGACGGTGGTGACGTCATCGTCGCCCTTGAAGCGCTCTTCGTATTTCTGGCCGCCGCCGACGGCGCTGGCACGGACCCGGTACAGGGTGGCGGCGCCACGGGCGGAGGGGGACTGCACGTCAATCTGGCGCACCACGAACAGGCCGCCATTGACGCTCAGTACATCGGATCGTTTCAGTTCACTGGCCTTGGTCATACCGGGTTCCGATCAGTCTGTGTGGGCAGATGCTACCCGAGGAACCCGGCGACTGTCAGCGGCCGGTCACGGCCTGAAGAATGGTGCGGTGGCATTGCTGCGACAGCGCCTCCGGCGTCTCGTCGGTGGCCAGCACCGGCTCACCGAACATCACGGCCACCGGCACCTCATCGCGCAGCAGCATGGCCCACAGGTGGGTGTGGAACGCATCGTCGTCAATGAACGCGATGCCCCGGTCCGGCTCGCCGTGGCGGTCGTGGTAGCACAGCGCGACAGGCTGCACCGGCACCTGCGCCAGCAGTGGCGCGGTGAACAGCTGGCGGAAGAAACGCCGCACTGAACGGCCATCTGTCGTGGTGCCTTCCGGGAACACCAGAATATTGTGACCGTGGCGCAGGTGGCCGGCGATTTCCTCGGCCTTCTGCCGCGACTCGCCACTGCCACGGCGGATGAACAGTGTGCCCGCCGCCGCGGCCAGGTGACCGATCAGCGGCCAGTCACGCACTTCCGCCTTGGACAGAAAATACACATCGGTCTGCGCCGCCAGCACCGGAATGTCGAGCCAGGAGACGTGATTGGAGACCAGGAAATGCCCTGCGTCCGGCGCCGTGCCCTGCACCGCGACCTGCACGTTCAGGATGCCGAGCAGGTGTTGCAGCCACCAGCGTGCAATACGCCGTACCACCGGGCGGTACGGCGCCCAGAAGGCGCCAAACACCAGCGCCAGCACAAGGCCGAGCAGGATATGCGCCAGCACCCGCGCCACCCGCCACAGCCGGCGCAGTTGCGGCCAGGCGCGCTGGCCCGGGGTGGCGGAGACCGTCTCGGTGGTCATACCGCCTGCGACAGCGTCTGTTGCCGGGGCTGCAGAAAGTGCTGCACGTAGCGCTCCGGCAGCTTGTCCACCGCCATCAGCACAAAGAAATCCAGGCAGTTGAAGTCCGGGTCCCAGCAGGGTTCGCCACAGATATCTGCGCCCATGCGCAGGTACGCCTTCAGCAGGGGCGGCATGCGCGTGCTGCCCTCGCCCGCCTGTGGCAACGTCGGCAGCGTGTACTTCGGATGTACGCGGTGCGCCGGTGCGCTCAGGTGTTTCTCGCGAATCTGCTCGATGATCGCACCGACATCGTAACCTTCACTCAATGCCAGGCTCGCGCAGCCGATCAGGTAGCGGATGTTTTCCTCGATCATGAACTGCGCCAGGCGCGCCCACAGCACGGTAATCACCGCTCCGCCCCGATAGTCGCGGTGGATGCAGGTGCGGCCGATCTCGGCCACACGGCCATCCAGACGGCCGACCATGCCCAGGCTGAACTCGCCCGCCGAGTAGAAACCGCCGGTCTTGGCCAGCCGGTCGTCAGTCAGCACCCGTGTATAGCCGACCAGCTCGCCGGTCTGATTATCACGCACCATCAGGTGCAGGCAATGCTTGTCGAAACGATCACGATCAAGGCCGAACGGGGCCTTGATGTTGGCGCCGTACTCTTCGCTGAAGATACGGTAGCGCAGCCGTTGCGCGCGCATGATTTCACGGCGCGAGCGGCTGAAGTAGGCGCTGAATCGGGCAGCAGTCCCTGCTGGCGATGCCTCCTCTCCCTGAGGCCTCAACCGGTCGGCGGTGGCGAGAAACGGCTTCGCCAGTGCCTGTCTGATCTGCGGGCTGAACGCTTTGATTTTCACTGCGGTCTGCGCAAGCATACTCGCACTCCCTGAAGGTATTGGGCGCAGTGTCAGCCGCAGCGATTGCCGGTTGATGAAATGTTTATGACAGTTCCGGGACAACCCGCATGCCCAGATCCAGCGATCCGCAGCCAGTGCGTGTGACAAAAGGGGAGACGTATCAGTGGTGTGCGTGTGGACGCAGCGGCGAGAAGCCGTTCTGTGACGGCCAGGCGTGCGGCGGGACGGCGCCAGTGACCTTCACGGCACCGCGCAACCAGATTGTGTTTTTTTGTGGCTGCGGCAAAACGAAAACAGCGCCCGTGTGCGACGGGAAAAGCCATGTGCGGTAGGGTGGGATGAGCCCAAGGCGAATCCCACCGGGTCCATGCCTGTTATTCACTCCCGCAAAACCATCGAAATCACCCAGGCAGGAAGTTTTCCGTTCGATGGTGTCGTCGTTGCGACCTTTCGCAAAACCATCGAAATTACCCGGCTTGGGAGGTGGGTAGTTTCGATGGTTCTGTGCGAGCAGTGTGCGGCATGGTCCCGGTGGGATTCGCCTTTGGCTCTTCCCACCCTACCCCGTATTGCGCATCCCTGCCGCAATACCGGTGATGGTGACCATCAACGCACTTTCCAGCCGCGCGTCGGCCTCCGGCTGGTCACGCAGCCGGCCCATCAGTTCGGCCTGCAGCAGATGCAGCGGATCGGTGTAGGGGTTGCGCACCTTGATCGACCAGCGCATCACATCGTTGTTGGCCAGCAGGTCCTGGTGGCCGGTGATGCGCTGCAACGCTGACACCGTGGCCAGCAGGCGTGCGCGCAGTTCGCTGCCGAGCTGACGCAGCGCCGGCTCATCGGTGAGGCGTTCCTCGTAGTAGCTGGCCACTGCCACGTCGGCTTTCGCCAGCACCATTTCCAGCATGTCCAGCACACCCTGAAAAAACGGCCAGTCGCGCTGCATCGCCTGCAGCTGCCGCGCCCGCTCCGGCTCGGCCAGCGCCTCTTCCAGCGCCACGCCGGTACCGAGCCAGGCCGGCAGCATCAGGCGCATCTGAGTCCAGGCGAACACCCAGGGAATGGCCCGCAGCGACGCCAACCCGCCATCGGTCTTGCGCCGGGCCGGACGGCTGCCCAGGGCCAGGCGGGTCAGTTCCTGTTCAGGTGTCACCGTACGCAGGTAGGTCACCAGTTCCGGCGTGTCACGCACCACTTCCCGGTACGCCCGCACGGAAGTATCGGTCAGGCGGTGCATTTCTTCGCGCCACGCGGGCGTGGCGGCCGGCGGCGGTGTCAGGGTCGCTTCCAGCGTGGCAGCAACGTACTGCTCCAGGTTGTGGATCGCCACCTGCGGCAGGCCGTATTTGAAGCGGATCACCTCGCCCTGCTCGGTGACCCGGATACGCCCGGCAATGGCGCCGGGCGGTTGTGACAACAGCGCCATGCGTGTCGGTGCGCCACCGCGACTGATGGAACCGCCGCGACCGTGAAACAGTGTCAACGGAATGCCGAACTCGGCGCATACCGCAGCGAGCTGTTCCTGTGCCCGATACTGCGCCCAGGCAGCGGACAGAAAACCGGCGTCCTTGGCCGAATCAGAGTAGCCGATCATGATTTCCTGGCCGTCACGCACCTGCTCGCGGTACCAGTCCATCGCCAGCAGTGCGCGCAACGTGTCCGGGCCGCCGTCAAGATCGCTCAGGGTTTCGAACAGCGGCACCACGCGCATGAAATGCGTCACGCCAGCCTGCCGTTGCAGCAGCATCACCGCCAGCACGTCCGACGGTGAGGTGGCCATGGAGATCACATAGGCACCGAGTGACTCCGGTGATTCGCCGGCAATCACCGCGCAGGTGTCGAGCACTTCGCGCACGTCGTCAGTGCATTCCGGGCTATCGAAGAACCGCGCGTCCACCAGCGGCCGGCGGCCGGACAGTTCGCGCTTCAGAAAATCCTGCCGCTGTGTTTCATCCCATTCGAGGTAACTGCCCAGGCCCAGGTAGCGGGTCATGGCGTCGAGCGTGGCCGCGTGGCGGCTGGACTCCTGACGGACATCCAGTTTCAGCAGGCAGATGCCGAAGCAGTGCAGCCGGCGCAGGGTGTCACGCAGGGTGCCGTCGGCCAGTGTCGCCATGTTGCAGTCACGCAATGACGCGTCAATCAGCATCAGCGGGGCCAGCAGGTCATCCCGGCAGGTGATGATCTCGCCCGGCGGGGGCTCCTCGCCATTGACCAGCGCTTCCATGTGGCTGCGGGTATTGCGCAGCTTTTCGCGCAACTGACGCAGCAGGACGCGATAGGGTTCAGGCCCTTCGCCCGTCACCGCGCGCAGCGCCGGGCTGGCCTCATGCATGGCGAAATCCGCCAGCAGGTCGTCGATATCGCGCAGGTACAGGTCGGCCGCCATCCAGCGCGCCAGACGCAGCACTTCACGGGTCACGGTGGCGGTCACGTTCGGGTTGCCGTCACGGTCGCCCCCCATCCAGGACGCAAACCGGATCGGCGTCACGGCCAGCGGCAACGGCCCGCCCAGCAGGTCACCGGCCACCTCGTCCAGTTCGCGCAGGAACGCCGGCAACGCCTGCCAGAGCGATTGTTCCAGGGTGACGAAGCCCCATTTCGCCTCGTCCACCGGCGTTGGTCGTTCACGGCGAATCTCATCCGTGCACCAGGCAGAGAGGATGCTGCGCTGCAGGTCATCGCGGCAACGGCGCAGCTCATCTTCTCCGAGATCCGTGCGCGCCAGCGCCGCCAGCTGGGTCGCCATCTGGTCGTATTTGCGGATCAGTGTGCGGCGCGATACTTCCGTGGGGTGCGCGGTGAGCACCAGTTCCACCGACAGGCTGCCCAGCGTGTCGCGCAGACGCTCGACACTGTGTCCGGCATCAAGCAACCGCCGCACGACCTGCCCGAGGTTCTCCGACTCACCGGCATCGGCCGCGTAGCGCTGGCGTTGCCGGCGCAACCGCACCCGGTGCTGCTGCTCGGCCAGGTTGGCCAGATTCAGGAACTGGCTGAAGGCGCGCGCCACATCGAGCAGTTGCTGCTCGTCCAGTGGCTCCAGCAGGGTTTTCAGGCGCGCCATGTCCACGGCGCCTTCGGTCCGGGCCGCCACGGCGACCTGGCGGATACGTTCGACGGTTTCAAACAATGCTTCGCCCTGCTGGTCGCGCAGTGTGCGGCCAAGCATTTCACCCAGCATGCGCACATCATCGCGCAAGGGGGCATGCAGATCCTGCGTCACGGATGCTCTCTCCCGGTCATGGTTTTCACGGTACGGTGCGTCTGCCCGCATCATCACGCCATCAAGGTTACACTGTCCGCCGCGAACGCACCGCCAAGGGCTGTTTCAAGCTGTGACATCCCCTTTTACGGGGCTTTCTTCCGGCGCGGACTTACCGCACCATAGGCCCTCGGATCACAGCGTAATAACGATTATGAACCTGCCCAGCTCGATCGCCTCCGAACGTGGCCTGAACACGCTGCAGTTCGCTGCGCGTGCCCTGTTTGCGTTGCTTGCCACCCTGTATTTCATTGCCGTCCCGGCACTGCACCTGCCGATGCCGAAAGCGGTGCCCGGCGCGTTGCTGGCAGTATACCTGCTGGTCCACGGCGCATTGCTGGCACGGCCGTTCACGGGCAGCATCCAGGTCGCCAACGTGATTGATCTGCTGGCACTGGGTGCGCTGTTGCTGCTGGACCCGTCCGAACCCCCGCCGACCCTGGCGCTGATCGTGGTGGCGGTGCTCAGCACCGGGCTGCTCGGTGGGCTGCCCCGTTTTCTGTCGCTGCTGGCAGGGGCCGCCGTGGTGCTGGCCATCGTGCTGCCGCTGCGGCAGGAACCCGGCAACATGCCGCTGGCCGCCAGCAGCCTGTTCCTGCTCGCAGTGATGCTCACCTGTGCGCTGTATTTCGGCCTGATGTTGTACCGTAACCGGGTACTGACCCGGCGCGCCCAGGACGCCACCTGGCAGGACCCGGATACCGGCCTGATCAGCCGCGCCGCGCTGACGCACACCGCCGGCTGGCTGCTGCCGCTGCACGAGCGCCTGTCCAGCCCGCTGACCGCGATCCTGTTGCGCCCCCACAGCGCCACCGACCTGGTGTCGCTGGCCAACAGCCTGGGCCAGCGCCTGCGCCGCAGCGACATCGCCGCGCGCGCCGACGACGACTGCCTGGCGCTGCTGCTGCCGGACACCAACGTCGGCAATGGCGAGCGGGTGCTCAACGCACTGCGCGAAATCGCCCCGCCGTTCACTGCCGTCATGAGCGCGGTGCCGCGGGAAACCAGCCTGGAGCTGGTGCTGGATCACCTGGCCGCGACCTTTCAACGCGGCACCCAGGAAGACGCCCGCGAGCTGATTCACGCGCCGCCCTTGCGGCCCTGAGCGGGATTATTTCACGCCGGCCTCATGATGCATGGTTATGCTCAAAGACGCCGGCTTGTTACGGGGAACTGACACATGATCCGGTTACTGTTGCCTGCGCTAGGCAGCGCAGCCCTGCTGATGGCGGCACCGCTGGCGGCGCAGAACTACGAAATACAGCCCCGGATTTATGGTGGGGATGATGCTGCCAATGGCGACTGGCCGTGGATGACGTTGGTTGCAGCGGAAGATCCCAACAACAGCGGTCGTTTTCAGCGTTGCGGCGGCGTGTTGATCTCTCCTCATTTCGTAGTGACCGCAGCACACTGCATGTATAACGAAATTTTCCAGCAGTCTCACACGGTGCATCTCAACATGGATGAAACCGAGGTGCCGCTATTCATTGCCCAGTACAGTCGACACGTCTCAAGCCCCAACATCAGAGTTAATCCCGGTTACATTGCTGATGATGAAAATTACGAGCACGACATCGTCTTAATGTATCTAGAAGACCCGGTCGCGATCTCGGATTATCCATCACTGGGCAGCCTGCCGGAAATCGCTCGCCTGAACAGCCTGTCCGCCTCGCAACGGAATGAAATCGTCACCGCACTTGGCTGGGGTGAAACCGACAATGGCACACTGTCCGACAAGTTGCAGCAAGTCACGCTCGACTACATTCCGCGCAACACCTGCAACAGCCAGTGGGGCAGCCAACCGATTACTGGCAACATGATCTGTGCAGCGGAAACCAGCGAGCCCTTACCGTCCGGTCAGGATACCTGTCGAGGTGACAGCGGCGGCCCACTGTTCACAGGTGCGACACGCAACCCGGAAGTGATCGGCCTGACCAGTTTCGGCACCACCACTTGCGGCACCGCCGTGCCACCGGCCGTCTATACCAACGTAGCGGCTTACCTGACCTGGCTTGAACAACTCACCTTGGAGTTTGGTGAACCGATCGTTGATGTGGCGGCAACTCTGCCCACTTCGGTTCGGAGCGGCATTGGCACCACCACCAAACTCACCATGAATGTGCGTAACGCGAGTGTATTCAACGAGACGCAGGACATTCATTTCACTGTCAACGTGCCCGCCGGCACGGTGATCGACAACGTCCTGCTCGACGGCAGCCCGGCCAGTTGCACCGGCATAGCGTCCCTCACCTGCGACGTCGCCGACACGCTGTCGGCCGGCTCCTCGCACGGCGTGACCATGGACATCACCCATACCGGCAACAGCGCCATCCACCGCACGCTGGTGTTCAACGTGACGCACAACCGTTTTGACTACCGCAGCCTGAACAACACCGATGTCGAGGTGCCCCTCACGTTCAGCGACGCGCCGGTTGGTGGCGGTGGCGGCTCCTCTGGCGGCGCGCTCTTCTACATGCTGCCGTGGCTGGCGCTGGGGGCATGGCTGCGGCGGCGGAAGTGGTCAGTAAGCCAGCGCACCAGTTCATCGGCGTCGTCCAGCGGCGCCCGGTAGGCTAGGTGGCCATCCGGGCGCATCAGCCAGAGATGGCCGCCCTCCCCAAAGCGGCGACGCAACGCACCATCGCGATCACACCAGCAGGTCAGGGGATAGCTGCGCAGTTCATTCAGTGCCGGTGGCCACTCCCCGGCGGCAATCACCTGCACGCCAAGTGATTCACCAAAGTCCTGCGGCAACCGTGTGGCGAGCGCAAACAGCGTCAGCACGGCGGCATGCTCTGGCACCTCCGGCATCTGGATCAGCAGTTGATGACGGGTGTCGCGCAGCAGGTCATGCACGCGCCCGGGCATGCCGCCGGCCGCCGGCGTGAGCGGCGCGTCCGGCACCCGGTCGCCGGGTAACGGCCCGGACGGGCGCCGCAGCAGGGCCATGCCACTGCCCTCGCCCACCATCGGCGACTGGCGATAATGCACATCCAGCTGGCTCGCCCGGCGCAGCAACCGCGCACCAAACCCCTGCTGGCGCCCCATCAGCCGCAGCAGGGTATCGCGCACGCCACGCAGCGGGGCAGCGCGCGCGAACGAACTGCGCGACAACACATCCACCGCATTGAGCATCTGCCGCGCCACAGGACGACGCTCCTGCTCGTAACTGTCGAGCAATGCACCCCCGCCTACCCCCCGCAGGAACAACGCCAGCTTCCAGCCCAGGTTGAAGGCATCGCCAATGCCGGTGTTCATGCCCTGCGCCCCCAGCGGGCTCTGGATATGGCAGGCATCGCCAGCCAGCAATACACGGTTGCGGCGATAACGGCCGGCCAGCCGCCGGTGGATGGAAAAGCGGCTCAGCCAGCGTGGCTCGCCCAGCATCGGCGGCTCATCCAGGCACTGCGCCAGCCGTTCCCGGAAAGCGGCCAGCTCCGGCACAGGTTGCAGGTCGTCGTCTTCGGTCTGGTTCATGATCAACCGCCAGCCGCGCGGCATCGGCAAGGCAATCAGCGCACCTTCCGCCAGCAGGAAGCCGTGCGAGGCGTCCCGGGCCAGCGGCCAGTCAATGTCCACGTCGGCAAGCAGAAAATGGTCGGCATAGCGCACGCCATCGAAGCTGATGCCCAGCACATGCCGCACCCGCGAGGAGGCGCCGTCGCACCCCACCATGATGGACGCACGCAGGGTATGTTCGCCCGCCGCCCAGGCCAGACGCGCCTGCACGCCGGTATCGTCCTGAGTGAAATCCAGCAGTTCGCAGTCACGCACCAGCATGCCGCCCAGTGCCGTGAAACGGTCCGCCAGGCAGGCTTCGACTTCCGCCTGCGGGCAGGACAGCACCTGAGGATGCGGTGCATCCAGCACGGTCAGATCCAGTTGGAACAAGGGCCCGCGCTCGCCGTACACATGCACCGCTTTCTGCACCAGACTGCGGGCACTGATGGCGTCCAGCACGCCCAGTGCATCGAACACCTCCAGCGTGCGCGCATGCAGCCCCAGCGCCCGTGACCAGGGCAGCGCTGCCGGCAGCCTGTCGATGAGAATGCACCCTACGCCGCGCTGGCGCAGGCTGATGCCGAGGGTCAGCCCGGTGGGGCCGGCGCCCACGATCAGTACGGCTGTCTGCGCTGGCAAACCACTCATGGACATCCTCTTTTGCACAACATGCTTTATCCTGATCACTGCCAGCCATTGCTGACAGCCCTTGTCGCCACGCCCCTGCATACTCCGAGGCCGTCATGAAAACCCGCTACGCCGACCAGCGCGCCTATCGCACACGCGACCAGTCCGAGATCCGCGAGCTGATGCATCCGGCACGCGATGCGGCTCTCGGCGCTGCACGCCAGTCGCTGGCCGAGGCCCGTGTGGCACCCGGTGCACTGACCCTGCGCCACCGCCATCACGCCAGCGAGGAAATCTATCACATCACTGGCGGCCACGGCCTGATGGAACTCGGCGCACAACAGTTCGCCATCGGCCCCGGCGATACAGTCTGCATACCGCCGGGCACACCGCACCGGTTGCACAACACCGGCACCGAAGTGCTGGTCGTGTTGTGCGCCTGCTCGCCCCCCTATCGCCACGAGGATACCGAACTGCTCGATGCGTGACGCGGCCGCCCAGCGCAAGATCATCCACGTTGACTGCGACTGTTTTTATGCTGCCGTCGAGACGCGCGACGACCCTCGCCTGCGCGGCCGTCCGGTGGCTGTCGGCGGCGACCCGAACCGACGTGGCGTGATTGCCACCTGCAATTACGAGGCCAGGCGTTTTGGCGTGCATTCGGCGATGGCCTCGTCACAGGCACTGCGACTGTGCCCGGAGCTGGTCATCCTGCCACCGCAATTCGACAAATACCGGCGTGTGTCCGCCAGCATCCAGCAGATTTTCCGGCGCTATACCGCTCACATCGAGCCGCTGTCACTCGACGAAGCCTTTCTCGATGTCAGTGACAGCCCGCATTGCGACAACAGCGCCACACGCATTGCCGAAGCGATCCGCGCGGCGGTGCGCAGTGAGATCGGCATCACCGTCTCGGCCGGCGTGGCACCCAACAAGTTTCTGGCCAAGATCGCCAGCGACTGGCGCAAGCCGGATGGCCTGTTCGTGATCCGGCCGGAGCAGGTGGCTGAGTTCGTGCGTGCCCTGCCGGTCAAGCGGCTGCATGGTGTCGGCCGTGTCACGGCCGGCAAGCTCGAGGCGCTGGGCGTGAAGACCTGTGCCGACCTGCAGGCGATCAGCCGCCTGGCACTCAGCCAGTCGTTCGGCAGTTTCGGCGAGCGGCTCTACCATCTGGCCCGTGGCGAGGACGAACGCTCGGTACAGTCCTCACGCCGGCGCAAGTCCGTCAGTGTCGAGGAAACCTACTCTCAGGATCTGCCTACCCTGCGCCACTGGCAGGACCAGTTGCCGGACCTGCTCGAGCGCCTGCGACGGCGCATGGCACAACTGGACACCGGGTATCTGGTACAGGGCCTGACAGCGAAGATCCGCTACACGGACTTCAGCCAGGCCACCTGCGACGGGCCAGGCGAAAAGCTGGAGGACGCGGCCTTCGCGGAACTGCTGGAGGCACTCTGGCAACGGCGGAGCGAACCGGCACGGCTGGTAGGCATTGGCGTGCGCCTGCGCGACATGACCGCGCCACAGCAACCGGATCTGTTCGAGGAAGAAAGGCGCCAGGCGCTCGCACGCCAGCGGGAAAGTCTGTGAGGGAACGGCGATGGCCGGCAGAAGGGGCAGGCAGGCACCTGCACCAGGCTGGCCGGTATCAGTTCACCGGGAACACCCCGGCACTGACCCGGCCAGAGGATCAGACGTGATAGCGTTGCTGTGCCTCGGCGTTGCGAGCAGCACCCACCATGGCCATCCAGTCTTCAAACTGTTCAGGCAACAGCGTGTCCATGATTTCCGTGCCGCGACGACGGACCGGCTCCATCTGGCCACGCAGATAGTCCCTGAGCACATCAACACACTCGGCGCACCGGCTGAACTGCTCCAGCCCGGGATGCAGGCGAGCTGCCTGTACCGCACGATCCAGTTCATTCAGATATTTGAGCAACATGGTTGATTGGCTCCCACCATTGATCGGACCTGATAAGACCCTATCAGTGTGCGAGGACAACCATAAGCATCTGAATCTGAAACTTTGTGTCAGGATATTTCGCCTGTTGAAACAGCTCGCCATGACTCACGGGTCACCTGTTCAGCGAGACCCTGCGCACGCAATCTGGCCAGCAACGCATAGAGCTGTCCGGCCATCAGCATGAACATCGGCCCCTCGGCAGCGCGCCCGAAAACAGCCTCGTTCAGCGCCTCGACCGGCGCCTCCCCCACACCGTCCAGATAACGGCGCAGCCGCTGCAGACGCCACGCATGATGACGCTGGATCTGCACGCAACGGGCAGCGAAATCCGTGAAAACATCACCATGAGCCGGGAAGGCCTGCGCCACATCCAGCGCGGCGAGCGATGTCAGGCTGCCCAGATAGCCGCCCAGCGGATCACCGTCCAGACCGTGCCACACACTGACGTTCGGATAGATGCCTGGCAGCACCTGATCGCCCGTGATCAGACGCTGTCCGGCGCGGTCATGCAGCAGCAGGTTGCAGGCGGTATGCCCGAAGCCGGCCGCCAGGTGCCAGGGGCGGCCGTTCACCGTCAGGCACTCGCCCGGCGCGACGTATTCCAGCGGGCCGCTCAGCGACGGGTTGCCGGCACGGAAGCCGGACATGAACGCGAGCACGGCCTGTTGCTGCGCCTCGGTCGCCCCCCACTCGGCAAAAAACGCCATCAGGGCCTGCGGCTGCGTTGCACTGCCACGCCAGAAGCCTTCCATCAGCCGGTGCTCGGCTTCGGCCAGCAACACCCGCGCACCCGTCTGCGCTGCCAGCCAGTCGGCACTGCCGCTGTGGTCCGGGTGCGTGTGCGTCAGGAAGATGCGCTGGATGCCGGCACCATACTGCGGGGAATCCAGAAACCCCTGCCAGACCTGGCGCGTCGCCTCGTCGTGCTTGCCGCAATCCACCGCCAGCCAGCCTTCTCCGTCGCGCAGCAGGTAACTGTTGATATGCCCGGGCGCAAAACGCACCGGCAGGCGCAGGCGCCAGAGATCACTCGCCAATTGTTCAAGCATGGGGAAATACCGTGTCGACAACACGGCGGCCCGGCATGGGCCGCCGACAAACACTACAGGCCGATCAACGCGGCTGCATGCGGATGGCACCGTCCAGACGGATGGTTTCACCGTTCAGGAAGGTGTTCTCAACCATGTGGCACACCAGCGCCGCGTATTCCGGCGGATGGCCAAGACGCTTCGGGAACTGCGTCATTTCGATCAGTGGCAATTTGACTTTATCCGGCGCGCCATTCATCAGCGGCGTGCTGAAAATACCCGGTGCAATGGTATTGCAGCGAATGCCCAGCGAGGCCAGGTCACGGGCAATCGGCAACGTCATGCCCACCACACCGCCTTTGGTGGCGGAGTAGGCCACCTGGCCCACCTGGCCATCGAACGCCGCCACCGACGCCGTATTGATGATGACACCGCGGTCGTTGTCTTCACCGGGTTCGTTGTCGGCCATGGCGGCAGCGGCCAGGCGCAGCACATTGAACGTGCCGATCAGATTGATTTTCACCACGGTTTCGAACACACCCAGATCGTGTGGCACGTTCTCGCGCCCCACGGTTTTCATGGCCGAGCCGACGCCGGCACAATTGACGCAGACATGGATAGCGCCGAATTTTTCTTTCGTGGCGGCAATCGCGGCACTGACGGAATCGGCGCTGGTGACATCACACTCCACCCAGGCGGCACTGTCACCCAGCGACGCGGCCACTTCCGCGGCGCGGGCCGCATCACGGTCGAGGATCATCACCCGGCCACCTTTGGCAACGAAGGCTTCGGCTGTGGCACGGCCGAGGCCGGAGGCACCACCGGTCACGACCGCCACTTTGTTGGCAATTTCCATGCTCTGCTCCTTTATTGTTGAACTGCTGCCGGCACCGGGGCATGGGGACCGGCGGGTCACGGTCGGGCAGTATAGCCTTGTGCCCGCCAGAGAACAGCCCTGCCCGGCTATCGGGCAGGCGCCTCGGAACATCGGCACAGGCGCACCAAAATGGTACAAAGAGGGCATTGATACCACGCTGACATCCGGTGATAAACATGGCTATACTGCGGAGCGTTTCGTACGGGGTGCTCACCCGTTCGGGGGAGGTTTCTGGATGTTCGAATTAATCAGTGCCGCCATGCGTCGCAAGCGGCCGCCTACGCATGGCCTGTTCGATACAGTGTCAATGGAGTTCCGTGTCGGTCTGACGGACCTCGATCTGAACCTGCATCTGAACAATGCAAAGTACCTGAAGTTCATGGACCGCTGCCGGCTGGAGCACTCCGTGTGTACCGGGCTGCTCAACGAAATGATCCAGGCACGCTGCAATGCCGTCGTGGCCAATACCGAAATTGCGTATGTGCGCGAGCTGCGCCCGTACCAGCAATTTGATGTGCGCACGCGCATCCTCGGCTGGGACGACAAATACGTGTATTACGATCAGCGCTTTGAATCCCAGGGAAAGCTGCATACCCACGCGCTGTTGCGGCTGGTCAACATGTACGGCGGCAAAGCCATCAGCCCGCAGTCCGTGCAGGAAATGACCGGCATCAACAAGACGTCACCCGCCCTGCCGGATTATGTTGAGCAATGGAAACGGCTGTTGCAGACAAAACGCCGCTATACCGAACAAGGTCTCGATATTCCCGCCGATCTCTGACAAAAAATGGATGGTGGCGTCCGCCTTTTTAAGACTTCATGACAATACGGCGCGCACATTTGGAACATTTGAGAGTAGATACCATCTGTCCCCACGC
>NZ_AQOR01000050.1 GCF_009846755.1 Alcanivorax sp. S71-1-4
ATCAGGCCCTCGACACCGGTGGCACAGGTGGCCACGCCCATCCGGGCGGCGCGGGCCAGGCCGTCGGAGGCCGGGTCGATGCCGACCATCACGCCCATTTCCAGCGCCTGGCCGTGGCGCAGGATCTTGATCATCAGGTCGGTGCCGATGTTGCCGGAACCGATAATGGCGGCCTTGAGTTTCATGTCAGTCTCCTCTCGCCGCTCAGCCGAAGCGCACTGCGCAGTGGCCGAGACCACCGATGGCCACTTCGACGTGATCACCGGCCACGACCGGCGCCAGCGGCACCAGCGAACCGGACAGAATCACTTCACCCGCTTTCAGGGGCACACCGAGACGGCCGAGCGTATTGGCCAGCCAGGCAATGCAGTTCACCGGCGAACCCAGTGCCGCAGCGCCGGCGCCAGTGGCGATGATTTCGCCATTCTTTTCCATCACCATGCCGCAGGTGGTGAGATCGATCTCGGACGGCAGGCGCGCTGCATCGCCGAGCACGAACACGCCGCAGGAAGCGTTGTCGGCCACGGTGTCCTGGATCTTGATTTTCCAGTCATGAATACGGGAATCGACAATCTCGAAACACGGCATCACACATTCGGTGGCCGCGATGACCTGCGCATTGGTCACGCCCGGGCCCATCAGGTCACGCTTCAGGATGAAGGCAATTTCGCCTTCGGCGCGCGGCGCAATCATCTGGCCGGCGATTTTTATTTCGTCACCGTTGGCGTACACCATGCGGTCGGTCAGGTAACCGAAGTCCGGCTGGTGCACGTTGAGCATGGTCTGCACCGCCTTGCTGGTGACACCGATTTTCTTGCCGATCACCTGCTCGCCATCGGCCAGACGGCGTTCGAGCATGCGCACGGAAATACGGTAGGCATCATCCAGGGTGATGGACGGCTCGCGGTCGGTCAGCGGCGCTACCGTGCTGCAGCTGCGCAGCGCGTTGTAGAGTTCGTCGCCGTACTGTTCGATCTGTTTGTCATTCATGCTTGTCACCTGTCCTGTTCAGTCGGCCGTCATCACAGCTTGATGCAGACGTTGGAAAGTTCGGCGTAGAACTCCAGACCATGTACCCCGCCTTCACGGCCAATGCCGCTTTGTTTGCTGCCACCAAACGGTGTGCGCAGATCACGCAGGAACCAGCTGTTGACCCAGCACAGGCCCACGTCCATGGCCGCCGCTACGCGGTGCGCGCGGGTCAGGTTTTCAGTCCACAGCGCTGCCGCCAGGCCGTAAGGCGTGTCGTTGGCCAGCGCGATGGCTTCTTCCTCGGTATCGAACGGGCGGATATGGCAGCACGGGCCGAAGATTTCTTCGCGGATCACGACGGAGTCGTCCGACAGGCCGGTCCAGATGGTCGGTTGCACCCAGTTGCCTTCGCTCAGCTCACCCGGCATCTCCGGCTTGCCGCCGCCGGTGACAATGGTGGCGCCTTCAGCGCGCGCCTTTTCGTAGTAAGAGAGCACCTTGTCCTGGTGGGTACGGCTGATCAGCGGGCCGAAGCTGACATCGTCGTCCTGCCACCAGCCCATTTTCAGTTGCTCGGCGCCCTGCTTCAGGCGCTGCACGAATTCATCGAAGATCGAGCGCTCAACGTAAACCCGCTCCGTACCCAGGCACACCTGGCCGCAGTTGGCGAACACGGAGCGCATGGTGCCTTCGATGGCCTTGTTCATGTCGGCATCGGCAAACACGATGGCGGCGTTCTTGCCACCGAGTTCGAGCGACACCGGACGTACACCGCCGGCGGCCGCTTTCATGATCGCCTCACCGGTGGTGGTTTCGCCGGTGAAGGTAATGCCGTTCACACCCGGATGACGGGTCAGGTATTCGCCGGCGGAACCCGGGCCAAAACCGTGCACCACGTTGTACACACCCGCCGGGATACCGGCGTCGTTCATGACTTCACCCAGCAGCGCGGCCGTGTGCGGCGTTTCTTCCGACGGCTTCACCACAACGGTGTTGCCGCACGCCAGCGCCGGGCCGACTTTCCAGGTCATCAGCAGCAGGGGCAGGTTCCAGGGCGCGACCACGCCAATCACGCCGCGCGGCTTGCGCACCGCGTAGTTGATCGCACCGGCACCGTCCGGGGTGTCCATGATGAAGCTTTCCGTCGGCACGTTACGCACCAGATCGGCAAACACTTTGAAGTTCGCAGCGCCGCGCGGGATATCGATGTGCGAGGCCATGGATTTCGGCTTGCCGGTGTCCAGGCATTCCGCTTCAAGAAATTCATCAAACCGTGCGTTGATGCCATCGGCCACTTTGTGCAGCAAGGCCATGCGGCGTTCCACCGGCATCTTGCCCCACTCGCCTTCCAGCGCGGCGCGCGCGGCGGCCACGGCACGGTCCACTTCTTCCTGGCCACCTTCGTGTACCAGCGCGATCAGCTCGCCATTGGCCGGGTTACGGTCTTCGAAGGTCTTGCCCTGCGAGGACGACACGTATTCCCCGTTGATGAAATGCTTGATCTCTTTCATGTATTCAGTCCTCGATCACATCGCTCGGGCGCTTGTGGCACCCGGCACTGGCTGCTGAAAAATTCATTTGCCGGCATCGCGCCACACCGGGCGCCTGTGCCTGTCCCTGATGCCGTTTCGCTCGTGGATATTCATCCTGAATATCGATTTTTTATTCCGGTTCTAAAAAAAAGCCCGTCATGTTTCGTCAGGCCCGAACCGGTTGCATGACGCCTGCGCGTCACCGTGCTGCGTTACCCTTTCCTGACGCCGCACTGCGGCGTCGTACTTTACTGCGCTGCCAGGCAGCGCCACCGCACCATCATCCGACGGGGATCTGTCCCGTCGCTGTGACCGCACACCGCTGTGTCATGTCATCGCGGCCCAGTCATGAAGCTGCGCTGGCGCGCCGCTTCTTTCGGTATGCCTATCGCCGTCTCCGTTGCATGCCGTGGTGGGCAATGGCGGCCGACGATGGCCACAGGGATGGTGCAGTGAACCCGTTCCACATCAGGCTCTACATCAGGATTTGAATTCCTTGATGTTCGGACGCGCACCCCACATGCAGAAACCGGCCGGTTCGAACGGGAACTGGCGGGGCAAGTGGCCTGCGTCGTCGGTAATGTTGCTGACGCCACTGGAATATTCGAACACCATGCCGTCCGGCCCTTCGAAATACAGGAACATGGCCGTGGACGTCGGATGCTTGCCCGGCCCGAAGGTGATGTTGATGCCTTTTTCCTGCAGGAAGTACCAGGAGCGCATGATGTCGTCGATGCTCTCCACCTGATGATTGATGTGCTGCACGCCAGGATACTCTGACGGGAACAACGCAATCTTGTGGTGCACATCGTCGATACGCAGCAGCGGCGCCTGACCGATCCAGTCGGAGACGCGCGCGCCCATGATCTTTGTCCAGAAGCGCTCATCGCGCACCGGATCGGTGCTGCGCAGGCCAATGTGTGAAAAACCGTTGATGCCTGCATCCCGCGACGGGAAGTAGCGCCAGCCGGAATGATACGGCCGCCAGACGAGCTCGATGCGGTTACCCGAAGGATCGTTGAATGTCAGAAATGCCTGCACGAAACGGTCTTCGCATTCCTGTGTGGTGCCCCAGGTCGCTTCAGTGCCCGCATGCGCCAGCACCTGCTTGGCGTCTTCCAGTTCTTCGAAAGACCGCAGCTCGAACCCGGTGGCGTGATCGCGGGCATCGCCCTCGAAGTACACCAGCGTGTGATCACGGTTGTCAGAACGAAAATACACCGCATTGCCAAGCGTGCGGATTTTCTGCAGGCCCAGAATATCGGTGCAATAGCGGGTCGCAGCATCCAGGTCAGGCGTGCCCAGCCGGACATAACGGATATCGTGCAAATCAATCATGGGAGCGCTCCACGTCGATGACCGGACCGCAGACACAGGAAGGTGCCCCAGCGCGGCGTGGCAAAACGGAGGCAGCCGCCACCCGGTGCTGACCGGGGGCCGGTACGGCGATGGCAACCGTGGAAAACGGTGCAATGCGTGGCATGGCCTGTCTCCGTCTTGTTATCTGTATGGTCCGGCCCGCGTCACGTTCGGGCATCGGATGTCGTCACTATAATTCCGCAGTGTCGACTTTTCAATAAAATATATATATTTCTATAGAATATAGATATTGGATGATTTGTTAATCAAAACAATGCGTTATCCAAACCTTTACGTTCTGATGCACCGAGAACGGGGCGGCCCGGCCCTGCCGAAGGGCGCGGAATGATGCCAATGTGACAGCATTCACCCCATGGTAGTCAGGCGCCAATATCGCCGTCCAGACCCGCCCTGCCCTGCCCTGCCTCAATGATCCGACGGCAGGAATTTCTCGGCGAAGATGCGCGCCGTCGGCACGCCCAGCGCTGCCAGCTTTTCCCGCGCCGCGTCGATCATCGGCGGCGGTCCGCACAGGTAGGCATCGGTGGCGGCGGCATCGTCCAGCAGGCCGTCCTTGAGCAGGTCGGTGACAAACCCGGTGGCGCCCTGCCAGGCGTCATCACCATTGACCACCACCTGATGCAGCGACACCTGATCGCCGTACTGGCGGATACGCTCGTCGCCAAACAACTCGCCGGCAAAGTTGGCGCCGTACAGCAGCACCACTTTCGGCATGGGCCCGTCCTGCTGGCTGAGGTGTTCCAGCATGCTCAGCATCGGCGCAAGGCCGGTGCCCCCGGCGATCATGACGATCTGGCCGGCCCGGGCCGGGCGCAGGAAAAACTGGCCATACGGCCCCTGCACACTCAGCGTGTCGCCCACTTTGGCGCCGTCACGCAACCAGTTGCTCATGGCACCCTGCTCCAGCAGGCGCACGAAAAACTCCATGCGACTGTTGTCCGCCGGGCTGTTGGCAAACGAATAACTGCGCCCCGGCACCGCGCCAGGCACGGTCATGTTGACGTACTGGCCAGCCAGGAACGGCAGCGGCGCGGCATCGCTTTCCAGCACCACACGCATGACGTTGTCGGCCACCGGCTCCAGTGCCGCCACGCGCGCTTCGATGGTGGTCACTTCCTTTTTCAGCAGTGACAGCGGGTAACCGAATTCCAGCACCATGTCCGAGCGCGGCCGCGCCTGGCAGGCGAGCAGGAAACCTTCTTCCTGCTCGTCATCGGTGAGCGCCTCGTCGCTGACGTCGCCAATGTCGCACTGGCCGTCGGACAGGTGTGCCTTGCACACGCCGCAGGCGCCTTCGCGGCAATCGGTTTCCAGTGTCAGGCCACTGCGCAGCGCGGCGGAATAGATGGTATCAATGGCAGAAGACTGGAAGTGCGAGGTCGCACCGTCTTCAAACACACAGGTGATGTTGTATTTATTCGACATAATGCCTTCTCCGAACAGCCGGGCTCAGCCGTGCACCGCCAGCAACGGTTTCACAGCCTGCCCGTCGAGCACTAACTGGAACGCATCACGGGCGTCTTCCAGTGGCACCACATGGGACACCAGCGGTGACAGGTCGACACGGCCGTCAGCAATCAGATCCGCCGCTTCGATCCAGCTCCGCCAGATACGCCGGCCATGGATACTGCGAATGGTCGGGCCTGTCTTGACCCATTGGGTCAAGTCCAGGCTGACCGGGTGGGAGGGCGCACCGATGAGACGGAAATCCCCGCCGCGACGCAACGCTTCCAGCGCAGCGCGCAAACCAGCTTCTGCACCGGTCAGCTCGATCACCACATCCACCCCTTCACCACGGGTGAGCGCGTGAATTTCTTTTACCAGGTCATGTTTGCCTGGGTTGATACAGTGGCTGGCCCCCATCGCTTCCGCACTGGCCAACCGCACCGGGTTAAGGTCAGCGGCAAAGACCTCGCGTGCGCCCAGCGCACGCGCCGCAGCCACTGCCATCAAACCAATCGGTCCACACCCGTTGACCAGCACTCGCTGGCCAGCCACCCCGGTGCCTTCGCCACAGGCGTGCACCGCGATGCCGAACGGCTCCATCATCGCCGACAGGTGCGGCGGAAAATCCGGCGGGTTGACCCAGGCAATGCTGGCCGGCACCACCACCCATTCGGCAAAACCACCATCCACATCGATGCCGGGATAGCGCGTGTGCTCGCACAGATGACGCTGGTCCAGCATGCAGGGGCGGCACTGACCACAGGAGATATGGCTTTCCAGGCTGACCTGATCGCCCATTTTGATGCCGAGCACCCCATCGCCGACTTCATCAACGATGCCGCAGACTTCATGCCCCATCACACGCGGCAACTGCATACGACGGGCCATGCGCGGCGCCCAGTGATAAATGTGCATGTCCGTACCGCACACACCAGCGAAACGCACCCGCAGGCGAATCTCACCCGGGCCGGGTCGCGGCTTGGCGACCTGGCGCAATTCCAGCCCGTCGATCACGGGCGCTGTCTTGCATAATGCGAGCATCACGCTCTCCGGCTCAGACGTTGTAGACATCCACGGTGCCGTCAATGACACGCTCGAGGAACGTCACTTTCTTGGTCTTGATCTTCAGTTCACCGTCAACACGCACCAGCTCATAGTCGTACCAGACGCCACGCACGATGTTGCCGGTGCGCGGGTCCATGGTGGCGACGATGGCCTTGGCGCTGGCCTGCACCGTGTCGCCGTCATCGGCCAGCACGCGCACGCTGCCCACGCAGTGGCTGGTAGTGGGCAGCGGTGTGGAGGCATAGGAATCGCCGGAGCTGAAACGGAACACCCGGTCCTCAATGCCGCGATCCGGCAGATAGATCAGGCTGATCTCCTGCATCGGGTCCTGGGTGGTTTCGTCTTCGTTGCGCCAGGCCGGCATCCAGAACACCGCGTCCGGGGTGTACAGGTCGACCCATTCTTTCCACTCGCGGCGGTCGATGTGATCGGCCTCGCGCGCCAGCAGTTCGCTGACTTCCATCACCCGCAGGTACTGATCATTGAGCATGGCGGTCATCAGCTGTTTTCTCCTTTACCGGTCATCTGCTTCAGCCACTTGCGGTAGAAGCTGTAATACAGTGTTTCGAAATCCCAGTCGTGGTTGCTGCTGACCGGGTTCAGGCCGATTTTCCGGGCGCCCTCATCCGGGCCGTTGACCATGCTGCTGATACCACGGGTCACCTCGGTCCAGCGGGACCCTTCGCCCAGCGCACCAGTCTGGCAGTCTTCCAGCGCGGCCAGATCGTCCGGCGTGGCCATGCCGGTCACCATGTAGAAATCCTCGAACTTGCGAATCCGCGCGGTACGCGCTTGCTGGCTCTCGCCTTTCGGCGCGATGCAATACACGGTCACCAGCGTGCGGTCCACCGACAGCGGGCGGAAGATGCGGATCTGCGTGGACGGCTGGTCCATCAACAGTACGTTCGGGAACAACAGCAGGTTGCGACCGCGGCCCACCATCCAGTTCACCTGTTCTTCCGGCAGACGCGACAGCAGTTCTTCGCGGCCTTCCCACAGGGGGCCCACTTCCGGCGTGGCGCGCTCGGCCCAGATCAGCATGTGGCCGCCGTCCAGGTCATAGCAGCCGGTCGGCACGATACCGGCGATACGGCCAGCCTCGGTTTTGGCCATGCCGTCGCGGCCGTGACGTTCTTCACGCTGCGCCACGGTGGAGGCAAACACACGGTGGACCGTGCTCACGTGGTATCCGTCAACACCATTCTCGGCCTGCATTTTCCAGTTGCCGCGAATCACGTAATCCGAGTGCCCACCGATGACCTCGATGCCTTCCGGCGACTGGTCAGCGAGCATGTCCATGAAGATCTTTGCTTCGCCCAGGTGCTCTTCCAGCGTCGGCACCTCGGCGACCAGGCTGCCAAACACAAAGCCGCGGTAGCTGCCCACCTGGCCGATATGCTTGAGGCCCATGGCAGACTTGTCGAAGCCATCCGGCCAGCCGGTCTTTTCGTTCTTCACCCGTACACACTTGCCCTGGGTGTTGAAGCACCAGCCGTGGAAGCGGCAGCGCAGCGTGGTGGCGTTGCCCTGGCGCCGCTCGGTCAGCAATGCACCACGGTGTGCACAGGCATTGATGAAGGCGTTGATCTGGCCTTCCTTGTCACGGATCACCAGCACCGGCTGACGGCCGATAAAGGTGGAGTAGTAGTCGCCCGGGTTGGGGATCTGGCTTTCGTGGCACAGGAATACCCAGTCTTTCTCGAAAATGTTCTGCACTTCCAGTTCGTGCAGCTCTTCGTCGGTATAGATACTGCGGTCCACCCGATAAACACCTTCGCTGATACGGCTGTCCACCATACGCGCGGCGCGCTCACGCAGTGCTTCCAGCGCAGGTTCGTCAAGCTCCTGCCGGACACTGATCTTGTGAATATTGCTTTGCGACATTGTTATTTTCCTCCAGAGCTGTTCTTACGCCTGCACGCTCATTGATTCAGTCAATCAATGGTCGAGCGCACAGGCTTTAGCGTTTTTTGATTGCCACCAGGCGACCGTGGCGACCAGGAAAGCCATCACCATGCCGAGGGTATCGGTGGGGATGTTGTCAAACAGGGTCAGGGCGCCGTCTTCCGGGATCATCAGCAGCACGCCTGCAACACCGGCGAGAAGACGGCCGGCAAACTTCAAGGGACGGAACAGATAGGCCTCGATGGCCGCCGCGATCATCAGGAAACCAAACATCGCGGTGAAAAAGGCAATGCCGGTACGCAGCCACTGCTCGCCGGTCATGTCACCCTGCAACAGCAGCGCCGGGTAAGCGACAAACACGAACGGCACGATAAAGGCCACGGCACCAAAGCGCATCGACTCCCAGCCGGAACGCATGAACGGGGCACCTGCCATGGAGGCGGCAGCAAACGAGGCCAAACACACCGGCGGAGTGATCATCGACAACACGCCGAAATACAGCACAAACAGATGGCTGGCGAGCGGGTTGAACCCTGCGGCCACCAGCGCCGGGGCGACCAGGGTCGCCATCAGCACGTACACCGCAGTGGTCGGCATGCCCATGCCGAACACGATGGCGGCCACGGCAGTGATCAGCAGCAACATCAGTGGCAGTGCACCGGCCGCGTCGGCAATGCTCAGGCCCAGAGAGAAGCTCAGGCCGGTCAGGGACAGCACGCCGACGATGATGCCGGCGGCAGCCGTGATGGCGACAATCTCCAGCAGGCTGCGGCCGGTGGCTTCGAGAATACCCAGCAGCGAACGCCAGCCTATCGAATGCTCACCCACCATTCTGGCCGCCACCAGCGTCGCCAGCAGACTGGCGAAGGCGGCCTGCTCCGGCGACCAGCGCAGTGCAAACAACAGGAAGAACAACATCAGCACCGGTGCCAGGAACGGCCAGTAGCGGCGCAATGTGCGCAGCGCGTCAGGACGCTCTTCGGCGGTCATCGGGCGGATGCCATTACGCGCCGCATGCAGGTGGATCTGCACCAGCAACGCGAGATAAAACAGGATCGCGGGCACCAGCGCAGCCAGTGCAACTTCCGCGTAGGGAATTCCCAGGAACTCGGCCATGATAAAGGCCGCTGCCCCCATGATCGGCGGCAACAGCTGGCCACCGGTCGACGCCACCGCTTCGATCGCGGCAGCCTGCTGCGGTTTGTAGCCGCATTTTTTCATCAGCGGAATGGTCACAATACCGGTGGTCGCGACGTTCGCCACGGCGCTACCGGAAATGGAACCGAACAGAGAGGACGCCACCACCGATGCCTTGGCCGGGCCACCGCGATAACGGCCCATGGCCGCCAGCGGCAAATCCAGAAACAGCTGGCCACCACCGAGACGAAACAGCGCGTTGCCCAGCAGCACATAGGCGATCACCGTGGACACGACCACCGCCAGGGGGGTACCCAGCACCCCGGAAGAATCCAGGTGCAGATAACCCAGCAGAAAATCCAGGTCCGGCGTCTGCCCGCGCAGCACACCCGGCACATCGCTGGCAAAAAACGCATACACCAGACACGCCGCGACCAGGATCACCATTGCCCAGCCAGTAAGGCGTCGCAGCGCCTCCAGGATCAGCAGCAGTGTCAGAGCGGCGACCACGAGATTGACGTAATACTCCACGCCCATCGCGAGGAAGCCGATCGACACCAGCCACTCGTAACGAATCGCAGTCTGCAGACACAGACCGAAGCAGAGCAGCGCACACAGCATGTCGAAGACCGGCGGCCGGCCGATGTTCGCCGACGACACACGCGCCGGCTTGATCAGGAAGGTCGCACTCAGCGCCAGGCCAAGCACCGCCAGGGAAGCCTGTTCGCCCCACATGGCGTATCCGAAATAGGACGGCACACTGAACGCGTACAGGATGCCCACCACCGGGATGGCAGCCAGCAGGCCCTGCGCCAGATACAGCCAGCCCCCCTGCAGGCGGATGCCGGCCACGCCGGTATCTTCATCCACCTTGCGCTGTATAGCTTCGTTTTTCACGATTCGTTACCTCTTGCCAGCGGAAAAGAAGCAGAGCGTCTCAGCGCGCCGCTTCCTGCAGGGCCGCATCGGCCTTCTCAATGTTGTCGTTCCACAGGCCCTTCTCTTCATAGAAGCGCTTGGCACCTGCATGCACCGGCAGATTGAGATTGGCGTTCACCATGCCTTCCGGAATCCAGCGATTGAAAACACCGCTGATGCCACGCAGCTCGACGATGTTCTCGCTGATGGCCTTGACCACCGCATACACCTGGTCATCCGGCACGTCTTTATTGACGGCGAGGTAGAACGGGTAGCTCCAGACATAGGCGTCGTCGATCAGGCCAACGGAATCACCGGCTTTATAGCCCGCCAGTTCACCTGCGGGGAAAGCCGCCCGGGTACGCGCCACCGCCGCATCATCGTTGTTCATGCTGATAAAACGGATCGGTGTCTGGGCATTGATTTCCTGCACGATGGCCTGGCCCAGCGGAACGCACATGGCCGCTTCAACGCGACCTTCGCCCAGCGCCTGCACAGCGGTGCGCGAGTGCGTGACCGGCACCACGTTCACGTCGTCCCATTCCAGACCAAAGTTGGCCATCTGGGCAGACGCGAGCTGTTCACAGGTCTTGTGGGCAGAAAACACACCGCTGACACGACGCCCCTTGAGATCAGCGCCGGTACGAATATCCGAGTCACGGCGCACAATCACGCCCAGTTCGTTGGTGAAGCCCACTGCGGCCAGACGCAGGTTGCGGTAGGCTTCGCGGTACCCCACCCCGCCGTTGAACGCTTCATGGGCATCCGCCGCATTCAGCAAGGCAAACTGGGCACGGCCACCATCGACCTGCGGCACATAGATTTGCGGACCAGACATCGGGGCCGCGAGCATGGTGTAATCCGTTTTCTGGGAAATAACGCTGGCGATGGCGGAACCCGTGGTATGCACGATCGAACCGGTAGGTGCCGTCAGCAGACGCAGCGTGTCGGCCTGGGCCAGACCTGAAAGCGTGGTGGCGACAGCGGTGAACAGAACGGCCAGTAATGGCTTCTTCAGAGTCATAACAATCTTCTCCGTTTTATTGTCGGTATTCTTGTGAAATACCGGGCCGCCGGTAGCGCTCCGAGGACCCTGTCAGACTGACTATAGCAACACTTACCGATTTTTCAATGAAATATATAGATTAATCATCAAAATGGATAAACCTGCTTTTCTTCATTTAAATCAGTCAGTTAAAGATCATCTCGAAGGCGTTCCGTGCGGAGACGTTTTGGGAATAGGGACTGGAGACAGGGCTTCCCGGCCTTGCCGGCGCTGAATAATGGCGAAGTGATACCATTCACCACATCATCTTAGGCAAAGCCCGGTTTACTGGTCCAGCCCACCCTGGCTCTATCGGCTACAGCCAGTGAAAACTGAAGGATGGCCGGGTTTGGAGAGGCTCAACCGACCAGGCCGGACCGTGGAACGCACTCAATAATAAAGGCCGGCGTGCCACCACTCCGGCCTTTGTTCGTTACGAAAGGAAACACTCAGGCTTGTCTGGCAGCCTGCGCTTCTTCTTCTTCAGCCTTGCGGAACACATCCAGCGTGACTTCCATGGTGCGCAGCACGTGCAGGCGGGTGGCCTCACAGGCATCCTCGATGCGACGCGCCAACGCCGCATCGTAGATGGCCCGGTGCTCTTCGTGCACATCCCGCGGCACGTTCACCGTCATCAGGGAGATATTGCGATAGCGCTTGTGCTGGTCGTAGAGAGTACGGTGCATGCGCAGCAGCAGCGGCGAGGTGCAGCCCGACAACAGCGCAGCGTGGAATTCTTCGTTGGCCCGCTCGCGGGCACTGTAATTGCCCTCCCCGGCCTCCAGCTTGGAGAGCCGGTAGTATGCTGCCACCAGCCGCTCTTCCCAGGCTTCGTTGCCGTTGGTCAGGCTGTTTCGCAGGGCTTCGGTCTCGATCAGGATACGCACGTTGGTGATATCCTGCAGATCCGCCACGCTCATTGGCACCACACGAAAACCGCGCTGCCCTTCCGAAATCACGAACCCGTCAGCACTCAGCCGGCTCAGCGCCTCACGCAGTGGCGTGGCACCGACCTCATACTGACCACGCAACTGCTCTACCCGCAATTTTGCACCTGGCTTGAGCCGGCCGGCGATGACGTCCGCACGCAGCATCATATAGGCCTGGTCAGTCAGGGTTTTCGGACGGGCATCCTTATCAAATGGAGAAGGTGTCCCAGGAATACTCATTCAGCACCCATTCTTGAAATCAGTTGTCCGCGCAGGTCCGGCCAGTCTGGCAGCCTGCCTATCATGCGGCAGGACGGTGACCGCTGGCCAGCGCGGGGGCTGCAGCTCGAAGACTAACGGCTTACCTGCCCCGATAGCCACCAGCTATTAATTGATGTTCTTATGATAACCACAGAATCTGCACCACGGTAAGCCCGAGCGCCGGCCATGGTGCATCTGGGAGGCCGCCCCCCCACATCAGCGGCCCTTTTCCCGGCAACCAGAAATGCAAAACCCCGGCCAGGCGGGCCGGGGTTTTGCAACACAGTGCGCCAGCGCGAAGCGTCAGTCTTCCTCGACTTTCATCTGCGATTGCAGATAGTTTTCCAGGCCGACTTTATCGATCAGGCCAAGCTGAGTTTCCAGCCAGTCGATATGTTCTTCCTCGGATTCGAGAATCGAATTGAACAGGTCGCGCGAAACAAAATCCTTCACTGAATCACAATATTCGATTGCGTCACGCAGCAAGGGCACCGCTTCGTGCTCCAGCTTCAGATCGCACTCCAGCATTTCGCGAGTGTGCTCACCGATTTTCAGCTTGCCAAGATCCTGAAGGTTGGGCAGGCCTTCCAGAAACAGGATGCGCTGGATCAGCTGATCCGCGTGTTTCATCTCGTCAATGGACTCTTCGTATTCCTTGTGGCCAAGTTTTTCCAGACCCCAGTCCTTGTACATCCGGGCATGCAGAAAATACTGGTTGATCGCGACCAGCTCGTTGCCGAGGGCCTTGTTCAGATATTCGATCACTTTCGCGTCGCCACGCATGGTAAAGCTCCATCTGGGAATTTCGGGGTGGCGACTATTGTTGGCGAGTGGCCGCTTATACGCAACAGCGCGTTAACAACGGCCAACGAGAGCAGGAAAGGGAATAAGAATAACTTTCGGTCGTAATCGCGGCGGCAGGGCTCCGCACTCTTCGCACACAGCTTGCACACAGCACGGCACACCAGACCTGAACCTGGTGTGCCGGATCGGAAAACAGATTGTCAGAAGGTCATCAGGCCGGTTGCGGAATGAACATCACCGGTTGGGCCGACGTTGCTGCTGCATAAACTGGCGCAGATGATTCGGTACGGGCTTCCCGAATCACCCCACGCGCCTGACGGGCGCACTTGCCACACTGACTTGCCACCCCGAGTTCCCGACGAAGATCGCGCAAACTATCGCAGCCCTGGTCGACTGCTTCCCGTATTTGGCCGTCAGTGATGCCCTTGCAGAGACAGACGTACATTTGATGTTTCTCACGCTGTATTCCGATGTTTGGGATACTAGGCGTAATGATAACGATTATCAAGTATTTTTTGATTACTCTGATCGAATCTGCCTTTCCAACTGAATTCTATTTATTTTTCAATCAGATACGGAAGAATGACAAGGAGAGGGAGGTAGGGTGGGTAGAGCCAAAGGCGAAACCCAACGGGCCCATGCCGCACACTGCTCGCACAGAATCATCGAAGCTACCCACCTCCCAAGCAGGGTGATTTCGATGGTTTTGCGGGAGTGAATAACGGGCATGGACATGGTGGGTTTCGCCTTTGGCTCTACCCACCCTACGGGGCATCAATAATGGTTTGAGCCTGCTTTCGCCTCTTCGGTTGTGGCGGCCCCGGGATGCCCGGCGCGCTCCAGCGCCTCCTGCACCTCCGGCGGCATGTAGGTCTCATCATGTTTGGCCAGCACCTCGGTGGCCTCGAAACTCTCACGGCTGGTCAGGGTGCCGTTGGCGACAATGCCCTGCCCTTCACGGAACAGGTCCGGCAGGATGCCCTGATAGTAGACCGTGAAGGTGCCGATACCGTCGGTGAGGTCAAACTGCACTTTCAGGCTTTCCTGGTCACGCCGTACCGACCCTGCCGTCACCAGCCCGCCGACGCGCATGCGCTGGCCCACGGGCGCCTCGCCGTTGACCACCTTCTGTGGTGTGTAGAACAGGTTGATGTTGTCCGAAATCGCATACAGCAGCAGCCCTGCCGCCAGCGCCACACCCGTGAGCGCCCCAAGCACAATCAGCAGACGTTGCCTGCGTACCGGATTCATGGTTTCTCCTGCATTGCCTGTCGTTGAAGCTGTCGTTGCAGCGTGCGGCGCACATTGCGGCCGTGTACCAGTGCCCAGATCACATTGACGGCGATCAGCCCGAGGCCGATACCGAAGGCACTCCACACATACGGGCCATGGATGCCCATTTGCCACAACGCCGGGAAAGATTCGAAGTACATCAGCTCAGTTCCTCCTTCACCCAGGCACTGCGGCGCTCCCGCCACAGCACTTCCGTGCGTGTGCGGATCAGCACAGTGACCGCGAACAGGAAATAGGTGCCAAACATGGAGATCAGCAGCGGCGCCAGCATGCTCGGATGAATCGAACTGCCGCCCGCGCCGAACATGCTCATGGAGCTGCCCTGATGCAGGCTGTTCCACCAGTCCACCGAGTAGCGCACGATGATCACGTTGATCAGCCCGACCACGCTCAGCAGGCTGGCAGCGCGGCCGGCCTGGCGCGGATCACTGATCGCGTTCTGCAGGGCAATGACGCCCAGGTACATGAAGAACAGAATCAGCATGGACGTCAGCCGTGCATCCCAGATCCAGTAGGTGCCCCATGTCGGCCGGCCCCAGATGGCGCCGCTGATCAGCGCCACCGCTGCCAGCACGGCACCAAACGGTGCAATCGCCTTGATCACGATCTCTGCCATTTTCATGCGCCAGACCAGCGCCACCAGGCCGGCCAGGCTCATGGCCGAATAGCCCATCAACGCACCACTGGCCGCCGGCACATGCAGGTAAATGATGCGGTAGCTGTTGCCCTGTTCATGGTGCGGCGGCGCGAACGCCAGGCCCCAGACCATGCCGACCATCAGCATGCCGGCACTGAGCACGACCAGATAAGGCAGCCACTGCCCGCTGATGCGGTAAAAATAGCGCGGCGAACCAAGCTGGTGATACCAGCGCACCAGCGTCTGCCAGTACCAGTCTGGCCGACGAACAGCGCCCAGGTAGAACAGCACGCCCAGCACGTAGCCACCTCCCAGCCAGGCCACACGGCTGGCCAGCGGCGCCTGCCAGGTGGCATACAGCACCGCCACCAGCACCAGCCCCAGCACGCTGCTGAGATAAAAATGACCGGGAACCGGCCGGGCTGCCTGTGTCATCTGTTCTCCCGTTGTCACCACGTCTGATCCAGCAGGCCCGGATCGAAAAAAATAAAGCGCGTTCAGTCGCCGCTGGAAATACGCAGGCCCAGCGCCACCGCGAACGGCCCCAGGCTCACCGCCAGCATCGTCATCGCCGCCAGCACCGCCAGCACGCTGCCGGTCGCCATGCCATCCAGCGCCCGGCCAACGCAACCGGCCCCGAACACCAGCACCGGCACGTACAACGGCAGCACCAGCAGCGCCAGCAGAATACCACCGCGGCGTATACTCACCGTCAAGGCCGCGCCAATGGCACCGATGACCGTCAGCGCCGGCGTCCCCAGCAGCAGGCTCTGCCAGAGCGTGTCCAGCACCGTGACCGGCAACTGCATCATGTAGCCCAGCAAGGGTGCCACCAGCACCAGCGGCAGGCCGGTCAGCAACCAGTGTGCCAGCAACCGCGCCAGCACCGGCAGGTACAGCTCGCCCGGCGCCACCAGCAATTGTTCCAGTGCGCCGCATTCTTCATCGCGGCGGAACAGGCTGTCCAGCGACAGCATCACCGCCAGCAGCGCCGCCACCCAGACCACGCCGGGGGCGATCAAACGCAGGGTGTCCGGTGCCGGGCTCAGCGCCAGCGGGAACAGGCTCACCACGACCACGAAAAAGAACAGCGGGTTGATGATGTCCGCCGGGGTGCGCAGCCCGAGCAGCAACTCGCGGCGCAGCGTGGCACCAAAGGCCGTCATCGCGCGCCTCCCCCGAGATGAATCTGGCGGATATCGTCGGCCAGCCGGTGATGCGAGGTGTACAGCACCAGCCCGCCTTCTGCCGCGTGCTCGCGCAGGCGGGTCTCGATCTGTGCCACGCCCTGCACATCAATGGCCGTAAACGGCTCATCCAGGATCCACACTGCCTTGCCGGGCAGCCACAGCCGCGCCAGTGCGACGCGGCGCTTCTGGCCGGCAGACATCGCCGCCACCGGCGCATCCTCGTACCCGGCCAGCCCGGCGGCGGCCAGTGCGGCAGGAATCTCCGCCAGCGGTTGCCGGTGCAGCGCGCACAGCCAGCGCAGGTTTTCTTCCGCTGTCAGTTCTTCGCGCAGGCCCGGCAAATGGCCGAGAAACAGTATCTTGTCATGGGCATCGCGGCGCTGCGCACCGGGCACCTGCCAGCGCACACGGCCATCATGAAAACCGTGCAGGCCGGCCAGGATTCTCAGCAGCGTGGTCTTGCCGGCGCCATTGGGGCCCGCTACCTGCCATATCTCACCCGCGCAGGCGGCAAAATCGAGTTCACTGAACAGCAGGCGTTCATCACGCTCACAGCCCAGGGTCTCTACCTGCAGTAACGGGGTGGTCTGGATCACGGGTGCTCTCTCAAGGGCGCTTGCTCAAGGGCGCTTACTCACGGGCGCTTACTCACGGGCGCTTAACCGTGGCATTTCAGCGGCGGCGCAGTATAGCACGCTGTGTCGGGGTGCCCATGGCGTCGGCCCGTTACAGGATTCACACTGAGCCCGGATGACGCTCTGCTAAAGTGACCGCGTCAGGGCACTCAAGGCCCCAGTCACGGGAGAGCTCAGCATGCAGGCAAGGAAGCTCGCAGTGATCGCGCTGCTGGCAACACTGCTGCCCGGTTGCGGCGGCAAGCCGGCAGACATGCCGGTCGCGGAACAGGTGGATCTGGCACGGTATGCCGGCCTCTGGTACGAAATCGCCCGCCTGCCGGCCTTTTTCCAGCGCGGCTGTTACGACGCCACTGCCTTTTATAGCCTGAACGACGACGGCACCGTCGCAGTGACCAACCGCTGCCTGCGCCAGGGCGAGTCCCGGCGCATCGAAGGCACCGCCACCGCCATCGACGACACGCAGGCTCGTCTGAAAGTGCAGTTCGACCGTTGGTTCACCCGCCTGCTGCCGGCCGGCGATTACTGGATCATTCATGTGGACGCGGATTACCAGCGAGCCGTGGTCGGCACACCGGACCGCGACTATCTCTGGCTGCTGGCCCGCACGCCGGAGATCAGCAGCAGTGATTACCGGCGCATGCTGGATATCGCCGCCGGTCTGGATTTCCCGGTGGATGAACTGGTGGTGAACAGCGATCTGCGGCCACAATAGGCGCCGTCTTTCTCCATCACGGGCCAGCGCATGACGGAGCACCATGTTTATTTCGCCGTGTTCGGCTTCGACGAACCGCCACAGGCCATTTCATTGCTGGCCGGCATCCCCCCGGACGACAGCTGGTGCGCCGGTGACGCCTACAGCAGCCTGCTGCCGGAAGTCCGGCGGCTGGACAGCCGCTGGATTCTCTCCAGCAACCTCGACCAGCACGCCAGCCACCGTGATCATTTCGAGCGGCTGATACTGAAGCTGGAACGGCTGGGAGACCGCCTGCCTGTATTGCGAGAGCGCTACCGCTGCGGCATCGGTGTCTCGCAGTATTTTTTCATGGACGATCCGGCGTTCTACCTGCCAGCCGATCTGCTGGCACGGGTCCAGGCGCTGGGGCTGTCGCTCAGCTTTGACCAGCTTGCGCTGGACAGTTAGGGAACCTCTGAATAACTCCCCGGTGGTTCTGCGGGCGCTACAGCATGCAGTAGCAAGGCGCGGCGCGCCGGCAATACCCCATTCGGGGCACAGGCGCGGCTCATGCGTGCTGCAGCGCCCGCCCTGCGGGGCTTTCTGGGCGGCGCCTGCTCCGCGTTACGACTTCTCGACGTAGCCCGCTA
>NZ_AQOR01000051.1 GCF_009846755.1 Alcanivorax sp. S71-1-4
CCGGTTTTAGTAGACCACTACACCATGCATAACGGTCATCGCCACCACGATCACCCTCACGAGCGTAGGCTTTCCGGTCGTTATAACCGTCGGTGTCACCACCCAGCTTGAGGTAGGCACCGAACCCATGATTAATCACAAAATAATTACTTGATTCATCCAGATTTTCCAGAGAGATTGCACGCGACAACACATCGTCCATGTCCATGATTGGTCCTTCCTCGGTCTTCAGGCGGGAGATAAAAAATGATGGTGCTTGCGGTTTCGCTCGTCAGGGTTCCTGGAAACTGGTTTTCACCCATCGTATCTGCTTCAACGCGCCTTCCTCAGTGGTCGCAATGTCAACACGAAACCCTGTACAGAGGATATTCGCCATCACAGAACCTACCGGATCGTTCATCGAATAGGCCAGCGTAAACAACCCATCCATACCCTTGATTTTTATCTGAAACCCCTTGCTCAGGTTGCCGTCCTGAGAACCCGCCTGAATATACTCAATTTCGCGCCCGGTATATTCATTCAGGTTTATCTGTTCACCACTGCCTTCACTCCCTTGCTTCGTTCCCATGATGCTCTCCTTGAAATAAGGTACAGCGGCCACGGAATAGCCATGTACGCCTCGCAGGAAACGCTATGACCAACACCGCATGGCGCACAAGGGGTCATGTGTTGACTGATATTAGCGTTTCTCATGTTTTCTGTGTTTGCCCCCAGCCAACAGTGAAACTCGTGTCAGGCATGGCACACTATGAAACACCCTCGCTACAACAGAGCAGCCCTCCGGCTCCACATGCCGCCCTTGCTCAATAACAGGATAATTTCTGTTGCTACCCCCCTGTTTCCGGGTAAACGCATCGTCCAGGGCGACCTATCCTCACTTCCGGAGTGGTCATCCGGCCGATTCAGCAACCTGTATGGAAGGAGCAATGGAATGAACAGATCAACCAGATACTCCCTGATGATTGCGGGGCTATTGAGCTTGTCCACGTTCGCGTACGGCGATGGGCCAGGGGCGCCCGATGCACCGAAGGAGCGGGCAGCGTTGGTCTCCGTGGACGGTGACATGGCCGTCACCGTCAGCACCGGCAATGAAGTCCTCGACGAAACGGCCAACCTGCTGATGCGCTGCACGGAACGCAATGCCGCGCTGGAAGCCTGCGGTGGCGGGCTGCGCGGCATGGCCTGTCGCAAGGCGCTGGAAGTGGGGCGCTACAAGAATCTGGAATGCCCGGAGATGTGACAGCGGCGCCCGGCTCTACTCCCCCTGGCCATCGATAATCTGACTGTCCCAGAACGCCGGCCGGGGTGGCGGGCTGGTCACCCCCGGCCTGGCCTGCAGGTGCATGGCCAGCAGCCGGCTCCACAGCCGCAGGTAATGATCCAGCAGGCCCTCGTCCTCGACCAGTGGCAGGTCCAGCGCCATGCCGCGCAGCAGCCACTGGGTCAGCACCATCAACTGGCGCACGTCGTCCTCCGGGCCACGCGCCTGGAGATAGTGATTCGCTCCGTCACCCAGGGAGTGATAACAGGCCGTCCACAGCCGCCGCAGGATGCTGGCCAGCTCCGGGTCACGCTGGCTGGCGAGCAACAGCTGATTCAGCGCCTTGTGTTCGGAACGCAGAAACAATTCCTTCCAGCAGGCGTAGATCAGGTCATGCAGGCGCTCGTCCGAGGCTTCCAGCCGGGCGATGGCCTGGCCGAGCTGGATATACACCTTGCGAATCAGCTGCTCTGCCGCCGCCGCGATCATGGCGTTCTTGGACGGAAAATGATGCACCGGCGCACCGCGTGACACCCGGGCCGTTTCGATCACCCGGCTGACGGTGGTGCCCGCATAGCCGTCCTCGGCCAGGCACTGCAGGGTGGCATCCAGCAAGCGCTGGCGCATGGCTTCGCTGCGTTCCGCCTGAGTGCGGCGGGGGGGGCTGGCCGCCGCCTTGCCGTCCGGCGCCACGTTTTCTCGTCTGCTGCTCATTGCTCTCCTCGTTTACCGCGACCCGCAGCGGGCCTGGCCCCGCCCACAACTGCCTTGACGGTCCCGGCGGCTGTCTGATATTCATTAAACATACTGTACGACCATATTGTAAATATCACTGACCCAGCGGCCCCACCGGAGACCCCCGATGAGCTTCACCAGCCCCACCCCCGTTGCCCCCATGATCCCGCGCACCCTGTTCAATGAGGATCACGAGGCCTTTCGCCAGACCGTGCGCCGCTTCTTCGAGACCGAGATTGCCCCCTTCCATGAAAAATGGGAGGAACAGCAGCATATCGACCGCACACTCTGGAACAAGGCCGGCGAACTGGGCTTGCTCTGCGCGACCATGCCCGAGCAATACGGCGGCGCCGATGTGGATCGCCTGTACAGCGTGGTGCTGATGGAAGAACAGGCCCGCGCTGGCGATTCCGCCTCCGGCTTTTCGCTGCATTCTGACATCGTCGCCAACTACATCAACAACTTCGGCTCCGAAGAACAAAAGCAAGCCTGGTTGCCGCGCATGGCCACCGGCGACGTGGTCGGCGCTATCGCCATGACCGAACCCGGCACCGGCTCCGACCTGCAAAGCATCAAGACCACCGCCCGCCTTGACGGCGACGAGTACGTCCTCAACGGCTCGAAGATTTTCATTACCAACGGTTATCTGTGCGACATGGCCGTGGTGGTGGCGCGCACCGGCGACCCGAGCCAGGGCGCACAGAGCATTTCACTGCTGATCGTCGAAGCCGACCGAGCCGGCTTTACCAAGGGCAAGCCGCTGAAAAAAGTCGGCATGCGCGGCCAGGACACCTGCGAGCTGTTTTTCGACAACGTGCGCGTGCCCAAAGGCAATCTGCTCGGCATGGAAGGCATGGGCTTCATCATGCTCATGAAAGAACTGGCCTGGGAACGGATGATGATCGCCGTCATGTGTGCTTCCGGCGCCGAGTACGCGCTGGCCACCACGGTGAATTACGTCAAGCAGCGCAAGGCGTTCGGCAAGCCGGTGGCTGCGTTCCAGAACACTCGCTTCAAGCTGGCCGAAATGCGCTCGGAAATCCAGATTGCACGCGTGTTTGTGGACCGCTGCCTGGAGCAGGTGCTGAAAAATGAACTCAGCGTGGAAGCCGCCTGCGCAGCCAAATACTGGGTTTCCGACCTGCTCAGCAAGGTGGTGGACGAGTGTGTGCAGTTGCACGGCGGCTACGGCTTCATGCTGGAATACCCGATTGCCCGTGCCTATATCGACACGCGCGCCAACCGCATCTACGGCGGCACCAACGAGATCATGAAAGAGCTGATTTCGCGTTCCATTTAAAGCACGCCAGGGCGGCAGTGGTGCCGCCCTTTTATTCAGAACACCTTGCCGCCCTGAGTGAATGACCGCGCCCGCCCGGCGCGGTTATTTATTCACGCTGCCAGGTTAACGGCCGGACGCTACGCGCCGTCTGGCGGCATGCAGTTTCTTGTAGCTCTCAATCAGCCGCTGGTGTCTGTCCAGCCCTTCCAGCGCCAGGCTGGTCGGCGTCAGGCCATGGAAACGCACCGAACCCTCTACTGAACCCAGCGCGGCATCGAGCACATTGTCGCCAAACATGCGGCGGAAGTTGGGCAGGTAATCGTCCAGCGCCAGATCGTCTTCCAGCGTGGCCTCCAGCACGACCTGCATCGCCTGGTAAAAGCGACCGCGCTCCACCGTGTTGTCGTTGAACTGAAGATAGGTTTCCACCAGTTCACGGGCCTGTTCCAGTTCACCCAGTGCCAGATAGATCAGCAGTTTCAGCTCCAGAATAGTGAGCTGCCCCCAGACGGTGTTTTCATCGAACTCGATGCCGATCAGGGTGATGATCTTCATGTAGTCATCCTGCTCGCTGTCTTCCAGACGCTCGACCAGGGCAGCCAGGGCCTCATCACTCAGGCGATGCAGATTGAGAATATCCTCGCGGAATCTCAGCGCCATGTTGGTGTTGTCCCACACCAGATCTTCCACCGGATACACTTCCGAGTAGCCCGGCACCAGGATACGGCACACCGGTGCGCCCAGGTCGTCAAACACGGCCATATAGCATTCGCGCCCCAGGTCTTCGAGGATACCGAACAGGGTGGCGGCTTCTTCCTCCGTCGTGCCGGAAAAATCCCAGTCGCAGAACGCGTGCCCCGGCCGGGCGCTGAAGAAACGCCATGAGACAACACCGCTGGAATCGATAAAGTGCTCGACAAAATTGTTTGGCTCGGTCACCGCCATGCTGTTAAAGGTCGGCGCCGGCAGATCGTTAAGCCCTTCGAAACTGCGCCCCTGCAACAGCTCGGTCAGGCTGCGCTCCAGCGCCACCTGCAAACTGGGGTGAGCGCCGAACGAGGCGAACACACCACCCGTGCGTGGGTTCATCAGCGTCACGCACATGACCGGAAAGCGGCCACCCAGCGATGCATCCTTGACCAGCACCGGGAAGCCCTGATCTTCCAGCGCCTTGATACCGGCCTGAATGTGCGGGTAACGAGCCAGCACGGTGTCCGGCACGTCGGGCAACGCAATTTCGTTTTCGATAATCTCTTTTTTGACAGCGCGTTCGAAAATTTCCGACAGGCATTGCACCTGGGCTTCTGCCAGCGTATTCCCCGCGCTCATGCCGTTGCTGAGGTAAAGGTTCTCGATCAGGTTCGAGGGGAAATAGACCACCTCGCCATCGGACTGGCGCACATAGGGTATGGCGCAGATGCCACGCTCCGGCGTGCCCGAGTTGGTATCGAACAGATGCGTGCCCAGCAGTTCACCGTCGGGGTCATAGATGGCCAGGCAATGGTCATCCAGAATGCCTTCCGGTATTTCGCCGTTCTGACCAGGCTGGAACCATTTCTCGTTCGGATAGTGGACGAATGCGCTGTTGGCGATGTCCTGCCCGAAATACTGGTCGTTATAGAAAAAGTTACAGCTCAAGCGCTCGATAAATTCACCCAATGCCGAACAGAGCGCCGCTTCCTTGGTGGCACCCTTGCCGTTGGTGAAACACATGGGCGAGGCAGCGTCACGAATATGCAGCGACCACACGTGCGGCACGATATTGCGCCAGGACGCGATCTCGATCTTCATGCCCAGACCGGCCAGGATGGCGCTCATGTTGGCAATGGTCTGTTCCAGCGGCAGGTCCTTGCCCTCGATAAAGGTCTGCGAGTCACCGCCCGGCCGGACCGTCAGCAACGCCTGCGCGTCTTCATCCAGGTTGTTCACCAGTTCGATCTGGAAGTCCGGCCCGGCCTGCACCACCTTCTTGACCGTGCAACGCTCAATGGAGCGGACGATGCCCTGACGATCCCTGTCGCTGATGTCCTCCGGCAGCTCGACCTGAATGCGAAATATCTGTTTATAGCGATCTTCCGGGTCGACGATATTGTTCTGCGACAGGCGAATGTTGTCGGTGGAAATATTGCGCGTGTTGCAGTACACCTTCACGAAGTACGCCGCGCACATGGCCGACGACGCCAGGAAATAGTCAAACGGACCGGGGGCCGAGCCGTCGCCCTTGTAGCGGATGGGCTGGTCCGAAATGACGGTGAAGTCATCGAACTTCGCCTCCAGGCGGAGGTTGTCGAGATAGTTGACCTTGATTTCCATGGGCAGCGTACCGGGGGCAGACACGGGGACAGAAGGGCTGCGCGCGAAGCGCCAGCGGGCGGGATGGTCTCACAAAATGGCGCCGGGGCCTATGTCCGGGCCAGGGTTCACGACAGGGTAGGCGGCAAGGTGTCACTGCCAGGAGAGGGCAGCATCCGGACGTCACCACGCCCGGGGCAACACTGCCCCCGGGACTGAGACGAACCAGCGCTGTGGAGCCCGGCTGGCCTGATGACGCACCGCGTCAGGCAGGCCGGACGAAGCCGTTCATGCATAATGGTTGTTATAATGCTCCAGCCATTTTGAGTAGAGCATTTCGGTGTACTGCTCCGTCTGGGCCCCCACCACCAGCTCCGCAAGCTCGCCTTTTTCAAACACCGCGATGGCAGGCACACCACGCAGGTGGTACTTCTCAATCACCTCGCCAGGCGTCATCAATGTGTCGGAGTAGTAGAACTCTATTTTTCCGTGGGGGTCCATTCTTTGGATCAGGTCTTGGAGTATTTTTTCCTGCGCTTTACAAGGTGGGCATTCGTCCTGCGTGAACAGTACCAACAACACGGCCATGCCGGAGTAGTTCTGATCAAAATTGGGCCAATATATATTGCGCATAACCAGCATCCTTATCCAGTCATTACGAGCCTGTCATCACGATCCCGTCGTCGCAGTGCTGCGCCTGCATGTTGCGCCAGGCCACACCGCTCCATCTGGTCGGCTCAGTATGTTGCCCGCGCCACGGAATGCCAGCCGGCAATTGTTCTGTTTTACCTGTGCTTTTGTAAGGTTCACGCGCCGTGCCACAACATTGCCTGGTGCGCCCCCAACCCTCTGCGGATTGAGACAAAAACAGCAATATATCGTCACACAGACAGCTCCCAGCCCGGCGCCACGCAGGTCACGGTAGCGGCGCGGTGCAGAGGACCGATGGCAGGCCCGGGACAGCGCCGGCATTGCCCGCCATTACCCGCTACTTGTCTTGCACAGCCTGTCGATCTGCCGGGGCCTCGTTCGACTGTTCAAACAGGCGCGCCAGGGCAGCCACCTCCGCCCTGCCTGCGCGGTAGACTATCAACTTCTGGAGCATGTCATGTCACACACTACAGGCACCGTCCGTCTGCACCGCGTCCTGAAAGCCCCCGCAGAGCGGGTCTACAAGGCGTTCACCGACCGCAGCGCGCTGGAATACTGGCTGCCGCCCTACGGCTTTACCGGCACCGTCCATGAAATGGATGTCCGGGTCGGGGGCGGTTACCGGATGTCATTCACCAATTTTGGGACCGGCGGCAGCCACAGCTTCACGGTCGAATTCGTGGAACTCACACCCAATGAGCGCATCCGGCATACGGACCGTTTCGAGGATGACAGCCTGCCCGGGGAGATGACCGTGACCATCGACCTGAAGCCGGTGGCTTGCGGCACGGAGCTGCATATTGTTCAGGAAGGCATCCCCGCCGTGATACCCGAGGAGATGTGCTATCTCGGCTGGCAGGAATCGCTGCTGCAACTGGCCATGCTGGTTGAACCGGAAATCCCTGATAACGGGTAACAGAAGCAGCGTGCCGACCGACCAGGAACGGGATTGGGTGCCCCCAATCCCTGTCGTCTGTCAGAATTTTACCCGGCCGCCGGTGGTGACGATGGTGATATCTTCATACTTCGGGTTATAGCAGGTGCGCCCGGAGCTGGTGCACCATTCCCCGCGTTCGAAGCTGTGAATCTTCGCACCTGCATAAAGATCAAACATTTCCGTCGGGCTCCAGACGTAGCCGGCACCGATCACCGAGCCTTTTTCGTCATCCTTGTTGCGGTCCCGGGTTTCACCGTAGTGGATGTCGAAGGCGTGATGGCGGCTGGGACGGTACCCGAGTTTGATGTAACGGAACTGGCTCAGTTCAGAGCGTGTGGAAGAGAAGGTGCCCGTCTTCTCGTCGGTGGTGAGCTCTGCCTTGTAGTTGACCGCAGCCAGCGACACATTGAATCCGGTTGCGCTGTGAAAATAGGACACGGAACCGCCGTAGGTCTTGACGTCCGGGTTCACGCCGGAGTCCGGATCGAAACGCTGGTCAAGCTCACTCCGGTTGCGGGTCGCGATGGAATACCCCAGCCCCATCAGCATCCGACCGCCCGGCACCCGCAGGCCTGATTTGAGCCCCACCTGGGAAATCGATTCATGGCCATCGGAGCCAGTGCCATGGCCGGTGCTGATGGACAGCACCATGGAGGCGATGCGTGGGCTGTCGTAGCGGATGCGGTCGTGGCGGTTTTCAAAATTGAAGTCGCGGATGCTGCCGCTGATCGTGGTGCGATTATTATCACCTTCCTGCAGATCGAACGCTTCCGTGCCAGTGAAATTGCCGTTGGCGTCAAACTTTCTCTTGAAGGAGGAATCCTTGAGCGCGTAGTTCAGACTGCCGCCAAGGTATGACGGGTTGCGAAAACTGACCACACCTGTCCCGGAGTAGTCCACACGCCCCGCGTTGAAGGCGGCGCCCTCACCACGCCCGACGGTGATCTTGCCGTAAGGGGTATTGATGAAGGCATCGGTGATGCGCTGATCGAATTCGCCGTCTATCGACTTGTTGGCAGGGTCCACATCAATGGACGAATTGGAAAACGCACCGATCTCGACCAGCGCACCGGCCGTCCAGCCTTCCATCAGCCGCTGGGTGCCGCCGATGTGAAAACGTGTCGGGCTGTTGCGGTTGTCAACATGATAGAACTCGGTGCTTGATCCGACACCCAGATAGCCCGTGGCGTAACCGTCCTCTACGAACATCACCGCCCTGTTGACCTGGCCACCCACATCGAATTCGGCAGCCGCCACAGGTACGGCGATCAGACCGGATACGGCGACTGCCAGGAATGATTTCGGGGATCTCATGGGTTCCTCCGGATGTTGTTGTTCTGTTGTTATGTTGCGTCCAGCCTTGCCGCGTTGCAGCGCGCCGGCATTGTTGTCGTCCCTGCCGGTTTACTTTATCGGCCACCATTGATACTTATGTAAATTGAAAACATCGTATAGATATATGCACTTTATGCATCTTTGTATTACCCGACGGCACGGCACCGGCGTGCAGGGCAAGGGGATAACAATGAATATCAAGAAACTGAGGTGTTTCCGCGCGGTGGTCATTCACGGCTCTCTGGTGTCCGCCGCGTCGGTGATGAATTTGAGCCAGCCGGCCACCAGCCGCCTGATCTCCACCCTGGAAGATGAACTCAAACTGAAGCTGTTCAAGCGCGAGAAGCGCCGGCTGGTGCTGACGCAGGAGGGCAAGCAGTTCTATCAGGAAGCAGAGAAGATTCTCGCCAACCTGGATGACCTGCCGCGCATCGTGCAGGAAATCAAGGCGGGCGGGCAACGCACACTGCGCATCGTGGCGCTGGCGCGCCTTGCGGGCAGCCTAGTGTCGCCGGCCCTGGCGCGCTTCGCCAGGGCCCACCTGGACCAGCCATTCAGCGTCGATGTGCGCGGCCATCGGGATATCGAGCAATGGGTCGCCGGCCGTCACTACGACATTGCCGTGGCGCTGACCAGACCGTGCAACCACCCGTCCGTGATACAGCGGCCGTTCTTCGATACCGACGCCATGGTGATGGTGCCCAAAGGGCACCCGCTGGAAGCACTGCGTTCGGTGACGCCCGCACAGATGATCAGGCACGACATCATTGCCCTGGCGTCCGGCCGGCGCCCCCGCTTTCAGATGGAGGATATTTTCCAGCGTGCCGGTGTGCCGCTGCGCTGCAAGATCGAAACCACCTCCACCGCGCTGGCCTGCCAGATGGTGGGCGACGGCCTGGGCATCACCATCATCGACCGGCTGGCCGCGCTGGCCGTGGACCCGAAACGGTTCTCGCTGCGGCCACTGCGGCCGGCCTACCGGCTGGAATTCGTGCTGCTGTTCCCGCCGGATTTTGAGGAAACCCCGGTCATTACCGCCCTGATTGCCTGCCTGCGCGACCAGGTGCGCGCTTCGCTGGGTGCCCACGCCACCATGACCGGCTGAGCCAATACATGCATTTTACGCATGCAAACATACCTTATATTCAATTTTAAGATGAATTAGCCCCGACTAGACTCAACCCGGTTACCGATCTTCCGATCCGGCATTCGAATAACGATAACGGGAGGAGAAATGAAGCTTCGCTGCCCGGCATGGGTGCGCACCTTCCTCGCTGGCGCGGCGTTGACCGCCCTGTTGCCGCTGCCTGGCCACGCGGGGCCGCAGGACAACACGCTGGTGGTCGCCCTGCCCAAGGCGCTGACCACCGTGGACCGGCTGTATTCCATCCAGCGTGAGGGACTGATTGTCGCCGAGCTGACCGACGACGGTCTGTTTGGCGTCAACACCGACACGCTCGAATTCGAACCGCTGGCCGCCGAATCCTTTCACTGGGCAGGCGATACCCGCCTGGACGTGACGCTGCGCGACAACGTGCGCTTTCACGACGGCAGCGCGCTGACCGCCGACGACGTGGTCTACACCTATGAGTGGGTACTGAATGCAGCCTCCGAAACCAGTCGCGGCCCCGTGATTCGCGGCTGGCTCGACCGCGTCGAAAAAACCGGGCCGTTATCCGTCCGCTTTCATCTGAACATGCCCTACCCCATGGCACTGCGCGACATGGCGGTCAGCATTCCGCTGCGCAAGCGCGGCACCTACGAGGCCGCAGGCGGCGACCAGCCGCACAACGGCATCGGCCCGTACCGCGTCAAACGCTTCAACGTGGGCCGCGATATCGTGCTGGAACGCTTTGCCGATTATTACTCCGAAAGCCCGAAATACATCGCAACCATCAAGAATATTGTTTTCCGGGTCATTCCGGACGAAGGCACACAACAGGCCGAGCTGCTCAGCGGTGGCATTGACCTGATGATGGATGTGCCGCCGGATGTGGCCGACAACGTCAGCGCCCTGCCCGGCGTGGCACGCCTGCAGGGCAACGATATCCGCATCGGCTACCTGACCCTGGATGCCGCCGGCCATTCAGACCCCCACTCGCCGATGACCGACGTCAAAGTACGCCGCGCCATCAACCATGCCATCAACCGCGAAGCGATCACACGCTATCTGGTGCGTGGCAGCGCCGAAGCGATTCCCTACGCCTGCCACCCGCGCCAGTTTGGCTGCGAGGCCGACGGGCCACGCTACCCCTACGATCCGGAAAAAGCCCGCCAGCTGCTCGCGGAAGCGGGTTACCCGAACGGCTTTTCGTTCAAATTGTGGGCCTATCGCGACAAGGTCATTGCCGAGTCCATCGCCAGCGACCTGAAAGCGGTGGGCCTGAACGCGGATCTGCGCTATGTGAAGCTGAACGTGTTCTCCAAGATGCGCAACGACCAGCAGATGGAAGCCTTCTTCGCCTCCTACGGTGGCGGCGGCACGGCGGACGCCTCCGCCTCCACGGGCGTGCACTTTATCGCCAACACATCACGCAATTTCACCGGCGACGCATCGCTGGCAGAAACCGTCCTGGCAGCGGAGCGCACGATTGATCCGGACGAACGGCGGCGGCTGTATCGCACCGCGCTGAACCGCATTGCCGAGCAGGCATACTGGGTGCCGCTGTTTTCCTACAGCCAGAATTATCTGCTCTCGCCGGCCCTGTCGTTGCCTGTGCCCGAGGACGGTGTACCGCGGCTCTGGCAAGCCGCCTGGAGGCCGCAACCATGATGAATTATTTCCTGCGCCGCGCCATGGTAACGCTGCTGGTGGCCCTGACTGTCTCGTTCGGCACCTTCGCGCTGTTTTATTTCGCCACCGATCCGGCACAGACCATCGCTGGCGAGGACGCCCCCCAGGAAATGGTCGACGCCATCCGCGAACAGTACGGCTTCGACCGGCCCATCACCGTGCAGTATGTGGAGTGGCTGGGCGGCGTGTTGCAGGGCGATCTGGGCCAGAGCTACTTCTGGAAGCAGCCTGTCATCGCGCTGATCCAGGAACACGCCAAGGTCACCATCGTGCTGGCACTGGCCGCGCTGGCCGTGACGATCCTTATCGCACTGCCCCTCGGCATCAGTGCAGCACTCAGGCCAAACAGCTGGGTCGACCGCTTTGCCCTGTCCACGGCGGTATCCGCCCAGGCGATTCCCAATTTCTGGCTCGGGCTGATGCTGATCGTGCTGTTCGCCGTGACCTTCCCGATCTTCCCCGTCTCCGGCGACGCGACCTGGCAACACTATGTGCTGCCCGCTTTTGTGCTGGGCACCAGTTCGGTGCCGGCGGTCATGCGGCTGACCCGCACCGGCCTGCTCGACGTGATGGGCTCGGACTATATCCGCACTGCCCGTGCCAAAGGTTTCACCGGCTATCAACTGATCCTGCGGCAGGCACTGCGTAACGCCCTGCTGCCCATCGTCAGCGTGCTGGCCGTGCAACTTGGCCACAAGCTGGGTGGGTCCATCGTCACCGAATCTGTTTTCAGCATGAACGGCCTCGGCCGGCTGGCCGTGGAGTCGATTTTCAATTCCGACATCCCCACAGTGCAGTCGCTGATCCTGCTGTTCGTACTGACCTTCGTGCTGCTCACATTGGCAGCGGACCTGATCAATGCCTGGCTCGATCCTCGGATCAGGATGGGGTGAACCATGACAACACGAAGCGACGCCGTGAGCGCCAGCGAATTGCTGCCACCACAAGAACAGGCTGCACTCGGCCTGACACCCAACCAGATGGCCCTCAAGGCCGCGCGCCGGCATCTTGGGCTGCAACTGGGCCTCGGCATTCTGGTGCTGATGGCCCTGTTCGCGGTGCTGGCCCCCTGGCTGGCACCGCACGATCCCTATTTGCAGAATCTGCCACTGCGGCTCCTACCGCCTGCCTGGGCGGATGGCGGGCAATGGGAGTATCTGCTGGGCACCGATCACCTTGGCCGGGATTACCTCAGCCGCATTATCTATGGCGCGCGCATTTCCATGATGATCGGCCTGGGCGCCGCCACCATCGGCGCACTCATTGGCGTGACGCTGGGCGTGCTCGCCGGTTACTTCGGCGGCTGGGTGGATCAGGCGGTGAATTTTCTGGTGACCTGCCAACTGGCGGTGCCCAGCCTGCTGCTGATCATGGCGCTGGTGTTCGTGATCGGCCAGTCCATAGCGGTGGTGATCTTCGTCATCGGCGCCACGCACTGGGTGCTTTACCTGATGGTCACGCGCTCCGCCACCTTGCGGCTGCGAGAACTCGACTTCGTTGCCGCTGCACGCACCATGGGGTGCAGTAAATTCCAGATTGCCGTGAAGGAAATCCTGCCCAACCTCGCCAACCAGATTACCGTGATCTTCACGCTGGAAGTGGCCGTGGCGATTCTCAACGAAGCGACGCTGTCGTTCCTCGGGCTGGGCGTGCCCTCACCCACACCGTCCTGGGGCCTGATGATCGCCGAAGGCAAGACCGCCATGTTCTTCCAGCCGTGGCTGGTCATCCTGCCCGGCATCGCGCTGTTCATTCTGGTCATCGCCATCAACCTGCTCGGTGACGGCGTGCGCGATATCACCGTCACCCACCGGAGAGGCTGAGATGAGCACCGAAACCCTGCTCGATATCCGCGACCTGTCGGTGACCCTTCCCACCGAAAGCAGCGCACTCAAGGCCGTGCGCGGCATCGACCTTGAACTCCGCCGTGGCGAAACGCTGGGCATCGTCGGTGAATCCGGTTCCGGCAAATCCATGACCGCGCTGGCGCTGATGAACCTGCTTCCCCCGGCAGCACAGCGCAGTGCAGCCTGCATCAACTTTGCCGGCGCAGACCTCAGCGCCGTCAGCGAAAAGCAACTGGCCCACCAGGTGCGCGGACGCAAGATCGGCATGATCTTCCAGGAGCCGATGACCAGCCTCAACCCGGTCTACACCATCGGCCGCCAGCTCACCGAAACCATGACCCTGCACGGCAACGTCTCCGCCGCCCGGGCACAGCGGCGCGCCATCGAGCTGCTGGAAAAAGTGGGCCTGCCGGACCCGGCCAGCCGTCTCCGGCAATACCCCCACGAACTGTCCGGCGGGCAGCGTCAGCGGGTGATGATTGCCATGGCGCTGATGAACGAGCCGGAACTGCTGATCGCGGATGAACCGACCACGGCACTGGACGTCACCATCCAGGCACAGATTCTGTACCTGCTGCGCCAGCTGCAAACCGAGCTGGGCATGTCGATGATCCTGATTACCCACGACCTGGGTGTGGTGTCCCGCGCCGCTGATCGCATTGCCGTGATGTACGCCGGCGATCTGGTGGAAACCGGTACCACCGAGCAAGTGCTCAACGCACCGCGCCATCCCTATACCCGAGGGCTGCTGGAATGTGTGCCCGGCTATCGCGGCGCTGCCGCGCGCCGCCTTGGTTCCATCCCCGGCGTGGTGCCGTCCATGACCGGCGATATTCAGGGTTGCGCCTTTGCGGCGCGCTGCCCGCGTGCGGTCGCCCGCTGCCTGACCGACACGCCACCGACGCGCGCACTGGGCGAGGCGCACCGCTTTGTCTGCCACGACCCGGAAGAAACCCGGGGCATTTCATTCGGCGACAGCGAACACGCCAGCGACACGCACACCCCTCGCCCGGCGCAGGAAAGCGTGCTGAAAGTGGATAATGTCAGCTGTACTTTTTCCGTCCGCCAGGGTCTGTTCGGCAAACGCAAAACACTGCGCGCCCTGGCCAACGTCAGCCTGGATATCCGGCGCGGCGAAGTGCTGGCGCTGGTCGGCGAATCCGGCTGCGGTAAAAGCACACTGAGCCGCACCATCATGAGTCTGCAAACGCCGGACAGCGGCAGCGTGACGCTCTCCGGCCAGCCTGTCGCGTCACTGCCGGCACGCCAGCGGGCGCGCATGATACAGCCGATTTTTCAGGACCCCTATTCATCCCTGAACCCGCGCCAGACCATCGGCGAAATCATCGGCCGCCCCCTGACCGTGAATCAGGTGGGCAGCAAAACGGAGCGCCGCTCGAAAGTACACCGCATGATGGAATACGTCGGCCTGCCGCCGCGCGTGTTCAACAGCTTTCCGGATCAACTTTCCGGCGGCCAGCGTCAGCGCGTGGCCATCGCCCGCGCACTGATTCTTGATCCGGAAATCGTCATCTGCGACGAGCCGACCTCCGCACTGGATGTCTCCGTCCAGGCACAAATTCTGAACCTGCTGCTGGACCTGCGCGACGAGCTAGACCTGACCTATCTGTTTGTTACTCACGATCTTTCCGTGGTCGAACACCTGGCCGACCGGGTCGCCGTCATGTATCTCGGTGAAATCGTCGAATGCGGCGACCGCGAGCAGGTACTCGCCCGCCCCAAACACCCCTACACGCGCGCACTGCTGGATTCCGTCCTCAGCATTGCGCCGGAACTGGACGTCCCCGAACCGCGCCTCACCGGCGATTTCCCCAACCCGATCAACCGGCCCAGCGGCTGCCCGTTCCACCCGCGCTGCCCGCTCGCCGATGCCCACTGCCAACGTGTCGCCCCTGCGCTCGAAATGTTCGACAACACGCTGGTGAAATGCTGGAAGGCGGACGCAACATCGCCTGCACCCTCCCCCAACAGTAAAACGGAGGAATCCGCGCTATGAAAACCCTGCCGATACTGACACTGGCGCTGCTCACCCTGCTCGCCGCCTGCCAGGCAACGCCGCCCGACCCGACCGCCGATCTGGCAGAAAGCGGACAGGACAACGCCCACCCGGACACCTTTGATCGCTACGGCGCCATCGTGGTCCCGGCAGGCACTGCGGCAAAGCCGCTCAACATGCGTCTCTGGTATGCGCGCCCGCAACGCATTACGCCGGACACCCCGGTCGTGCTGGTCATGCACGGCGGCGCGCGTGACGCCGATAATTATCGCGACTCCTGGGGCAGCTACGCAGAACGCTACAACGTGCTGGTGGTCGCACCGGAAGTCTCCCAAGCCGACTTCCCCACCGGCTGGGGTTACCAGACCGGCAACTGGGTGTCGCCCGATTCCTCCTCCACCGAGGCCAGCAAAGGCCGCCGCAACCCGCCGGAAGAATCGTCTTTCGCCGCTGTCGACCGCGCCTTTGACCAACTGGTTGAACGCTTCAGCCTGAACGCCACCGACTACGACATCTGGGGCCACGGCAGCGGCGCGCAGTTCGTCACGCGCATGATCATGCTCTACCCGCAAGCCAGAGTGCGCACCGCCGTGGCCGCCAACGCCGGCAACTACACCTTCCCGGACTGGACGCTGCCATTGCGCTATGGCCTGCAGAACACCGGCATCGAACCGGAAGACCTGAAAGCCGCCTACGCGCATCACCTGGTAATCATGCTCGGCACCGCCGACAACGATCCTTCACACCGCTTGCTCAGCCGGCTGGAGATCGCCCGCGCACAAGGCCCTCACCGGCTGGCCAAGGGCCGAAATTTCTACGCCATCAATCAGCAGTGGGCCGAGAAACTGGACACGCCCTACAACTGGGAACTGCGCACCGTCTACGGCATCGGCCACAGCGGCCGGCAAATGGCTGAATCCGGCGCACGCTATCTGTTGGAAGGCAAGGCCGAAGAACCGTTGTTCCCGCTCAAGCGGGACGGCGAGCGCACTCCCGACACACGTGACGCACGCACCCGTGAACTCCTGAAAGGCTCCGGCGACGGCGAAGCGTCACCGTTCTGAAGCATGCATCAACACACAGCAGGACAGCCTATGAACTCCATTAGCGGCACAGACCGTCTCAGCCTCCGCCTGTCACACGGCAACCTCAGCTACCTGCACGCCGGGCGGGGCATTCCCGTGGTGTTCTTCCATGGTCTCAACGGCAGTGCCGAAAGCTGGCTGAACCAGCTCAACGCCCTCGACTGCGAACTGGAGATGTGGGCCTGGGACGCGCCGGGGTACGGCGCCTCCGATCCCGGCGGCGACGCCCTCGATGATCTGGCCCACACCGCCATCGCATTCATCGAGCACATCACCGAGCGACCGATCAATCTGGTCGGCCATTCCATGGGCGGGCTGGTGGCCATGCGCGTCGCCATGCTGCGCCCCGAGCTTGTTGACCGGCTCGTGCTCTCCTGCACCCATCCCGGCCACGGCCTGACCGGCGGCAACGAAGCCGACGAACGCTATCAACGACGCCTGCGCGAACTGAGTGAGATGCCCGCGCAACAATATGGCGAGCGCCGCGCCAAAGGCATGCTGCCCGCCGGCACCCGAGACGCTGTGTTCAGGGAAGTGGCACGCATCGCCGCCACCGCCCGCGCGGAAGGCATGGGGCGCGCCGCACTGGCCATCCAGCGCGCCAATCTGAAACCGGACCTGGCACTGATCCGCGCGCCCACGCTGGTGCTCACCGCCGACCAGGACACCGTGGCACCCCTGAGCAAAGCCGCGCCGCTTCTTGAAGGCATCACCGATGTACGCCACCGCGTCTTCGAAGGGCTGGGCCACGCGCCGAATATCGAAGACGGCTGCCGCTACAACGCCGTCCTCACCGACTTTCTGGTTTCCCGCTGACCCGGCCGCGAGCAGGCGCCATGACGACCGACCGAGAATCGCCCGCCGCCCTGTTCGCCCTGCCTCGCAAAATCCAGGCGTGGCTGGATATCGAAGTGGCGCTGGCGCACAGCCAGGCCGAACTGGGCATGATCCCGGCCAGCGCCGCCGAAGAAATCGCCCGGCGCGGCCAACTCGATCAGCTTGATCTGCCGGCGCTGCTTGACGACATGGCCGTCACCCGCGCGCCCATCGTGTCACTGGTACGGTTTCTCTCCGCCGCCTGCGAGGGCGATGCCGGCGGTTACGTTCATTGGGGTGCCACCACCCAGAACATCATGCAAACCGCCGAGGTACTGCTGCTGCGCAACGCCCACCACATATTGCTCGATTATTTTGCCGGCTGCCTGGACGCCCTCGCCTCCCACGCCGAGCAGGGTGCCACCGTAGTCATGGCCGGCCGCACCCAACGCCGGCATGCATTGCCGATCACTTTCGGCTTTAAAGTGGCCGCCTGGATCGACGAACTGCTGCGCCACGAAACCCGCTTTCGCGAAGCGACGCCGCGAGTGTTCACATTGATTTTTGGCGGAGCGGTGGGCGCCTGGCATTCCTTCAACGGCCAGGGGGAGACGCTGCAACGAACGTTGGCAGCGAGGCTGGGGCTGGGGTGCTTTGCCGTGCCCAGCCGGTCGGTCTACGACCATGTCGTGGAATACATCCTGCTGCTCGGTTTACTGGCCAGCACTTGCTCCAAGATCGCGCAGGAATTATTCGTTCTGATGTCGGAGGAATACGGCGAAATCTATGAGGAATTGGGCGATGCCGTGGTGGGGAGCAGCACCATGCCGCAGAAGGTGAACCCCAAGCTGTCGGTGCAGGTGATTGCGCTGGCGGCGCAGTTGCGGGCGCAACTGACACTCGCGCTGGATGCAGGCCAGGTCAGCCACGAAGGTGATGCGGCGTCCAGCCAGATGCTTTATGCGGCGGTGGATACGGCTTGTCCGTTGGCGCTTGAGATGATGGGAGCGTTTGAAGAACTACTGAAGAAACTGCGCATCGTGCCGGCTGCCATGCGGGCCAACCTGGGATTAAGCAACGGGTTGATCACTGCCGAGAATATGATGATGACATTGGCGCGGCAGGGGTTGGGGCGACAGGCTGCGCATGACCTGGTGCACGAGGCGGCACTTGCCGCACAGCGCACCGGATGCACCCTGGGTGCTATGATGAACACCAACCCGCACGTGCAAAACCTGTTAACACCAGAGCAGGTTCATGCGGCACTGAATCCTGAAAACTATCTTGGCGACTGTGTTGCACTTGCCAGTGTAGTGGTCAACTAATCCCGGA
>NZ_AQOR01000052.1 GCF_009846755.1 Alcanivorax sp. S71-1-4
CTTTGGCTCTACCCACCCTACTTTCAGGTTTCGTTGGCGGGGGGGCGTGTGCCGATTTCCACTGTCACGACCGTTTCCTCGCGGTTGCGGATCACGGTCAGCTCCATTTTTGTGCCAGGCCGGGCGGCAGAAATGATGTTCATCGCTTCATAGCCATCGCGCAGCAACTGGCCTTCGATACCCACCAGCACGTCGCCGGGCCGCACGCCGCCTTTGTGTGCCGGCCCCTGCAGGGCGACTTCCTGAATCAGGCCGCCACGCACTTCTCGCAAGCCGAGGTCGGTCGCCATCGAGGGCGTGACATCCTTCACCGTGACGCCGAGCCAGCCGCGAATCACTCGGCCATGTTCGATCAGATCGTTCATCACGTTGCGCGCTGTGGTGGCGGGTGTGGCAAAGCCGATGCCTTCCCAGCTCCCGTCGGTGGAGAGGATGGCGGTATTGATGCCGATCAGGTTGCCGCGTGTGTCGATCAGCGCGCCGCCCGAGTTGCCCCGGTTGATGGCGGCGTCGGTCTGGATGAAGTTCTCGAACGTGGCGATGCCCAGGTTGCTGCGGCCGGTGGCGCTGGCGATGCCCATGGAGACCGTCTGGCCGACCCCGAGCGGGTTGCCGATCGCCAGCACCACGTCGCCCACCCGTACCGGGCCATCATTGCTGAGGCTGACCACCGGCAGGTTTTCCAGCGAGATATGCAGCAGGGCCAGATCGGTTTCCGGATCGGTGCCCACCACCCGCGCAGGTGATTCGCGACCATCCAGCAGCGCCACCAGAATTTCATCGGCGTCGCGGATCACGTGATAGCTGGTCAGCAGGTAGCCATCGGGGGAGACGATGACGCCCGACCCGAGGCTGGAGAGAATGCGTTCGCGCCGTGGTTCCTGCATGTACTGTTCCAGCAGGGGTGCAGGCAGTTCGTTGTTGGAGCGGGTCACAATCTGCGTGGTATAGATATTCACCACCGCCGGCGCCGCCTTGGCCACCACATCGGCATAGGATGTCACGACCGGGGGAGAGGCCAGGTGGCCGCCGGGCTGGCCGTTGGGGCCGTTCTGGTTCAGCCAGAGCACGGCAAGCCCGACCACGATGCCGGTCAGCACCGGCCCGGCCAGAAATTTCAGCACCTTCATGTCAGGTATCCTGCGACGGACATTGTGCGGCGGCGCGCGCCCCCGCGTACACTTGGCGGCAAGTGTAGCAGAGCCGTGAAGAAGGCGGCGACCAGCGCGCCGATGGCAGGCAACAGGAGTGATACAGATGGTAAGACGTGACGACATGCTGAAGGCACTGGATACCCTGCTCAAACCACAGCAGTTCCGCGACTATTGTCCGAACGGGCTGCAAGTGGAGGGGCGCGAGCAGATCCGCCGCGTGGTGACCGGTGTGACCGCCTGTCAGGCGTTGCTGGACGCCGCGCTGGTGGAAGACGCCGACGCGGTGCTGGTGCACCACGGTTACTTCTGGAAAAACGAAGACGCCCGCATCCGGGGCATGAAACGCCAGCGGCTGCAGACACTGCTGAAAAACGATCTGAACCTGTTTGCCTACCACCTGCCGCTGGATGCGCACCCGGACCTGGGCAACAACATCCAGCTTGCGCGCCGGCTGGGGCTGGCCGTGACGGGCTGGCTGGGCGAGGGCGACAGCGCGCTGGGCCTGGTCGGCCGCCTGCCGGAACCGATGCCGGCGGCGGATTTCGCCGCCCTGGTGGAGGAGGCGCTGGGGCGCGACACGCTGCATATCGGCGAGTCCGAGGACGAGATCGATTCCATCGCCTGGTGTACCGGGGCGGCGCAGGGGTTCATCGAGCAGGCTCAGGCCGCCGGCGTGGATGCGTATCTCAGTGGTGAAATTTCCGAGCCCACCGTGCACTTTGCCCGGGAAACCGGCATCCATTATTTCGCCGCCGGCCACCATGCCACCGAGCGTTACGGGGTGCAGGCGCTGGGCGAATGGCTGGCCCGGCAATTCGATATCGAACACATTTTCATCGACATCGATAACCCGGTCTGAGGCCTTCCGGTCACGTGCTTCCGGTCATGCCGCCGGCTGCTGGCACCGTGCTATGATCCGCGCCTTTGTGCGCAGTGCCCGGTCGGGCGGAACAGAACATGAAAGTGCTTGTAGTCTACAACCCGGCTGCCGGGGGCGGCCGGGACGCTCTCCTGAAGCAACTGGTACGCGCGCTCACGGCGCGCCACGCTGACGTCGAGGTATACCGCACCCGCGCGCCCGGCGACGCTACCCGCCACCTGAAAGAACGCGCCCACCAGGGCGATGTGGTGGTGGCCGTGGGGGGCGACGGTACCACCAACGAAGTGCTCAATGGCCTGGCTGCCAACGTCCCGCTGGGGATTTTTGCCACCGGCACGGCCAACGTGCTGGCACGCGAACTGGCGTTGCCGAAACACCCGGAACAGGCGGCCGATGTGATCGTCCAGGGTGTCAGCATGCCGGTCTGGCCGGGTGACCTGAACGGGCGCCGTTTCCTGATGTGGGTCGGGGTGGGGTATGACGCCTGGGTGGTGCAGGCCACCGACCTGACGCTGAAACGCCGTTTCGGCAAACTCGCCTATGTGCTGGCCATGTTCAGCCAGATTCGCCGTTATGGCAGCCAGCGCTACCGCTTCCTGCTGGATGGCCGCGAATACCTGGCGTACTCGGCGGTGATCGCCAATGCCCGTCACTATGGCGGCAGCTTTATCCTGACTCGCCAGGCAGACCTGACCCGGCCGGCGCTGCAGGTGCTGCTGTTTACCCGGCCGGACCGGGGGCAATTGCTGAAATGCCTGCTGGCGCTGCCGTTTGGCGCCATGGAGCGGGTGCCCGGTGTGGTGTCCGTGAGCGCCCGCGACATCCAGGTGGCGGTGCCGCCGGGAGGGCTGGACGAGCCATTGCAGGCCGATGGCGACCCCGCCGGCGTGCTGCCGGCGGCGGTGAAGGTGGCAGAAACGCCTGTGCTGGTCCGGGTGCCGGCGGCGACGGCCTCACGTTTCGACGCGAGGCGGCAGCCCGGCTGAGTCAGCGCGCCGCGCGCCACGGCGTCTCGTCGTCTACCGAGCAGCCCTGGTCTTCACAGCCTTCGGCATAATCGCGCGGGGGTTCGACACGGGCGTCGGTCTCTGTCGGGGTGGTGATGGAGAGGTCATCCACTGGCGAGAAGGGGCCTTCTGGCACGTGATTACGCAGCCCGAAATCTTCCGCCAGCGTGCCCTGGGCGGAGGGGGCGTAGTCCAGTGGCTGGGTGACGCTGGCCGGCACATCCTTGTTGTCGCCCGGATAGCCGGGCAGGCTGTCGAGGGATTTCGCCATCGCCAGCCGGCGGCCCTGCTCGCTGCAGAGCGTGCGTGCGCCCGCCGACAGGTGCTCATGTACGGCACGGTAGGACGCCGTCATCTGGTTGACCAGCTCCGCGGTACGCAGGAAATGGTTATCCACCTCATCCCGGTGCCGGGCCAGGTTGGCCAGGGCCTCGTCCCGTTCCTGACGCAACTGGCGCTGCTGGCGCCGGGCCGGCATCAGCAGGAACGCGAGCGCTGCGCCGACAACGCCACCGATAACGAACGGCAGCAGGACAGCGGCAAGATTTTCCATGATTCACTCCTTGGCCTGGCCATGGTGCCCGATAGCCGGGCGCCACAGCGTGCAGGCTATTGCAGCACAGCTTCCTCACCAGCGCCAAGCACACTGCCGCTGTAATTGTTAGAATTCTTGGCATTCGGCGAACCTCGCCGCACACCCCTGACACAGGAGCTGCAGCATGTCCCGCGCCAGCATTGAGAAAGTGTCCCTGAACGGACCGGCCGGCACCCTGGAAGCGGTGCTGGAAACCAGCGGCGAGGCGCCCTCATTCATTGCCATTGTCTGCCACCCGCATCCACTGTTCGGCGGCACCATGAACAACAAGGTGGTGACCACCCTGTGCCGGGCCTGCCGCGATGCCGGTGGTGCGGTGTTGCGGTTCAATTTCCGGGGTGTGGGGGCGAGCCAGGGGGCCTACAGTGACGGTATCGGCGAATGCGAGGACCTGCTGGCCGCCGAGACCTGGCTCAGCCAGCGGTATCCTGGCCTGCCCCTTTGGCTGGCAGGGTTCTCGTTCGGCAGCTTTGTCGCCGCGCGCGGCGCGCGCATTCTGGCCGACAATAATCGTCCCGTGCAGCATCTGTTCCTGGTCGCGCCGCCGGTGCATCACTACGATTTCGTCTCGATCGATCGCGTCGACTGCCCGGTCACCGTGGTGCAGAGCGAAGACGACGAGGTGGTGCCCGCCGAGCAGGTGTTCGCCTGGCAGCAGGAGACGCCGCTGGCCCCGGACCTGATCCGCTTCAGTGACGCCGGGCATTTCTTTCATGGCCGCCTGGTGCAACTGGCGGAGGTAGTGCGCAGCCGTCTGCCGGAATAGGACGGTTTCCCCTGCGTCGCGGCCAAAGGCGTCGGGGGCTTCCCGAGTACGGATAACAGGCCATCATCCAGGGCGTGCGCTGCTCGGCAAATTGCCAAGCTTTGGTGGCAGCGCTACATTGAGCGCCCCTTTGCCCTCTGGGCGGACCCATGACACCTCTTGAACATTACAAACGGGACCTGGAACGCCCCGATTTCTTTCACGACGCGGCCCAGGAGCGCGCTGTGCGGCGCCTGGACGCGCTGTATCAGACGCTGATCGAGCCCCCGCGTCGAAGCGGGCTGTTCGGCCGTCGGCGTGAGCGCACCCCGGTCAAGGGGTTGTACATGTGGGGCGGGGTGGGCCGAGGCAAGACCTACCTGATGGATGTGTTTTTTGATGCACTGCCGTTCAAAGAGAAACGGCGCATGCATTTCCACCGTTTTATGCAGCACGTGCACCAACAGATGCGTGCCCGTCAAGGACAGAAAAATCCACTGCAGGCCATCGCCCGTGATTTCGCCGGCGACACCCGGGTGTTATGTTTCGACGAATTCTTTGTCACCGACATCACCGACGCCATGATTCTGGCGACGTTGCTGGAGGCCCTGCTGGCCGACGGCATGACACTGGTGGCCACCTCGAACATCGAGCCGGACGGCCTGTACCGTGACGGCCTGCAGCGGGCCCGCTTCCTGCCTGCCATCGCGTTGCTCAAAGAGCACACCGAAGTGCTCAACGTGGACGGCGGGACAGATTACCGCTTGCGGCTGCTGGAGCAGGCAGAGCTGTATCATTGCCCGCTGGGCGAGGCCGCCAACCGGTTCCTGGCAGAACGTTTCGCCACGCTGGAGACGGAGCATTGCCGGCAACGCGAACAGGTGGACCTGGACGTGGAAGGCCGGCCGATCCGCGCCGAACGTGTCAGCGAAGACGTCGCCTGGTTCGAGTTCCGGTCACTGTGTGACGGCCCGCGTTCCCAGAACGATTACATCGAACTGGCGCGCGAGTTTCACACCGTATTGCTGGCCAATGTGGAACGTATGGGGGTGGCAACGGACGACCTGGCCCGACGTTTCATCAACATGGTGGACGAGTTTTACGATCGCGGCGTGAAGTTGATCATCACCGCAGAAACCCCGATCGAGGACCTCTACGCCGGCGGGCGACTGGAATTTGAGTTTGACCGCACCCGAAGCCGGTTGCTGGAAATGCAGTCACGCGAATACCTGGCGCGCGAACACCGCGCCTGACGCATTTCTTCCGCTGTCATGGCGGCAGCCTCCGGCCGGACTGACTGACCTGACTGGAGACTGCAATGATCCCGCGTACGCTGTTCACTTCCGACCACGAAACCTTCCGCGGTACCGTGCGCCGCTTCCTGGAAAACGAGGCAGTGCCGCACCACGAACAATGGGAAAAAACAGGCCAGGTGCCAGCGGAGCTGTGGCGCAAGGCGGGCGAACAGGGGTTCCTCTGCCCGATGGTGGCAGAAGAATACGGTGGCATCGGCGCTGATTTCCTCTACAGCGTGGTCGTGAGCGAAGAAGTCGCCCGCCTCGGCCTGACCGGTATCGGCTGGGGCCTGCACACCGACATCGTGGCGCCCTATATCGAGCACTACGGCTCCGAAGAACAAAAGAAAAAATACCTGCCGAAAATGGTGACCGGTGAGCTGATTACTGCCATTGCCATGTCCGAACCGGCGGCCGGTTCCGACCTACAGGGCATCAAGACCACCGCGCAGAAAGACGGCGATCATTACGTCATCAACGGCTCCAAGACCTTCATCACCAACGGCCAGAACGCCGACCTGGTGATCGTGGTGGCCAAGACCGACCCGACCAAAGGCGCCAAGGGCACCAGCCTGTTCCTTGTCGAGGCCGGCACCCCGGGCTTCGAAAAAGGCAAGAACCTGAACAAAGTCGGCATGAAAGCTCAGGATACCTCCGAGCTGTTCTTCCAGGACGTACGTGTCCCGGCAGACGCCCTGTTGGGTCAGGAGGGCATGGGCTTTATCTACCTCATGCAGGAGCTGCCGCAGGAACGCCTGAACATCGCTGTGAATGCCATCGCCATGGCAGAAAGCGCCGTACAACTCACTATCGACTATGTGAAAGAGCGCAAGGCGTTCGGCCGCAGCGTCGCCGAATTCCAGAACACCCAGTTCAAACTGGCCGAACTGCACACCGAAGTCGAAGCCGCGCGCGTCTACCTGGACCGTTGCATCGAACTGCACCTGCAGAAAAAACTCGACGTGCCGACCGCTGCCGCCGTGAAATACTTCACCACGGACCTGCAATGCAAAGTGATCGACGAGTGCCTGCAACTGCACGGTGGTTATGGCTACATGTGGGAATACCCGATTGCACGCATGTTTGCCGATTCGCGCGTGCAGCGGATTTATGGCGGGACGAATGAGATCATGAAGAGCATTATCAGCAAGGCGGTTCTGGCCTGATGACGTCGGGGCCGGGGTGGGTTCTCTGCCAGAGAGGCCGCCCCGGCTTTTTCAGCTTTGTTCTCCTGCTTTTTTCAGCACGGTGTCCCGTAGAGCGGGCGCAATGAAGTAACCCGCCTTGTCCAGCGTTGCCAGTAATGGTGCCAGCGCCGGCACTGCCCCGTGTTGCTTTGCTTTCAGCAGCAGGCCGCAGGTGCCTGCGACGGCCAGCCCGAGTCGCCGGGCCACCCGTCGTGCCTGCGCGTCATCCATCAAAAGCGGTGCTGATATGCTGAGCGCCAGCGCCATGGCCTGGCGTTCACCCTCCCCGAGCAGGGACGGTATGGGCGCATCGGATAATGTCTGGTCTGCCACAATCTCAAGCCACCCATTGTCCCGGGCGGCGCGAATGGCCAGTGCGCCGGGTTTTAGCGGTAGAAAAGTAGCTTCCAGATAAACTGTCTCTGGCACCAGTAGTTGGCCCAGAACCTGCCCCGGCAAATCAAGCCGCTGCAGATGGGCGAGGGCAATCAGTGGGCCAGTGTCAGCGACCAGACAGGTCATCCATATCCTCCAGCTCCTTCTGGAGTTCGTCAGCGCCATAACGCACCACCGCCACGCCGTGCGTGCCGCACAGCGTGATAAAGGCTTCCTGGGAAAGGCGCGCGATCCTGGCGGCTTTCCCGAGGCTGACGACATCCGTGTCAAAGAGTTTCAGGGCGAGCGCTGCCAGCACACCCTCCCGCACCAGGGTTTCATCGAACGGCAAGGCAAGGAAGACGGGGTGGCCGTGCTTGGCCACCAGAGCGAGCTCTCCGGCTTCTGCGCCACGGACCAGATCGCCGGTGCGGTCGCGCAGGTCACGTATGCTGAAGGTTTCCATGGCATCACCTGAGAATGATTTGTGCCCACAAATGCTGGCACAAATGGGGTGGGGGTGCAATGTGATGCATGCCTCGTTTCGTTGGGTATACTCATCGTTTAGCGCTACACAAGAATAACGATGTAAAGGGGGCGGCCAGACTGCTGCGGTGCCTTTGTATCTGGCAAAGGGACGGTGCCAATGATCCGGATGGAACGTGTCTATCGTCTGCATGAGATGCTGCGCGGTGCTCGTTGACTGGCTTCTGGCTCAGAAGCGTTCCGCTGGCCTGGGTGCAGTCGGGTTGTGATATCTCTGATCAGCCTGGTCTCGTCAAGGGAAGTGCGGGGATGAAAAAGAAGGACCGACTGGCATTTTCAGCTATGCCGATGGCCGCGCGTGTCATCTGGGCTAAGAGTGGTGATGCCACAGGGCACGGCTTGCTTGCGCATTTGCTGGATGTCGCTGCGGTTGCTGAAACCATGCTGGAGTTTGAACCGGCATCCACGCGCGGTTGGGCGGCCACGCAGTTTGGCCTTTCGCCGAAATATGCCGTCCGGTGGATAGCATTCCTTGTGGGCTTGCATGACTTTGGCAAAGCGATTCCGGGGTTTCAGGCCAAGTGGCCAGAAGGTATGCGAGCTGACCAGACTCATGACCTGACGTTCCCCGCGATCGCCTGTGGTGTCACCGCGCACTCTTGCGCCACTGCGGCATTGCTATACCGGCAGCTTCGGCCCCTGACAGATGCTGACGCAAGTTGGTTAAGTGCGGCCATCCAGGCTATTAGCGCCCATCATGGTTATCACTTTCTATCCGGCGAGGTGAACCGTGCCAGACCCAGCAATGAACCTGCAGAGTGGGGGTTAGCCCGGCAGACAATCCTGCATAGCTATTGGCAAGTAATGGCTCCCCAGGACGCACCAACCCTGGACGAGCTCAGTTTGCCAGCGGTTAACTGGCTGGCGGGCCTGACCAGTACAGCAGATTGGATCGCCTCGAATGCAGAATGGTTTCCATTGGGAGAGCGCCGCGACGACCTGTCCGATTATTATCAGCATGCCCGCGAATTGGCGGTCGGTGCTCTGCAGCGCATCGGTTGGACACGCGCCCGGCCTCTGCTGGACGGACCTGCTGAGACCTCGGCACTGATTACGCGAATACTGGGATGTGAGGATCTTGCAGCAAGACCGCTGCAGCAAGTGGGCGACGACCTGCTACGCGAGACAAATGGCCCGGCGTTATTGCTGGTGGAAGCGCCGATGGGAGAAGGTAAGACAGAACTGGCATTTCTCGCACACCTTCGATTGCAGGCGGCTAACGGTCATCGTGGCCTGTACGTTGCACTGCCGACTCAGGCCACCGGTAACGCGATGTTCAGGCGTGCATTGACTTTTCTTGACCAATTTATCGACGGTCATGCAGACGTCCAGCTTGTTCACGGCGGTGCTGCCATGAACGAGGAGGTCCAGCATCTGCGCGATATTGACCATTCCCGCGCAGAAAGTCTCTCGGCTTCCGCCTGGTTTTCCCAGCGCAAGCGCCCACTGCTTTCGCCTTATGGTGTCGGCACTATCGATCAGGCATTGTTCGCGGCTCTCAACGTCAAACACCACTTCGTGCGGTTATGGGGGCTGAGTAATCGTGTGATCGTGCTTGATGAGGTGCATGCCTATGACACGTACACATCCGGCCTGATCGAAGCCCTGTTGCAGTGGCTCAAGGCGCTGGGCAGTTCAGTAGTGTTGATGAGTGCGACGCTGCCACAGTCGCGACGCGATGCTCTCATAAGGGCCTGGGGGCTTGAAGCCGGGCAAATACCCGACCTCTCCTACCCCCGCCTTTTGCTCGCCGATGATACAGGGATACGTGCGGAACACTTCACTGCCAGAGCACTCGCACCGATCCATTTGTCGGGCCTAGCGGAAAATTTGGAGGCGCTCGCCGACAAAGCGATCTCATTGCTAACAGAGAGTGGTTGTGGTGCGCTGATCGTCAATACCGTGAACCGTGCTCAGGTACTCTATGCCGATCTGCGTGAACGACTGGACCGGGATGTACAATTGCTTCTCTTCCACGCCCGCTTCCCGGCTGATGAGCGCAATCAGCACGAGCGCCGGATACTCGATCTGTTCGGCACGGGTGGTGCGAGGCCACAGCGGGCTTTACTGATTGCGACCCAGGTTGTCGAGCAGTCGCTGGATATTGATTTTGACTTCATGCTCAGTGATCTCGCGCCGGTCGACCTTCTGTTGCAGCGTGCCGGGCGGCTGCACCGTCATGACCGTCCGCGACCGTCCTGCCACGAGGATGCCCGCCTGTGGGTAGCTGGTCTGCAAGGCGATGTGCTCCCTGATCTGAAAGAAACTGCCTGGGGCTTTGTCTACGACCCCTACATACTAGGACGCACCTGGGCATTACTACGCCAGGAAAGTACGCTGCATCTTCCCGGTGATATCGATAGGCTTGTCCAGGTGGTCTATGGCGACGCCCCCCTGCTGGATGATGTGGAGGAGGCTGTGCGCGATTTCATTGAGATTGATGCCTACGGTGAACATTTGGCCAAAGTGAAGAAGGAGCGTACTGAATCCTTCAATATCTCTATCGATCCGCAGGCCGAGCCCGCCGTGGCCTACAATAACAAGCCGCGTGGTAACGAAGAGGGCGATGGTCTGGGGCTACGCAACCGTACACGCCTGGGTCGCGAATCGATCACGCTGGTGCCCGTCGAGCTGTCTGGCACAGGCTGGCGTGTCGGCGATGTATCGTTCCGACCTGATTGCCCTGTAGATGATACGACTGCCAGGTTGCTCTACAGCCGTCAGATCAAGGTCTCGCAGACGGCGCTGGTCAAGCATTTCCAAGGCAGCGAGCTCGCTGAGTCATTCGCGACTCATTCTCTATTGAAAGACTTCTACCCTCTGCCATTGCAAGAAGGTCGTTACGAGCAAAATAGCCTGCGCTTGAGAATGGATAAAGAGCTTGGGTTGATATGTGAGATTAACAAATAATAAATATAAACAATGGGTTATGTTCTGGTGGGGCATGGGTCGACTGTAGGGTAGGTAAAAGGAGGAGCTCGCTCCTCCTTGATAGCGTCCCTGCGAATGCAGGGAAAGGTCTACTCCTATTTCGGCAGCCAAGCAGCTACCTGGTTCATCTCCTTAAATTAAGGGAGCCTAAGAATGATACAGTGCTGAAATTGATATTGACAGCAAAGAATCTACCCTTTGATAGGAAATGATGTAAGATGGTCCCATGTTTGGACATGCGTGGGCGGCCACATTATGGACTTTGACTTTTTCCTGGCGTTTCTGAAGGAATATGGCGACTGGGTTATAACCTTGATTTTTCTGGTGGCATGGGGGAAGTGGAAGACAAAGCGTTTTCGGCTTCTGATTGACTATAAATCAAAGGAATAAGGTCTGGAGCAGCATCAAGAATGGGAAGCTCATACAACCTGCTGGACGAACCTTGGCTACCTGTGCGCTTGGCCGACGGCCACATCGTTGAGCTGGGATTGCTGGAAACCTTCGCACGCAGTGCTGACATTGTCGCGCTGGCGGAGACTGCGCCGCCAAGCCTGGTGGCGCAATATCGCCTTTTATTGGCCATCACCCATCGCGCGTTGACCCGCACTCTGGGTGGATGGCGAGAAAAGGACCGCGCCCGATGGTATCGGGAAGGGTTGCCGCTGGTGGACATTCGGGATTATCTGGAGTGTTGGCGCGATCACTTCTGGTTGTTCCATCCTGATCATCCGTTCATGCAGGTGGCAGCACTGGCCAATGCCGAGGAAACGTGCGACAAGCGTAAGCCCTGGACACAGATTGCGTTGGCCAGCGCCAATGGGAATACGCCGGTAGTATTCGACCATGCCCATGACGGGGCTCCTATCGCCATACGCCCAGCGGACGCTATCAGGATGCTGCTCGGTTTCCTGCAATTCACTCCCGGCGGTCTGGTCAAGACATTGCGCGATGCGGACAAGGCCGGCGCTCTGGTCAACACGGCAGCCATTGTCCCTCTGGGAGCCACCTTGGCGCAGACACTCTGCCTGTGTCTGCATCCGGCGCCTAGGCAGCGCGGCGAGGATGATCTACCGGCTTGGGAACGCCCGCCGCTCTCCATCGCGGAACTGCGCGGCGATCCTCTCTTGGCAACCGGCCCCAATGATCGCTATACCCGCCAGAGTCGCGCTGTCCAGCTGCTGCACGAGGATGATGGAACCGTCTGCTGGCTGCGTTTCGCTGCCGGGCTGGCGCTTGGGGAAGACCCCAATGCTCCCGACCCAATGGCCAGTTTTCGTGCAGGTAGCATGGGTTTGGTGCGCCTCACATTCAGCGAAGGGCGAGCCCTATGGCGGGACCTGCCGGCTCTGGTGCCAAACGCCAGCGGCGAGAGCCAGCCAGCGGCCGTGCTGAACAATGCCATTGCCTTGCACAGAGAGCTTGATCCCTCCGAGGTGGTGTATCAGCCCTTTCTAGTTGCCGGCCTGGCCAGCGATCAGGCCAAGCTATTGCGCTGGCGTGTCGAACAGATTGTCCTGCCCGCTACTCTGCTGGACGATGCGGAAAAGGCGCTGTATCTGCGGGAACTGGTAGGTCAGGCTGATGCCCTGTTCAAGGATCTGAACACTCTTGTCTCACGGATGCTCTCTGAGACACTGCCGGATTCCACTAGCAAGGACACCCGCAACAGGGCGCGTACATTGCTGGATGCCGGACCGTTCGCCAGCAGCTACTTCGCCGCTGCTGAACAAACACTACCCGAAGTACTGCGTCTGTTGGGTCAAAATCAGCCGGAACAAGCGACTGCCCGGTGGCACACAACCCTGAAAAAAAGCGCCTGCGTTGCCCGGGAGCAGGTGTTGATTAGCATGGGTGGGTCGGCCCGCGCCCTCCGGGCTGATGCGCTGTATCTGGGGCGCTTCCATTACCTCCTGAACAAGCATCTACCGATGAACGACACTCCCAGCACTGCCAAGGAGGCATTGACGTGAGCGAACACGCGGAACGATTTATCGAGTATCTAAAGACGCTCAAAGAAAAAGACCGCGGTGCAATGGCAACCTTGCGTCACAGTCTGGCTTTCGAGCCGGGGGCCTACCCCAAAGCGTTCCCGTATGTGGAGCGATTCGCCGGCTCATCTTTGCATGAGCGTGATGCGCGGCGTCTGGCGCTCTACGCGGTAGCCGGTCTGTTTGCCCGACACCCGATGCAACGGCCGCAGCGCTTCGCCGCCAGTTTGGGCGAACTGATGCGTGGTCGGGAGAGCCCGAGCATTGAGCAGCGTTTCGTGGCCTTGCTCGGTGCAGATGCTGAAAACATCATGGAGTATCTGCGTCAGGCAGTCAGCCTGCTTGCGGCGGATAGCATCGGCTTCGATTATGCACGGTTGCTCGATGATCTAACTATCTGGATGGATCTTGGCCCTGCTATGGATCCCACTAGACGCGACCATTTGCGTCAACGCTGGGCGCGTGACTTCTATCGCGCTCTCCAGGCTGAGACTGAACCAAAAACCACCATTGCCGAGTAAAGGAAGACTGAGTCCATGAGCCTGTTTCTCGAATTTCATCTGATCCAGAATTTCGCTCCGTCGAACCTGAACAGGGACGATACCGGCGCTCCCAAAGACGCTATCTTTGGTGGACAGCGTCGCGCACGCGTCAGCAGCCAATGTTTCAAGCGGGCGGTTCGTCTGGCTGCGAGCGAGCATGCGCTGTTGTCACCAGAGCACCGCGGCGTACGTACAAAGAAACTCAAAAACCTGCTGCTCGAACGTCTGAGCGGGCGCAATGCCGAGGAGGTGGGCGCCAAAATCGACGTTGCGCTGGCAGCTGCAGGTCTGAAGGTAAAGGATGATGGGAAAACCGAGTATCTGCTGTTTCTGGGTGAGAGCGAGATCAATGGCTTTGCCGCGCTGATCGAACAGCACTGGGATGCGTTGCCTAACGGTAGCGACAAAAAAAGCAAGAAAGAGGCGAAGGCAAGCTTGCCAGCCGACATCGTCAAGCAGGCCAAGTCTGTGCTCGATGGAGGTAAGGCTGTGGACGTGGCGTTGTTCGGGCGCATGCTTGCCGATCTGCCGGCGGTCAATCAGCACGCGGCATGTCAGGTCGCGCACGCCATCAGCACACACCGGGTCGAACGTGAATTCGACTATTTCACCGCAGTGGACGATAGGGGCGATGAAGATGAGGCTGGCGCAGGAATGATTGGCCAAGTCGAATTCAACTCGGCGACCCTGTACCGTTATGCTGTGTTGGACGTACACAAACTCCTTAATAATTTGCAAGGCGATAACGAACTGACGCTGTCGGCGGTGGAGGCATTCACCCAGGCGTTTGTGCGCGCAGTGCCTACTGGCAAGCAGAACAGCTTTGCCGCCCATAATGCACCGGATTTCATCGGTATCAGTCTGCGCCGTGCCGCCCCCCTGAGTCTGGCTAACGCCTTTGAGAAACCTGTAGCGCCACGCGTTGACTCTGCGTTGACTGAACAGTCCGTGGAGCGATTGGCCACTTATGAGGACAAACTGGCAACCGTTTACGGCACACCGGAGGATCGGTGGTTATACCTGGACCTGACTGGCCGCTGGCCAGCAGGTAAGGGCGAAGCCCGGCCCTCTCTGGGCGCTCTGGCAGAAAGCGCGCGTGAACTGGCCGCTGCTGGCCTGGAGGTAGGCGGGTGACGACCTTGCTGCTGCGCCTGCAAGGGCCGATGCAATCCTGGGGGACCACTAGCCGTTTTGACGAACGTGATACGCAACTGGAACCGTCCAAGTCTGGCGTGCTCGGGCTGGTGTGTGCAGCACTCGGTCGCGATCGCAGTGAGCCAGTTGAAGACCTGGCGGCCTTGCGCATGGGGGTGCGAATAGATCGGGAAGGTGTGCCCATGCGTGATTACCAGACTGCTACTGGCGTGGCGGTCGCTTCCAGTGGAAAAGCTGATCGGAACCGCACCGTGGTGAGCCCGCGCTATTACTTGTCTGACGCAGTATTTCTGGTCGGCTTGGAGGGCAACCAAATACTGTTGGCGCGAATCCAGGCCGCCCTGCGGGCGCCTGTCTGGCCACTTGCTCTTGGACGCAAGAGCTTCGTGCCTTCATCGCCCGTATATCTACCAGACGGCCTGCTTGAAAAGCCGTTGGAACTGGCGCTGTCACATTGGCCCTGTCTGGTTGGCGCGCCACCCGAGCAGACTCGTCGGGGCATGCTGGAAGATATCGCCGAAGGCGCTGTACGTCTCGACCAGCCGGTTGGCCCTTTTGCTGCGCGGAGCTTTGGTCCACGTTTCGTGAAACATGTTTCTCTGTTCGCGGGGGGGAGATGATGCATCTGACACGATTGTCGCTTGATTCTCGCAATCCCCAGGCGCGTCGCGATCTGGCTGATCCTTATGAAATGCATCGTACCCTGACACGTGCTTTCGTTTCGGAGGCTGGGCAGATACCACCGCGCTTTCTCTGGCGGCTTGAGCCGGGCGCTACTTGGCACATGCCCACTGTATTGGTGCAGTCAATCCATGAAGCTGACTGGACGATGCTCCAGGCGTTAAAGGGCTATCTGAAACGCGATGCCGAAACTAAGTTTCTGGACCCTAGCCAGTTGCTGCAACACGGTGTCCGATACCGTTTCCGGTTGTTTGCCAATCCTACCGTAACACGCAACGGCAAGCGTTACGGGTTGATCTCGGAAGATGCACAACTGGCATGGCTTGGTCGGCAAGGGGAACGTCGAGGTTTTACAGTTGAAACAGCACTGGTCACCGGGAGCGACCTGTTGACCAGCCGCACAGGCAGCATGCCAATCAGCCTTCAACGGGCCTGTTTTGAAGGTATCTTGAGTGTCAGGGATGCGGGGCGGCTGGCGGATGTGCTGCAAACGGGTATTGGTCCCGGTAAGGCTTTCGGGTGCGGCCTGCTGAGTGTGGTGCGTTGCTGATGTTGCCGCCGTTGAAGCCGCTGCCTATGAAGGGCCGCATCTCAATGATCTTCGTCCAGTACGGTCAGATTGATGTCCTTGATGGTGCCTTTGTCCTGATCGACAAAAATGGTGTGCGCAAGCATATTCCTGTTGGCTCTGTGGCCTGCATCATGCTTGAGCCTGGAACGCGTGTTTCTCACGCTGCCATACGCCTTGCTGCGACGGTGGGCACATTGCTGGTATGGGTGGGGGAATCTGGCGTACGACTGTATGCAAGTGGTCAGCCAGGCGGTGCAAGAGCGGATCGCCTGCTGTATCAGGCCAAGCTGGCGCTGGATGATGAATTGCGCCTCAAGGTGGTTCGGAAGATGTATGAGGTGCGTTTCGGAGAACCGGCGCCATCTCGGCGTAGTGTTGAGCAGCTGCGAGGTATTGAGGGCGCGCGGGTGCGGGGGACTTACAAGCTGCTCGCCCAGCAGTACAACGTGAACTGGCGGGCACGCAACTACGATCGCCATAAATGGGATGCCGCTGACATCCCTAACCGCTGTCTCTCTGCCGCTACCGCGTGCTTGTACGGGATTACCGAGGCTGCTGTCCTGGCAGCCGGTTACGCGCCTGCGGTGGGCTTTATTCATACCGGCAAGCCATTGTCATTCGTTTACGATATCGCTGACTTGTTCAAGTTCGAGACGGTCGTGCCTCTGGCCTTTCGCATTGCAGCGAAAGCGCCTGCTGAGCCAGAGCGTGAAGTGCGTCTGGCCTGTCGCGACCTGTTTCGTTCGGATAGATTACTAGGCCGTATTATCCCGATCATTGAGGAAGTGCTATCCGCTGGCGGTATATCACCTCCCGAGGCACCGCCGGAATCAGTGCCCCCCGCTATTCCAAATCCAGATACACACGGCGAGCAGGGGCACAGGAGCCACTGATGGCGTTCCTCGTGGTAGTCACCGAAAGTGTTCCTCCTCGTCTGCGCGGCAGGTTGGCTATCTGGCTGTTAGAGGTACGAGCCGGTATTTATATAGGCGATGTATCCCGGCGTACCCGCGAAATGATCTGGCAGCAACTCGAAGCGGGCCATGAGAGCGGCAACGTGGTCATGGCTTGGGCTAGTAATTCGGAGTCCGGCTACGACTTCCAGACGCTCGGGACTAATCGTCGGGAGCCTATTGATTACGACGGTTTGCGCCTGGTCGCTTTTATCCCACACGACTCCTCAGACTGAAGTTGAAACTGGTGGATTTGAAACCCTTGTTTTTGTTTTTTTAAAACAGTGAGTTACATTTGGTGTGTTCCCCGCAGGTGCGGGGATGAACCGGTGGACCAGCTGGTCGACCAGGTGCATCGAGGGTGTTCCCCGCAGGTGCGGGGATGAACCGGCGTTGCTTGGCCAACGTCTCAGCATTCTGGGGTGTTCCCCGCAGGTGCGGGGATGAACCGCAGGAGCTGCCGGTGGGCATGACCCACGAGCGGTGTTCCCCGCAGGTGCGGGGATGAACCGCTGTGAGCGATCAATGACGCCCCAGTCATCAAGTGTTCCCCGCAGGTGCGGGGATGAACCGCAGGAGCTGTCGGTGGGCATGACCCACGAGCGGTGTTCCCCGCAGGTGCGGGGATGAACCGCAGAAGGACGAGAGCGTGCGTGCCTTCCTGGCGTGTTCCCCGCAGGTGCGGGGATGAACCGCAGAAGGACGGCGAGCGTTGTGCAGCAGCTGGGTGCTGTGTTCCCCGCAGGTGCGGGGATGAACCGTTTTCTGAACAGATCGAATTGTTCAATGACTGGTGTTCCCCGCAGGTGCGGGGATGAACCGGCGTGGCGGCTCGATTACTCACTTTCCCCGGAGTGTTCCCCGCAGGTGCGGGGATGAACCGCAACGGAGCACCAGTCAGAGATGTCGAACGACGTGTTCCCCGCAGGTGCGGGGATGAACCGACAACAACGTCATCACGATACCATGCTCTTCAGTGTTCCCCGCAGGTGCGGGGATGAACCGTTTGAGCGCCAAGAGCATATAGCGGATGGATGCGTGTTCCCCGCAGGTGCGGGGATGAACCGACCCGGTACCCTTTGGCCTTGAGCACGGCGCCGTGTTCCCCGCAGGTGCGGGGATGAACCGTTCACCCCGAGATGGCGTGGCGCCTGAACGCCAGTGTTCCCCGCAGGTGCGGGGATGAACCGTGCTGGATGAGATCGTGTGCAGCGGGCAGATAGTGTTCCCCGCAGGTGCGGGGATGAACCGGGACATGCGGGAGTACCTCATTATTAATGACAGTGTTCCCCGCAGGTGCGGGGATGAACCGTCCGAAGAACACCTGGGAGAGGTATTTGCGTGGTGTTCCCCGCAGGTGCGGGGATGAACCGCCGTCGCTGCATAACCGTTTAGCCCAGCCGCCGTGTTCCCCGCAGGTGCGGGGATGAACCGAACTCAACGGCCTCGACACCCCGTTCTGACGGAGTGTAGTGGTCTACTAAAACCG
>NZ_AQOR01000053.1 GCF_009846755.1 Alcanivorax sp. S71-1-4
GCCTTTTGCCGCACCGCGCGCCGCCAGCGCCGCGCCTGAGCGTGCCGCCGCCCGGGTGGCAAAGGCGCGGAACAACACCACACCAGCGGTGGCAGCGGCCGTACCGCTGGCTACCGACAGGCGTTGCACGAAAGCAGGGCTGCTGTAGTGATGCATGTCAGCGAGCGCCGTATCCAGATTCAACGAGACCGGTGCCGAGGCAGGGCCTTGTCCGGCCCGCTCATCGCTCAGCGCACGGATCATTTCTGCCAGCCAGGCTTCCCGGGTGGCTTCCGCAGCGCGCAGCAAGGTGCCATCCGCCTGCAGCCTCAGGATATCGACCTGCTGGGCAAAGCCGACCGGCTCGTAGATCAGTGCCAGGGCCTTTTGCTGCACATAGTCGCCGTCGTGCTTTTCCAGCACCATCATCGACAGGCGCGCGTACTCGCCGCTCAACGAGTAGTACCAGTCAGCGAACGTCGGCAACTGCGCATCCAGCTGCGCAAACAGCCGGTCCAGCCCCTGCGTCAGATGCGCGTCCAGCGCCGCACGGGCGCCGGCCTCACCCTCGGTAAAACGCAATGCCGACAGCAACGCCAGTTGCTGCGCACGGGCCGCCGGTACCTGGTACAGGTCGCCTCCCAGCGACACGGTGACCGGCGCCGCCACTGCCCCCGCAGCGCAGCGCGATGGTCCGCCGCCAGCAGCGTCGCCAGCAGCGCCAGCGGCAGGAGCAGCCAGACACCGCGCCGGGGCGGCGGCGCCGGCAGCCGTGCCAGTGTGCCGGCCCCCAGCGCCAACAGCCCCAGCAGGAACAGCCCGTCTGCGGCCAGCAGGACCAGCCAGCCGCCGTAGCGGAACAGCGGCTCGCCCAGCCCCGGCAGCCACTGCTGCCCCAGCCACCAGGCCAGCGCATCTTTCATCGCCGCCGCCTGCAACAGCCACAGCATCGGCGCACTGACAGCATGCTGCCGCCCCGCTTCGGACCAGAGCGCATCAATCAGGGAAACATTCTGGAAATCAGGGTAATGCCCGAACAGCGCCAGCACCGTCATCAGGCACAGCAGCAGCACAAAGCTGCTCCAGAGCGCCACACGCATGCTCAGTGCCGGCAGGTACACCGGCGTCACGTGCCGGCCCAGATGGCCTTCGGCCACGCCTGTGCATAACGCCAGCAGGGGCAGGCCACCCAGCAGCACCCACCAGGCCAGGCTGTCCTCGAGACGGACCACCCCCACCAGCAACACCAGCCCGAGCAGCAGCGCCACGCACCACTGTCGCAGACGCAGCAGCCAACCCCCACGCAGCCACCGCGCCAGTCGGCTCTGCGGCACGATATAGGCCTGCACAAATGCCTGCCGCCGGCTCAGCGCGCGCCGCCACAACCCGGCAGCCATCACCGCACTGAGCAACAGCCAGGCCAGGAGCAGCGCTGCAGTCGGCAGGCGCGCACCGAGCATGTTCAGCCCCAACAGCAGCAACGCCGGCCCGCACAACCACAGCAACCGCCACAACCCAACGCCCATCGGCCTCTGCTCCCTGCCACCGGAAAGGTGGCCCATCTGCACCCATTGTGCCCCAGGGCGCCTCTGAATAACTCCCCGGCCCCGGCGTTGCCGCAAGCAGGCCACCGCCGGCAGTCTATACGGCCAATCAACGCCTGGCGGGCGCTGCCTATACTGCCGGGCATTCGTTCTGACATGAATCGAAAAGGATTTGCGCCATGACCACCGCCAATATTCGAGAACTGCGCAACGCCCCGGCCATGCTGCCGCTGTTCGCCAAAGCTGTGCTGCGGGCCGGCGTCAAGCCGGGTAAATCCCCTGCCCTGCCGGGTATCGGCGTGCGCCTGCGCGACGTGGTGCTGGATCAGAAACACCTGGCCAGCTACCGCAAGGTCTGCGCGTTCCCGGCGGACAAGCACCTGCCGATCACCTATCCGCACCTGCATGCGCACCCGCTGTTCATGAGCCTGCTGTTGCACGAGGATTTCCCGTTCGCGGCCATGGGCCTGGTGCATGTGCGCAACCGCATCACCCAGTACCGCCGTATCAACGAGCGCGAGCAACTGGATGTGGAATGCCGTTTCGGTGACCTGGTGCAGGTGGAGAAAGGTTTTGAGTTTTCCATCCTCACCAGCGTCAGCACCGCTGGCGAACTGGTCTGGGAAAGTGAATCCACCATGTTCCGTCGCGGTGGCGGGACCGGTGGCGGCAAGGACAAGAAAGCCCCGGCGGCCCCCGAGCCGGTCGCCACGTTCGAGCAGTGGAAAGTGCCGGGCGACACTGGCCGCCGCTACGGCGCTGTCTCCGGTGATCGCAATCCGATCCACCTGTATCCGCTGACGGCGAAACTGTTCGGCTTCAAGCGCCAGATCGTGCACGGCATGTGGTCAAAAGCCCGCTGCCTGGCGGCGCTGCATGATCAACTGCCGGAAGGCCCGTTCACCGTGGATGTGCAGTTCAAGCTGCCGATGTTTATTCCTGCCACCGTGAAATTCGCTCACGAGCAGGACGCGGAAGGCGTCGACTTCCGTTTGCTGGCGAATGACGGGGTGAAACCGCACCTGAGCGGTACGGTGCGTTCAGCGTCCTGATTGGGCGGAGAGACGGAACGCGCTGTTTGAGGGGAGTATTGTTCAGCTTGCGGGAGTGGAGTCGGGCTTGGACGTGGTGGGATTCGCTGTGCTCTTCCCACCCTACGCCCCGTCAAAGCTGCCGTAGGGTGGGAAGAGCACAGCGAATCCCACCAGCTTCACTCCGGCAAATACCCCAAATCGCCATCGCCCCCTCCCCAATCCTCTGCATAAACGCCCATCGCCACCAGCCGGTGAAATGTGGAATACGGCCAGTCCCGTACCCGTGTTACCCAACCATGCTTCACTGGATTGAAATGCAGATAATCCATATGCATTCGATAATCCCGCTCGTTGCGAATGCGATGTTCCCAGTAGCGTCTTTGCCAGATGCCTCGCTCGCCATGCCGACGGCGGGAAAGGCTGATAAATTCACCGGTCGGTATCGAACGTGAAAAATGCCCTTTGATGAGACGCCAACGTAGAGCAAAGTCACTGTCTGCGGCCGGTAATTCAAGAACACAATGCAAGTGTTCAGGTAACACTACCCAGCCATGAACGGTAAAAGGATGGCGTTGCTGAACCTGCCTGACAACCCGACGCAATACAGCAATGTGATCGGTCAGCAACGACCGGCGGCGGTCGGCCAGGTTTAGCGTGAAGAACCAGGTGCCACCTGGTTGCCAGGCACGGTGATAACGGGACATGCCGGCAAGGTTAGCGAACGACACACTGTGTTGCAGTGGGGTAAGGCGGAAGGGTTTGTCAGTGTTTGGCTCAATCTGGTGTCAGCCTGGGAGGAGGGTGGCGGGATTCGCTGCGCTCTTCCCACCCTACGAACAGAGAGGCGGGTGGCATACCGGGCAGGCGGGGTCTTTGCGCAACGTCATCTGTCGCCACTGCATGGTGGCGGCGTCAAACAGATGCAGCACGCCATCCACTTTGTGACCGGTCAGCAGGCGCAGCGCCATCAATGCCTGCAATGTGCCGACCGTCCCCACCACCGGACCCAGGATACCGGATTCACTGCACAGGGTGTCCGGCCCGTCACCCTCGCCATACAGACACGCGTAGCAGGGCGTGGCCGGATCACGGAAATCGAACGCCACCAGTTGCCCTTCCAGACGAATGGCCGCGCCTGACACCAGCGGCACACCGGCAGCATGACAGGCGGCATTCACCGCGCTGCGGGTGGCGAAATTGTCGCAGCAGTCCAGCACCAGTGAGACGCCCGGCAACATGGCCGCCAGCCAGTCGCTGTCCGCCGTGCGAACGTGGGCAGTGATGGTGATATCGCTGTTCAGGGCACGCAGTGTCGCGGCCAGGGCCTCCGCTTTCGGTTGGCCAACGTCGCTTTCACGGTAAGCGATTTGCCGATGCAGGTTGCTGCTGTCCACCTCGTCGGGATCGGCGATCACCAGCTCACCGACACCGGCGCCCGCCAGATACAGCGCCACCGGGCAGCCGAGCCCGCCAGCGCCGACGATCAGCACGCGAGCAGAGGCGACCGCGTCCTGGCCGGCGACGTCGAAACCGGGCAGCAGCAACTGCCGGCTGTAGCGCATCAACTGGTCGTCACTGAGCATCGCTGTTCTCCGGCATTCGTCCCAGCGTCACACGCTCGCGGTCACCGAGATCATGGCGCGTCTGCACATCGGAAAAACCGCCGGCGGCCATCAGCGCACGCACGGCGTCGCCCTGATCATAACCATGTTCGAGCAACAGCCAGCCCCCCGGCAACAGGCGCGAGGGCGCCTGTTCAATCAGAACGCGAATATCGTCGAGGCCGTCGGCACCGGCGGTCAGCGCGGAGCGAGGCTCATAACGCACGTCGCCTTCATCCAGGTGCGGATCGTTCTCGGCGATGTAGGGCGGGTTGCTGACCAGCGCGTGATACTGGCCCGGCAGGTCGCGACACCAGCTCGACTGGCGCACCTGCACATTGGTGGCGCCGAGCCGCCGCACATTGCGCTCGGCGAGATCCAGAATGGCGACCGTGAAATCCACCGCCAGCACGGTCCACTGCGGCCGCGCCAGGCCGAGACTGATGGCGATGGCGCCGGTACCTGTACCCAGATCTGCCAGGCGCTGAGGCAGGTTGCCCGGCAACAGTTCAAGCGCGAGGTCGACCAGCAATTCGGTGTCCGGGCGCGGGATCAGCGTATCGGGCGAGACCAGGAACTCATGCCCGTAGAATTCGCGCCGGCCAACAAGATGCGCCACCGGCACGCCGTCACGACGGCGCGCAATCCATTCGCGAAACTGACGCTGCTGCGAATCGGTGGGCTCATGTTCCGGCCAGGTGAACAGAAAGGTTTCCGGCTTGCCGAGGAGGTGCGCCAACAGCACGCGGGCATCCAGCGCGGCACTGGGGGAATGCCCCTCAAGTTGCGCACGCGCCTCGCTCAACAGCGTGGCGACAGGGGTGCTCATCAGTGCGCCTCGGCAAGCGCGGCCAGTTGTTCGGCCTGGTGTTCGGCCAGCAGCGCGCCGATCACTTCGTCGAGGTCACCCTCCATCACTTCACCCAGGCGGTACAACGTAAGGTTGATGCGGTGATCGGTCAGCCGCCCCTGCGGAAAATTGTAGGTGCGGATACGCTCGGAGCGATCACCGGAGCCGACCAGCGATTTGCGCGTCGCGGCCATTTCCTGCTGCTGCTTCTGCTGCATGCTGTCGTACAGCCGCGCCTTCAGCCAGGACATCGCCTTGGCCTTGTTCTTGTGCTGGCTGCGTTCTTCCTGACACTCCACCACTAGGCCACTGGGCAGGTGGGTAATGCGCACGGCGGAGTCGGTGGTGTTGACGTGCTGACCGCCAGCACCGGAAGAACGGTAGGTATCAATGCGCAGGTCCTCGGTGCGGATCACGACTTCGCCGATTTCCTCCGCCTCGGCCATCACCGCCACGGTGCAGGCCGACGTATGGATACGCCCCTGCGATTCGGTGGCCGGTACGCGCTGCACACGGTGCGCGCCGGATTCGAACTTGAGCCGCGAATAGACACCGTCACCGGCTACCCGGCAGATCACTTCCTTGAAGCCACCGTGCTCCCCTTCGTGAGCACTGATGATCTCCACGCGCCAGCCGGTGCGGTCGGCGTAGCGGCTGTACATGCGCAGCAGGTCACCGGCAAAGATCGCCGCTTCGTCGCCACCGGTACCGGCACGGATTTCCAGGAAGACGTTACTGCCGTCCCGGGGATCACGCGGCAGCATCAGCCGTTGCAGTGTCTGCGCAAGTTCGTCTGCGCGGGCTTCGGCGTCGCGGATTTCCTCGCCCGCCATCTCGCGCACCTCCGGATCGTTGTCCTGCTGCATGGCGCGCGCAGCCGCCAGGTCTTCCTGGGTACGGCAGTAATCATTGAAGCAGCTGACCACGTCTTCCAGCTCGGCGTACTCGCGGGACAGATCGCGGAAACGGCCCTGTTCGCTGATCACTTCCGGGGTGGCCAGCAGGCCGGCAAGTTCCTGGTGGCGTTCCACCAGCCGTTCAAGTTTGTGCTTCAGGCTGTCTTTCATGCTGAACCTGTTCCGTCGGAGTCGGGCTCATCATCACGCAACAGCAGTTCGCGAGCCAGCTGCAGCGCGTCGCCGCGATTGTCTGCCGCCAACCTGCGCAGTTGTACACTCGGGCCGTGCAGCACCTTGTTCAGCAGCGTGCGCTGGAAACGACGCAGTACGTCAGCGGGGTCTGCCCCCCCTTCCAGCTGGGTCAGGCTGCGCCGCAGCTCTTCTTCCCCCAGCGTCAACACCTGCTCCCGATAGCTGCGCAGTGTATCGACGGCGGCCAGCTCTCGGCGTTCGCGTTCATGGCGGTCCAGGGCGGCATCAATGATGGCCTCTGCCTGACGGGCCGCCTCCTGACGCTGGCGGACATTTTCTTCGATCGCTTCGTGGAGATCGTCGACCGTATAAAGGTACACGTCCTGCAATTTACCCACTTCCGGCTCGATGTCCCGTGGCACGGCAATGTCCACCATGAAAATCGGTTTGTGACGGCGCTTTTTCAGCGCCCGTTCGACCACACCCTTGCCCAGCACCGGCACCGGGCTGGCCGTGCAGGTGATCACGATGTCGGCCTTTTCCAGCACCACTGGCACTTCTTCCAGTGACACGGCCTGCCCCTGCACTTCGGCCGCCAGCGCCTCGGCGCGGCTGAGGGTGCGGTTGGCAATGGTGATGTGGCCCACCGCCTGGTCACGCAGGTGACGCGCCACCAGTTCAATCATGTCGCCGGCACCGATCAGCAGCGCCCGGCTGTCGCGCAGCGCCGCAAAGATATGCCGCGCAAACGACACCGCGGCATAGGCCACCGACACCGGGTTGGCGCCAATGCCCGTGTCGGTGCGGATACGCTTGGCAACGCTGAAGACCTGCTGGAAGGTGCGCGCCAGTTCGCCATTGAGCGCACCACTTTCATGGGCACGGGCGTAGGCATCGCGCATCTGGCCGAGGATCTGCGGCTCGCCGAGCACGAGCGAATCCAGCCCGCCGGCCACACGCATCATGTGGCGCAGGGCGGCATCGTTCTCGTGCCGGTACAGGGCTTCACGCAGGCGCTGACCGTCCAGACCATGCCAGCGGGCCAGCCACTGCGTCAGGTCCGGCGACTCATCGCTGGTCAGGCAATAGATTTCGGTGCGGTTACAGGTGGACAGCAGCGCGGCTTCGACGACCCCCGGCAGGCGTCGCAGGTCCTGCAGCGCGGCGGGGATCTGGGCCTCCGGGAAGGTCAGCCGTTCACGCAGGCTGAGCTCCGCGGTGGTGTGATTGACGCCTGTAGCCAGTAGCTTCATGTCAGGGGGTCGCAGCACCGCAGCGGGTATCGGGTGGCGCATTTTGCGGGATTTAATCACCCGAAACAATGTCATAGCCCCTGTGTACGCCCGCGCGCCTCCCTGACCGGACCGCGCGACGGACCTTCGGTGGGCAGGCCATGGCGCCTGTGCCATTATTGCCCCTCACTCTGGATACTGGACCCGTCAGCGTAATGCCGATCTGCCTCCGAGACTGTTTTCCGAAGCGCCCGCGCCGGCTGACGCTGGCTGTTGCCGCCCTGATGCTCGGCGCCTGCGCCGCCAGGCAACCGGCCGACCCGCCCCCGGCACCCGCTCCTGAGCCGGTCGTCACCGCCCCCTATGAATCCGCCGTGCTGGCTGACCTGCTGGTGGCCGAAGTGGCGGCCCAGCGCGATGCCCTGGACGTCAGCCTGGGCTATTACGTGGAGACTGCGCGCAGCCACAACAGCCCCGCCGTCACCGGCCAGGCCGCGCGGCTGGCGGCCTATATGCAGGATGCGCCACTGGCACTGGAAATGGCCGAGCGCTGGCTGACACAGGAACCGGACAACCAGACCGCGCATGAAATCGCCGCCATCGCCCAGATCGTGATGGACAACCCCACCGCCGCCGCCGCCCACATTGACCAACTGCTGGCAGATGACCCGCAGAGCGGCCTGATCCGCCTGGTGACCCAGGCCGAAGGCCTGGACCAGCAAGGCAACACGCAGCTGCTGGCAGCGCTGGCGCAGCTCACTGACCGCTACCCTGACCAGGCGCCCCTGTGGTACGCCCGCGCGCTGCACCTGCAAATGGAAGGCGATCTGGCCAACGCCTTTGAGGCCAACGAAAAAGCCCTCAAGCTCAATCGCTCGCACGAAGATGCGCAACTGCTGAAGGCGCGCCTGCTGTTCGAGATGGACGACCACGACGCCGCACTGCGCCAGTTACGCCGCATGGTGCGCAAGGCGCCGGACGCCCGCCGTCCGCGCGTCCTCTATATTCGCCTGTTGCTGGAAGACGGCCGCGAAGAGGACGCCATCAGCCAACTCCAGACGCTGTCCGAACGTTTCCCTGAGGATCAGGACCTGCGTTTCTCGCTGGCGCTGTATGGTCTGCAGCGGGGCGCTGTCGACAGCGCCCGGCAGACACTGGACGCCCTGCTGGAGGAAGGCTACCGCCCGGACCAGATTCACCTGTACCTGGCCCAGGCCGACGAGATGCAGGGTGATGAGGACGCGGCCATTGAGCACTACCTGGCCGTGCAGGAAGGCGATAACGCCCTCGCCGCGCAACTCCAGGCGGCGCAACTGTACGAACGGCAGGGCAACATTCCGGCCATGCGCGCCCTGATGGTGACCCTGCGCGAGCATCACCCTGCCCAGTTGCCGGAGCTGTATGCCGCCGAGGCCGAGCTGCTTGGCCGCAGCGACCCGGAAGCCGCCTTCACCCTGATGAACGAAGCGCTGCACGAGCTGCCGGAACACACCGACCTGCTGTACGCCCGCGCCCTGCTGGCCGAACGGCTGGACCGCCTGGACCAGACCGAAGCCGATTTGCGCCGCATCCTGACCCTGCGCCCAGACGACCCGGAAACCCTGAATGCACTCGGCTACACCCTGGCCGACCGCACCGACCGCTTTGATGAAGCCTACCGCTACATCCGCCGCGCCCTGTCGCTGCAGCCGGACAACCCGGCGATCATCGACAGCATGGGCTGGGTGCTCTATCGCATGGGCCAGTACCAGCAGGCGCTGGTGCACCTGCAACGGGCCTACGACATGTTCCCCGACGCCGAAGTGGCCGCCCACCTGGGCGAAGTGCTCTGGGCCATGGGCCGCCAGGAAGACGCCCGCGCCATCTGGCAGGAAGCCGACCAGCAACAGCCCGGCAACCGCCACCTGCGTGCCGTGCGCGAACGCCTCGAAGGGGGCCGGTAAATGCCGTTGCGCCACCTGCTCCTGGTGATCCTGCTCCCTCTGGCACTGAGCGCCTGCCAGAGCCGTGCCCCGCTGACCGACATCACCTTCGAACACCCGGAGGACCTGCGCCACTGGGACATCAGCGGCCGCCTCGGCTACCGCACCGCCGCCGACGGCGGCAACGCCAACATGGAATGGCGCCAGCGCCGTGACGGCGGCCAGATCCACTTCTCCGGCCCGATGGGTTTCGGCAGTGCCGAGCTACGCTGGAACGACCACCACGCCGCGCTGGATAACGGCCGCGAACAGCGCACCGCCGGCTCGCCGGCCGAGCTGGCCTGGTACCTGACCGGCCTGATGATCCCGGTCGAAGCCCTTTATTACTGGGTGCGCGGCATGCCCTGGCCGCTGGCCCAGGGCACCCCCACCTATGATGACACCGGTCAGCTGGTGGCCCTGGAACAGCTCGGCTGGTCATTGCGGTTCGACCGCTACCAGCCGGTCGCCGGCCTGAGCCTGCCGCACCGCGTACGGGCCAGCCACGCCGACGACCGCTTTACACTGCTGGTGCAGCGCTGGATGCCGCAACCGTGACACTGACGCTGCCCGCGCCAGCCAAGCTGAACCTGTTCCTGCACGTCACCGGCCGCCGCAGCGACGGTTATCACACCCTGCAAACCCTGTTCACCCTGCTTGATCACGGTGACACGCTGCATTTTGCTGCGGCGGACACACTGACCCTGGACAGCCCCGGTGTGCCCGGCGCAGCGGAGGACAACCTGGTCTGGCGCGCCGCCACCCGGCTGCGCGAGCACACGGGGTGCCGGCGTGGCGCGCAGATTCGCGTGGAAAAACGCCTGCCCGCCGGCGGCGGCGTCGGTGGCGGCTCCAGCGATGCAGCCACCACGTTGCTGGGCCTGAACCGGCTCTGGTCGCTCGGCCTGTCGCTGCCGGAACTGGCCGACATCGGCCTCTCGCTCGGCGCCGACGTGCCGGTATTCGTGCACGGCCGCAGCGCCTTCGCCGAAGGCGTTGGCGAGCAGCTTTCGTTCGTCGATTTACCGCCGCAGTGGTACCTGGTTGTGTCCCCCGGCGTGAGTGTCGCCACCGCACAAATTTTCAGTGACCGGGAATTGACAAGAAATACCCCCGTCAGTACAGTAGCGGCCTTTCTTGAGCCGGCCACCCGAACGGCATTTCGCAACGATTGTGAGCCAGTTGCCAGAAGGCTTTTTCCGGTAATTGACGCAGCGTTGTCATGGCTCGAAAAGCATGCTGGCGAAAGCCACATGACCGGCACCGGCGCCTGCATTTTTGCACCGGTCACGGATCGGCAACACGGCGAAACACTGCTCGCCGCATTGCCACCGCACTGGAAAGGTTTCGTCGCGCGGAGCTGCAACCTGTCGCCTCTTCATGAGGCCCTGGCTGCTTCGCACAGCGACAACGGTTAGTGTTGGGGTATCGCCAAGTTGGTAAGGCAACGGGTTTTGATCCCGTCATTCCCAGGTTCGAGTCCTGGTACCCCAGCCATCTTCCTTCTCGTACACTTACGTTGAATTGCCGAGGTTGCGTCCCGCAGGACGCGACCTCCACGAGCCATACACACCAGCCCTATAACAGTCCCGCGGGGGAGCGCCAGTGTCCAAACTCGTCGTCTTTACCGGCAACGCCAACCCGGAACTGGCCAAGGCCATGACCCGGCAATTGAACATCCCGCTGGGCGCCGCCGATGTCGGCACCTTCAGCGATGGCGAGGTCGCCGTCGAGATTCACGAAAATGTGCGCGGCAAGGACGTGTTCATCGTCCAGTCCACCTGCCACCCGACCAACAATAACCTGATGGAAATCCTGGTGCTGGCCGACGCCCTGCGTCGCTCGTCCGCCGGCCGCATCACCGCCGTGATGCCGTACTTCGGCTATGCCCGCCAGGATCGCCGGGTGCGTTCCGCACGGGTGCCGATCACTGCCAAGGTGGTGGCCGACATGCTCACCACCGTCGGCATCGACCGCGTCGTGACCGTCGACCTGCACGCCGACCAGATTCAGGGTTTCTTCGATATCCCGGTGGACAACGTCTACGCCACACCCCTGATCGTGGCCGACATCGAACGCCAGAATTACCAGGACATGATGGTCGTCTCCCCCGACGTGGGCGGCGTGGTGCGCGCCCGCGCACTGGCCAAGCAGCTCAACGACGCCGACCTCGCCATTATCGACAAGCGCCGCCCGAAAGCGAATGAATCCCAGGTGATGCACATCATCGGTGAGGTCGAAGGCCGCAGCTGCGTGCTGGTGGATGACATGGTCGATACCGCCGGCACCCTGTGCAAGGCCGCCCGCGCCCTGAAAGACCACGGCGCCCGCCAGGTAGTCGCCTACTGTACCCACCCGGTGCTCTCCGGTGCCGCCATCAACAACATCAAGGAATCGGCACTGGACCAGATGATCGTCACTGACACCATCCCGCTGTCCACCGCCGCCGTCGACAGCGGCCGTATCCGCGTGCTGTCGCTGGCCCCCATGCTGGCCGAGACCATCCGCCGCGTGAACAACGAGGAATCCCTGTCGGCAATGTTCGACCGGCTGGAGCTGGTCTGACCCCACGCCCGGCCGGACACAGGAGCCAGAGGTGGCCTGCCCCCTCTGGCTTTTTTGTGCCTGTCAGCGGATAATGCCCGCCCTTTTATAGCCCCCTGAACAGTATCCGGTCGCAGGAACTGTCCAGGCATTACTGGAGAACACCATGAGCAACGAATTCTTGCTGCATGCCGAGGGCCGCAGCGACGTAGGGAAAGGTGCGAGCCGCCGCCTGCGTCGTCAGGAAGCCCGCATTCCCGGCATCGTCTACGGTGGCAACGCCGAACCGCAGATGGTCACCCTGGAACTGCGCGAGCTGGTCAAGGCACTGGAGAACGAAGCCTTCTACAGCCACGTCCTGACCCTCAAGATCGACGGCAAAACCCAGCAGGCGGTACTGCGTGACCTGCAGCGCCACCCGGCCAAGGGCACCCCGATGCACGCCGACTTCCTGCGCGTGGACAAGACCCACAAGATCACCATGCAGGTACCGCTGCACTTCCTCAACGAAGACAAGTGCGTCGGCGTGAAACAGCAGGGCGGCAAGATCACCCACAACGCTTCCGAAGTGGAAGTGAGCTGCCTGCCGCAGAACCTGCCGGAGTTCCTGGAAGTCGACATGGCAGACGTGAAGCTGGATCAGGTCGTTCACCTGTCCGACATCAAACTGCCGAAAGGTGTCGAGCTGGTCGCCCTGACCCACGGCGCAGACCACGATCTGCCGGTGGTATCGGTACACGCGCCGAAGGGCACTGCGGCTGACGAAGCCGAAGACGCTGCTGGCGACGAAAACAGCGAAGCCTAAGCGCTTCCAGGCATCATGGCGGATCCGATCAAACTTATTGTCGGCCTGGCAAACCCGGGCGCACAGTATGCGGACACCCGCCATAATGCCGGCGCATGGTATGTGAACGCCCTGGCGCGAAGCCGGAGCGTTTCACTTTCCGAAGACCGGAAATATTTCGGCCTCACCGGCAGTTTCACCGAGCAAGGTGAAACCATTCGCCTGCTGATCCCCACCACCTTCATGAACCGCAGCGGCCAGGCCACGGCAGCGCTGGCGAATTTCTTCCGCATTCCCGTCACTCAGATGCTGGTCGCCCACGACGAACTCGACCTGGCGCCCGGCTGCATACGCCTGAAAATCGGTGGTGGCCACGGCGGCCACAACGGGCTGCGCGATATTGTCAGCCGGCATGGCAATCAGAAGGATTTCGTGCGTCTGCGCATCGGCATCGGCCACCCCGGCAATGCCGCACTGGTGACACCGCACGTACTGGGCAAACCCTCACAGGATGACCGCATCCTGATTGAACGGGCGATCGATGAAGCGCTGCGCTACACCGGCGAGATCGTCAGCGGCGAATTGCCGCGTGCCATGAACGGCATCAACAGCTTCAAGCCGCAGTAACGCGCCGGTCTTTCTCGTACCGTCTGAGCACCCACTGCCCCGCCGGGCGATCCCGGTAGGCATGCAGTTGCGCCACCACCCCGGCGGGCAGATCGTTTTCATCCATGAAATCCCAAGGCGTACCCGCCGGCGCCAACAGCGGGCCGTACAGGGAGGCGGCGGCGATATCGGCCAGCGTCAGTTGCTCGCCCACCAGATAGCGCTCCGGATCACCCTGGATGCGGGCCTCGATCAGCGCCAGCCCTTCCTCCATGCGTACCTGCGATTGCGCCACAGGCTCCGGGCGAATGCGGTACAACTGCGCCACGCCCTGCTCGATCACCGGCACCAGGATTTTCTTCACCACACCCGGCAACCGGTATGGCCCCAGCATGGCGCGCATCACTTCCGGCCGGCCGAGCAACTGACCGTAGATCCAGCGGCGCACATGCACACCATAGCGGTCAAACTGCTGTTCCAGTTCAATGACCTGCTGGCGCGCGGCGCTGTCGGCCGGCAGCAGGGACACCTGCGGATAATACTTTTCCAGGTAATAGGCGATGCGGGTGGAATCCCCGATCAGGCGCTTGCCGTCGCGCAGCACCGGCAGCGTGTTCACGCCGGCGCGGGTGCGGGTGAACAGCCGGTGCGTGCCAGGCAACAGGTTGCGGACCTTATACGGCATACCCTTGTGGTCCAGCTGCCAGCGGGTTTTCTCGCAGTAGTGGGAAATCGGAAACTGGTAGACCACACGCTGATCGGACATTGCTCGGACTCCTGCTGTGCGACCGGCGCATCCCTGCCGCCGGTACGGTTCAGAGCCAGAGTCTAGAATCCCGCGCCGCCACTGCCACGGCGTGGGCGCCCCGGCCAATGGTCGCGGCAGCCAATCACCGGGCTTCGCAGTGGTTTTTCCGTCCGGGCTTGAGTAGCATTGCGGCCCCGGTGCATAACGGAAAGCGGAGCAGAGAGATGGGTTTCAAGTGCGGTATCGTAGGGCTGCCGAATGTCGGCAAATCCACCCTGTTCAATGCGCTGACCAAGGCCGGTATCGAGGCGCAGAACTTCCCGTTCTGCACCATCGAGCCGAACACTGGCATGGTGCCGGTACCGGACCCACGCCTGGAAAAGCTCGCCGCCATCGTCAAGCCGGAACGGGTACTGCCGGCGACCATGGAATTCGTCGATATCGCTGGCCTGGTGGCCGGTGCCTCACAGGGTGAAGGACTGGGGAACAAATTCCTCGCCAACATCCGCGAGACCGACGCCATCGCCCACGTAGTGCGCTGCTTCGATGACGACAACATCATTCACGTGGCCGGCAAAGTGTCGCCACTGGATGATATCGACACCATCAACACCGAGCTGGCTCTGGCCGACCTGGATTCTGTCGAAAAGGCCCATCTGCGTGCGGCCAAGGCCGCCAAGGGCCAGGACAAGGACGCCGCCGCGCTGATCACCGTGCTGGACAAGTTGCTGCCCGCCCTGAGCGACGGCAAACCGGCACGCAGCGTCGCCCTGACCGACGACGAACTCAAGCGCGTGCGCTCCTACAACCTGCTCACCCTGAAACCGACCATGTACATCGCCAACGTCACCGAGGACGGCTTCGAGAACAACGCCCTGCTCGACGCCGTGCGTGCACTGGCAGAGAGTGAAGGCGCTGGCGTGGTCGCCATCTGCGCCAAGATCGAATCCGAAATCGCCGAACTGGACGACGACGAAAAAGCCGATTTCCTTTCGGAAATGGGCATGGACGAGCCAGGTCTGAACCGGGTGATCCGCGCCGGTTACAACCTGCTTGGCCTGCAGACCTACTTCACCGCCGGCGTCAAAGAAGTACGCGCCTGGACCATTCCCGTGGGCGCCACCGCGCCGAAATCAGCCGGCGTCATCCACACTGATTTCGAGAAAGGGTTTATTCGTGCGGAAGTGATCGGCTATGACGACTACATCCAGCATAACGGCGAACAGGGCGCAAAAGACGCCGGCAAATGGCGCCTGGAAGGAAAAGACTATGTGGTGAAAGACGGCGACGTGGTGCACTTCCGGTTTAACGTCTGAGCCTCACTGCCGTTGTTCAAAGCGGGCGCCACAGCATGCTGTAGCGCCCGCAGAGTCGACAGGAAATCGTCAGAAATTCCCTACGACACCGCGCCAGCCGCCACCAGGTTTTCAATCACCGCCAGCAAGCCCCTGTGCATGATTTTCCGCTCTTCTTCCGTCAGGCCACGCACCGCGACTTCGTTCAGCTCCTCGGCAATCGGGATCAGTTCATGCTTCAGTGCCCGGCCTTTTTCGGTCAGGTAGATATGCACCTTCTTCCGATTGCCGTCCTGGTGCCGACGCTCGATCAGCCCCTGTGACTCCATGGATTTCAGCGCAGTGAAGGTGGTCGGTTCCATCAACCCGACCTGCTCGCTCAATTCGCGCTGCGTCAGCCCCTCCGTCACCCACAGCACACGCAGAAACGCCCAGTGGCCAAAGCTCACCGAGTATTCGTTCAGGCGTATCTGCATGCTTTTCGCCAGTATCCGCGCGGCATCGCGGATCAGGTGAGCCAGCCGGTCGTCCGGTACTTCTTCCCGCCAGTGACGCAGGATGCGTTCGCCAGCGTGATCATCTTTTTTGCTCATGCGTTGGAAATCCATGTCTGTTCGGCAACCGTGGCCTGTCACCATCGGGTGCCAGTCGAGGACCTGTCTGCATCATTTTTCATCTGCCCGGCAGGCAAGGCAGGCGATGGGTAGTGTAGCCACACTCCCTCCGCTGAGGCTAACGCCCCGGAGCGACCTGCCAGGGCCCGCTGTCCGGACGGAGGATGAAAAAGGATACCAACAGGCCCGGAATGCCCTCCCCACAGGACCTGCACCCCGACGCGCTGCCCCGCAGAAAAACGCTTGACACCCCAGGGGGGTCTGATTATATCTTAGATGTCTAACTTAGATTACGAAGTTAGATGATTATTTGATCTGTCGTGCTCAGGACAACACTCTGGGCACGCGACAGGTGGCCACGACCCAGCGACAGGGTATCGTGGCTTTTATACGGATGAAACAAATAGTGAGATTATTTCTCACATATTGAGAACAACAAATCTCTGGCGAGACGCCTCGGCGTCATCCAGCCGGAGCTGACGGAGCCAGACCATGAGTGACATCCGGCATCACGCTGCCCGCCGTCTGCAAGCCGCCATTATCGGTTCCGGCAACATCGGCACCGATCTGATGATCAAGATCCTGCGCCACGGCCGGGCGCTGTAAATGGGCGTGATGGTCGGCATCGATCCGGCCTCCGACGGCCTGGCCCGTGCCGCACGGATGGGCGTCGCCACCTGCGCCACCGGCGTCGACGGCCTGATCACGATGCCCGAATTCGCCGACATCGAAGTGGTGTTCGATGCCACCTCTGCCGGTGCCCACGTCTACAACGACAAACTGCTGCGTGACGCGAAACCCGGTATCCGCATCGTCGACCTGACGCCCGCCGCCATCGGCCCCTACTGCGTGCCCGTGGTCAACCTGGACGAACACCTCGACGCGCCGAACGTCAACATGGTCACCTGCGGGGGCCAGGCCACCATCCCGATGGTGGCGGCCGTGTCCTCCGTGGCCAAGGTCCACTACGCGGAAATCATCGCGTCCATCGCCAGCAAGTCCGCCGGCCCAGGCACCCGTGCCAACATTGATGAGTTCACCGAAACCACTTCCCGCGCCATTGAGGTGATCGGCGGTGCCGCCAAGGGCAAGGCGATCATCATCCTCAACCCGGCCGAGCCGCCGCTGCTGATGCGCGACACCGTCTACGTGCTCTCCGAACTGGCCGATCAGGCCAAGGTCGAGGCCGCTGTCGAGGCCATGGCCGAGAAGGTGCACGCCTATGTGCCCGGCTATCGCCTGAAGCA
>NZ_AQOR01000054.1 GCF_009846755.1 Alcanivorax sp. S71-1-4
CTTTGGCTCTACCCACCCTACTCGCCTGTCTGATCCAGTGCGGCCAGCAGGGCTGCGTTCTGCTCTTCCGTTCCGATGGTGATGCGCAGGTACGGTGCGATGCGCGCGGGCTTGCTGAAATGCCGCACAATCACGCCGTGCTCGCGCAGCGCCGCCGCCAGCGCTGCGCCCTCGTGTTCGGGGTGACTGGCAAAAATGAAATTGGCTGCTGACGGCAGCACGCTGAAACCACGCTCCGTCAACGCCGCCGTCAGCGCGTCACGGCTGGCGATAATACGCTGCCGGCTTTCCTCGAATGCGGCGTGATCGTTGAACGACGCCACACCGGCGGCAATCGCCAACCGGTCCATCGGGTAGGAATTGAAGCTGTTCTTGATGCGCTCCAGCCCATCGATCAACGGTGCCTGGCCGACGGCGAAGCCGATCCGCAACCCTGCCAGCGAGCGTGATTTGGACAAGGTCTGCACCACCAGCAGGTTCGGGTACTGGTTCACCAGTGCAATCGCACTTTCACCGCCGAAATCCACGTAGGCTTCATCCACCACCACCAGCGATTCGGTATTGCGTTGCAGCAACGCTTCAATCTCGGTCAGCGGCAGCAAACGGCCAGTGGGCGCGTTCGGGTTGGGGAAGATGATGCCACCGTTGTGGCTGTCAAAATCCGCCAGCGCCAGGCTGAAATCCTCGCGCAGGGGTACCGTACGGTAATCGATGCCGTACAGACCGCAGTAGACTTTGTAGAAACTGTAGGTGATGTCCGGAAACAACAGCGGCTTAGGCTGCCGGAAAAACCCCATGAAAAGATGGGCCAGCACTTCGTCGGAACCATTGCCCACAAACACCTGGCCAGGCTGCACACCATGAAAATCCGCAATCGCCTGCTTGAGCGCCGAAGCGTCCGGGTCAGGATACAAACGCAGCGTCGCATCGGCGTGGTCGGCAATCGCCTTGAGCACCTTGTCTGACGGCGGATAGGGGTTTTCGTTGGTATTCAGTTTCACCAGCCGTGCCATTTTCGGCTGTTCGCCGGGCACATACGGCTCAAGATGATGAACGAACTCGCTCCAGAATCTGCTCATGATGTTTTCGCGTCTGACGTCTGACGTCGGACGTCCGACGCCTTAAAAATCCTGTATTCCGCACTGCGCGCATGGGCCGTCAAACTCTCGCTGCGGGCCAGCGGCGAGGCAATATCCGCCAGACGGCTGGCGCCTTCAGGCGAGCAGCCGATCAGTGAACTGCGCTTCTGGAAATCGTACACGCCCAGTGGCGACGAAAAACGCGCGGTGGCCGAGGTGGGCAGCACATGGTTCGGGCCGGCGCAGTAGTCACCCAGCGCCTCCGGTGTATGGCGCCCGAGGAAAATGGCGCCGGCGTGACGCACTTTCCTTGCCCAGTGTTCGGCATCGTCCATCGACAATTCAAGGTGCTCCGGTGCCAGCCGGTTGACGATATCCAGGCAGTCGTCCAGGTCGCGCGCCAGAATCAGGGCGCCACGGTTGGCCATGGAGGTGCGAATGATCTGCTCGCGCTCCAGCGTGCCGACCAGACGCGCCATGCTCTCGGCCACCTGGTCCAGGAACGCGGCGTCCGGCGACACCAGAATGGCCTGCGCCTCTTCGTCGTGTTCCGCCTGGGAAAACAGGTCCATCGCGATCCAGTCCGGGTCGGTCTTGCCATCACAGACCACCAGGATTTCCGACGGGCCGGCAATCATGTCGATACCGACTTTGCCGAACACCTGACGCTTGGCTTCCGCCACATAGATATTGCCGGGGCCGACAATCTTGTCCACGCCCGGCACGGTGTCCGTGCCCCAGGCCAGCGCGGCCACCGCCTGCGCCCCGCCGATGGTGAACACACGGTCCACGCCGGCCACGGCGGCAGCGGCCAGCACGGTGTCATTGACCACGCCGTCCGGCGCGGGCGAGACCATCACCACTTCGCCAACACCGGCCACTTTTGCCGGCAGCGCGTTCATCAGAACGGAACTGGGATAAGCTGCCTTGCCACCCGGCACATACAGGCCGGCCCGGTCCAGCGGTGTCACCTGCTGGCCAAGCAGCGTGCCGTCGGCATCGCGGTATTGCCAGGAATCCTGTTTCTGCCGCTGGTGATAATCGCGCACACGTTCGGCGGCGGCTTCCAGCGCCTCACGCTGCGCAGCGGGAATACGGCCCAGCGCCGCCTGCAATGCCTCGGCTCCAATGACCAGTTCGCTGACATCGCGCACATCGCGGCGATCAAAGCGGTTGGTGAATTCGACCAGCGCGGCATCGCCGCGCTCGCGAATGGCGCGAATAATGTCGCTGACGCGCGCGCCGACTTCGGCATCACGCTCCTCACTCCAGGCGGTGAGTTGCGTCAGGCGCTGGTCGAAATCGGCATCCGTGGTGGCAAGACGGTGTGTCTTCATGCGCTGGCCTCGGCCTTGCGCGCCTGCACCGCAGCCGCCATCACATCAATGATGCGCTGAATATCCGCATGGCGGGTTTTCATGCTGGCGCGGTTTACGATCAGGCGGCTGGAGATGTAGGCGATCAGTTCGGTGGGTTCCAGGCCGTTGGCACGCAGGGTGTTGCCGGTATCCACCACGTCGACGATGCGATCCGCCAGGCCAACGATCGGCGCCAGTTCCATCGCACCGTACAACTTGATCACGTCGGCCTGCCGGCCGCTGGCCGCAAAATAACGCCGCGCAACGTTCACAAACTTGGTCGCCACCCGCAGCCGCCCGGTGACGGGTTCGGCATTCACCGGCCCGGCCACCATCAGCTTGCAGCGGGCAATATCCAGATCCAGCGGCTCATAAATACCCGCCGCGCCATGCTCCATCAGCACGTCCTTGCCGGCCACGCCGATATCGGCGGCGCCATACTGCACATAGGGCGGCACGTCGGTGGCGCGCAGAATGATGATGCGCACGTCCTCACGTGTGGTGTCGAACACCAGCTTGCGGGATTTTTCCGGGTCCTCGAGCATGGCAATGCCGGCCTTTTCGAGCAACGGCAACGTCTCTTTGAGAATCCGGCCCTTGGACAGGGCAATGGTCAACGGTCGTTCAGTGGCCATGGGCGTCGGTCAGCCTTGTCAGCCCGGCACGCGGCGGATGCTCGCGCCCAGCAGTTGCAGTTTTTCCTCGATGCATTCGTAACCGCGATCGATGTGATAGATACGATCCACCACGGTATCGCCGTGCGCCACCAGGCCGGCAATCACCAGCGACGCCGACGCACGCAGGTCCGTGGCCATCACTGGCGCACCGTTCAGGTGCGGTACACCACGTGAAATGGCCGTGTTGCCCTCGACCTGGATGTCGGCCCCCATGCGGTTCATTTCCTGCACGTGCATGAAGCGGTTTTCGAACACGGTCTCGACGATGGTGCCGGTGCCTTCGGCAACCGTGTTCAGCGCCGTGAACTGCGCCTGCATGTCGGTCGGCATGGCCGGGTACGGTGCAGTGCGCAGTGACACGGCCTTGGGCCGGCGGCCTTCCATGTCCAGGCTGATCCAGTCTTCGCCCACTTCCACTTTGGCGCCGGCCTCGATCAGTTTCTGGATCGTCGCATCGAGCAGTTTCGGTGCGGTGTCCTTGACCTTGATGCGGCCGCCAGTGGCTGCCGCCGCGATCAGGTAGGTGCCGGTCTCAATGCGGTCCGGAATCACGTTATGGTGGCAACCGCCCAGCTTCTCAACGCCTTCTACAGTGATGGTGTCGGTACCCGCACCGCTGATTTTCGCGCCCATCTTGGTCAGGCAGTCAGCCAGATCGACCACTTCCGGCTCACGCGCGGCGTTTTCAATCACGGTGATGCCGTCGGCCAGGGTGGCGGCCATCAACAGGTTCTCGGTGCCGGTCACGGTCACGGTGTCCATCACCAGGCGCGCGCCTTTCAGGCGGCCATTCACCTTGGCGTGCACATTGCCGTTGACCACATTGATCTCTGCGCCCAGCGCCGTCAGGCCGCGCAGGTGCAGGTCCACCGGCCGGCTGCCGATGGCACAGCCGCCGGGCAGCGACACAATGGCTTCACCGAAGTGGGCCAGCAGCGGGCCAAGCACCAGGATCGACGCACGCATGGTGCGCACCAGCTCATAGGGGGCTTCCAGCACGGAGATGGTCGAGGCATCCACTTCGACATTCATGCGGTCGTCGATCACCAGTTGCACGCCCATGCGGCCGAGCAGTTCGATCAGGGTGGTGACGTCCTGCAGGTGCGGCAGGTTACCCACCGTGACCGGCTCAGAGGCCAGCAGCGTGGCGGCGATGATCGGCAGCGACGAGTTCTTGGAACCGGAAATACGGATCTCGCCGTCGAGCCGCTTGCCACCGGTGATGATCAGTTTGTCCATGCAGAGAATTTCCTGGGGTCGTGTTTAGCGGGAGCGGATCAGGCCAGGCCCATGCGCTGGGCTTTGTCCCACTCGGCCGGGGTGTAGGTCTGGATGGTCACGGCGTGGATGGTGCCATCGGCGATACTGGCATTGATGCAGCCATAGACCAGCTGCTGCCGACGCACACGGGACAGGCCGTCGAAGGCCTCGGCCACCACAGCGATATCGAAACGATTGCCGCCGCCCTGTACGCTGACCTGCGCGCCGTCGATACCTGCCTCTAGCAGGGCTTGCACCTGTTCGGGATTCATCATGGCGCCTCGTTCTGGTGAAAGGGCGCCATGATACGGCTTTTGCGGGGAAAAATCAGGCGCCGCCGGTAGCCTCTTCCACCGCCTCGGCCGGGTTCACACCTTCCACCTCGACCTCTGCGGACCAGTTGGCAATCACCTGTTCAATGTCGCCGTTGTACTGGGCCATGGCCTGCTCGAACTGGGCCCGGAACACCCGGCCCAGGTTCAGGCCATTGACGATCACGTTATCCACCCGCCATTGGCCATCGCTCTGGAACAGGGTGTAGGCGATCGGCACCACACGACCGCTGTCGGTGGTGAATTCCATCTGCACCCGCGCCCGGTTGCCGCGCACGTCACCCTCGCCCATCGGCAGCACCTGGATCTGCTGGCCGGTGTACATGGTCACGCCGGCCGCGTACGTCTGCACCAGGCTGGCCCGGAAGCGCTCCAGGAAGGCATTGCGCTGGTCGCGGCTGGCGGCGTCGAAGTGCTCTCCCATGACCAGCCGGGTGATGCGGCGGAAATCCACCAGGTTTTCCAGCTCCTCGGTCACCACCATGCGTGTATAGGCCGGGTCGCTGCTCATCCGTTCACGCTCGGCATCGATACGCTGGGTCAGCGATTCCACCGCGTCACGGATCACATCATCCGGGTCCTGGGCCTGGGCCAGCGCGCTCAGGCCAAGCACCAGCAGCGGAATCGAGAGCAGTTGTTGCCAGAGACGTTTCATCAGTCGGTTCTCCTTCACGCTGCATACTGTGACGCAGCGGCAGTTTCCAGGATCGAGGCGCTATCCAAACAGGCACACCGGAAGCTGTCCAGTGTTCTGCACGGGGTGGCCCGCCACGGGGTGGCCCGCCACGGGGTTGCCCGCCACGGGGTTGCCCGCACGACGGCAAGCCTCTTTAATGGCGCCGCCCCATGCCGATTGCAGATCGCCATGTGCCTGGGGCATTCGATTGATACCCCCGCCGGAGGTTCCATGTTGCTTGCCATACTGGCCTGTGTTGCCGGGCTGATCGCCCTGGTCTGGAGTGCCGACCGTTTTGTCGGCGGCGCCTCCGGGCTCGCCCTGCGGCTGGGCATGACGCCGATGACCGTTGGCCTGACGCTGGTGGCGCTGGGCACCTCCGCCCCGGAAATCCTGGTGTCGACGGCGGCCGCGCTGACCGGCAGCAGCAACCTGGCGATCGGCAACGCCCTGGGCTCCAACATCGCCAACATCGGCATGGTGCTGGGCATTACCCTGCTGGTCAGCCCGATCCTGCTGCACCGCGACACCCTGCGCCAGGACATGCCCGCCTGCCTGCTGGTGGCGTTGCTGGCCGGCGCCCTGATGTACGACGGCCAGCTCAGCCGACTGGACGGCGTGATCCTGATCGGCGCACTGCTGGCACTGATTGGCCTGATGTGGCGGTTCCGCCGAGGCCAGGTGGGCGACGAAGGCGAGATCCCGGAACACGGCAGCACGGCCGGCGCCGATATCTGGCTGTTCCTCAGTGGCCTGGCGGTGCTGCTGATCAGCGCCCGGATACTGGTGTGGGGGGCCGTGGAACTCGCCCGCACGCTGGGCGTCAGTGAAACCGTCATCGGCCTGACGCTGGTGGCGGTGGGCACCAGCCTGCCGGAGCTGGCCGCTTCGGTGGCGGCGGCACTGCGCAAGCATGCCGACCTGGCCATCGGCAACGTGGTCGGCTCGAACATCATGAACCTGGTGACGGTGCTGCCGGTCCCGGCACTGGTGGCGCCCGGCCTGATCGAACCGTCCCTGGTGCAGCGTGACTATCCGGCCATGCTGGGCATCACGGTGCTGCTGATGCTGGCGATGCTGCTGGCGCGACGGCGTGTCATGGGACGCGTGACCGGGGCGGTACTGCTGACTGCCTATGCTGCTTATCTCGGCCTGCTGGTAATACAGAGCTGACTGGCTGGCGCTGACCTGGCCGGGTGCCTCCTGCGGGCGCCCCTTGCCGAGCGCCCCTAGCCGGGCGCCTCCTGCGGGCGCCCCTCGCCGGGCGCCTCTAGCCGAGCGCCTCATTTTGTAACACTTGTACGCCGGGTGCCCCTAGGCCGGTTTGCGCGCAGTCGGCACAATCTGACCCCATGGCAGCGTTGCGCGTGGGCGCAGGCATGTATAATGCGCCCCCTTCCGCAGGAGACAACATGAGCAAACGCTTTCAGGATACCGCTCGCCGTGTGTTGCGCCTCGAAGCCGACGCTGTGGCCGAGCTGATCGATTCCATTGATACCCATATCGACCGTGCCTGCGAACTGATGCTGCATTGCAGTGGCCGGGTCATCGTCACCGGCATGGGCAAGTCCGGACACATTGGCGACAAGATCGCCGCCACGCTGGCCAGCACCGGCACGCCGTCTTTCTTTGTCCATCCGGCCGAAGCCTCCCACGGCGACCTGGGCATGATCACCCCCGACGACGTGGTGCTGGCACTGTCCAACTCCGGTGAAACCCATGAAGTGCTGTCGATATTGCCGGTACTCAAGCGCCGTGGCATCCCGCTGATCAGTATCACCGGCCGGCCGGAGTCCACACTGGCGCGGCAGGCCGAGGTGCATATTCCGGTGACCGTGCGCGAGGAAGCCTGCCCGCACAACCTGGCCCCCACCTCCAGCACCACCGCCGCGCTCGCCATGGGCGATGCCCTGGCTATCGCGCTGCTGGAAGCACGTGGTTTTTCCGCCGAGGACTTTGCCCTGTCACATCCGGGCGGCAGTCTCGGGCGGCGCCTGCTGCTCACCGTCGACGACGTGATGCACGCCGGCGAGCGCCTGCCCTGCGTGAGCCACGACACCCCGCTGCGCGACGCGCTGCTGGAAGTCAGCCAGAAAGGCCTGGGCATGACCGCCATCACCGACGCCGACGGCCGTCTGGCCGGCATTTTCACCGACGGTGACCTGCGCCGGGTGCTCGACCAGCCACAGATTGACCTGCGCGAGAGCCCCATCAGCGCTGTCATGACCTCCGGCCCGGTGGTGATCCGCACCGGCCACCTGGCCGCCGAGGCACTGAAAGTGATGGAACAGAAAAAGATCAACGGCCTGATCGTGGTCGACGAGGACGCCCGCCCGGTGGGCGCGCTGAACATGCATGATCTGCTGCGCGCGGGGGTCGTCTGATGCACTCCACTGATAACGTGGGCGTTGGCCCGGCCGCTCTGCGTGCGAAAGCACGGCGCCTGAAACTGATGGCGTTCGATGTCGACGGCATCATGACCAGCGGCGAGTTGCACTACGGCCCGGAAGGCGAGCGCGTGAAGATCTTCAACACGCTCGACGGCCACGGCCTCAAGCAACTGGCCCGTGCCGGCGTGCAGCTTGCCATCATTACCGGCCGCAGCTCGCTGATGGTGGCCCGCCGCGCCAGCGATCTGGGCATCGAGCATGTCATCCAGGGCCGCGAGGACAAGGGCGTGGCGCTGCGCACCCTGGCTGACCAACTCGGCCTGGACGCCAGCCAGGTGGGCTATGCCGGCGACGATGAGCCGGACGTGCCGGCGCTGGAATGGGCCGCCGTGGCCTTTTCCGTTCCCAACGCCCATCAATGTGCCCAGCAAGTGGCCGATATGATCACTCAGCGCCGCGGTGGCGAAGGCGCCGTGCGCGAAATGTGTGATTTCATCGTCTCGGCCCTGCCGCGCAGCGAGCCGGGCGCATGAGACGTCAAGGCCTGCTCAGCGCCACCGGTCTGATCCTGCTGGGGCTGATCGTCCTGATGACATTGCACGAATGGGAAGACCGCGTACCGGAACTGCTCGGCTCGCAGGTGGAAACACCCCTGGTGATCGCCGAGCAGATCAGCGCGCAGAGCTTCACCCCCGAGGGCCTGCTGGAGTACGACCTGCACGCCGAAGAACTGAAGGAAATGGACGGCCTGGGCGAAACCCTGCTCAAACGTCCGCGCCTGGCACTGCACGACCCGGCGCTGGCCTGGGAAGTGCTGTCCGAGGAAGGCCAGGTGACCGAACAGGGACGCCACATCCGTCTGCTCGGCAGCGTCAGCGCCCGCCACCATGGGGCGCAGCCGTTGCTGCTGGAGACCGGCGAGCTGGTCTATCGGCCCAGCCAGGAGCAGATCAGCGCGCCGGGCGCGGTACAGATCACGCATCCGTCGGGCAGCACCCGCGCGGGCGCCATGGAGGCCGACCTGGCCACCGGTGTCCTGAAACTGAGAGAACGAGTGGAAAGCCGTTATGAGATGCCTGCGTCCTGACCTGCTGCTGGCCCTGCTACTGCCCCTGGCCGCCTCCGCAGCACCACCGCAGGGCGAAGTCACGGTGACTGCCGACCGCGCCGAATTCCGCCAGCAGGACGGCATCGGCATCTATGAAGGCAATGCCGAACTGGTCCAGGGCGACCGCCGGGTCAATGCCGAGCGCATTGAGCTGCGCCTGAGAGATGGCGCACTGCAGCGGGTCGAGGCCACCGGCACGCCGGTGCGCCTGCGCGAGGGCGAGACCCTGGACGCCCGCGGCCGCACCCTTATTTATGACGTTGCCGCCCAGACCATCACCCTGACCGAAGACGCCTACATCCGCCACGAAGGCCGCACCTTCGAGGGCGCCAGCGTGCTCTACGACCTGGGCACCCGCAACGTGGAAGCCAGCGGCGGCGGTGACCAGCGCGTGCGTCTGGTGATCCCGGCCGGTGATACCCAGGGCAGCAGCGGCGACAACACACCCACGGAAGAGGGAACGCAGTGAATCTGCTCAGTGCCCACAACCTGGCAAAAAGCTACAAGGGACGCCGTGTCATCGAAGACGTCTCACTGCAGGTAGAAGCCGGCCAGGTGGTCGGCCTGCTCGGCCCGAACGGGGCCGGGAAGACCACCTGCTTTTACATGATCGTCGGCCTGGTGCCACCGGACGCCGGCTACATCACCATCAACAGCGACAATATCACCGCCCTGCCGATGCACGGCCGCGCCCGGCGCGGCATCGGCTACCTGCCGCAGGAAGCCAGCATCTTCCGCCGGCTGTCCGTGGCCGACAACATCATGGCCATCCTGGAAACCCGCAAGGATCTGGACAAACGGGCGCGCGAGCAGCGCATGGAAGAGCTGTTGCAGGAATTCCACATCACCCATCTGCGCGACAGCCTGGGCATGAGCCTCTCCGGTGGTGAACGCCGCCGCGCCGAGATCGCCCGTGGCCTGGCCACCGATCCGCACTTCATCCTGCTGGATGAACCCTTCGCCGGTGTTGACCCGATCTCCGTGAATGACATCAAGGGCATCATCCGCCACCTGCGGGACCGCGGCATCGGCGTCCTGATCACCGACCACAATGTGCGCGAGACGCTGGATATCTGCGACACCGCCTACATCGTCAGCGAAGGCCACATCATCGCCGCCGGCGACGCCGACACCATCCTGGCCAACCAGAAAGTCCGTGACGTTTACCTGGGGGCGGATTTCAGGCTTTGAGGCACGTCGGGTAGCGCGCAGCGCCCCCTGAGCACCTCCTGCGCCGCCCGCCAATGCACCATTACGGTGCGATTTTCACGCCCTACCCCTTCCCCCTTTTTTTTTCAAGAATGGGCACGGAAATTGCTAGTTGCTATGCTGCCCCTCGTTTCGTACCACTTCGGGGGCAGTGCAAATCCGCATGAAACCGGGTCTGCAGATACAGATCGGTCAGCACCTGACCATGACGCCACAACTGCAGCAGGCCATTCGCCTGTTGCAGTTGTCGACGCTTGATCTGCGCCAGGAGATCCAGGAAGCGGTGGACACCAACCCGCTGCTGGAACTGGAGGAAAACGACCCCTACGATCAGGACACCAGCGACGACACGGAGCTGGCCGAAGTCACCGGCGACGACCCGGAAACCCTGGCCCAGCTCGACGGCGAAGTCGATACCGACTGGGAAGACCCCTACACCGAATCCTCCGGCGCAGGCGCCAGCGATGACGACATGGATGCCTGGGAAGAGCGCACCGCCGGCACCACCTCCCTCGACGAGCACCTGCTTTGGCAGCTCAATCTGGCCGTCATCAGTGACGCCGACCGTGCCATCGCCTACGCCATCATCGAATCCCTCGACGACCGCGGTTACCTGACCAGCACGCTGGAGGACATTGCCGAGGCCACCCGCCAGATGCTCGGCGACGACCTCCCCGACACCAGCTTCCCCGAAGAGGACGAAGTGATCGCCGTGCTGCACCGGGTACAGCAGTTCGATCCGCCCGGCGTCGCCGCCCGCGACCTGGCCGAGTGCCTGGCCATCCAGTTGCGCCAGTTACCCGAAGACACCCTCTGGCGCGAGCAGGCACTGACCCTGACCCGCCACCTGCCGCTGCTGGAAAGCCGCGAATTCGCCACCCTGCGCCGGCACCTTGCGGTCAACGAAGACGAGATGATCGAGGTGATCCGTCTGCTGCGCAGCCTCAACCCCCACCCCGGCGACAGCATCAGCAGCGGTGAACGCGACTACATCGTGCCGGACGTGATCGTGCGCCGGCGCGGCCGCCGCTGGCTGGTGGAGCTGAATGGCGAGGCGCTGCCCAAAGTGCGCCTCAACAGCCATTACGCCAGCCTGGCCGGCAAGAGCCCGCGCGAAGAGGACAACAGCTACCTGCGCGCGCAGTTACAGGAAGCGCGCTGGTTCCTGAAAAGCCTGCAAAGTCGCAACGAGACCCTGCTCAAAGTGGCCTCCCGCATCGTCGAGGTGCAGCAGGGCTTCTTCGAATACGGTGAAGAGGCCATGAAACCGCTGGTACTGGCCGATATCGCCAGCGCCGTGGACATGCACGAATCGACCATTTCCCGCGTCACCAGCCAGAAATACATGTTCACGCCACGGGGCATGTTCGAACTGAAATTCTTCTTTTCCAGCCATGTGGGAACGGACGGCGGCGGCGAATGTTCAAGTACCGCCATTCGTGCCATCATTAAGAAGCTGATTGCTGCCGAGAGTCCACGCAAGCCACTGAGCGACAGCCGGCTTGCCAGCCTGCTCAACGAACAGGGGATTCAGGTAGCACGACGCACAGTCGCCAAGTATCGGGAGGCGATGAGAATTCCGGCGTCCAGCGAGCGCAAGCGGCTGGTGTAGCGCCTCAGGAGCGTCAGCGGTACCAAGCGCCTCAGGAACAGGCTACACTCCGGCCCCGCAGGACGGCGGATCACACAGCTTGTACAGGAGTCAGCCCATGCAGATCAATATCAGCGGCCATCACCTGGATATCACCGACGCCCTGCGTGAATACGTGAACGAGAAATTCAACCGCCTTGAGCGCCACTTCGACCACATCACCAGCATTCAGGTGATCCTGTCGCCGGAGCCGAAGACCCACAAGGCGGAGTCGACCATCCGCATCGCAGGGGGCGAAGTCTTCGCCACCGCCGAAGCGGACGACATGTATGCCGCGATTGACATGCTGACTGACAAACTCGACCGACAGATCCTCAAACACAAGGAGAAGTCGGTCAACCGTAACCACGGCCACTAACCGACTCGATCAGGCACCATCATGCGCGTACGGGAACTGCTCACTCCGGAAAGAACCCACTATCACCTGCATGGCGCCAGTAAAAAGCGCCTGCTGGACCAGGTTGCCCAGCTTGCCGCACAGGGCAATCCGGAACTGGGGGAGCAACAGGTCTTCGAAGCCCTGATTGCCCGTGAGCGCCTTGGCAGCACCGGCATTGGGGAAGGCATCGCCATTCCCCATTGCCGTCTCGCTTCCTGCCAACAGCCGGTCGGCATGCTGATCAGCCTCGACGAAGCGATCGATTTTGATGCCGTCGACGGCCGCCCGGTGGACCTGGTGTTTGTGCTGCTGGTCCCCGAAGACAACCCCGAACAACACCTCAAGACACTCAGTCATCTCGCCGCCCTCTTCAACGAACAGAGTTTCCGCGACGGCCTGCGCGGCGCCAATTCCGCCAGCCATCTTTATCGCACCGCCGTCGATTCCGAGGCAGAACTGCAACTCGCTTCCTGATACCCTGACTGCCGTATGTCGTCAGCCGCCGCAGTGCGGCGTTCACGGGAGACTGCTGCATGAAACTGCTGATCCTCAGCGGCCGCTCCGGATCGGGCAAGACCACCGCGTTGCAGGCACTGGAAGACCTGGGCTTCTACTGTGTCGACAACCTGCCGCTGGGCCTGCTGCCGACGCTGGCCACGCAATTGCGCGAAGAAAACCACGATATCCAGCGCGTCGCCGTCGGCATTGACGCACGCAATCTGCGCAGCCAGCTTCCCTGCTTTGCCGAACTGCTCGCACGGGTCAAGGCGCAGGGCGTGGCCTGCGAAGTCATCTACCTCGACGCTGACCACGACACCTTGCTCAACCGTTTCAGCGCCACCCGCCGTCGACACCCGCTGAGCGACCAGAACATGTCGCTCTCGGAAGCCATCGGGCACGAAGGCGAATTGCTGGCCAGCATCCAGGGCGCTGCCGACCTGCTGGTGGACACCAGCCACCTGGACCCGCACAGCCTGCGCAACCTGATCCGCATGCGCGTGGCGCAACGTGAAGGCCGGTTGTCACTGCTGCTGGAATCGTTCGGCTTCAAGAACGGCGTACCGCCGGATGCCGACCTGGTATTCGACGCACGCATGCTGCCGAACCCGCACTGGGATCCGGCCCTGCGGCCGTTCGATGGCCGCCAGCCTCCCATTATCGATTTCCTCGACGCCCAGCCTGACAGTGCGCAACTGCTGGACGATCTGGAACACTGGCTGCTGCGCTGGCTGCCGCGTTACGAAGCCAACGACCGCAGCTACATGACCGTGGCCATCGGCTGTACCGGCGGCCGCCACCGCTCGGTCTATCTGGTCGAACACCTGGCCGAGCGCCTGCGCAAGGCCGGCTGGCCGGCGCAGGTGCGACACCTGCAACTGGAGTGACCGGCCTCATTGCCGGCCACGTTGCCTCATTACCCAAGGAGCCTCAGGTGCCCGACGCCCTGCATGCCGAATTGCCGATCATCAACCGTCTTGGCCTGCATGCCCGTGCCTCCGCCAAAGTGGTCAGCGTGGCGTCGCGCTACAACGCCAGCATTCGTCTGCGCTTCAACAACCGGGAAGTGGATGCGAAAAACATGATGGGCCTGATGACCCTGGCCGCCAGTTGCGGCAGCACCGTGGAGGTGATCGTGCAGGGCGAACACGCCGCCGAAGCGATGGATGAATTGCGCGACCTGTTCGCGCGGCGTTTCGACGAGGAACAGTAACGGGAGGGAATGACTCCCTCCCGTTTTGTTTTCAGAGGGTGTCGGTGTAGATATCGCGGAACGAACTGTAATAGGTCACCACCAGCACCGGCAGCAGCACGATCAATCCCAGCCCCACCGGAATCATCGCCAGCACCAGCAACACCAGCATGATCACGCTGTACCAGATCATCGGCAGGATGTTGCGCAGGCAGCCGACCAGGCTCGCCTTGAGCGCCTGGCCGGGGCCGTAATCGCCCATCACCACCAGCGCCGGCGCAAACCAGAACGCCGCCATGACCGGGATCATCAGCGCCATGATGATCAGGCTCAGCAAAGCGAGATTCATCCACGCCATATCCGGCGGCATGACACCCTGATCCATGCCGGCAACACTCTCGGCCATGCCGGCAAGCGAATCACCGAACATCAGATAGCCGACAATCCCGCCGATGATCAGCACCCCCATGAACAGGCCGAGATAAATCAGCCCCACCAGCAGCAGCGGAACAAAATGCGTACTGAACGGCGTGAAGATGTCCCCCACCGTGGGGCCACGCTGTTCATCTGCCTTGTACAACAGCACCAGCAACCCTGCCGACAGGAACGGCGCAATCAGAAAGCCCAGAAACATGCCCAGCACCGGCACAAACTGCGCGGCCATCGACAGCAGCCAGGCGACCAGCAACGCCAGCAGAATGGTGCCCCAGGCACTCTTGAATACCCGCCAGGCGTCCGAGAACCAACGCCAGCCGGCGCCGATATCACGGCTGCGCGGCGCATTGATCTGCAACAGCCGATCCCCGGGGCTGCCTTCCGGCATCAGATCGGCTGAAGGTTGTTGATATGGGTTGGTCATAAAAAACTCCGTTTTTTTGATGAAGCTGCTTTTATCTTCCAGCAATTTTCAGCGGTGCCAGGAGCAGGCTGCCACAGTGGATGTGGCCGCGCCGGTCCACGTCGCTGCCGGACGCCACCAGCGAGGCGAACATGTCGCCCAGGTGCCCGGCAATGGTGAACTCTTCCAGCGGTTCGGTGATGACGCCGTTTTCGACACGGAAACCGGACGCGCCCCGCGAATAATCCCCCGTGACCAGATTGACCCCCTGCCCCATCACCTCGGTGACCAGAATACCGTTGCCCATCCGCCGGCACAGTGCGGCCTGGTCTTCGTCACCATGAGTAATGCGCAAGTTGCGCACGCCACCGCCATTGCCGGTGGGTGCCAGCCCCAGGCGCCGGGCGGCGTACAGGCCCAGTGCATAACGCACCAGCACGCCGCTTTCGACAAATGCCTGATCGCGGGTGGCGATGCCGTCGCTGTCGAACGGCGCCGAAGCATTACCGCCGCGCAGGCGTGGTTGCTCGGCGATAGTGACCCATTCCGGGAACACCTGGCTGTTAAGCCGGTCACGCAGGAACGACGCTTTGCGGTAGAGCGCGCCGCCACTGATCGCGGAAGTGAAATGCCCGATCAGCCCGCGCGCCACTTCCGGGGCGAACAGCACCGGGTATTCCCCCGTGTCGGGGCGTGTGGCGCCCAGCCGTGCCAGGGTGCGTGATGCCGCGCGCTGGCCGACTTCCACGGGCGACATCAAGGCAGCCGGATCACGCTGGCTGTCGTACCAGTAATCGCGCTGCATGGCGTCGTCCTGCTCGGCCACCAGCACACAGGAGCGGCTGTGGTGGGAGCCGGCGTAGGCGCCGATAAAACCGTTGCTGTTGGCGTACACCCGCACGCTGACCGAGCTGGATACCGAGGCGCCTTCGGAATTGACGATGCGCCCGTCAGTGCGCCCGGCAGCCTCGCATTGCTGTGCCTGGTCGATCGCGTCGGCGGGCGTCAGTGGCCAGACATGGCACAAGTCCAGGTCGGGGATCTCCTGTGCCAGCAGTGCCGGCTCCGCCAGGCCACTGTGCGGGTCCTCGCCGGTCTGCCCGGCAATGGCCAGTGCCGCCGCCACGGTTTCACGGATGCTGTCCTCGGAATCGTCACTGCTGCTGGCCGAACCTTTGCGCTGGCCAACAAACAATGTGACCGAGACAGCCCGGTCGCGGTGGAATTCGAGCGTTTCGATCTCCCCCAGGCGCACCGTCACCGACAACCCCTGACCGGCGCTGATACCGACCTCGGCGGCGGTGGCACCCTGACGCTCGGCCTCGGCCAGCACGCGCCGGGCGCGCTCGCGCAGGGTATCAAGCTCACGCTCGTCGGGCTGAGTCAGGGTGGTCGCGGAGATGGACATTTCGTTCATGGGCATGGGCAAGTAAACTTGGCGGCCAGCGACCGCAGCAGAAAATGAAAGTTATGGACGAGTATAGCGACGACCTACTGCCCAGCAAATCCGAGCTCAAGCGCGAGGTCGACGCGTTACAGCAGGTCGGTGAGCAGTTGATGAACCTCAAACCGGCCGAACTGGCCCGGCTCCCCCTGAACGAACCGCTGTTGCGTGCCATTGATGAAAGCCGCCGTATCACCTCCCACGAGGCGCGGCGCCGGCATGCCCAGTACGTTGGCAAGCTGATGCGCACCGCCGATGGCGACGCTATCCAGCAGGCCCTCGCCGCCCTCACCGATCCGCTGCGCCACAAGCGCCTGCTGGACTGGATGGAACGGCTGGATGCCTGTGCCGACGCCCGCGCCGCGCACCCGATTCTCGACGAGATCATGACCACCTACGCCGCCGCCGATCGCCAGCACCTGCGCAACCTGTTGCGCAACTACCTGGCCAGCCGCGCGCCGGAAGGGATCGAACCGGATCATGCGGCGAAAGAAAAATTCAAACGCGAGCGACGCAAGTTCTACAACTATCTCAATGAGCTTGAGCGTAACGCACCGCTCTACTGACCCATTCCCCCAGCGCGGCGGTAGGGTGGGTAGAGCCAA
>NZ_AQOR01000055.1 GCF_009846755.1 Alcanivorax sp. S71-1-4
GGCGTGGTGTTCAGCGGCAGCAGCCAGGTCAACGTGCGCAACCTCGCCGTCGCGGCGGTGGGCATGACCGATGAGCAGTTCCGTGAGCAGGGTATTTACAGTGCGGAAGGGGGCAGCAACCGCTACACCCCGAGTTTTGGCAATGACCTGAGCGGCACCGGCGCCGGTGCGACCTCGTCGGCGGCCACCGGCGACGTCATCGTCGAAGCCGGCGCGCAGATTAACACCCATAAACCGGCGTCCGTGACGCAGGGCGGCGGCTATGTGCTGCTGCTCGGGCGCGAAGTGCACAACGACGGCGCCATCACCACCCCGCGAGGCCAGACCACCCTGGCGGCGGGCGACAGCTTCATCATTCGCAAGGGCGTCAGTACCGATGGCAACCAGACCTCCACCACACGCGGCAACGAAGTCGCCACACGCCGGGTGGCCGACAGCGACGCGGGGCGGGTCAGCAATACCGGGTTGATCCAGGCCAGCACCGGCGACATCACGCTGACCGGCCACACTGTGCGGCAGGCCGGTGTGGCGCTGGCCACCACCTCGGTGGACCAGCGCGGCACCATTCACCTGCTCAACGCCGCCAGCGACAGCACAGGCCAGGTGACGCTGACGGCGGACAGCACCACGGCGATTCTGCTGGAAGACAGCGACGCCACGGCGGAGGACGCACGGCGCAACAGCGGTCTGGAGGGGCTGGATAATCTGGCGCCCAACAACGGCGGCGACTTCAACAACCTCAGTGGTGTGGTGGATCGCAGCGACCTGTCCCGCGTGGAAATCGTCAGCGGCGGCAACGTGGACTTCGAAGGCGATTCGATGACCCTGGCCACCGGCGGCGAAGTAGTGGTCTCGGCGGCCGGCCAGGCGAGCGTAGCGGACAAGGCAGTGATTGATGTGTCCGGCGCGGTGGGTGTCAGCGTCGCCATGGACAGCAACAGCATCCAGGTCAACATCCAGGGCAACGAGCAGCGTGATTCGCCGGTCAACCGCGAAGAAGGTGATCTGAACAGTGAGCGCGTCTGGATCGACGTGCGCGATCTGATTTTTGTGCCGGCCGGCACCAATGGCTACGACACCGACCGCTGGTACACGGCGGGTGGGCTGCTGGAAGTGGGCGGCTACCTGGCCAGCCGTGGCCGTACCGTGGGCGAATGGATGGCGCAGGGCGGCAAGGTCACCTTCACCGGCAACGATCTGGTCACGCAACAGGGCTCGCAGATCAACCTGTCCGGCGGCACGCTGGACGTGCAGACCGGCTATATCAACCAGACCTGGCTGAAAGGCGCCGATGGCCGCCTGTATGAGCTGTCATCCGCGCCGGGCGATGTCCACTACACCGGGGTGTACAAGGGCTTCGAGCGCCACAGTGAACGCTGGGGCGTGACCGAGTATTACTGGAATCCGCTGGTGGTCGCGCAGCGACGTCTCGAAAACGGCTACACGGTAGGCCGCGATGCCGGCACGCTGGTGGTGTCCACCCGCCAGGCAACGCTGGAAGGTGATCTGGTCGGCGAGGTGTATCAGGGCGACCGCCAGGACCAGGCGCCGCAGGCCGGGCTGGACGGTTACTACCAGTCCCAGAAGGCGATTGCCCGCCGGGCGCAACTGGTGGTCGGGCAATACATTCCGTACTACCTGGAAGACGAAGGCCGGCTTGGCTATCAGTTCAATCCCACCGTGGACACGGTGCAGATCGGTGGTGCCGCCACAGACGGCGCCCTGATGCTCAACGCGGACTGGCTCAACAGCCAGCAACTGGGCGGGCTGAACGTGGCCGCGCGTGAGCACATCGCCGTGGAGGAGGCGCTGCAACTGGCTACCGGCGGTGCCTTGCAGCTCTATAGCACCCTGGTGGACGTGAACGCCGATATCACTGTACACAGTGGCGATATCCAGTTGGGTAACGTGGCGCGTCAAGTCGTGCTGCAGTCCGGTGTACCGGTGGAACAGGATCGTGTTCTGGATGTGCCATCGGGCCTGCAGGCCGGTGTCACCGTCGCTGACAATGTACGGCTGGACGCGACCGGGCTGTGGACCAACGAGTTGACCGGCGGCGACGCCCGCGACCGCGCCTGGCTGAACGGCGGCAGCGTCTCGCTGCGCAGCGCCGGCGATGTGCGGTTGCTGGCTGGCAGTGGCATCGATGTTTCTTCTGGCGCGGCCTATACCCGAGCGGGCGATTTTGTCGGGGGCCGTGGCGGCGACGTGACGCTGGTGGCTGGCGCCGGAACCAGCACGGGGGCACTGGTGCTGGACGGGCGGCTCAATGCGATCGGTGTGGAGGGGGGAGGTACCCTGCGCGTCGAAACCGGCCAGGCGGTGGTGATTGCCGACGAGACGCCGACTGCCGGGCAGGCTGTCTGGTTGCTGCCTTCGCTGTTTTCCAGCGGTTTTTCTCATTACGACATCGCCGGGCGTGGCGGGCTGGCGATTGCGGACGGAACGCAGGTTGAGGTCACGGTGCCGGTTTATTGGTCCACGCAGACCAGCCGCTATCAAGCGGACGATGTCATGGCCCGCCAGGCACTGGAAACCTGGCTGCCCCCCGAGTACTGGTCGGCTGTGCCGGGCAACACGGCGCTACAGCAGCGTGAGGGCGGCAGCGTCACCCTGACGGCCGGCGGCATGCAGGGCACCGCGGCGATCATTGCCGATGCCCGCATCGGTGCAGGCGCTGCGCTTCGCGTGGACGCAGGGCAGACGATCTCGCTGCTTGGCACCGGCGATATCCAGGTGGATGGTTCGTTGATTGCCCCCGGGGGGGGGATCTTCATAGGCGATCCCTCGTTGAGCGATGCCGCGATCGAAGCGGGGCGTTCGAATGCGGCGGTGCTGGAGCGAGTGATCGAGGTTGGCGCCGGCGCGCGGCTGGATGTGGCTGGCCGCGCCTACACGCAGAATACCGGCGATGGGCTGGTATTTGGCGTAGTCCGGGATGGCGGACGTATCCGTATTGGTGGCGATGTGGCGCCGGCCAGCGGCACCGCCAGCGGGGCATCGGATGCTTTCGTGGTGATCCGCGAGGGCGCGGTGCTGGATGCGTCGGGGGCAAGCGCCAGTCTGACGCCCACAGGTCTGGCGGTAGCGACCGAGCTGGCGTCCCACGGTGGCGAGATCCAGCTGGCATCCAACAACGGCCTGCTGCTGAACGGTGAAATGCAGGCCCGGTCGGGTGGCGAGGGTGCCTCTGGCGGGCTGCTCAGTCTGGTGCTTGGATCACCGGCGTATCTCAATGCGGCCCCGGCGGAAACGCGCGCCTACCGTGAGTTGATTGTCAGCGAAAACGCCGTCGAGGCATCAGATCAGCTGCCGGCATTTGGCCAGGCGGTGTTGAGCGTGGATCAGGTCACGCAGGGTGGTTTTGATCAGTTGAGTCTGTTGAGCGAAGGGGCGCTCAGTTTCGACGGCGATGTCTCGCTTCAGCTGGGGCGCAGTCTCGCCCTGTACGCGCAGGTTATCGGCCTGGCGGAGGGGGCTGCCAGTGATGCAGAAGTATACCTCGAAGCCCCCCATGTCCTGCTCGCTGGAGCGAATGGCCAGAACAGCCTGTCACCCGGCAGGGTCAGGTCAGAGCTCAATCCCAACGGCACCGGCGCCCTGTCCGCCCAGCAGACGATGTCTGCGGCACATCTCGCTGTGACGGCGGACCACATTGACGTGCGAGACCAGGTGCGCACCAGCATCGGGGCGCCTGCGGCGGCAGGTGGCGAGGCGATGGACCGTGTCGGCTTTGATCAGGTCAGCCTGACCAGCACGGGGGACCTGCGGTTCCTCAACGCTGTCTCGGACAGCGCGACGGCGCTGACGCTGCCAGGTGACCTCACCCTTTCTGCGGCGCAGGTCTATCCGGCAACCGGGGCATCAGCGACGGTCACGGCGGGTTATCTCACCAGCACAACGCTGGATACTGAACGCACATTGCGTATAGCCCGATCGACCGATGGCGAGGTGCCGGCGCAGCCCTACTCGGTTTTTGGCACGCTGGAATTGCGGGCCGGAATTATTGAGCAGGCCGGCGTGTTGCGTGCGCCACTTGGCATCATCCGCCTGGGCACGGGCAATGTGGCAGACCCTGATAATGCCAGCCGGGTGGTCCTGCTGCCCGGCAGCCTCACCTCGGTGAGCGGGGCCGGTCTGGCCATGCCCTATGGTGGCACGGTGGACGACCTCACCTGGCTGTACGGTGGTGAGGAAGTGGACGTCAGCGCCTGGCTGACGGCAGGCAACAACGCCTCCAGGGTGGAGATCAATACCGGCAGCCTGGCGGTAGAAGAGGACGCGGTGCTGGACCTGTCCGGCGGCGGCGAACTGCTCGGCGCCGGCTTTGTGGCCGGGCGCGGTGGCTCCAGCGACGTCCGTTTCGCCCCACTGATCCGGGTGACACCAGAGGGTGTCGTGTTCCCGGAACTGGCCACCAACCCGGTCTATGCCATCGTGCCAGGTGCCGTGTCCGGCTATGCCCCCATAGACCCGGCACGCGGGGCGAGCGATCCGCTGGTGGGTCAGCAGATCACGCTGGGTGACGGCGTTCCAGGCCTGCCGGCGGGGACCTATACCTTGATGCCGTCCACCTATGCGTTGTTGCCTGGCGCCTTCAGGGTCGAGGTCAATGGTGGCGTGCTGGCGACGGGTACGGCACCGATGCGAAACGGTTCCTGGAGTGCACCCGCGCACTTCAGCATTGCCGGCACGGCTGTCCGCGACCCATTGGCACGTCAGGTGTTTCTGACCTCCTCGGATCTGGTGCGCCGCTATTCCCAGTACAACGAAACCACCTATTCGGAGTTCGTCACCTCGGCGGCGGCGGTTTCCGGCGCGTTGCGAGCCGCGATACCCGAAGATGCCAAGACACTGGCCTTGCGGCTGGCGTCCTTTGATCCGGCTCATCCGGCGCTGACCTTTGCCGGCCAGTTGAAGGCGGAGACGGTGGACGGCGGTTACGGCGCAACGGTCCAGGTGGGCGCCGGTGGCTCGAGCCCCGTGCTGGAAGTCGTGTCTGCTGAGCATGGCCGGACAGCCGGCTTCACCGGTGTTTCTCTGGATGATGCCGCGCTCAACGCGCTGGCGGAAGATGCCGAACGGCTGGTGATTGGCGCGCAAGTGCGTGAAGAACCGGACAACAACCCTGGCATGCTGATCATCCAGGGGGGCGGTAGTCTGACCTTGCGTGAAGGGGCCATGTTGCGGGCGTCGGAAGTCATCCTGGGCGCTGCGGGCACGGACAACGCGCTGACCATCGAGCGTGGTGCGGGCGTCGACACGCTTGGCCAGGGTGATGTATCGCTGGATGCCCGACGCGGCTACACCCTCAATGTCCAGGGAGCGGCAGTCATTGCGTCCAATGGCGCGCACCAGGTGCTGTTCCAGGACGCCAGCACGGCACGGCCCGCGCCCATCAGCATTGGTGTATCAGGCCAGGCAGACGCTCCCGCGGCGACCCTGTACTCGGAGGGTACGCTGGCGTTCGCCACGGGCAGCGACCTGCTGCTGGACGATTCAACCCTGTACGGCACCCGAGATCTGGCGCTGGCGCTGGGCGCCGTCAATCTGGGCGACACCGCGTCACTGACAGCGGCAGCAGCGGCAGGTGTTCTGCCGGATGGCTTCTCCTTCAACCAGAGCGTGCTGGAACGCCTGCTCACCGGTGACACGTCCACCGGCGCACCGGCCATGGAGCGCTTCAGCCTGAGCGCCTCCCAGGGCCTGAACGTGTTTGGCGATATCACGCTCTCGACCCTGGACGACAGCGGCGACTCCACCCTGGAAACCTTCGTGCTGACCACCCCCGCCATCATGGGGGCGGGCGGGGCTGACAATACCGTCACCCTTGAGACAGGTCATCTGGTCTGGAACGGCACGACGGGTCCTTTGCCGGCGCCCGTAGGTGGCGTCGGCGAGATCGGCCCGGGCAAAGGCAGCGGCCGCCTCAATATCCACGCGGGGGTGATCGAGCTGGGTTACGGCCCGGACAGCCGCCCCGGTGGCACGGAAACCGTGCAGCGCATGATCCTGGGCTTCTCCGATGTCGTCCTGCGCGCCACCGAGATGTTCACCGCCAACAATCAGGGTGAACTGTCGGTGTATCAGTCCCGTGGCGATTACGTCACGGGCGAAGGCTGGCAATACCACGGCGGCAACCTGCGTATCGAAACGCCCGTGATCACCGGCGAAGCCGGCGCGGTAAGCAGTGTGCGTGCCGGTGGCGACCTGTTGCTGACGACCCCGGCCGGCGCCAGCACCGCATTGCCTGATCGGGATGACGCGCTCGGCGCCACCCTGGTGTTCCAGGGCCAACAGATCACGCTGGACACGCAGGTGATGCTGCCCAGCGGCAAGCTGACCCTGGCTGCCGAAGATGACGTGATCCTGACCGACGCCGCGCACATTGATATGGCAGGCCGCGAAATCGTGTTCGACGATGTCAGCCGTTATAGCTGGGGCGGCAACGTCACGCTGGAAAGCGCCAGTGGCAATATTCACCAGAGCGCCGGCAGCGAGATAGACCTGTCCGCAGAGAACAACCACGCCGGCAGCCTCACCGCCGTGGCGGTCGATGACGATGCCGGTGAAGTCCTGCTGCTGGGCGCCATCCTGGGCCAGAGCAGCGGTGAGTACGATGCCGGCGGCACCTGGGTGCCTTATGAGTCCGGGCGCGTGGATATCCGGGCGCAGCGGCTTGGCGACTTCGCCGCCCTGAACGAACGGCTGACCGCCGGCGAGGTGTTCGGCGCCCGCCATTTCCAGATCAAACAGGGCGACCTCACCGTCGGCAACGAAGTACGCGCGCGTGACGTGAGCATTTCGCTGGATAACGGGCTACTGACGGTCGACGGCACCATTGATGCGTCCGGCGCGCAGGTCGGCAGCATTCGCCTGGCCGGCAAACAGGGCCTGACCCTGACCGACAGCGCCGTGCTCGATGCGCACGGTGACCTCCTGCGTGTGGACAGCTACGGCCAGATCATCGAGGCACCGAACCGCGCCATCATTGAGCTGAACTCGGGCGATGGCGCGCTGACGCTGGCGAGCGGTGCGCGCATGGATCTGCGTTTTGGCACCGGGGCACCGACCGGCACCGGCGCCGGACAACACGATGGCCGCGCGCTGGGCACCGTGACGCTGACTGCGCCGCGCCTGGACAGCGCGACCAGCGGTGATATGGATATCAATGTGCAGGGCCCGGTCACTGTCCGCGGCGCGCGCAGTATCGCCGTGCAGGGCAACTGGCGTTACGACGATGCGCGTTATGGCACCGATGAGGCGGCCAGCGGCCGGCCCTATCAGGTCATCGACCAGGATTACCTGGATGCCAAGCACGCGGAGAGCGAACAGTTCATCAATGCCGCATTGGTCAATGATGACCTGATGGCCCGCCTGGCGGGATTGCGCGACGGCAACGAGGAGGTGTTCCACCTGCGGCCTTCGGTGGAAATCGTCAGCGCCACAGCGGATGGCGATCTGGTCGTGCAGGGTGATCTGGACCTGTCCGGCCATCGCTACGCCAGCCTCAATCCGAACACACAAAAAACCGCAGTCTATGGTTCCGGCGAAGCCGGTGCGCTGGCGATACGCGCCGGCGGTGATCTGAATATCTACGGCAGTATCAACGACGGTTTCGCGCCACCGCCGGAAACACCCGATGACAACGGCTGGGTGCTGTTGCCGGGCGTTAATCCGTACGGTGTGGACGTGATTGTGCCGGGAGCCGGCGTGACGCTGGCTCAGGGAACGACCTTCCCGGCGGGGCGGGTGCTGAACTACGACGTGCCGTTGCAGGGCTTCATCATGCAGGCCGGTACCGAACTGCCTGTGCCTGTGATACTCGGCCAGGACACGACGTTGCCTGCCAACACACTACTGCGTGGCGATGTCACCGATGCCGCAGGCAATGTATACGCTGCTGGCACCTTGCTGCGTGCACCGCTGGTGCTGGGGGCAGGCTCAACGCTGGGTGTCGGTTTCATGCTGGCACAAAATACGCCGATCAATAACGTTGTCTGGCCGGCGGGGGTTCCGCTGCCGGTGCGGATGCGAACGGCAACCGGCACCACGACGGATCCGGTGGTGTTGGCATCAGATCTGACATTGGCCATGGGGGCCCTTATTCCGGCCCGGAGTGATTTGAAGCTACCGGCTGGCGCGGAAGAATGGCCGTTACGCCCTGCAATGGATGGCCGACAAGGTGAAAACTGGGCGGTAGCGGCCATGCTGCCTTCCGGTTCCCAATCCTGGGACATGCGGCTTGTGGCCGGCGCAGACATGACAGCGGCCAATACGCGATCGGTGCAACCGAAAGGTGTACGTGGAAACCTGACGTTGTCGGATCACCACTACCAGTTTGCCCGTGTGTACCAGGAGATCCCTCCTTCACCGAGCAGCCTCATTGTCTGGGCCCCGGGCAACTCCCTCAATCGGCCTCCGCTAACGGAGGTACCGGCGAACCAGCAGCGTATCTGCGATATCCGGCCGGGCTCCTGTGTAGAGCTGGGTGTGGGTTACTACTGGTCAGAGGAAAGAGGTTCGATTGCCTGGCAACCCGTCCCTGAGAATCAGGAGCGGTTATGTGCGGCCCGGCCGACATGGTGTGTTGCCGTGGGTGATCCGGAGGCACCGGTCAACGAAGAGCCACAGGTTGATCTGATTGGGCGGGTTTATGCGGGTACGAACTTCAGTGTGATCCGAACCGGCACGGGTGACCTGGACATCGTTGCCGCCGGCGATGTGGCGATAGAGTCCATGTACGGCGTTTACACGGCCGGGACACCGCTTCCAGTGGATGCGGGTTTCAATCGTGACCGGACGCTGGGTAACGGCAATGTATTGAGTGACGCACACGGTATAGAAGACTACGAAGCACTGGTGCATCCGGATACCGGCGTGTACCAGGCCTGGTTCCCGACAGCAGGTGGCAATCTCAGCCTGACCGCAGGAGGGGATCTTACCGGGACAATGTCAAGTGCCTTGCTGAGCAATACGGCCTCAAACCTGGCAGTAAGACGTGCCGCGTCGATGTCAGCCATAGGTAACTGGCTCTGGCGACAGGGTACTGGCGATATATCAGATGTTTCTGCCGTCAACACGGCCTGGTGGATCAACTTTGGCACTTACGTCGACCAAAGCAGCGTGCCGGATATTTACACGGGTTCAAACGCAACGCAGTCTGAATATTCACCCGAAGAACTGCTCTCTGTCAGCAACACGCCCTATCTTGTCGGCTTTACAGGCCTGGGCACGTTGGGCGGGGGCAATGTTGCACTGACCATTGGGGGTGATGCGGGCGTCATCAACGCAGGCAAGACCAATGGGCAGATGCTCAATGCAGCGGGTGCTCCAAAGAGCGAAGGGTTGTCGGTCATTGTGGGGGGTACCGGTAGAGTTGAGGAAAACCGGATTTCCCTCACGGGGGGAGGAGACATTTCGATTCATGTGGGCGGCGCCCTGAATCCGTTGTACTCAGCCCAGGTGATGAGAACTCAGACTGGAATGCAGGATCTGTCGGGGCTGATAGTGAATCTCCGTGGCCAGACATCGGTGTCGACGCGGGCAATCGGAGGCATGCAGCGTTTCTATGGTGGTCGAGACAGCGCAGGCATCAACAACCAGTGGCAGTACCAGTCGGCCTATGAAAGCAGCATGGTTAATGCGGCGGGTGGTCTGGTCCTGGCACCGGGCGACAGCCAGTTCACACTGAATGCGCTCGGCGATCTGGTCCTGGCGGGTGTGAGCGATCCGGGCAGGGTGGCTGGCATTACGGCGCTGCCGTTCGAATATGCAGGGAACAAGGTGGCGGGGGGAGAGACCTGGTTCTCTCTCTGGACAGACAGCACTGCACTGACTCTTGCATCGTCCGGAGCCAGTGTTGCTGCCGGCACACAATACGTCGAGCGGAACCAGTATGGTCGCTTGAACGAAATCATGAATGCTTCTTCTGATGGAGAGCGCTTCATTTACCCGGCCAGGTTCAGCATTGCATCGGGCGAGAATATCTTCTTTGGCGCGGCAGCCACTGGTGGTGGCCTGAACGAATATCAGATCAGTGAGATTTACGGTATCTGGATGGCCCCTTCCGAGAGCGGCGCGCTTAATCTGCTGGCGAGGCACAGTATTTATGGCGGTGACATAAATATCAGCGAATCCTCTGCCTCCCAGGAGGCCATAGCAACGCCATTTAATCCGGGCTTTGCGGGTACCTTGAATCAAGGTGCGCAGAATGAGCAGCGGGTCGACAATGTTTACGAGCGAATATCGCTGAATGGACAAGGCGGCAGGGACGGCAAAGGAGCCTTGTTTGCGTTCGGGCCGAATACGGCGACACCGGAATCCCTGACGCAGGCGCCATCCAGCAACGTCTCCTACGTTTATGCATCGGAAGGTGACATTGTAGACATCAATCTGGGCGAGATGGTGACCTTCGGGCCCCAGTATGGCGGCGATACCTGGTATGTCTCTGGCGGCCCGACATGGCTGTCCGCAGGAGGCGACATCATCAGTTCAGGGCGGGCCATCGGGGAGTCAGTGAGCATCACCAATCTGTACCAGGGCGCCACCAGCCGCGGCAACCTCTTCCTCCACCACAACGACAACGACATCTCCCGCGTCCACGCCGGCGGCCGCATCCTCACCAGCAACTTCAGCGTCGCCGGCCCCGGCCTGCTGGAAGTCTCTGCCGGCGGCTCCATCCTGATGCAGGATCAGGCCAGCATCGTGTCGCTCGGTCCGGTGGTGCAGGGCGACAACCGTCGTGGCGCGGACATCGCCGTCATGGCCGGCCTGGCAGATTCACCGCTGGATGTGGACGGGCTGCTGTCGCGTTACCTGGACCCGGCCAACCTGGCCGATCAGGACATGCCGCTGGCGGATCAGCCGGATCGCGTGGCCGCGGTCTATACCGATGAACTGATCGAGTGGCTGGCGGCGCGCTACGGCTTCCAGGGTGAAAATCTGGAGAGCGCCCTGGCAGTCTTTGCAGGGCTCAACGACAGTGCGCAGCAAATCTTTGCGCGGCAGGTGCTGTTCGCGGAACTACTCGCCAGTGGCCGTGAATTCAACGATGCAGATGGCCCACGGCCGGGCAGTTATCTGCGCGGTCGCCGCGTGATCGAGGCCGCCTTCCCGGAACGTGCGGAAGAAGGCAGCGCTGCTGGCGACCTGGTGATGTTCGGTGATGCAGGCATCCAGACGCTGCGCGGTGGCGACATTCATCTGCTGACACCGTCCGGTGCCCAGACGCTGGGTGTGGAAGGCACTGAACCGTCCGGCAGCGCCGGGGTGGTGACGCTGGGCGAAGGCAGCATTCGCCAGTTCTCCCGCGACAGCATTCTGCTCGGCCAGAGCCGGGTGATGACGGTGTTTGGCGGTGACATCCAGGCCTGGTCCGAGGAAGGCGACATCAACGCCGGGCGCGGTTCGCAGACCACCCAGGTGTATACGCCGCCACTGCGCGTGTACGACCAGTGGGGCAACGTCGCGCTGTCACCGAATGCACCAAGCTCCGGCGCCGGTATCGCCACGCTCAATCCGATTGCCGGCATTGAGCCGGGCGACATCGACCTGATCGCGCCGCTGGGCACCATTGACGCGGGCGAGGCGGGCATTCGTGTGTCGGGTAACGTCAACATCGCGGCCTTGCAGGTGCTCAACGCCGACAACATTCAGGTGCAGGGCGAAGCGCAGGGCATTCCGGTGGTGGCGGCGGTCAACACCGGCGCGCTGACGGCGGCCAGCGCGGCCAGCACGGCGGCCTCGCAGGCGGCGGAAACCGTCTCCCGGCGCAACAACAGTGCACAGCCTTCCATCATTACCGTGGAGATTCTCGGCTTCGGTGACGAATCGTTGTCGCCGGGCGCGAGCGGGCCGATGAGTGGCGGCGCACTGCCACTGGATGTGCTGGGTACCGGGCCCTTGTCAGAAGAAGCAAAATCCCGGTTGACGGAAGAAGAACGTGCGAACTTGATGTAACCGTTCGCACGCCCTCCAGCGGCAGTCTCCCCCCGGAGCTGCCGCTTTTTTTTACCTGGGTACCAGCGGATTGGGTGCCGGTATGCGCGGCGGTTTGTTGGGGTGAACGCTGTGGCCAAAGTTGCTGCCCAGGCGAATCTGCGTGGCAGCGCGATTGAACAGGCCGAGCTGATTTCCGCCCCGGTTGATGATTTCCGCAGAATCAAAATGAGGCAGCGAACGGGAAGCGACATCGTCCTGCGGTGTCATCATCCTGCTCAGGCAATCGTAGCTGGGGCTGCGGCTGCCGTTGACCTCTACCGAAATACAACTGGGCACATCGCGGGTTTCGTCGTTGGCGAAGACGATGCCGCACAGGCAAAGCAATGGAACAATCATCAACCGGTGTCCTGTGTGCATGGTGCTGCTCCCCGGGCGCTGCCTTCATGGCAATGGAATGGAAAAAGTATACCCTCGTCGTGCGCGTGTTGCCGCGTCGCGATCCCGGTATAAATGAAAAAAATCCTGTGGAAGCAACGCGTTGCAGCCCTTTGCCATGCAAGGGAAAGAAAAATGAAATGTGTCAGAAAAAAGTCTCGACGGAAAAACGCCAGCCGGTTGTGCACCGCCGCGCGCGTGCCGGGGGTGTCATGGCCCGGTCACATATCCGTTGCACGCTTTGCCGCTATTGCAGCGATGCTGTGTTGTGGCCTGTGCCATCCGGCGCACGCACAGACCGCAGAGGCCAGTGGCATGGTGATCAACCATCACGGCGCGGTGTTGACCGCGGCGCACGCCGTGGCCGGGTGCGGTGCCATTTATCTGGTGCAGGCAGGGCAGGTGAGCCGTGCCGCGGTTGCCGCCCGCGACAGCGAGCAGGATCTGGCGCTGCTGCACAGCACGCTCATGCCGTTGTTGCCGGCCGTGTTCGCGCAGCCGCCGCTGCTGAATGAGCACATGGTTTTCGCGGAAAGTTTTGACGGGCTGCAACGGCCTGCGGTGCGCACGATGTTCAACGCCGCGCTGGCGGTGTCGTCCGGAAAAGAGCTGCTGTTGCTGTCGTCACTGGGGCCGGGCGCCAGTGGTGCGCCTGTGCTCAGCCGCGACGGGCGTGTGCTGGGCATGGTCGTGGCGCGCACCGACGCTGCGCCGGGGCTGGCTGGCCGCCATGCGCTGAGTCGCGGTTACCGGGCGCCGGCGGTGGCATCCGCGACGCGCACACAGGCCGTACCGGCAGACCGGATTCTGCGTTTTCTGAGCGAGGCCGGCGAGCCGTTTTTCGTCAGTGATACGGCACAGCTTGGGCCGGGGCAGATGCCGTCCGGCCGAGCGTCGACCATTTCGGTGGGGGTGATATGCGAACGAAAAACATGACGGCCGGCGCACGCTGGCGTCGCTGGTTGTCGCGGTTGATGTTCTGGGGTGGCGTCGTGTCGGTGCCGGCGCTGGCTGGTGCCGCGCCGCAGTCGGATATTCCGCCGCACTGGATGAGCTATGCACATCTGGTCGGCAATCAGTTTCAGGTCTGGCTGCATGACACCGACAACGCCGACGCGGTGCTGCTGCACGACTGGATCGAACGGTACACGCTGGCGCACGAGGGCCAGCCACCGGCGCCGGTGGTGGTGCGCGCGTCGGTATCGGCGGCGGGAGAGGTGACGACGTTGCAGATGTCGTCCACGGGAAACCCGAACGCGGATCAATGGCTCGACGCACTGTTGCGGGGCCGGCAACTGACGGAAGCACCGCCCCGCGACATGCCGCAGCCGCTGGTATTGCGTCTGAACCTGGCGGCGCCCTGAGCCGCGCGTTACCGCGTGGCATGCCGTGACGATGACGCGTGTACGGCGGGCGCTCTGGGGCGGGTGGCTGTGGTGTCTCCCCGGGCTGCTGGCGGCGTCCACATTACTGCCGTCGCTGCCGCTGGAGCAGGCGCTGGCGCGCTTTGAAGAGTACAGCGGCTTCGCCGGTTTTTATCGCGCCGAACTGGTGCGCGGGCGTCACTCGGCGGAGGCGGTGCTAGAGGGCGAGCCTGTCCGGGAACTGGCGGTGTTGCTGAACGGCACCGGCCTGCACGCGGAATTCACCGACGACAGGCGTTATGTGCTGAGCCCGCGCACGGCCGGTGCGCCGTCGCCGGTTGTGCCGCCTTCCGCTCCGCAGGCCGGGTTTCAGGCGCGGCTGCAACAGGCGGTGGTGGATGCCCTGTGCGGTGACCGCATGGCCGCGCCCGGCAATTACCGGTTGGCGCTGGCGTTGCACATCGGCGCCGGTGGCGTGATCGACGCGGTGCACCTGCTCGGTTCATCCGGCCAGCCGGCCCGCGATCACCGTATCCGGGCATTGCTGCAACAGCTTCGTCTGAGTGACATGCCTGCCAGGACGCAGGCGCCTTTTGTTGTGCTGATCACGCCGTCGGCGGTGCCGCCCTGTGATCCGTCTGATCCTGTTTCCGGGAGTCTGAAGTGAGCGATGCCAACAGCGCGAGCTTGCGGGATGTCATGACCGAGCGCTACAGCGAGATCCGCCAGCGGCTGGTGCGCCGTTTCGGTTGCGTTGATCTGGCCAGCGATGCGCTGCATGACACCTGGCTGAAGCTGGAACGTTATCAGCAGGAAGGCGACGCGATCCGCCAGCCGCTGGGTTATCTGATCCGCATGGCTACCAACGCTGCCATTGATCGTCTGCGGCAACAGGACCGTTACCTCAGCGGCGAGGAAGTCGAAAACCTGCTCGCCTGCCCGGACCTGTCGCCCGGCCCCGGCGAGCTGGCCGAGGCGGCCTCGGAATTCGAGGCGCTGGTGGCGGCGGTGGAAGAACTGCCGCGCCGTTGTCAGGAGATTCTCATCGCGGTGCGCATCGAAGGGCAGCCGCAACGCGAAGTGGCCCAGCGGCTGGGCATCTCGTTGCGGCTGGTGGAACTGGAGCTGAAACGCGCACAGGAATATTGTGCTGCGCGCATGAAACGGCAGTCAGGATCGTGACCCGGTTGTCATCCGGCGTACCGCGGCGTTCGGTTTTGCCGCCGTCACATCGTCTCAACAACAGATATTCGTCTTCGGCGCCAGCGCGGGCATGGTGCATCAGTCAGGAGCAGGCATGGTGGAGCGGTCAGCGCCACAGCATGAAGCAGTGATACAGGCGCAGATTGAGCGCGAAGCGCACGCCTGGGTGCGGCGTCTCGCCTCGGGCGAGGCGCGGCAGTCGGATGTGCCGGCGCTGCGTGCCTGGTGTGCGCAGAGCAGCGCGCACGAACAGGCGTTTGCGCAGGCACGGCGCACCTGGCAGGCATTGGGGCCGGCGCTGGAGACGGTCACGCAGCGGCAGTCAGGCCAGCCGGCAACAGTGCTTCATGCCCGCTTCGGCCGCCGCGCCCTGCTCGGTGGCCTGCTTGCGGCGGCGGGGGTCGGGGCGGTGGCGGTGATGGCGCCGACGCCGGCCTGGTTCGATACGCTGGCCGGGCTGGCGGATTTCAGTACCGGCACCGGCGAACAGCAGCAACTGGCACCGGCACCGGCGGTGACGGTGGCGATGAATACGCAGACGCGGCTGGCATGGCTGCGCGACGATCGGCAGGCGGAGGGCCTGCGGTTGTTGCAGGGTGAGGCAGCGCTGACGATCGGTGCCGACGCCGTGCCATTCTGGCTGGCGGCCGGCGACGGCCGCGTGACCGGCCGCGCCGCGCGCTTTGAAGTGCGCTACCTGCACGACGAAGTCTGTGTCACCTGTCTTGAGGGGGTGGCGCGTGTGGCGCATCCGCTTGGGCACCAGACATTGCAGGCGCGCCAGAGCATGCGTTATGACGCGACGCGTTTTTACCCGGTGGCGACGCTGGCGGCGGATGAATTGCCCGCCTGGCAGCAGGGCGAGATCCGTTTCAATGAGCGCCCGCTGATCGACGTGATCGCGGAAATCAACCGTTACCGCCATGGCCGGTTGTGGCTGTTGTCCGCCGAACACGAACGCAGTCCGGTCACGGGCCGCTTCGATATCGCCAATCTGGATCAGGCCATCGTGCAGATCCAGCGCGCCTTTTCCCTGAACGTCACGCGCCTGCCGGGCGGTGTGGTGATTCTCGGCTGAGCACGGGCACGGTTGTCATCTTTTCTTGCGCACATCGGCGACGGGCATGACCGGCGCATGGCGGTGTGCGCTGATGAAACGGGACGTCGTTTTTTTGCGGGTTTTTCTTTGCGGGTTCTTCCTGTGCGATCTGTCTTGAGCAGAGAGCCGTACACGCGTGCGGCCCCATGCCCTGACTGATTCCTGTGCCGAGGCCGGTTTGCCATGAAAAAGAATCCGCCGTTGTCGTCTGCCCGTAAACGGACCTTTCGTCTGCATCCGGTGGCGCACGCCATCGCCCTGACCCTGCTGAC
>NZ_AQOR01000056.1 GCF_009846755.1 Alcanivorax sp. S71-1-4
GCGTTGTCGATCTGGTCGAAAGCGCGTGCTTCGCCCGTGCCCCACACATCGTGGCACACTTTTGTCAGCGCCGCGGTCAGCGTCGTCTTGCCATGGTCCACGTGACCAATCGTGCCTACGTTCAGGTGCGGTTTATTACGTTCAAACTTTGCCTTTGCCACGGATATATCCTCTAGATTCTGTTCGTTGTTACTGTCCTGTCACCGGGGCTGATCAGCCCCGGCTCTTGATGACTTCCTGAGCGACGTTATTCGGGGTTTCCGCGTAACGGATGAACTCCATGCTGTAGGTTGCCCGGCCCTGGGAAGCAGAACGCAGCGCCGTGGCATAACCAAACATTTCCGACAGCGGCACTTCAGCATGCAGCTGCTTGCCGCCACCCGGCAGGTCTTCCATACCCTGAACGATGCCACGACGGCGGTTCAGGTCACCCATGATGTCGCCCATGTAGTCTTCCGGTGTTTCCACCTCGACTTTCATCATCGGCTCCAGCAGGACGATACCAGCTTTGGGCGCACCCTCACGCACTGCCAGGGCACCCGCCATACGGAAGGCGTTTTCGTTGGAATCCACTTCGTGGTACGAGCCATCGTACAGGGTCGCTTTGACGCCCAGCACCGGGAAGCCAGCCAGCACGCCGGATTTCAGCTGCTCGCGAACACCCTTCTCGATCGCACTGAAGTATTCCTTCGGCACCACACCGCCGTGGATTTCTTCAACGAAAATGAATTCTTCTTCATTGTCGGCACCCAGCGGTTCCAGGCGCACGCGCACGTGACCGTACTGGCCGCGACCACCAGACTGCTTGACGAACTTGCCTTCGGCTTCGACAGACTTCGTGATGGTCTCGCGGTAGGCCACCTGCGGCGCACCAATGTTCGCCTCAACGTTGAACTCGCGCTTCATGCGGTCGACGATGATTTCCAGGTGCAGCTCGCCCATGCCGGAGATGATGGTCTGGCCGGACTCTTCGTCAGAACGCACACGGAAGGACGGATCTTCCTGCGCCAGACGGCCCAGTGCGATGCCCATCTTTTCCTGGTCCGCTTTGGATTTCGGCTCTACAGCAACAGAAATCACCGGCTCCGGGAATTCCATCCGCTCAAGAATGATCGGCTGGTCCAGGGCACACAGCGTCTCACCGGTGGTTACGTCTTTCAGGCCCACACAGGCACAGATGTCGCCGGCGCGCACTTCCTTGATCTCTTCACGGCTGTTCGCGTGCATCTGCAGCAGACGACCGATCCGCTCTTTTTTGTCCTTGGTCGCGTTGAGCACGGTTTCACCCGAGTTCAGCACACCGGAGTACGCGCGAATGAAGGTCAGCGAGCCCACGAACGGGTCGGTGGCGATCTTGAACGCCAGCGCCGCAAACGGCTCGTCATCGGACGAGTGACGCTCAGCCGCTTCACCGTTCGGCAGTTCACCACGGATGGACTCAACGTCGTCCGGTGCCGGCAGGTAACGCACCACGGCATCCAGCATCGCCTGCACGCCCTTGTTCTTGAACGCGGAGCCACAGAAAGCCGGCACGATTTCACCCGCCAGCACGCGCTGACGAATCGCTGCATGGATTTCGTCCTCGGACAGCTCTTCGCCACCCAGGTACTTTTCCATCAGTTCTTCGTTGGCTTCTGCTGCAGATTCAACCAGCTTCTCGCGGTATTCGGCGCACAGGTCAGCCATCTCGGCCGGCGGATCCTGCAGCTCAAAGGTCAGGCCCTGATCCGCTTCGTTCCACCAGATAGCCTTCATGGCAACCAGGTCAACCACGCCCTTGAAGTTTTCTTCCTGACCGATCGGCAGCTGCATCACCAGGGCATTGGAGCCCAGACGCTTTTTCATCTGCTCGACAACACGCAGGAAGTTCGCGCCGGTACGGTCCATCTTGTTGACGAACGCGATACGCGGCACAGCATATTTGTTGGCCTGGCGCCATACGGTTTCGGACTGCGGCTGTACGCCACCGACCGCGCAATACACCATCACGGCGCCGTCAAGCACACGCATGGAACGCTCCACCTCAATGGTGAAGTCCACGTGTCCCGGGGTGTCGATGATGTTGACGCGATGCTGTTCGAACTGCTGCGCCATACCACTCCAGAAGCAGGTGGTGGCCGCGGAGGTAATGGTGATACCCCGCTCCTGTTCCTGCTCCATCCAGTCCATGGTGGCCGCGCCGTCATGCACTTCACCGATCTTGTGGGACACACCTGTGTAGAACAGGATCCGCTCGGTGGTGGTGGTCTTGCCAGCGTCGATGTGAGCGCTGATACCGATGTTTCTGTAGCGATTCAGAGGAGTCTTGCGTGCCACGTTGCTATCCTCGCGTCATGCTTGCTGCGAATACGAAAACCGGCCTGTAGGCAGGCCGGTTCCAATGCGTGCCTGGATCAGAAGCGGTAGTGCGAGAACGCCTTGTTGGCTTCTGCCATACGGTGAACGTCTTCACGCTTCTTGATAGCCGAACCTTTGCCGTCGGCTGCATCCAGAATCTCGCCCGCCAGGCGGGCAGCCATGCTTTTCTCGCCGCGCTTGCGGGCAGCGTCTACCAGCCAGCGCATGGCCAGCGCGGTACGGCGGCTCGGGCGCACTTCCACCGGCACCTGGTACGTAGCACCACCCACGCGGCGGGACTTCACTTCCACCATCGGGCGGATGGAGTCCAGGGCTTTCTCGAAGAACTCAAGCGGCTCTGCCTTCTTGCGGTCTTCGACAACTTCCAGAGCACCGTAAACAATGCGCTCGGCAACGGACTTTTTGCCCGATTCCATAACGTGGTTGATGAACTTCGCGAGCAACTGGCTTCCGAATTTCGGATCAGGCAGGATCTCGCGTTTGGCGGCGACGCGTCTTCTTGGCATGGATGTGTTCCTCTTACAACCCCGCGGGCGGGGAATGCTTCAGGGTTAACCGGGACAACCCGACATGGGCAGCCCGTCCTTACTCATCCCGCCGCAAGCACTGGCTTGCGGTAGTCTAAGCGGAGCCTTGGCTCCTGATTGCCATCACGCCACCACAGGGCGCAACGACGAAAGGAAGCCAGCGGCTTCCTTTCCGGCACCGGCCACTCCAGCAGAGTACCGGCATCGAAACTGCAGCGGTCAGCGCCCGGGGGCGCCGGCCAGGTGTTATTTCTTCGGACGCTTGGCGCCGTACTTGGAGCGGCGCTGCTGACGACCGTTAACACCGGCGGTATCCAGGGTGCCGCGCACGGTGTGGTAACGCACACCCGGCAGATCCTTCACCCGGCCACCACGAATCAGGATCACGGAGTGTTCCTGCAGGTTGTGACCTTCACCACCGATGTAGGAGGTGACTTCGTAGCCATTGGTCAGACGCACACGGCAGACTTTACGCAGCGCGGAGTTCGGCTTCTTCGGGGTAGTGGTGTACACCCGGGTGCAGACGCCACGACGCTGCGGGCTGCCTTGCAGCGCCACGGAATCACTTTTTTCTACCTTGCTCTTGCGCGGTTTACGCACCAGCTGGTTTACGGTTGCCATGAAAACTAACGCTCCACGCTTACATTTCTGTGACGATTACCGGGATGACCCAAGAATACGTCACCCGAAAGGGTGCGAATTCTAGGGAACGACCCTGCGGCAAGTCAAGCCGGCAGGGTCAGCGCCCATCCTACCTGTGTTCTTTGTGGCCCATTGCCCACCGGCCAGGCCGGTGGGCGGCAGGCCCTCAGCCCTCGTCGGAGAAGCTGAGTGCCTCGGACAGCGCCTGCTCCACTTCGTCCATGGTCGGTGCTTCCGGCCCGCGGGCCAGATCGCGCTGACGACGGCGCTCCATGTGATAGGCATAGCCCGTACCGGCCGGGATCAGACGACCCACGACCACGTTCTCTTTCAGGCCGCGCAGGCCATCTTCCTTGCCGGTGACCGCCGCTTCGGTCAGTACCCGGGTGGTCTCCTGGAAGGAAGCCGCGGAGATGAACGACTCGGTGGCCAGCGACGCCTTGGTGATACCCAGCAGCATGCGGTCGAAACGCGGCAGCATCTTGTCGGCCGCCTTCAGACGGTCGATTTCGGTCAGCACGCGTGCCAGTTCCACCTGCTCGCCCTTGATGAAGGACGATTCGCCCACCTCGGTGATTTCCACCTTGCGCAGCATCTGGCGGATGATCACTTCGATGTGCTTGTCGTTGATCTTCACACCCTGCAGGCGGTAAACCTCCTGCACTTCGTTGACGATATAGCGCGCCAGTTCGGTCTGGCCCAGCAGCCGCAGGATGTCATGCGGGTTCAGCGGACCATCGGAGATCACCTCGCCCTTGGCCACGTGCTCACCTTCGAACACGTTGAGCTGGCGCCACTTCGGAATCAGCTCTTCATGGACATCACCGCCATCATCCGGCGTGATGACCAGGCGCACCTTGCCTTTGGTCTCTTTACCAAACGACACCACACCGCTCTTCTCGGCGAGGATCGCGGCTTCTTTCGGCTGGCGGGCCTCGAACAGGTCGGCCACACGCGGCAGACCACCGGTGATGTCACGGGTCTTGGAGGATTCCTGCGGAATCCGCGCAATCACGTCACCGATACGGATGTCGGCACCGTCCCGCAGACCGGTCAGCGAGCCAGCCGGCAGGAAGTACTGCGCCGGCGTCTCAGAGTTCGGCATGGTGACCGGTTTGCCTTTGGCATCCAGCACCCGGATGACCGGACGCAGGTCCTTGCCGGCGGACGGACGGTCCTTGGCATCGATCATTTCGATCGTGGTCAGGCCGGTCAGCTCGTCGGTCTGGTAGTTAACGGTGATGCCTTCTTCCATATCACCGAACTGCACGCGACCTTCCACCTCGGCGATGATCGGGTGGGTGTGCGGATCCCAGGTCGCGACGACCTGACCGCCTTCCACCACATCACCTTCTTTGGCGGTAATCAGTGCGCCGTAGGGCACTTTATAGCGCTCGCGCTCACGGCCGATCTCATCCGCCACAGCCAGTTCGCCGGAACGGGATACCGCCACCAGGCCATCTTTGTGCGACACGGTCTTGATGTTGTGCAGGCGCACGCTGCCGCCATGCTTGATCTGGATGCTGGACACCGCAGACGCCCGGCTCGCCGCACCACCGATGTGGAAGGTCCGCATGGTCAGCTGGGTACCCGGCTCACCAATCGACTGCGCCGCGATAACACCCACGGCCTCACCGATGTTGATGCGGTGGCCACGGGCCAGGTCGCGGCCGTAGCACTGCGCACACACGCCATAGCGGGTGGCACAGCTGATCGGCGAGCGCACCAGCACTTCGTCGACACCGCTGACTTCCAGCACGTCCACCCAGTTCTCGTCCAGCAGCGTACCGGCCGGGGCCAGCACCTCGTCGGTACCCGGCTTGATCACGTCACGGGCCGCCACACGGCCGAGCACGCGCTCGCGCAGCGGCTCCACCACGTCACCGCCTTCGATCAGCGGCGTCATCAGCACGCCTTCTTCGGTACCACAATCCGGCTCGGTCACGACCAGATCCTGGGCCACGTCCACGAGACGACGGGTCAGGTAACCGGAGTTCGCGGTTTTCAGCGCGGTATCGGCCAGACCTTTACGGGCACCGTGGGTGGAGATGAAGTACTGGAGTACGTTCAGGCCTTCACGGAAGTTCGAGGTGATCGGCGTTTCGATAATGGAACCGTCCGGCTTCGCCATCAGGCCGCGCATACCGGCCAACTGGCGAATCTGGGCCGCGGAACCCCGCGCACCGGAGTCGGCCATCATCCAGATCGAGTTGAAGGAGCCTTGCTGCTCTTCCTTGCCCTCGCGGTTGATCACCGTCTCGCTTTTCAGGTTGTCCATCATCGCTTTCGCGATCAGGTCGTTGGTGCGCGACCAGATGTCGACCACCTTGTTATAACGCTCACCGCGGGTCACCAGACCGGAAGCGAACTGCTCCTCGATCTCACGCACCTCTTCCTCGGCACCGGCCAGGATGGTGACTTTCTCGTCCGGAATCACCATGTCCTCGATACCGACGGAGGAACCGGAATAGGTCGCCTCGCGGAAACCGAGATACATCAGCTGGTCAGCGAAGATACAGGTGTGCTTGGTGCCCAGAATGCGGTAGCACTGGTTCAACAGACGCGACACGGCCTTCTTGGTCATCGGCTGGTTCACGGCTTCGAACGCCATGCCCTTGGGCACGATTTCCCACAGCTTGCAGCGACCGGCGGTGGTATCGGCAATGTAGGTACGCTCAGTGACGTTGCCGTCCTTGTCGCGCACGCTTTCCTCGATACGCACCTTGATGCGGGCGTGCAGGTGAATTGCCTTGTTGCCCAGCGCGCGGCTGACTTCGCGGGTGTCCGCAAAGAACATGCCTTCGCCCAGCGCATTCACCCGGTCACGGGTGATGTAGTACAGGCCCAGTACCACGTCCTGGGTCGGCACGATGATCGGCTCACCGCTCGCCGGCGACAGGATGTTGTTGGTAGACATCATCAGCGCACGGGCTTCGAGCTGGGCTTCCAGGGTCAGCGGTACGTGCACCGCCATCTGGTCACCGTCGAAGTCGGCGTTGAAGGCCGCACACACCAGCGGATGCAACTGGATCGCCTTGCCTTCGATCAGCACCGGCTCGAACGCCTGGATACCCAGACGGTGCAGGGTCGGCGCGCGGTTCAGCAGTACCGGGTGCTCGCGAATCACCTCGGCCAGGATATCCCAGACCTCGGCAGTTTCGCGCTCGACCATTTTCTTCGCCGCCTTGATGGTGGTGGCCAGGCCCCGCCCTTCCAGCTTGGCAAAGATGAACGGCTTGAACAGCTCCAGCGCCATCTTCTTCGGCAGGCCGCACTCGTGCAGTTTCAGCGTCGGGCCTACCACGATCACGGAACGGCCGGAGTAGTCTACGCGCTTGCCGAGCAGGTTCTGACGGAAGCGGCCCTGCTTGCCCTTGATCATGTCGGCCAGGGATTTCAGCGGGCGCTTGTTGGAGCCGGTAATGGCACGGCCACGACGGCCGTTATCCAGCAGCGCGTCCACGGATTCCTGCAGCATGCGCTTCTCGTTGCGCACGATGATGTCAGGGGCCGCGAGGTCCAGCAGTCGCTTGAGACGGTTGTTACGGTTGATCACGCGGCGATACAGATCGTTCAGATCCGAGGTCGCGAAGCGGCCACCGTCCAGCGGCACCAGCGGACGCAGGTCCGGCGGCAGCACGGGCAGCACCGTCATGATCATCCACTCCGGACGGTTGCCCGAAGCCTGGAAGGCTTCCATCAGCTTCAGACGCTTGGACAGCTTCTTCAGCTTGGTGTCGGAGCCGGTGGACTCGATGTCCTGGCGCAGGTCAGCGATGTCCTGTTCCAGGTCCAGATCGGCCAGCAGATGCTGCACGGCTTCGGCACCCATACGGGCATCGAACTCGTCACCGAACTGCTCCAGTGCCTCGAAGTACTCTTCGTCGGACAGCAGTTGGCCTTTCTCCAGGCTGGTCATGCCAGGCTCGACCACCACGAAGGATTCGAAGTACAGCACGCGCTCGATATCACGCAGCGTCATGTCCAGCATCAGGCCGATACGGGACGGCAGTGACTTCAGGAACCAGATGTGCGCGACCGGGCTGGCCAGCTCGATGTGGCCCATGCGCTCGCGGCGCACTTTGGAGAGCGTGACTTCAACGCCACACTTCTCACAGATCACGCCACGGTGCTTGAGGCGCTTGTATTTGCCGCACAGGCACTCGTAGTCCTTGATCGGACCGAAAATGCGCGCGCAGAACAGACCATCCCGTTCCGGCTTGAAGGTACGGTAGTTGATGGTCTCCGGCTTCTTGACCTCACCAAAGGACCAAGAACGGATCAGGTCTGGCGGCGCCAGACCGATCTTGAGTTTGTCAAACTCAGTGACTTGTCCCTGACTTTTCAGAAGATTCAGCAAGTCTTTCAAGGCCAGTCCTCCAACAGGAGCGTTAGCTCGCTATTCGTTAATCCGGGTTGCTCTGTGATCCAGGCTCTCGCTTATTCAGCGAAGCCGGATCACTCGTTTTCCAGCTCGATATTGATACCGAGGGAGCGGATTTCCTTCAGCAATACGTTGAAGGATTCCGGCATACCCGGATCCATACGATGATCGCCATCGACAATGTTCTTGTAGATGCGTGTCCGGCCGTTCACGTCGTCGGACTTCACCGTAAGCATTTCCTGCAGGGTGTACGCTGCGCCATAGGCTTCCAGCGCCCACACCTCCATCTCACCGAAACGCTGACCACCAAACTGCGCCTTACCGCCCAGCGGCTGCTGGGTAACGAGGCTGTAGGAGCCGGTGGAGCGCGCGTGCATCTTGTCGTCCACCAGGTGGTTCAGTTTCAGCATGTACATGTAGCCAACGGTCACCTGGCGATCGAATTTATCACCAGTCCGACCGTCCCACAGTTGCGACTGCCCGGACGGATGCACGTCGGCCAGTTCGAGCAGGGCTTTCAGCTCGAACTCCTTGGCGCCGTCGAATACCGGGGTGGCCATCGGCACACCGGCACGCAGGTTTTGCGCCAGCTCGACGATTTCCGCGTCGCTGAAGGTTTTCAGCTCTTCGCGGTTATGCACGTCACCGGTTTCGTTGTACAACCGCTCGAGGAACTCGCGCACCTCGGCAATTTTCTTCTGCTCGTCGAGCATGCGGCCGATCTTCTCGCCCAGGCCTTTGGCAGCCCAGCCCAGGTGGGTTTCGAGAATCTGACCGATGTTCATCCGCGACGGTACACCCAGCGGGTTGAGCACCACGTCCACCGGCACGCCATACTCATCGTGCGGCATGTCTTCTTCCGGCATGATCACGGAGATCACACCCTTGTTACCGTGACGGCCAGCCATCTTGTCGCCAGGCTGGATGCGGCGCTTGATCGCCAGGTAAACCTTGACGATCTTCAGGACGCCATGCGCCAGGTCATCACCGCCGGTGATCTTGCCCTGCTTGTCCTTGTAGCGCTCTTCCTGCTCTTTCTTGTGCGCTTCAAGGTACTGCTGGGCGCGCTCAAGCTGCTCGGCCACATCGTCGTCCGCCGGGCGTAACTCAAACCACTGCTCCGGCTTGAGGCTGTCGAGCAGTTCGTTGGTCAGCTCGGTGCCACGCTTCTGGCCAGCACCGCCGTTGACTTTCTTGCCCACCAGCTCGCGGCGCAGACGCTCGAGCATGTCCTGCTCGAGAATGCGGTACTCGTCTTTCAGGTCCTTGCGGAACTGGTCGAGCTGCATCTGTTCGATCTGCTTGGCGCGTTCGTCTTTGTCCACGCCGTCACGGGTAAAGACCTGCACGTCAATCACGGTGCCTTTCACGCCGGAAGACACACGCAGGGAGGTGTCCTTCACGTCGGAGGCTTTCTCACCGAAGATCGCACGCAGCAGCTTCTCTTCCGGCGTCAGCTGGGTCTCGCCTTTCGGCGTGACTTTGCCCACCAGAATGTCGCCCGCGCCAACTTCGGCGCCGATGTAGACAATGCCGGACTCGTCCAGCTTGGACAGTGCCGCTTCACCGACGTTGGGAATATCGGAGGTGATTTCCTCCGGCCCCAGCTTGGTGTCGCGCGCCACACAGGTCAGTTCCTGAATGTGGATGGTGGTGAAACGATCTTCACGCACCACTTTTTCCGAGATCAGGATCGAGTCTTCGAAGTTGTAGCCGTTCCAGGGCATAAAGGCGACGCGCATGTTCTGGCCCAGCGCCAGCTCGCCCATATCGGTGGACGGACCGTCGGCCAGGATGTCCTTCGGTGCCACCACATCACCCACTTTCACCAGCGGACGCTGGTTGATGCAGGTGTTCTGGTTGGAACGGGTGTATTTGGTCAAGTTATAGATATCAACGCCGGCTTCGCCCTCGGCGATCTCGTCGTCGTTCACCTTGACGATGATCCGGCCCGCATCCACCTTATCAATCACACCACCGCGACGCGCGACCACACACACACCGGAGTCGCGCGCGACGTTGCGCTCCATGCCGGTACCTACCAGCGGCTTCTCGGCACGCAGGGTCGGCACGGCCTGACGCTGCATGTTCGAGCCCATCAATGCGCGGTTCGCGTCATCGTGTTCCAGGAACGGAATCAGCGCGGCCGCCACCGACACCACCTGGTGCGGGGACACGTCCATATGAGTGATGTGTTCCGGCTGCATCACGGTGAATTCGTTGCGGTGACGCACGGTCACGAACTCTTCCACGAAGCGGCCATCTTCCATTTTCGAGTCAGCCTGCGCGATCACGCACTCGGCTTCTTCGATAGCGGACAGGTATTCGATATCGTCGCTGACCTTGCCGTCGATTACCTTGCGGTACGGGCTTTCCAGGAAGCCGTAATCGTTGGTGCGGGCATAGGTGGCCAGCGAGTTGATCAGACCGATGTTCGGGCCTTCCGGCGTTTCAATCGGGCACACACGACCGTAGTGGGTCGGATGCACGTCACGCACTTCAAAGCCGGCACGCTCACGGGTCAGACCGCCCGGGCCCAACGCCGAGACACGGCGCTTGTGGGTGATCTCGGACAGCGGGTTGTTCTGGTCCATGAACTGGGACAGCTGCGAGGAACCAAAAAATTCCTTCACTGCCGCCGCTACCGGCTTGGCATTGATCAGATCCTGCGGCATCAGGCCTTCAGATTCCGCCAGGCTCAGACGCTCTTTCACAGCGCGCTCGACACGCACCAGGCCAACACGGAACTGGTTCTCGGCCATTTCACCGACGGAACGCACGCGGCGGTTACCCAGGTGGTCGATGTCGTCAACGATGCCGTTGCCGTTACGGATATCCACCAGGGTGCGGATCACTTCGACGATGTCGGAGGTGCCATCACCCAGTTCGTCGAAGAAACGCTTGCCCTCTTCGTCGTTACGCAGGCTGAAGTAACGGCCGTCATACAGGATGCCCGGGCCACCGGTTTCATCCCGGCCCAGACGACGGTTGAACTTCATGCGGCCCACGCCGGAAAGGTCGTAGCGCTCTTCGGTGAAGAACAGGTTCTTGAACAGGTTTTCCGCTGCGTCCTTGGTCGGCGGCTCGCCGGGGCGCATCATGCGGTAGATTTCCACCAGCGCTTCCAGCTGGCTGCGGGTCGCGTCGACACGCAGGGTGTCGGACATGAAGGCGCCGTGGTCCAGGTCATTGGTGTACAGGGTTTCGAATTCCTGTACGCCGGCCTTTTCCAGCTTCGCCAGCACATCGGCGGTCAGCTCGCTGTTGCACTCCACCAGGATCTCGCCAGTGTCCTGGTCGATCACCGAGCGGGCCAGCACCTTGCCATTGAGGTATTCGCCCGGAATTTCCAGGTACTCGATGTTGGCTTTTTCCAGCTCGCGGATGTGACGCGCGGTAATACGACGGCCGGCTTCCACCACGACTTTGTCGCCCGCCAGAATGTCAAACGTGGCCGTTTCACCACGCAGACGCTCGGCGATCAGTTGCATCTTGTAGACGCCGTCCTGCACCGCGATCTGGTTGGTCTCGAAGAACATCTCGAGAATTTCGTCAGAGTTGTAGCCCAGCGCACGCAGCAGCACGGTCGCCGGCAGCTTGCGGCGACGGTCGATACGGACGAACACCATGTCCTTCGGATCGAACTCGAAGTCGAGCCAGGAGCCACGGTAGGGAATCACGCGCGCGGAATACAGCAGCTTGCCGGAGCTGTGGGTCTTGCCCTTGTCGTGATCAAAGAACACGCCCGGCGAACGGTGCAGCTGGGACACGATGACACGCTCGGTACCATTGATGATAAAGGTACCGTTTTCGGTCATGAGCGGAATTTCGCCCATGTACACCTGCTGTTCGCGGATGTCCTTGATCGCACCGGAAGACTCTTTATCGTAGATCACCAGGCGAATACGGACACGCAGCGGCGCAGCGTAGGTCGCGCCACGGAGCATACACTCCTTGACGTCGAAGACAGGCTTGCCGAGTTCATAACCGGCATACTCCAGCGCCGCATTGCCGGAATAGCTGGAGATCGGAAATACGGACTTGAAGGCAGCTTCCAGACCCGTGGCTTCACGCGTTTCGCTGCCCTTGTCCTGCTGCAGGAAGGTGCGATACGAATCAAGCTGGATGGCCAGGAGGTAGGGGACCTCCATGACTTTGGGAAGCTTGCCGAAATTCTTGCGGATCCGCTTTTTCTCAGTAAATGAGTATGCCATCTGCGTTCCTCGGCTGTTGATCCATCGCCCGGTGGCGACGTCTTTACACGCTTGCGTGCGAACTTCTCAGGCCCGGAGCCTGGGTGCCTGCTTGTCCTGGGACGTACAGGCGTTCCGGTCGAGACCGGTGATTGGCACAGCACACAGTGCGCTGCGGCCAACCCTTTGTCAGAAACGACAAAAGGCTGGCAGCCGAAAACGGCTGCCAGCCGGCGTCTTTCCCACTAGCCGGAAAGACTGGCGCATAGGCGCTTACTTGAGCTCGGCGGTACCGCCAGCTTCTTCGATCTTTTTCTTGATCGCTTCAGCTTCGTCTTTGGACACGCCTTCTTTAACCGGAGCCGGAGCGCCTTCTACCAGGTCCTTGGCTTCTTTCAGGCCCAGGCCGGTGGCTTCACGTACGGCTTTGATCACGCCCACTTTCTTGTCGCCGAAACCGGTCAGTACAACGTTGAACTCGGTTTGTTCTTCAACAGCGGCAGCAGCAGCGCCCGGCGCAGCAGCAACAGCCACGGCAGCAGCAGACACGTTGAACTTCTCTTCGAAAGCGGAGATCAGTTCAACCAGCTCCAGTACGGACAGCTCGCCAATAGCGTTCAGGATTTCGTCTTTGGACAGTGCCATGTTCAATTTCTCCAAAAATCTTTAATGAGGTGTGGATCAGGCGGCGATCAGGCAGCCTGCTCTTCGTTCTTTTCCTTCAGCGCGGTCATCAGGCGGCCAAACTTGGATACCGGTGCCTGCAGCAGCGATACCAGAGTGGTCAGGGCCTGTTCGCGGTTCGGGAGCTTGGCCAGCACGTCGAGTTCGTTGCCGGTGAACAACTTGCCATCGAACACGCCGGACTTGAGTTCCAGCTTGGCGTTGTCCTTGGCAAAGTCCTTGAACAGACGGGCAGCTGCGCCCATGTCGTTCTCGGACATCGACATACCGATCAGGGTCGGGCCTACCAGCGAGTCGTTCAGCAGTTCGAAGTTCGTGCCTTCCAGCGCGCGACGCGCCAGAGTGTTACGAACAACGCGCAAATAAACGTTGTGCTCGCGGGCCTGGTTACGCAGCGTGGTAATCTGCGAGACCGTCAGGCCACGGTAGTCGGCGACCACAGCAGAGAAAGCACTGTCGGCGGCGTCTTTGACGGCCGCGACAATGGCTTTCTTGTCTTCCAGTTTCAGAGTCACTGTGTCATCTCCTGGATTGGCTTCAACCGGCCCGGAGGCCGATCACCCGGTTTATGAAGGCAGCGCCTTCATACGCGGGGGCACAGTGGAACCTGAACCACACCGCGTCTGCGCAGGCTGGTGTTTTAAGCCCCGTGAACAGGGCGCCTGTGGTCTTTGACGCTTGCCCGCCAGGCGGGCAACTCAAAGTCCGAAAGCCGCCACCACCCTCTGGGCGGCAGCGGCCAACTTTCTACCGTCGATCAGATTGCCAGGGTAGCCAGGTCAATGGAGAGACCCGGGCCCATGGTGGTCGACAGCGTAATTTTCTTCAGGTACACGCCCTTGGCGGAGGACGGCTTGATCTTCTTCAGATCAGCGACCAGCGCTTCCAGGTTTTCCTTCACTGCATTCACATCAAAGCCCACCTGGCCGATGTTGCAGTGAATGATGCCGCCTTTATCGGTGCGGTAGCGCACCTGGCCGCCCTTGGCGTTTTTCACCGCGGTGGCCACGTCAGCGGTCACAGTACCCACTTTCGGGTTCGGCATCAGGCCGCGCGGGCCGAGGATGGTACCCAGTTTACCGACCACACGCATCGCGTCAGGGGTGGCAATGACCACGTCGAAGTTGATCTCGCCGCCCTGTACCTGCTCGGCCAGATCGTCGAAACCGACCACGTCGGCACCGGCTTCGCGCGCGGCGTCAGCGTTGGCCCCCTGGGCGAACACCGCCACACGGACGGTCTTGCCAGTGCCGTGCGGCAGCACGGAAGCACCACGCACGTTCTGGTCAGATTTACGCGGATCAACACCCAGATTGATAGCAGCGTCGATGGATTCCTTGAACTTCACCTTCGACAGCTCAGCCAGCAGGCTGACCGCTTCGTCGATGGCGTAGGCTTTGCCCGGAACTACCGCTTCACGGATCGCGCGGGCGCGTTTGGAAAGCTTGGCCATGCTTATTCCTCCACGTCCAGACCCATGGAACGGGCGCTGCCCGCAATGGTACGAACCGCTGCATCAAGGCTTGCTGCAGTCAGGTCCGGTTCTTTGGTCTTGGCAATTTCTTCAAGCTGGGCGCGAGTGACCTTGCCCACCTTGTTTTTGTTCGGCACGCCAGAGCCGCTCTTGATACCGGCCGCTTTCTTCAGCAGGAAGGACGCCGGCGGCGTCTTCATGACGAAGGTGAAGCTACGGTCGCTGTACACAGTGATCACCACCGGTACAGGAGCGCCTTTCTCCAGCTCCTGGGTCTGGGCGTTGAACGCCTTACAGAACTCCATGATGTTCACGCCGTGCTGACCCAGTGCAGGGCCGACCGGCGGGCTCGGGTTGGCCGCACCGGCTGCAACCTGCAGCTTGATGTAGGCCTGAATCTTCTTAGCCATGATGTACTCCCTTGGGTTCCAGCGCCTCACCAGACCGCAGCCTGGCTATGGCTCCCCTGAGGTTTGCCATTGTCCGGCGGACGCCGGACACCATTGAACGGGCCGTCCTGAGACAGCCCGTCGCGATCAGTTCTTCTCGACCTGACCGAATTCCAGTTCCACCGGGGTGGAACGACCGAAGATCAGCACTGCAACCTGCAGGCGGCTCTTCTCGTAATTCACTTCTTCGACCACGCCATTGAAATCGGCGAACGGGCCATCGATCACGCGCACCACTTCACCCGGCTCGAACAGTGTCTTCGGTTTGGGCTTGTCGGTGCTGTCATCCATGCGCCGCAGAATCGCATCGGCTTCGCGGTCGGTAATCGGGGACGGCTTGTCCGGCGTGCCGCCGATAAAGCCCATCACCTTGGGGGTTTCCTTGATCAAGTGCCAGGTGCCTTCGTTCATTTCCATCTGCACCAGCACATAACCCGGGAAGAATTTGCGCTCGGACTTGCGCTTCTGGCCACCCTTGATCTCTACCACTTCTTCCGTGGGGACCAGAATGTCACCGAAGTCTTCCTCCATGCCACGCAGCTTGATCCGTTCCTCAAGCGCACGCTTGACGTACTTCTCAAAGCCGGAATAGGCATGTACCACATACCAGCGCTTCGCCATGTCTACCCCTTATCCGATGACTCGGGACACGATGCCGTTGAGCACCCAGTCGAAAAAGAAAAGAATGAGGGAGACCAGCAGCACGAACGCCAGCACGATAAGAGTGGTCTGCACGGTTTCCTGACGTGTTGGCCAGACCACCTTGCGCACCTCGACCATGGCATCCTTGCGCAACTGGTTGAAAGCGCGGCCCTGCTCGGTCTGCAATGCGACAAATGCCGCCACCAGACCGATGGCCACCACCGCCAGCGCGCGATACAACGGAGACACCTCGGCATAGTAGCTGTTGCCCCATACGGCAACCCCTACCAGCACGGCAACCACCAGCCACTTGACGGCTTCGAGAGCGGATGCTCCGGACTGCGCTTCTGCCTTTTCACTCATTACTGACACCCCGCTACCACTGTAGCGCCGGGAAAATTTGGCAGGCCAGGAGGGACTCGAACCCCCAACCCCCGGTTTTGGAGACCGGTGCTCTACCAATTGAACTACTGGCCTGTAACCTTTTATCGCAAACGCAGTAGGCCGAGGGGCTCATTTGCACACCTCGGCCTGGATGCCAGAAACCTGGCTGGCGTTTTTACTCGAGGATCTTGGCTACCA
>NZ_AQOR01000057.1 GCF_009846755.1 Alcanivorax sp. S71-1-4
AAAGTGATGGCCTGGTGATTCCGCGACTGCTATAAGTCTATGCGCGTCCCCGAATGGTGCCGCCGTATTGGTTGTCATTATACAGAGCAGTGAACTGTGATAGGCCGCGCGTGGTTATTCAATATACGAGCCGGCGTCCTAATACCTGTTAGTGGTTTGGAGAGTTAATGGATTCATTGGAGCAAAATCACGAAGAATGGGAGCGAATTCGCAATAGGGCTGACTCCCTCGCGAACGCAGTTTTCTTGATAGCAGGTGGTGCCCTATCAGTTTCAATCAGTGTCATGGTTTCCGCCAAGAAATCTGGCGTAGTGCCGGAAGCTGCCTCAAGCATTGCTACAACTGGTTGGTATTGCCTTCTGGCGGCGATCATTCTGTTTGTGACGCTGAAGATCCATATGATTGGTCAGGCATTTCTGCTTCATGTTAAAACTGAGGTTGCCGACAAGCATACCCCTCTACTTAATGGGCTCGGTTGGCTCTGGGGGATCGGAGGGTTCGTAACGTTTGTATGGGGTTTAGTGCAACTGGTTCGAGCTGCTTCCATTGTCATTAGCAACTAACCAGCGAAATCCAGGACACGAAATCCAGGACGAAATCCAGGACACGCATGAATTGACGATATCAATCCAGGACACCCATGAGCTAATCCCGCTGTCGCAATCAAAGTGATGGCCTGGTGATTCCGTGACTGCTATAAATCTATGCGTGTCCCCGCATGGTGCGTGTCCCCGATTTCATCCAGTCAGCGGTTGGCCTCGTGGTGTGAGGCACAGAAATTTGTGCCTCTAGAAAAAACGAAAGGAAGGACGCGACATGAATGAATCAATTTTCAAAGGCCTGCTTTGGCTATTGGCGCTCGGCTTTGCAGCCGTCTTCGCTGTTGTTGTTATGCCGCCCCTGCTCGAAAATCCGGACATCTTGGGTGCAGCCCTGGCTGGCTTCGTGAACCCCTATGCCGCCGGCTACGCCACCGACACCATCATGTGCTGGTGCGTGCTTGCCGTGTGGGTGGTGTATGAAGCCCGTACGACAGGTATCAAATACGGCTGGATCGCGCTTGTGTTGGGAGTTGCGCCGGGTGTGGCAACAGGGTTTGCGATTTATTTGCTGATGCGATTGAGCCAGCAACCCACGAGAGCATAGGACATAAACGGAAAGTCAGGACACGTATGAATTAGCGGTTCTCTTACACAAACACGCGCTTCCTTCCGACACCCAGCCTCGCCAAACAGGCCTATTGTAGAAGCATCACTCTGCAAGGACGCCGCCCATGACCCAATCCCGCGCTTCCCAGGTATCCCTGGACGACACCCCGTACTACCACTGCATCTGCCGCTGCGTACGACGCGCCTTTCTCTGCGGCATCGACCACTATTCGGGCCACGACTATGAACACCGCCGCCAGTGGGTCGTAGACAGGCTCGCTATACTGGCCGAAGTCTTCGCCATCGATCTGTGCGCCTACGCGGTCATGTTCAATCACTATCATCTGGTATTGAGAATTGATCGGGACAGTGCATTATCCTGGTCGGATGACGAGGTAGTAGCGAGATGGACCAGCATTTTCTCCGGCCACATTCTGGTTGACCGATGGCGGTCAGGCGCTGCAGATCCCGCCGAAGCCTGCCGCGCGCAGGAGATGATTGGTCTCTGGCGGCAGCGTCTTTTCGACCTGGGCTGGTTCATGAAATGCCTGAATGAATACCTGGCCCGCAAGGCCAACGAGGAAGATCAATGCAAAGGGCGTTTCTGGGAGGGCCGTTACAGAAGCCAGGCACTGTTGGATGAGAAGGCGTTGCTCAGTTGCATGGCGTATGTGGACCTGAACCCGGTCCGCGCCGGCATGGCTGACAGGCCGGAGGACGCGGAGTACACGTCTCTCCAGCAGCGAAGCCAGGCGCTGAGGTCTGCAAACGCCACGGGTGAGCCGTCGCTACCCAGGTTGTTGCCCTTTGTGGACGCGCAGCAGATCGAGACGCCTGATAACAGAACGTTGTGCCGTGTACGCCTGCTGGATTACCTTCAGTTGGTGGATGCGACAGGACGCGCAGTAAGAGCAGGAAAGCGTGGCACCATATCCGCCCAGGCCGCCGACCTTTTGCAGCGACTGAATATTGATGAGCGTGCATGGCTGAGGCACATGGCCCCGCGCCGACAGCGCATTCCGCTGGCAATGGGTTCCCTGGCACGTCTCAAAGCGTTTGCAGCGGCAACCGGGCGATGTTGGGTAGCTGGCCAGAGCCTGGCCTCTGGCCTGGGGTGATTGCCTGAGCTCCCGGATCGGTCATATGTGCCGTGGAGCACACTCTATGAGGAAGAAGCATGAAAGAGCGGCTTTTCTACCTGGGTATCGGGCTATTCTTCACGCATGAACTGGATGCGATGACGAATCACGAATGGAGAGTGCTACCGCTCACCAGTTGGCTTGGTGACGATATGGGCAGGCTGGTCTTTGTGGCCGCCCATGTCCCGCTGTTTACGATACTGGTGGCACTGATGGCGAGCTTGAACAGTTTGGTGCGAAACCGGACCAGAGTGTGGCTATCTGCTTTTCTGGTCCTCCATAGCATGCTCCATGCGGGGTTCGTGATGCACGATAAGTATGAATTCAGTTCTTTCCTGTCCAATGTCCTGATCTACGGCGCTGCCATGTGTGGTCTTTTATATCTGCTTCTGCATCGACGAGAGAGGGGGGAGAGTGTGTGACATGCATGGAGCCGGCTTCGTATACCCAAGCGGGACATACGATGAATAATTCCCGCTGGGCCTGAAAGAGCGATGAACCATAGAAGTATAAAGGCGAGGCACCAGGAGCGCCCCCGGCATCGCGCCCGCCAGAGCCCGGAATTATTGCGGCGACTGCTGCGGGCGAAGGACTCGATTGACAAGGCTTCCCACGAAGCCTGGCCCGTCCGGCGGCTGGCGCGGGTAAGCGGCGTTTCAGAGGCGCATTTTGCCCGCTCATTCAAGGACGCCTTCGGCATCCCGCCACACCGCTACCTGCTCACACGGCGCATCGAACGGGCTACGGCACTGCTGCGTGAAACCAGCCTCTCCATTACCGATGTCGCCTTTCAGGCAGGGTGGGACAGCCTCGGCACGTTCGGGCGTACCTTTCGCGATGTCACCGGGGAGAGTCCGGGGGCGTTCCGGCTGCGCGAGAAGGCTGCCATGCAAGAACGGCAGGATCAGATGCCCGTCTGTTTTCTCAAGGCCAGCAACCGACCGGACCTCACGATAGCAGTTTTGGAGAAGCGCCGCCGCGCGTCGAAAGATAACAATGCGGGCTAGCCGATCACAGTGAAGGAGGTCTGATGAGTCAGGGGGTTCAGGTAGTGGGTGTGTACGTGCGGGATCATGACGAAGCGCTCGCGTTCTATGTGGACAAGCTCGGGTTCAAGGTCCATACGGATGTGCGCAACGGCGACTATCGATGGTTGACGGTGCAGCACCCGGAGCAGCCGCTGTTCCAGCTCGGCCTGTTTGTGCCGGGGCCGCCAGTGCTGGATGCCGCGACGGCTGAGGATATCAGCGCCATCGTGGCCAAGGGCGCAATGCCGCCACTGGTGCTGGCGGTGGATGACTGCCGCGCCGCCTATGAGAAGTTGCGCGCTGGTGGCGTTGAGTTCACGCAGGAGCCGATCGAGCGCTTCGGCAATATAGACGCCGGCTTCCGTGACCCCTCGGGCAACGGATGGAAGATGATCCAGACGGGGACACAGTCATGAATGTGAGCCACTGGATACGACAAGGTCACCGCTGGGTGTCCCTTCTCTTTACCGGCACAGTGATCGCGAATTTCATCGCGCTGGCGATGGGCAATGGCCAGCAACCTCCGGCGTGGGTGACTTATTCACCGCTCGCACCATTGGCCCTTCTCCTGCTGACCGGCCTGTATATGTTTGTTCTGCCCTATGTCTCGCGCAGCAAGCAAGCAGGGCAGCGAGGATCATAGACGGGGCAGAACGGGACACGCATGGATTTCCGCAGCCGATGAGGCCGCCCGCAATCTGAGCATGTCTAAGGCAAGGTGGCCTGTCCAGGGCGGGACGTCCAGCCGGCGCCGGTAACGCGTGTTACCGCCCGGCTGGCCGGCTGATTACTCCTGGCTTGCCAGCAATGTCCGCCCCAGTGTTTCCGCTTCTTCGTCACTGGCGACGATCCGGAGTGGCACGTTGAACAATGCAGACAGTGTGGCCCCGTGTGTCTGCATGACCAGTCGCTTCACGGCATTGGGTTGTACGCCGACCAGCCCTCTGCAGCGTTGCTCCAGGCCATTCCGGTTGCGTTTGAGCCAGAGTGTGCGGCGTTTGCTGTCTTCGTGGGCTTCTGCCGCCACTTCGGTGTTGCCGATCAGGATCACAAACGGGGTTGGCTGGCCAAGTAGCGCATCCATCTCTTTCTCCCAGAGCAGGGAATATCCCGCCGGCAGTGATTCGGGGAAGAGGCGTACAATCGGAAAGGCCCGCGCATCGTGGATTTTGAAATCGTCCGGTGTCATTGAGGGGCCTCCCTGTGTTCGTCCAGCCATTGACGCAACGCCGGATCGCGGACTTCCAGTATCTCGAATAGCCCCAGAGCATCCAGCGCGGGCAGCAGCTCGCGCAGATCCTGCTGCGCGCGTTGGCGCTGGTGGTCCGGTGTTGCCGGGTGCAGCCACTGACGGGCGTTGGCGAGGAAGGCACCGACCGATCCTTTGCGGACGGTCATCCCGTTAATGCTCAGAGTGTCGTGTTCATCAGGCAGTATCTCGTTGGCTCGCATGGTTCAGTCCTCTCTGCAGAGGTCGGGCGCTTGGGGGTGAAGAAAGACTAGCCCTTCGAGGGTGGCTGAAATACCGTATAGGCGTCATTCAGTATCGGAAGTACGCCATCATGGCTATTACGCAAGGGAGTGGCTCCTTTCCGCCTTTTCATGGGCCACTGCTGGCCAGGGTCTGGGACAAGAGCGAAGCGCAGCGCGAGGCGCGCATGGCCGGTGCCCATTGTCACGCCGAGGGGCAGTTGTGCGGTGCCGTTGATGGGCTGCTCACGGTCCAGGCGGGCGGCACATTGTGGATGGTGCCGGCGGCCCACGCGATCTGGATCCCGCCTTATTGCGAGCATGGCATTGACCCCCACGGGCAGTTTGACGGCTGGGCAATGCTGATCAATGCGTCGCTCTGTCGGGGGTTGCCTGAGCAGCCTTGCATCCTGAAGGTGTCGGGCCTGTTGTGGGAGGCGGTAAAGCGCGCCGCGCTTTGGGACGAGCAGCACTGGGACGAGACCCGCGATCCGCTGGTGGCGGTGATCGCGGCAGAGATTCGCAGCCTGCCCGGCGCGCCGCTCGGGTTACCGATGCCAACTGACCCGCGTCTGTTGCGCATTGCCCGGGCCTTGCTGGATGACCCGGCGGACAGCCGTGACCTGGCCGGCTGGGCGCAGTGGGCAGGGTTGTCTGCCCGGACCCTGACGCGTCGTTTCCCGCTGGAAACCGGTCTTCGGTTCCAGCATTGGCGACAACGGGCGCGCCTTTTACGTGCTCTTGAACGTCTGGCCAGTGGTATGCCGGTGACCACGGTGGCGCTTGAGTTGGGCTATAACACGGTGAGCGCGTTCATTGCCGTATTCCGTGAAACCTTCGGCGTCACGCCGGGCCGTTGGCGGGGGTAGGCCGGAGGAAAGCCAGGACACGCATGGATCTGGATGTTCGATTCGGGCATCCGCGCGTTGCCGGTGTAGTGTAGGCGGGGGCGAGCCCAGTTCTTTAGGTGAAAGGGATGGGTGTCCCTGATTGACTGTCTCGCCCGCCATCAGGTGAATCCAGACGCGTCCCGTAGTCGTTCTGTCATATCTACATGGAGGTGGTTCATGCTTTCCCATCCTTTCCGCCAGATTGCCCTGGCTGCGGTTTGGGCAACACTCATGTTCTGCGGTGTCGGGCCTGCCCAGGCAGAAAACAACGCCTACCCTGACGCCATCGAAAGTGACCCGGCCCGGCTTGGCTGGATGGTTGGCTCACCACCCCCTCCTGATCGCATCCTTCGCTTTGATGACGGCAGTTACTTCCGTTTTCCGGCCATGCGCTGGAGTGTCTCCCACTTCAGGCAACTGATGCCAACCGTCAATGTTTCCCGAGGCACCGCTGCGCCGGGGCGTCTCAGGCAAGCGCTGCGAGACGATATTGATGCCCTGATGTTCATGCCCATGGGCAGTGATCAGCCGATGAGCTGGCGCGAGTCTCTGCTGGAAAACTATACGGACGGTATCATTGTCCTGCACAAGGGGCGGGTGGTTTACGAGCGCTATTTCGGTGTTCTGACACCGGCAGGACAGCATGGCGCAATGTCTGTCACCAAGACCTTCATGGGCACACTGGCGGCCATGATGGTGGCCGAAGGGGAGCTGGATCCAGAGCGCGAGGTGGCAGATTACGTGCCAGAGCTGGCTGATTCTGCTTTTGGTAATGCGACGGTCCGGCAGCTCATGGATATGACGACGGGCATCCGGTTCAGTGAAGATTACGCTGACCCGAACGCGGAAGTGTGGGCCCATGCTGCGGCGGGTAATCCGTTGCCCAAGCCGGCGGATTATCAGGGGCCGCGTTCGTATTACGAGTTTCTGCAAACGGTGGAGCAGGAAGGGGAGCATGGTGAGGCATTCCACTACCGCACCGCGAACACGGATGCGCTGGGCTGGGTGCTCGCGCGGGTCAGTGGCCGTTCTGTCGCGCAACTGCTCTCTGAAAGAATCTGGGGCAAACTCGGTGCCGGGCAGGATGCTTACATGTCAGTGGACTCCACCGGCACCCCGTTTGCGGGCGGGGGGCTCAACGCGAGTCTGCGGGACCTTGCCCGTTTTGGCGAAATGATCCGCAACGAAGGCCGATACAATGGCCAGCAGATTGTTCCGAAAGCCGCCGTAGTGGATATTCGCGCCGGTGGCAGCCGGGACGACTTCTCGAAAGCGGGTTATACGCTTCTGAAAGGGTGGAGTTACCGCGACATGTGGTGGGTCACGCACAATGCCCACGGTGCCTTTATGGCGCGTGGTGTGCATGGGCAGGCGCTGTATATTGATCCCGCTGCCGAAATGGTCATCGCCCGCTTTGCAAGCCATCCCGTGGCCGCTAACGCGGCGAATGACCCGACCTCGCTGCCGGCTTACCAGGTGGTGGCGGAATATCTGATGGGCAAGAAGCAGGCAGCGCCAGCGCAGTAAAGGCGCCATGCCGCCTGATTTGTCCCACTTTGACTGGCGGAATGGCTGTTTAACTGCCTATAAGGGACCAGGCTCTCTCCCGTGCCTGGCCTGCAGAGGGCAGGGCGGTGTCGAGCTACATCACATAAAGCGAGCCGCAGAGCTCGCTATCAGAAAACAGGCAATGCGCGATCACTGACCGCATTGGTTTGCTCCGGTGTTGGAGAGCAATCAGTACTACGCAATGGTTGGGGAGTGGCTTCGGTGCAGGCCACTCTCCTTGTGTTTGCCTGTCTCTATCTGCCCGATCAATCAGCCAAGGAGCGTCTATGCGTCACTCGGATGTCATTACTCTGCCGAAACTCCTGTCACGCGTCCCTGCATTACTGTCTAACCTGCCGTCCATGATCAAAGGCTCGAAGATGTCGAAGATCACGGACACCCGCACCCCGGTGGGACTTGCCAAGGGATTCCGGCAGGCAGTGCAATCCAATCCGGGCGGCGTGGCGCTGGTGTATGAAGACCGGCAATGGACATACCGGGAGCTGAACGCCTGGGCCAATCGCATTGCCCACCACTTTGCCTCAAAGGGGCTGCGTAAAGGGGATACGATCGCAATCTGCATCGAGAACCGTCCTGAACTGGTCGCCACGATTCTGGGCTGTGCCAAGCTGAGGCTCTGTTCGGCCATGCTCAATACGTCGCAACGGGGCAAGGTGCTGGTACACAGTTTTAATCTTGTGCAGCCCAGCGCTGCGGTGATCGGTGAAGAACTGGTGCCAGCCATCGAAGAAGTACGCGGTGAGCTGACGCTGGATGCCGACCGGTTCTATTTTCTGGCGGATCAGGACACGTCCCGCAAGGCAGGCAAGGCGCCGAAGGGATATATCAACCTGGCGAACGTCATACAAAAAGCCTCAGCGGATGACCCGGACACCATCGATCAGATCTATCTCAAAGACCCGCTGTTCTATATCTACACCTCCGGCACCACCGGCTTGCCCAAGGCTGTGGTGTTCAACAATGGCCGCTGGTGGAAAGCCTATGGCGGCTTTGGTCTGGCCGCCGTGCGGCTGAACCAGCATGACAGATTGTATTGCACGCTGCCGTTCTACCACGCCACGGGGATGGTGGTCTGCTGGAGCTCCGTCATCAGTGCGTCTGCGGGGCTGGTGCTGGCGCGTCGGTTTTCTGCCAGCCGTTTTTGGGAAGACATTCGCCAGCATGACTGCACTGCGTTCGGGTATGTGGGCGAGTTGTGTCGCTATCTGCACGAAGCGTCGCCACAGCCGAATGATCGCGCCAATAAAGTCCGGGTGATTGTCGGCAATGGCCTGCGGCCCGGCATCTGGACGCCTTTCCGGGAGCGCTTTGGAATTAATCGGGTGGTGGAGTTCTATGCTTCCTCGGAAGGCAATGTGGCGTTTACCAATGTGTTTGGTTTTGACAACACGGTGGGCTTCTCGCCGGTCTCCTATGCCATCGTGAAATACGACAAGGACCAGGATGCGCCAATCCGCAATGCACGGGGCTTCATGATTCGTGCAGCAAAGGGCGAGGCCGGTCTGATGCTGGGCGAAATCTCTGACAAGACCCCGTTCGATGGTTATACCGACAAGGAAAAAACCGAGAAATCCATCTTCCGCAATGTCTTCAAGAAGGGCGATGCCTGGTTCAATACCGGCGACCTGATGCGCGATATCGGTTTTCGTCATGCGCAGTTCGTGGACCGCCTGGGTGACACGTTCCGCTGGAAAGGGGAAAACGTGTCCACCACAGAAGTGGAGCAGATCCTCGATCAATGTGACGGCATGCTGGAGTCTGTGGTGTATGGCGTGGAAATTCCCGGCACGAACGGTCGTGCGGGCATGGCGCAGGTGCGCCTCGCCGCACCGCACGCAGAGTATGACTTTGAACACCTGAGTGAACAGCTACGCCGGGATTTGCCGCCCTATGCGGTGCCGGTATTCCTGCGTATCAATGATCAGGCCATGGACACCACGGGCACCTTCAAGCACCAGAAGAACAAGCTCAAGGAGCAGCGGTACGACCTGGCGCAGCAGGCTAACCCGGTCTACGTCATGCTGCCGGGGGAGCGGTATTACCGGCCGCTGACGGAATCCATTCAGGCGGACATTGACCGCGGCCAGTATCGATTCTGAATGGCCGCTGGGCGGCGGGTGGAGAAATCCATGCGGTGCTGTCGATCCGGCTCCTCGGCAGGCGACAAGCCAATGAGTGCGGGGCCGGCCGGCGGGCGGTCTCGCAACCACGTCAATGTCGAGACAGGAGTACCGCATGATGGATTACGTTGAAGGGTTCGTCGCAGCCGTCCCCACGGCTAACAAGCAGGCGTTTATCGAACACGCGACCCGGGCGGCGGCAGTGTTCCGCGAGCATGGCGCGAGCCGGGTCGTGGAGTGCTGGGGCGACGATGTGCCGCCGGGCAAGCTCACGTCTTTCCCGCTCGCGGTGCAATGCCGTGATGATGAGACAGTGGTGTTCTCCTGGATCGTCTGGCCTTCGCGCGCGGCCCGCGATACGGGCATGGCCAAGGTCATGGCAGACCCCCGCATGACCAGCGAGGCAAACCCGATGCCCTTTGACGGGGCCCGTTTGATTTTTGGCGGTTTCCAGGTTGTCGTGGAAGGCTGACGTGATGGCATGACCAGTACGGCCGGTGCCTCTCCGGCCGCCACTGTCCTTTCGGACACCCCCGTTCATGGGATGTGCAAAGTCTGCTGATCGTCTAGAAACAGGCTGTTGAGCTTGCTTCCGGGATAACTGCAGTGACGGCTGTCGGGCGATGGGGTTGGGGTGTCGGGGTTGCCGTTTTGCGGGTGCGATGGGGCGCCCGCCTGGCGTGCGTGGCCAGGAGCGTCCGGTCGTGATCTGGCCCTCTACGCCGGGTGGCTGGTGGTTGCTGCTGACGGTGTCACCGCTGCTGCTGGGTATTGTGCTGATGCTGGTGCCGGTCAGCCGCCGCGAGTCTGCGTTGCAGACAAGGATCAACCTGTCCATGGGGCTGATGGCCATCGGACTGATCGCTCTGGGGCTGAGCCTGGCGGTGATGGAGGCGATCTCGCTGGCCCGGGGGCAACACAGCCTGGGCTGGCAGCCGGTGGCAGCCACGGTGGAGAGCAGCCGCGTCGTGCTGGTTGATTCATCGCGCGGAACGCAGCGCCGCTGGCGTCTCGAAGTCAGTTATCAGTATGTCCATCACGGCCTGGCGTATCAGGGGAGCCGGCTGGCCTTCAGGCGCTCCCGCCTGGGTGACCGGGCATGGCTCAGGCAGCTGCAGCGGGATGTGTTTTTCCCCGGCGCCCGGGTAACCGCCTGGATTGACCCGGACATGCCGCAGCAGGCGGTGCTGGAACGTGGTGCAAGCCAATGGTTGTCCGCGCTGATCGCCTGCGGTGCGCTGCTGGTCTGTGCTGGCCTGCATCTGATGCGTCTGGCGGGCTGGTGGCCCGGAGTGTCCGTGATGGAGGCCTGGCGGCGGCTGTGTTTGCGCGCCGCGTTGTCGGCGGCGGGGCTGGTACTGTTTGCGCTGGCGTTGTCGGCAGCGGCCTGATCCGCCGGGTGTTATGGCGGGCTCTGGCCCAGTTCCCGCTGGTGCCAGAACGCTTCGATCAACGGATCGCTGAGCCGCTTCATCAGCGTGAAGATGCCCACCTCATAGGCTTCCAGCGCCGGCTGCACGTCCAGTACCCGGATGCGGGCGGCAAGCGGGCTGTTGTCCAGTACGATCTGCGGTACAACCCCGACCCCGAACCCCAGGCTCACCATGCTGACGATCGCCTCGTTGCCGCTGACCTGGGCATAGATATGCGGGCGTACGCCGTGCCGGCGGAACCACGCGTCCGTGCGTTCGCGTGCCAGCCCTTCCTCGGAGAGGATCATTGGCACATCCTGCCAGGCGCTGCCATCAGCCGGCCCCTGTAGCCGCTCGGCCAGTTGCGGCTGGCTGGCCGGTGCGATGAACCGCAGAGCCGAGCGGGTGATGGGCAGGAACGCCACGCCGGCTGGCAGCTGGTTCGGCCGTGCGCCGATGGCGATGTCCTCGGCGCCGTTGAGTACGCGCTCTACGGCACGTGCCGGGTCGCCGGTGTGCAGCTTGATCTCGATGCGCGGATAGTTGTGCCGGAAGCTGCTGAGCATGTCGTGCAGAAACGAATAGCTGGCGGTGACTGAGCAATACAGGCTCAACTCGCCCTGCAGAATGCGCTGCTCATCCTGCAATGCCAGCCGTACTGCCTGCCAGTCGGCCAGTGCCTGGCGGGCGTAATCACGAAAACGCTCACCTTCGCGTGTGAGGCTGACCCGGCGGTTGTCGCGGTAGAACAGTGTCGTGTCGAGTTCGGTTTCCAGTTGCCGGATGCTGCGGCTCAGGGCCGAGGGGCTGACGTGGCACAGCCGGCTGGTGCGGCCGAAGTGCAGTGTGTCGGCAAGGGTCAGGAAGAGCTGGAGCGGGCGGGTATCCATCTGTTGTTTCAATAATCGGCATGCAGTGTTGCAAATATATCATTTTACGCAATACGGCGGATAGCCTATGGTGGCAGCCCAGAACCGGCCTTGTTGCCGCACCGAACAATCACCAGCTCAGGGTAAGACCATGCAAGTCTATTACGATAAGGATTGTGATCTCTCCATCATCCAGGGCAAGAAAGTGGCCATCATCGGCTACGGCTCCCAGGGCCACGCTCACGCCTGCAACCTGAAGGATTCCGGCGTGGATGTGACCGTGGCGCTGCGCCTGGGCTCTTCTTCCGTTGCCAAGGCCGAGGCCGCCGGCCTGACGGTGAAAGCCGTGCCGGAAGCCGTCGCAGCCGCAGACGTCGTGATGGTGCTGACCCCTGACGAATTCCAGGCGCAACTGTACCGTGACGAGATCGAGCCGAACCTGAAGCAGGGCGCCACACTGGCGTTTGCCCACGGTTTTGCCATTCACTACAACCAGATCGTGCCGCGCAAGGATCTGGACGTGATCATGATCGCGCCGAAGGCACCAGGCCACACCGTGCGCACCGAGTTCACCAAGGGCGGCGGTATCCCTGACCTGATCGCGATCTTCCAGGATGCCTCCGGCAACGCCAAGAACCTGGCGCTGTCCTACGCCTGTGGCGTCGGCGGCGGCCGTACCGGCATCATCGAAACCACCTTCAAGGACGAGACCGAAACCGATCTGTTCGGTGAGCAGGCGGTACTGTGCGGTGGCGCCGTCGAGCTGGTCAAAGCCGGCTTTGAAACCCTGGTGGAAGCCGGCTATGCGCCGGAGATGGCCTATTTCGAGTGCCTGCATGAACTGAAGCTGATTGTCGACCTGATGTACGAAGGCGGCATCGCCAACATGAACTACTCGATCTCCAACAACGCCGAGTACGGTGAGTACGTCACCGGCCCGGAGGTGATCAACGCCGAATCCCGTGCCGCCATGAAGAATGCGCTCAAGCGCATCCAGAACGGCGAGTACGCCAAGATGTTCATCGCTGAAGGCGCCCACAACTACCCGTCCATGACGGCCGCGCGCCGCAACAACGCCGCGCACCCGATCGAACAGGTGGGTGAGAAGCTGCGTGCGATGATGCCGTGGATCCAGGCCAACAAGATCATCGACAAGAGCAAGAACTGATATCCGGGCCAACCCGGATGCGGTACAAGAAGCGCGGCCATCCGGCCGCGTTTTTTGTCTTGGCGTAACTCGGTTAAACTGGGCCATCAACGGAGTGCCCTATGACTGATCCACAGAACACAGACCATCAGGACGATTCAGGCTTCGAGGTGATCGAGCCGGCCCGTGACCGCAACGGTCACCGTCACCGCGGGGTCTACCTGCTGCCCAACCTGATTACCACCGCCGCACTGTTTTCCGGTTTCTATGCCATTGTGGCCGCTATGAACGGCATGTTCATGCATGCTGCCGTGGCGATCATCGTGGCAGGCATCCTGGACGGCATGGACGGCGGTATTGCCCGCCTGACCAACACCCAGAGCCAGTTCGGTGCCGAGTACGATTCTCTGTCGGACTGTGTCGCCTTCGGCGTGGCGCCGGGCCTGGTGGCTTATGCCTGGGGGTTGTCTGAGCTGGGCAACTTCGGCTGGGCGGCGGCTTTCATCTACGTTGCCTGCGCGGCGCTGCGGCTGGCGCGCTTCAATGTGCAGGCAGCCAGTTCCGACAAGCGTTTCTTCACCGGCCTGCCGAGCCCGTCAGGGGCAGGGCTGGTGGCGACCATGGTCTGGCTCGGCGCCAGCCGTGAGATCAACGGGACAGAAATTGGTTATCTGGTTGCTATCGTCACGGCAGGCGCCGGTCTGCTGATGGTGTCGTCGATCCGTTATCACAGCTTCAAGGAGTTCCGTATCGGTCGTGTGCCATTCAGGGCGCTGCTCGGGGTGATCGTTGCCTTCGCCATCGTGTTCCTGGATCCGCCGCTGGTGTTGCTGACCCTGGCGGTGGTGTATGTGCTGTCCGGGCCGTTGCTGTTTTTGGTGCAGGGGCGCCGGCGCATGCGCCGCAAGCCGGCAAGCTGAACGCTTGCAGTACGGCATGAAGCGGGGCTGGCGTGACGCGCCGGCCCCGTTTTTGTCTGGGCTCGCTTTCCCTTGATGTGCTTTGCTGGTACAAAAGTGCCAAAAGGAGCGCATCATGGTTTTCCCCGTTATCAATCCGGTCACCGGAGCCACTCTCTACCAGCAGCGTGCGGCGACGCCGGAAGACTGCCGTGCGGCGATGGCCAGCGCTCGGGCTGCGGCGGCGGCCCTGCGTGAGGTACCCCTGGCCGTACGCCTTGATGCGCTGCAGGCGGTGCTGGGCTGGCTGCAGCGGCGACGTGAGTGGCTGCTGGATCAAATTGTGGCGGAATCCGGCCGCTGTCGCGGCGATGCGATGCTCTCCGACCTGTTCCAGCTCACCGAAGACCTGCATTGGCTGCACGATAACGCCGCCCGCGTGCTGGCAGATGAAGCCGTGCCGACGCCAATCACGCTGCTGGGCAAGCGCAGCCGCATCTTCCACGAGCCCCGCGGTGTCGCGGTGGTCATTTCCCCCTGGAACCTGCCGCTTGCGATTGGCATGACAGCGGCCATGTTTGCCTTGGTGGCGGGCAATGCCGTGGTGCTCAAGCCTTCTGAGCATACCCCCATGAGCGCGGTGTTCGACGAAGTTCGTGCCCTTCATCCGCTACTTTTGCAGACGTTGCAGGTAGTGCAGGGGGGCGGGGACCTCGGCAGCCGGTTGATTGCCGAGCGGCCGGATCTGGTGGTGTTCACCGGCAGCCTCGCGACGGGCCAGAAGATTCTCGCCCAGACGGCGCCGTTGCTGGTGCCGGTGATCATGGAGCTGGGCGCCAAGGATGCCATGCTGGTATTCGATGACGCGGACCTGCCACGGGCGGTGGCGGCCGCCTGCTGGGGGAATCTGCATAACAGCGGGCAGAGCTGCACCGCGGTTGAGCGCTTGTACGTGCAACGCGGTGTCTATGACCGCTTTCTGGCGGCCCTGATTGAATCGAGTGAGCGGATCACCACCGGCACCGGCGCCGAGGCTGACCTGGGCGGCATCACCACCGATTTCCAGATGCGTCGTATCGAAGAGCAGGTGGAGGAGGCCAGGCAGCAAGGTGCCACGGTGCATTATGGTGGCCGGCGTAGCGAATGCGGCCGCTTCTACCTGCCGACTTTGGTCTCCGGCGTCACCGACGACATGCGCCTGGCGCGGGAAGAGACCTTCGGCCCGGTGCTGGCGCTGTACCGTTTCAGCGAAGAATCCGAGGCGGTCGCGTTGCACAATGCCAGCCCGTACGGACTCAGCAGCAGCGTCTGGACCACGGACCGCCTCCGGGGTGAACGGCTCGCGCGGGCGCTGGAGACGGGCTGCGTGAACCTCAACAACGTCATGCTCACCGAGGGCAATGCCGGCTTGCCGTTCGGGGGAGTGAAGCTCTCAGGCTTTGGCCGCATGAAAGGGGCTGAAGGGCTGCTGGGCATGACCCGCTCCAAGGCGGTGCTGGAAGATACTTCCCGGGGCAAGCCCGAACCGAACTGGTACCCCTATTCCGGGGAGAAGCTCGCGCTGATGGGAGAGCTGCTGGATGCGCTGGGCGAAAAAGGGCTGCGGCGATGGTGGCGGCTGGCGCGCGCCGGGCTCGCCATCGAGCGGCTGGTGAGGCGATTGGCCCGGCGGTGAGCAGAGCAGGCTGGCCGGATGCTGGAGATTGCCTAAAAAACAGCCGCTAAATCCCTGATTTCAGGTTAAAAACTAGCCAGATCACAGGGTTTTGGCTAAAACATGAACGGTCGATGAAAATCTCAAAAAAAAGTATTGACCGTCTGCCAAATCTCTCTAGAATGCGCCCCCACAACGACGGCACACAGCAACAACGGTGACCGACGCGCTCTTTAACAATCAGGCAGA
>NZ_AQOR01000058.1 GCF_009846755.1 Alcanivorax sp. S71-1-4
GTGGGGACAGATGGTATCTACGGGTGACGGTTTTTTTTTGCCACGGCGCCGGAACAACACTCCGTCAGAAGTCCTGTTTTTCCATCCAGGGTATTATCCGCTCAAATGCCCGCTCAATATTGTCCAGTGATGTCGAATAGCTGATCCGCAGCGCATTGTTGCAACTGTCGCCAAAGGTGCCGCCGGCAATCGTGCAGACGCGGGTTTCCTTGAGCAGCCGCAGGGCCACGTTTTCGCCGTCAATGCCTTCCGGCAGTGACGGGAACAGGTAGAACGCCCCCTCCGGTGTATAGCCGGTCAGGTGCGGCGTCTGCGCCACCAGTTCCACCAGCCGGTCACGCCGGCGGGTGTACTCGGCCAACATCCCGTCGATGAACTCGCGCCCGCCGCGCAAGGCCGCCACGCCGGCCCATTGGCAGGGTGTGTTGGCCACGGTGGTGGTAAACATGTGATAGCGCCGCAATTTGCGAATGGCGCCCTGGCTGGCGATCAGCCAGCCGATACGCATGCCGGCCATGGAAAACGTCTTGGAGAAACTCGACACCACCATCACATGGTCCAGGTCGCTGCAGCAGGACAGCACGCCAGGGTATTCGCGCCCGTCGTAGACCAGATGATCGTAGACCTCATCGGAAATCACATAGACACCGCGATAGGCCGCTTCCTCGACGATGGCTTCCACCGTGGCGCGCGGGTAGATGGTGCCGGTGGGGTTGCTGGGCGAATTGAGCACGATCGCATAGGTGTTCATGTCGATGGCATCGATCACGTCCTGCGGATCGAGTTGGTGGTTATTTTCGGCGCGGGTCGGTACGCTTTTCACCACCCCGCCGTTCATGCGGATCAGCGGCGCATAAAGCATGAACGACGGGTCTGGTACGATGAATTCCCGACCCGGCGCTGACGTGGCGGTGAGCGCCAGATAAATTGCCTCGGTGGCGCCGGTGGTCACCAGAATATTTTCCGGTGTCAGCGCGCGCTGGTAGCGCTGGCCGTAGTAGTCCGCCAATGCGTCGAGCAATTCCGGCAGGCCGGCATCCATGGTGTAGCCGGTCTGGCCGGCGCGCAGGGCCTCCACCGCCGCTTCCACCACATGCGCCGGCGCGCTCATGTCAGGCTGGCCGATGGAAAGATGGATCACATCCTCCAGATTGGCGGCCAGGTTGACCATGCGGCGAATGCCCGGCACGGGGATTGTCAGCAGCGCCGGGTTCCAGATCGGGTCCTGGGATTCGTAGAAATCCATATCCGGTTTGGCCATGGTTCATGCCTCCCGTTGCCGGGCCTGTTCGCCGTAGAACAGCGGCGGCCGTTGCAGTGTGTCCGGCATGGCCTGTTGCCAGGCGTGGCCCGCGCGCAACACCAGTTCATCACGGAAGCGCGCGCCGACAATCTGCAGGCCGATCGGCAGGCCATCGCGGCCCAGGCCGCAGGGCACCGACAAGGCTGGCTGGCCGGTGAGATTGAACGGGTAGGTGAAAGGCGTCCAGGTGGGCCAGCGCGTGCTGGGCCAGTCCTTGGGCACTTCGCGGCCGGTATCAAACGCAGTGATCGGCAGGGTCGGAGTGAGCAGCAGATCGTACTTGCAATGGAAGCTGGCCATACGCTCGCTGAGGGCCATGCGTTCGTTCACGGCGCCCAGGTAGTCGAGCATGCTCAGTTGCGCGGCTTTTTCTGCCACGGCGACCAGATTCGGGTCCATCTGCGTGCGTTTGCGCGGGCCGAGTTCACGCATGGCGTTGGCGGCGCCGCCGTAGAACAGATGGCCGAAAGCGGCCAGCGGATCGCTGAAACTGGGGTCCACTTCGACCATCGTCGCGCCCAGGGAGGCAAAGATATCAGCGGCATCGCGCAGCGCCTGCTCGATATCCTCGCGCACGTCGACATAGCCCAGCGACGGGCTGAAGGCGATGCGCAGCCCCTCGACTCCGCCCTGGAGTGCGGCGAGATAATCCACGTGGCGGCGTGGTGCGGCCTGACTGTCGCGCGGGTCGGCCTCGGTGAGCACGTTCATCATCAGCGCGCAGTCTTCCACCGTCCAGGTCATCGGGCCGGCGTGCGCCAGCGTGCCGAAGGGGCTGGCCGGCCAGTGCGGCACTTCGCCGAAGGTGGGTTTCAGGCCGGTAATGCCGCAGAAGCCGGCGGGAATCCGGATCGAGCCGCCGGCATCCGTCCCCAGCGCCAGCGGCCCCATGCCGAGCGCCACCGCAGCGGCGCTGCCGCCGCTGGAGCCACCGGCGGTGAGTCGTGCATCCCAGGGGTTATTGGTGCTGCCACAGAGCGGGCTGTCGGTGACGCCTTTCCAGCCGAATTCCGGCGTGGTGGTCTTGCCCAGCGGCACGTACCCATTGCGTTCCAGTGCGGCCACGCAGGGTGAACGCTTTTCCAGCGTGGTGGCCGGATCAATCACGCGCGAGCCTTTGACGGTGGGCCACATGGGGGTAAGAAACACGTCCTTGACGGCCACCGGCACACCGTCGACTTTGCCGTGGGCCTCGCCGCGCTGATAGCGCTGCTCCGAGGCGCGGGCCAGATCCAGCGAGGTGTCAGGATCGACCAGACAGTAGGCGTTGGTGTGGTGATCCAGGCGTGTGATCTGCTCCAGCATGGCACGCGTGACCTCCACGGGAGAAAGCTTGCGCTGCTGATACAGCGTCAGCATGCGGGTGGCGGTAAGACTGAGAATATCCTGGGACATCGTCGGGGCTCCTCGATGATGCGTGGCTGTCAGGGCATGGGCGAAACCTTCTCCGGTATCGGGCGTTTGCCGAAATCAGTGCTTGTCCAGGCGCACGATGTTTTCAAGCGGCGCGCCTGACAGGTAACGATCAAGCTGGGCGCTGAACTGTTCGCCGAGTGCCGCCTCCCAGCCGACAAAGTCACCGGCCATGTGTGCGGAGATCATGACTTGTGGCATGTCCCACAGTGGGTGGTCGGCAGGCAGGGGTTCCTGTTCGAACACGTCCAGCGCGGCGCCTTGCAGGCGGCCGGACTGCAACGCCTTGATCAATGCGTGGGTACGTACGATCGGGCCACGGCCGACATTGATCAGGCAGGCGCCGGGTTTGCAGTGGCGCAGCATGGCGTCATCAAACAGCCCATCGGTGCCGGACGTGAGTGGCGCAGTGATCACGACATGGTCAGCGTCGGGCAACAGGCGCGGCAGCTCGCTGACGCTGAAAACTTTCCCGAACACCGGGTCGTCGCGGGTGCTGCGTGCGGTGCCGGTGATCTGCAGACCGGCGGCTTTCAGCAGGCGGCCGGTTTCGCGACCGATGCTGCCGGCGCCGACAATCAGCGCGCGCTGGCGGCTGATCAGTGCGGTGTCCCGGTGCTGCCAACGGTGCGCCCGTTGATGTGCCAGGTTGCCCAGCGTGTCTTTGGCGAACATCAGGATCGCACCCAATACGTACTCGGCGATGCCACGATCAAACACACCGCGGGCGTTGGTCACCGTCAGATCGCTGCGATGCTGCGCGGGGATGCGCAGCGCATCCACACCGGCACTGGTGGCATGTACCCAGCGTACCGGGCAGTCTGCGGGCCAGGCGTCGTGCAGCAGGGTGCTGCGAAAATCCGTGACCACCAGAATGTCGGAGCGTTCAAGCCCGTCGCGCAGCGTGTCGAGATCGTGCGCAAAATGCAGCGTGGCGCGGCCACCGGGTTGAAAACCCGGAAGCTGCTGCGAGGGTTCGGCGGTCAGGACGGTGATAACCGGTGTTGCCATGTGTCATGCCTCGTGATGTTCAGCCGCCGGTGGCGGTCAGGGCGCGCTCAAAGGCGTGCGTTGCCAGATCAATCTCTTCGCAGTTTACGGTCAGCGGAGGCAGCCAGCGGACGACCTGCCCGTGGCTGCCGCAGCGCAGCAACAGCAGGCTTTCTGCCTCGGCGGCCTGTAACAGAGCCGCTGCGCGGGCGCCGTCCGGCGCGCCGTGGCGGTCGGTGATTTCCATGCCCAGCATCAGGCCCATGCCTCGAATGTCGTCAATGCAGGTGTGCCGCTCGCGCAACGCGGCGAGCCGGGTGGCCAGGTGTTCGCCCTGATGTTGTGCATTCTGCACCAGCGCTTCCTGCTCTATTACATCCAGTGTGGCCAGCGCAGCCGCACAGGAGACGGCATTGGCACCATAGGTGCCGCCCTGCGAACCGGGCAGGCCCTGCTGCATGAGGGAATCGCTGGCGGCCATCGCGGACAGCGGGAAGCCGCTGGCCAGCCCTTTGGCGGTGATCAGGATATCCGGTGTGACGTCAAAATGCTGATGGCTCCAGAAGCGGCCGGTGCGGCCGTAACCTGCCTGGATTTCGTCGGCAATCAGCAAAATACCGTGGCGGTCGCAGCGCTCACGCAGACCCTGCATGAAAGTACAGTTGGCAGGGTAGTAACCGTATTCACCCTGGACCGGTTCGATGATCATGGCGGCGGTGTCGTCCGGTGCGCACTGGGTGAGGAACAGGTGGTCCAGTTCGCGCAGACAGAACTCGGTCGTCGTGGCGTCATCCCAGCCATAGCGGTAGGCGTGCGGGAACGGGCTGAAACAGACGCCGGCCATCATCGGGTGAAAGCCGGTGCGCACTTTGGTGGTGGAGGTGGTGAGTGAGGCCGCGGCCATGGTGCGGCCATGGAAGCCGCCCTGGAAGGCAATGATGTTGGCGCGGCCAGTGGCGTGCCGGGCGAGCCGCAGGGCGGCTTCCACCGCTTCGCTACCGGCATTGAAAAAGGCAATGGCATCCAGGGCGGCGGGCAGCTTTTCGTACAGCCGGTCGGTGAGCGCGAGCATGTTCGGGTGTGTGACGGTGGTGTATTGGCCGTGCACCAGCCGGCCGGCCTGCTCGCGTACCGCATCGACGACATCCGGGTGGCAGTGGCCGGTGGCGGTGACGCCAATCCCGGAAGTGAAATCGAGCCAGCTGTTGCCGGCACGATCAAACAGGTAGCTGCCGCGGCCGTGGTCGGCGCAGACGGTGCTGGATTGCTTCAGCAGCGGTGACAGGTGGCTCATTGCGAATCTCCTGTGAGGGCAGGTGGGGCGGGGCGCTTGGCTGCCGGGTGAGGTGTCGCGAGCAGGGCGTCGCGAATATCGTGGGCGATGCGGCGTGTGCCGCGCACTGTATCGGCGTGGTGAGCGAGGTCGTGACCGACGGCGGCGCGCAGGTGATGCGCCGCCTCACTGAACAGCGTGTCCTGCTCGCCGAGCCAGTCGAGCAACATGGCGGCGCTGAGCAATGTGGCGCGCGGGTCGGCGATGTCGTTGCCGGCGATGTCCGGCGCGCTGCCGTGGGTGGGTTCAAACAACGGCGGCAGGTCGCGCCGGTCAGGATTGATATTGCATGACGGAGCGATGCCCGGGCCGCCGCACAGTACGGCAGCAAGATCGGTCAGTATGTCGCCGTGCAGGTTGCTGGCCACCACCACGTCGAAGTGCCACGGGCACTGCACGAACTTCATGCAGGCCGCGTCCACCAGTTCGTGGTGTGTGCCGATGTCCGGGTAGGCGGCGGCAATATCGGCAAACACTTCGCTGTACAGTTCGCCCCAGAAAGGCTGCGCATTGCGTTTGGTGATCAGGCAGACGCGCGCGGCATGTGACGCCCCGGCGGCATTGGTAAAGGTACGCGCGCGATCCTCCTGCTGACGCTGGGCCATGCGTTGCCGCGCGCGGACGAAGGCATGGCGTATCAGCCGTTCGGTGGCGCGGCGGGTGAAGACTTCCAGTTGTGTGGCGACTTCGTCGGGCTGGCCGGCGCGCAGGCGGCCGCCCTGACTGACGTACTCCCCTTCGCTGTTTTCCCGGATCACCAGCATGTCCACGTCGCGGGCACGGGGATCACTGAGGTAGCAGGTGGCGCCGGGTTGCCAGCGGGCCGGGCGTTCGCAGGCCCACAGGTCAAACTGTTTGCGCAATGTGAGCAGGGGGGCCAGAGAGACGGCATCGGGCAGGCAATAGCGTGCTTGGTCGCTGGCGGGGCCCGGATCACCCAGTGCGCCCAGCAGCAGCGCATCGAAAGATTGCAATTGCATCAGGGCGTCGTCGGGCATCATGGCGCCGTGCTGGCGGTGCCAGTCCGTGCTGGGCCACGGCAATACCTGCCATTGCAGCGGCAGCGCGCAGTGTGTGCGCAGCGTGTCGAGCACCGCTAGGGTGGCATCGGTGACTTCCGGACCGATGCCGTCGCCCGGCAGGATGGCAATCTTTTGTATGCCGGCCATAAGCCAACCCCCAAGAAAGATGATGCGGCGGCTGTCAGCCGGCACCCATGCACAGCAATTTTATTTCCATGAATTCATCCAGGCCGTATTTCGAACCTTCACGGCCCAGGCCGGATTCCTTGACGCCCCCGAACGGGGAGGCGGCATTGGAAATCATGCCTTCGTTGATGCCGACCATGCCGCTTTCCAGCGCTTCTGCCACGCGCCAGCAACGGTGAATGTCGCGGCTGTAGAAATAGGCGGCCAACCCGAAGGGCGTGTTGTTGGCTTCGCGGATCGCCTCGTCTTCTGTTTTGAATGTCATGACGGCGGCCAGTGGCCCGAAGGTTTCTTCGCTGCAGAGTTGCATGTCGGCGGTGACATCCGTGAGCAGGGCAGGCTGTACATAACTGCCGCCGCGTGCGTCAGCCTCACCGCCGAGCAGGCATCGCGCACCCTTGTCCAGTGCGTCCCGGATATGGGCGTGGACTTTTTCAGCGGCCTCGCGATTGATCAGGGCAGATTGCGTGACACCGCTCTCCAGGCCGTCGCCCACTCGCAGCTCACGCATCTTGCTGGCGAGTTTGTCGACGAACGCATCGCGCACGCTGTCCTGAACGAGAAATCGATTCACGCAGACGCAGGTTTGTCCGGTATTGCGGAATTTTGATGCCATGGCACCTTCGACGGCGCGATCCAGGTCGGCGTCATCGAAGACGATAAAGGGCGCGTTGCCACCCAGTTCCAGGGAAATTTTCTGGATATGCTGCGCGGCGCTGGCCATCAGTTTGCGGCCCACTTCCGTCGAGCCGGTAAAGCTGATCTTGCGCACGATATGGCTGGCAGTCAGCGTGTCGGCAATTTCTCCGGCGCTGCCGGTGATCACATTCAGTACGCCATCAGGCACCCCGGCACGTTGCGCCAGTTCCGCCAGTGCCAGTGCCGAGTACGGCGTGGCCGAGGCCGGTTTGACCACCATGGTGCAGCCGGCGGCAAGTGCGGCACCGGCCTTGCGGGTAATCATGGACGCGGGAAAATTCCACGGCGTGATGGCGGCGCTGACGCCCACAGGTTGCCGGATGACGACCAGATGCTGGCCCGGTTTGGGTGCCGGAATGGTATCACCGTAGGCGCGTCGCGCTTCTTCGGCAAACCATTGCAGAAAAGACGCGGCGTAGGCAATTTCGCCGGTGGATTCCGCCAGCGGCTTGCCCTGTTCCAGGGTCATCAGCCGGCCGAGATCCTCTTGATGCTGCATCAGCAAGGCGTACCAGCGATACAGAATGGCACTGCGTTCGGCGGCGGTCTTGTCCCGCCATGCCGGCAAGGCCTGTTGCGCCGCAGCGATGGCCTTGTCGGTTTCTGCTGCGCCCATGCGCGGCACCTGGCCCAGTATGTCGCCAGTGGCGGGATTATCCACGTTCAGCGTGGCACCGTTGTCGGCGTCGCACCACTGGCCGTTGATGAAACATTGCTCGCGGAACAGGCCGTTGTCCCGCATACCCTCCAGGCTCATGAGATGGCCTCCGTTGTGTCGGCGTTGAGCGTGCATCTCTCCTGAACCTAGCAAACGCAGCAGGCCGCCGACAAATCAGTGCAACCGCAAAAAAGCCTGCATCGGCCCGGGTGTTTTGAGGTGAAAGCAGTTCGCCGGGGCACTCGCGCTGGCATAGCAGTGCGATGTGTTCGCTGTTGCGCGGGAGTGTTTGGTGGGCTAAAGAAGATTTTTTACAAAGTGCGCGGTTGATAGGCGCCTGCTTCAGAGCGACGGCGCCGTCAGCAGCGCAATATTGGTGGCAGGCAGTGTCAGCGTGAGCTGGTATTGCCGGGCCAGCCACTGAAAGGTGGCCGGCTTGTAGAAACAGACGTGCGTCGGATCACGCCGATAATGCCAGTGTGTGAACATGTCATCGGTCATCAGCCAGCTGGTCATGATCGCCAGGGTGCCACCGGGGCGCAGCAACGCGCGCAGTTGTGAAAAACTCTGTGCAGGCTGATGAAAATGCTCCACGACTTCGGTGCAGGTGATGAAATCATATTGCCGCGACAGCAGCGCGGTATCCGCGGCGTAAAGCGGATCGTAGTCCGCGCAGGGGAAACCCTGCTCATTCAGTAGGCGCGACAGCGTCGGCCCCGGCCCGCAACCGAAATCCAGCCCCTGCGCACCGGGTGGCAGCACCGCCATCAGCGGGCCGGCCAGACGCATCAGGAACTGGCGGTAGCCGGCGTCATCGGGATGGTTTTGGTGCAGGGCATAATGTGCGCGTTCCGCCTCCGGCGTCGGCAGACAGGCCGGCGCCATGAAGGTCAGGCGGCAGGTGGGGCAGCGGTGATAGGCCGCCGTCGCCGTGCCCAGCGGCAGGTCGGCGAACGGCTGGCTGCCCGGTGTCAGGCACAGCGGGCAGGGCAGGGGCGTGTCAGCGGCGCAGGCCATCGGTCAGGTGCGGCTGGATCTTTTGCAGCAGCGCCTTGAAGACTTTCGGGTTGCCGGCGACCAGATTGCCGCTCTTGAGGTGGTTATGACCGCCAGTGAGATCACCCACCAGGCCGCCTGCTTCGGTGATCAGCAGCACGCCGGCAGCCATGTCCCATTCCTGCAGGCCGATTTCCCAGAAGCCGTCCATGCGGCCGGCAGCGACCCAGGCCAGGTCCAGCGCGGCGGAACCGGGGCGGCGCAGGCCGGCGGTCTGGCTCATGATGTCGCGCATCATGTTCAGGTAGGCCTCGACATGCAGGGCCTGGTCGCGGCGGAACGGAAAGCCGGTGCCGATCAGGGCGCCGTCCAGACCGGCGCGTGGGCTGACCCGCAGGCGACGGCCATTCATGGCGGCGCCGCGTCCCCGGCTGGCGGTGAATTCCTCTTCGCGCAGCGGATCGTAGATCACCGCATGCTCGACCTTGCCGTCGCAGGCCAGTGCGATGGACACGCAGAACTGGGGGAAACCGTGCAGGAAATTGGTGGTGCCGTCGAGCGGATCGATGATCCATTGCCAGCGGGCATCCTCGCCCTGGCCGCGAATCTCGCCGCTTTCTTCGGCCAGGATGCCGTAGTGGGGGTACGCCTTTTGCAGCACCTCGATGATGCGCGCCTCGGCGGCACGGTCGACCTCGCTGACGAAGTCGTTGCGGCCTTTCTGCTCTACCTTGATGTGCTGGACATCCTCGGCGGCGCGGCGGATGAACTGGCCTGCCTGACGGGCGGCGCGCAGGGCGATATTGACTTGCGGGGCGAGCATAGGCGTTGGACATCTTTTAAAGAACGGGGAAGCGCGCAGTCTAGCAGAATGCGGCGGGCAAAAGCAGGTGCTTTTGCCATCATCGGCCTGGGCGTGAGCCGTGCTAAACTGCGCCCCTCGTTGAACACCCTGGATACCGCAATGCTCGACCGAATCCGCATCGTCATGGTGGAAACCACCCACCCCGGCAACATCGGGGCCGCCGCCCGGGCGATGAATACCATGGGCCTGTCCGACCTGCGTCTGATCAAGCCGTTGCAGTTCCCGCATGTGGAGGCGACGGCGCGCGCCAGCGGGTCGGCGGACATCCTGGCCCGGGCGCAGGTCTGCGCCGATCTGGATGAAGCGCTGGCGGGCGCCACGCTGGTGGTCGGCACCAGCGCGCGGCAGCGCCGCATTCCGTGGCCCTGCCTGTCGCCGCGCCAGTTTGGCGAGGTGGCGGCCGGGCGAGTGGCCCACGAGCAGATCGCCGTGCTGTTTGGCCGCGAGGACCGCGGGCTGACCAACGAGGAACTGCAGCGCTGCCATTATCACGTGGCGATCCCGGCCAACCCGGACTATGGCGTGCTCAACGTCGCTGCTGCCGTGCAACTGATCTGCTATGAACTGCGCCTGGCCCTGGTGGGCGACCCGGATGCCGGCGACATGCCGCGCCGCTCGCGCAGCCAGTTGCTGGAGATCCCGCCAATGGAGTGGGACGCGCCGGTGGCAGACAGCGCCGAGGTGGAGCATTTCCTGCGCCATCTGGAACAGCTGATCATTGAAAGCGGTTTCCTGGACCCCGATAACCCGGCCCAGGTGATGACCCGGCTGCGCAGGTTGTTCCTGCGTGCGCGGCCGGACAAGATGGAAATCAGCACCCTGCGGGGTGTGCTGACAAGTTTCGGCAAGCATCTGGCGGCGCCGTCCGACGACGCCGGACGGCCCTGAGGAGCTGGCATGTTTGAAGGTATCCGCGAGGACATTCGCTCGGTATTCGACCGCGACCCGGCGGCGCGCAACAGCCTGGAAGTGCTGCTGACCTACCCCGGTCTGCACGCGCTGCTGCTGCACCGGCTGGCGCACAGGTGCTGGTTGCGTGGCCTGAAGCTGCTGGCGCGCCTGATCTCCACCTTCAGCCGCTGGGCCACCGGCATCGAGATCCACCCCGGCGCGAAAATTGGCCGGCGCTTCTTTATTGATCACGGCATGGGCGTGGTGATCGGTGAGACGGCGGAGGTCGGTGACGATGTGACGCTGTACCACGGCGTGACTCTGGGCGGCACCACCTGGAACAAGGGCAAGCGTCACCCGACCCTGGGCGACGGGGTGGTGGTCGGCGCCGGCGCCAAGGTGCTCGGGCCGATCCTGGTCGGTGCCGGCGCGCGCGTGGGCTCCAATTCTGTCGTCACCCGCGAGGTGCCGGCGGGGGCCACGGTGGTCGGTATTCCTGGCCGGGTGATCTCCAAGCCGGACACCGAGGCCGAGCGCAACCGCGAGGAAATGGCCAAGAAGATCGGTTTCGAGGCCTACGGTGTCACCAACGACATGCCCGACCCGGTCCAGCAGGCGATCCGCTCGCTGCTCGATCACATGCACGCGGTGGACACCAAGATCGACCGGATGTGCTCGGCGCTGCGGGAGCAGGGCATCCGTGGTTGCGATGAAAAACTGCCGGTGTTGCGGGAGTCCGATTTCGAGATGGTGGAGGGCACTGAACCGTCATCTCGGGACAAATGAAGGGGTCGATGCAAATTTGTTAATGAGAATCGTTTCTAATACTTGACCGAATTAGTCAGGATTAGTAACCTCAGAAACATTATGGTTTCCGAGGAGCGACCATGCGACTCACCACAAAGGGCCGTTACGCGGTCACGGCCATGCTTGATCTGGCCCTGCATGCCAGCCGTGGCCCGGTATCCCTGGCCGACATTTCCGAACGGCAGGGTATTTCCATCTCCTATCTGGAGCAGTTGTTTGCCAAGCTGCGCCGGCGCGAACTGGTGGTCAGCGTGCGTGGCCCCGGTGGCGGCTACCAGCTCAGCGGCGACAGCCGCGACATCAGCGTGGCCAGCGTGATCGATGCGGTGGATGAATCCGTCGACGCCACCCGCTGTGGCGGCCAGGGGGATTGCCAGGAGGGCGAAACCTGCCTGACTCACCACCTGTGGCGGGACCTGTCCGAGCAATTGCACACCTTCCTCAGCGGTATATCACTGGGGGACCTGGTGGCACGCGGAGACATCCAGCTTATTGCCGAACGCCAGACCCGCCGCCAGCGCCAGCAGGAGCGGGTGCCCCTGAGCGTGATCAACTGATAACAGGCCGCCGGTGTTCACTGGCGGCCTGTCTGCCTGAGAACAGCATGAATCCTGTCTACCTCGATTACGCCGCGACCACCCCGGTTGACCCGAAGGTGATCGAGGCGATGGTCGGCTGCCTGGGCCAGGACGGCCTGTTCGGCAACCCGGCATCCCGTTCGCACCTGTACGGCTGGCTGGCGGAAGAGGCGGTGGAAACCGCGCGCTGCCAGGTCGCTGACCTGATCCACGCTGACCCGCGCGAGGTGGTCTGGACCAGCGGCGCCACCGAGGCCAATAACCTGGCCCTGAAAGGCGCCGCCCAGGCGCGCCGTGCCCAGGGCCGGCACATTATCTCGATGGCCAGTGAACACAAGGCCGTGCTCGATGCACTGGGCGCACTGGCCCGCGACGGCTGGGACATTACCCTGCTGGCCCCGCGCGCCGATGGCCGTGCCGATCCGTCCGCCATCGCAGCCGCGCTGCGTGACGACACCGTGCTGGTGTCGGTGATGCACGCCAACAACGAAACCGGCGTGATCAACGATATCGCCGCCATCGGTGCACTGTGTCGGGAAAAAGGCGTTCTGTTTCACGTTGATGCGGCGCAGACCCTGGGCAAGCTGTCGATTGACCTGCGCACGCTGCCGGTGGACCTGATGTCGCTGTGCGCCCACAAACTGTACGGCCCGAAAGGCGTCGGTGCCCTGTATGTACGGCGCGCGCCGGGCGTGCGGATCGAGGCGCAGATACACGGTGGCGGGCATGAGCGCGGTCTCCGCTCCGGCACGCTGGCCACCCATCAGCTGGTGGGTTTTGGTGCCGCCTGCGCCCTGTCCGGTGAAGTGATGCCGACCGAACAGCCCCGCATCCAGGCGTTGCGGGATCAGCTCTGGGCCGGGCTGCAGGCATTGGGCGATGTGTACCTCAATGGGCATCCGGACGCGCGGCTGGCGGGGCACCTCAACGTCGCTTTCGGCGGCGTGGACGGCGAACTGCTGCTGACCGCGCTGCCGGGTATTGCCGTGTCATCCGGTTCGGCCTGCACCTCGGCGTCCCTGGACCCGTCGCATGTCCTCAAGGCCATGGGCCTGGAGGATACGCTGGCGCATGCGTCGCTGCGGTTTTCCGTCGGGCGCTACACCACGGACGCGGATATCCAGCGCGCGCTGGAGGTCGTGGGGGAGGCGTTGCAGCGTTTGCGTACTGGGGCGTTCGTCTCATAAAAATGTAGCCACTCGTCCGAGTTTTTTGTCTTCTTCTCTCGCTCTGGTGTGTTAACCAGATCACACAGACATAATCGCCGCGAGTATTCGTGAGGGCACGGATGCTGTCGCGCGGACCTGCGCCATCAAGACGCTGGCCGCCTGCTGTTATGGGGGTTTTATGTCTGTCTCTCGTGGCGCCAGCTCGGCTGGCGCGGTCTCCTGTGCTGCCTTATGGCAATGGATGCTGACGGCTTTGCTGGCTTTGGTGCTGGCAGGGTGCGGTGGCGATGGGGTCTCGCTGCGCGCGGGACAGGTTGTTCAGGTGTCGGGCGAGGTGGTGGCCCAGGATGGCGCCACGGCGTATCAGATCACCGCCTATGATCATCAAGGGACCCGGCTGGGTGCCTGGTTCACGGCGGCGGATGGCCATTTTCAGCAGGCGCTGCGCGGCCAGTCACCGTTCCGCCTGGAGGCCGTGTCGCCGGCCAATGACGTGCCATTGGTGGTGATCTGCGAAGGGCAGCCGGTTGCGCAGTGCGACATCACCCCCTGGAGCACACTGATTTATCGCATGGCCGACGCGACCGGGGACAGCCCGCAGGACGCCGCGGCCGCGCTCTACAATGTTTCCTTTTTCGGGTTGGCGGAGGGCGAGGATCCGTTCCTGCTGCGCCAGGCTGGTGAACTGGATCCGCTGGCCTTTGACGCCGACGCTGTACTGGCGCTGATGACCACCGTGGAGGGTCTGGGTGACTGGCTTGACTCGATGACCGACTGGCTGACGGGTGTCAGCGGGGCGACCGCACCGCCGGGCGTGCCGCGCGTGATGGTCACGGCGCAGGCCAGTGCGGGGGGCAGCGTGTCACCGGCTTCGCAGACCCTGTTACGGGGGGAGGCGACCGTCTTCGCCGTGCAGCCGGCAGAGGGCCACCACATCGCCCAGGTTGATGGTTGCGAGGGTAGCCATGATGCCGAGGCCGGCACGTTCACGACGCAGGCACTGACGGCCTCCTGTACGTTGACAGTGACCTTCGAGATCAATCTGTACTCGCTGACGTATACGCCGGGTGAGCATGGCAGCCTGACCGGCGTTGCCGGCCAGACCGTGGCACACGGTGCCGACGCCTCGGCGGTGACCGCTGTGCCGGACACGGGTTACCACTTTGTTCAGTGGAGCGATGGCAGCGTTGCCAACCCGCGCCAGGACCTCGCGCTGACCGCTGATGTGTCAGTGACGGCCACCTTCGCCATCAATCAGTACTCCCTGGCCTACAGTGCAGGGGCCGGCGGCAGCCTTGGCGGGCAAACCGGCCAGCAAGTCAGCCACGGCAGTGATGGCAGTGCGGTGACGGCCATTCCGGATACCGGCTTCCACTTCGTGCAATGGAGTGACCTGAGCGTGCAGAACCCGCGCACCGATTTGGCGGTGACGCAGGATCTCAGCGTGCAGGCCCAGTTTGCGCGCAATGCCTACAGCCTCCAGTACAGCGCCGGCGCCGGCGGCAGCCTTGCCGGGCTGAGCAGCCAGAGCGTGCTGTATGGCGATGACGGCAGCGCGGTCAGTGCACAGCCGGATGTGGGATATCACTTTGTGCAATGGAGCGACGGCAGTACCGTCAACCCGCGCACTGACACAGGTGTCACCGCGTCGGTCAATGTGGCCGCAGCTTTCGCCATCAATCAGTACAGTGTCAGCTACAGCGCGGGCCCCGGCGGCAGTGTCGACGGCGAGGCCAGCCAGACAATCAATCATGGCAGTGACGCCGCTTCGGTGACCGCCGTGGCAGACACGGGCTACCACTTCGTCCAGTGGAGCGATGGCAGCACGACCAATCCGCGCTCGGAGGCTGCCGTGACGGGCGATCTTTCCCTCACCGCGCAGTTTGCGCTGAACCAATACAGCCTCACCTACACTGCCGGTGCAAACGGCAGCCTGACGGGCAATGCCGCGCAAACCGTATCGCACGGCGATGAGGGCTCGGCGGTGGAGGCCGTGGCAGACACCGGCTACCGCTTTGTGCAATGGAGCGACGGCAGCACCGCCAACCCGCGCACGGATACGGGCGTCACGGCGGATCTCACCGTCACGGCGCAATTTGTGTTGCGGCAATATAGCGTGGTCTACACCAGCCAGGGCAACGGCACCCTGCAGGGACAGGCCAGCCAGACCGTGGATCATGGCGCGGACGGTGCGGCCATTACCGCTGTACCGGACGTGGGCTATGACTTCGCGTATTGGAGCGATGGCGGGACTGCCAACCCCCGCACGGAGGTGAATGTCACGGGCGATATTGCGGTGAGTGCCGCCTTTGCGTTGCGGCATTATGCGCTGAACTATGCTGCGGTTGTCGGTGGCTCGGTCACGGGCGACACCGACCAGGAAGTGGGCCACGGGAGCGATGGTTCCGCCGTGACCGCCACGCCTGACACCGGCTATCACTTTGTGCAATGGAGCGATGGCAGCACCAGCAATCCGCGCACGGACACCGGCGTGACGGCAGACATCAGCGTG
>NZ_AQOR01000059.1 GCF_009846755.1 Alcanivorax sp. S71-1-4
GTTTTTTTATCGTGGCAGGCACATCACTTCTTGTTGTGGAACAGCATGTAGCGCTGCGTCTCGTACAGCCCTTCAAGCAGTGATTTCATCTCTGCCTTCTTCTCCGGCAGGGCCTCGGACAACTCGTTGTCCAGCGACGGCTCGACCTGCGAGTAAAGGCGGGCCTGGTCGCCGTCATGGTACATCTGCAGGTAGTGCTCCGGGCCGACCAGGCCGATGTAGGGCCGTACGCTGCGGTCACCGCCAAACACCGTCACATAGTTCCAGTCCGGATCGGGCTGCAACAGGTTGCGCCCCATGGTGCGGTTCTCATAAGGCAGGCCGGCCAGCGCCAACGTGGTCGGCAGGATGTCCACCAGGCTGGCGTTCATCTCCATCTCCCTTGCCTCATCAATGAGGCCCGGCGCATGGATGATGAGCGGCACGTGGTAGCCATCCAGCCCCAGATGCTCAGTCCAGCCCATGTGCTGGCCGAAGGTGCCCCGGGTGTTGTGGTCGCCATACAGCACGAAGATGGTGTTGCCATCGTAGGCCGAACCGGGCACCAGCTCGTTCAGATAGAAATTGATATTGAAATCCAGCAGCCGCGCGGCGTTGTACTGGCCGTGGTCCTGCCAGGTGTACTTGCCCAGCCAGTCCATGTCGGGTGTCTTGTACTCGAAGCCGGAGTCATCCACCGGAATGGTATAGGGCCGGTGATTGGCGGCGGTCTGGATGAACATGACAAACGGGCCGTCTTTCGCTGCCTCATTGGCCCGCTTGTGCGCAGCCTTGAACAACTCGCGATCGGAAATGCCCCACACATCCACCGTGGGGGCGTCGTAATCCTTCTGCTCCCAGAGCTCCAACCCGTCGATATTGTGTTCCAGCAGGCCACGGATATTCGCCCAGCCGGCGTCGCCGCCAATAAAGTACAGCTTGTGATAATCATCGAACTGGTTCACCAGCGTGTACTGGTCGATGATCAGCGGATTACGCGAGGACGTGGAGCCCCCCCAGGCAACGTCCGGGATACTGGTCACGATACCGAACACGGTACGCGCGGTGCCGCTGGCCGGCACCAGGAAACGCGGGAAGAACAGGCTGTGGTCTTTTGCCAGCGCGTCCAGATGCGGCGTCGCGCCGGTGGGGTTGCCATACAGCCCCAGCCGGTTGGCGCCCAGCGATTCCAGCATGATGAACACCACGTTCGGCCGGCGGTCGCTGCCGTTGCCAGGCACATGGCGCACAAAGGACAGGTTTTCCGGATCACGCTCCGTCACGCCCAGGTAGCTGGCGATCTGGTCGTAATGCTCGGCCACCTTGGCACGGTCGTAGGACTTGCCCTGATTGGTGTAGGTGTCGAAGAAGTACACCACCGGGTTCAGGCCCAATGAGGAAATCTGCACGTTGCCAGAGAAGAAGGCGTTGCTCCAGCGCAGCGGCACCACGCTGGTGACTTTGCCGATGATGCCGACACAGAACAGCGCCACGCAGGCGCCCACAATGGCCAGCCGTATGTACCAGCGATATTCCGGCCAGGGCTGGCTGCGGTAACGGTTCAGCAGGAAGCGGGCAAAGCGATAGCCGACATACCCCATCACCGCCAGCATCAGCAGCAGGCGCAGCACCGGATAGGTCTGCCAGACCATCGCCATTGAGTCGCGCTGGTCGTTGAAGAATTCCATTACGGTGACGTTGATACGCTCGCCCAGATAAGCGAAGTGAGCAAAGTCAGCGATATAAAACAGCGTCAGCACCAGCGCCGCCAGCACCAGCCAGATAATCATCAGCGCGCCGGCAATGCGGCTATCACGTAGCCGCAGCGGCCAGGGCAGGAAACTGATCACGGCCACCGGCAGCATGACCAGCAGCGCCAGGCGCAGGTCGAAGCGGACGCCAATCCAGAATGCCTGGGACAGCGCATCACCATTCATCTCGGCCTGGGGCCGGAGGAAGTACAACAGGAAACCGATACGCAGCAGCACCAGTACGGCAAAGACAGCCAGTACCAGGGTCAGCAGCATGCGCACACGGGGAGAAAGTCTCGACAACATGCAGAACAGCTCCGAAAAAAGAAAACGGCAAGCGCCGGGTCTGTTATATCGCCGCAGGAACACCCGCGTAGCGCCCTGCTCCCGGCAGACAGACGACCGAATGAAGGCGGGTTGCGGCAGGCCGACACGATACCCCTATTGGACGGAGACGTGAAGCGACCTGCTTCGCTCCGGCGGGACGTACGACAAGAAAGAGAACTGACGCCCATAGGGCAGTAGGGTGGGTAGAGCCCACGGCGAAACCCACCGGGTCCATGTAGCGCACTGCTCGCACAGAACCATCGAAACTGCCCATCTGCCAGTCTGCCCATCTGCCAGACCGCCCATCTGCCAGACCGCCCATCTGCCAGGCCGGGTGATTTCGATGATTTTGAGGGAGTGAATAACAGGTATGGACACGGTGGGTTTCGCCGTGGGCTCTACCCACCCTACCAACGCTCTGGCTATTTGACGACTTTCAGCGCCGGCCGGCCACCGTCAGGCTCCGGGGTGGGTTCGGGATCGCTCGGCGGCGTCGGTTCAAACGCCATGCCCTCGCCGTTTTCACGGGCGAATACCGCCAGCACGGCGTTAACCGGTATCTCGATCTGCATCGGGCGGCCGCTGAACCGGGCCGAGAAGCTGATCAGATCATTGCCGGCGACAAACTGCTGCACCGCTGCCGGCGCGACATTCAGCACGATCTGACCGTTATTGATGAACTCCCGCGGCACATGCACCCCGGGGTATTCCGCATCCACCAGCAAATGGGTGGTCAGGCCGTTGTCGCAGATCCACTCATAGACCGCGCGAATCAGATACGGTCTGTTAGGGGTCATGACGGACATCGGCCCTCCTCTGGATGCAGCACGCCCCGCCTTACAGCGGGTTGCGCATTTCCCGTTCCTGTTCGGACAGGCTGGCCTGGAAGCTGTCGCGGCCGAATACGCGTTCGGCGTAGTCCAGCAGCGGTTTGCATTGCTTGGCCGGCAGCTCAATACCCAGTGACGCCAGGCGCCACAGGATGGGCGCGATGGTGCAATCCACCAGGGTGAACTCGTCGTTCATGAAGAACGGCTTTTCATTGAACAGCGGCGCGATGCTGGTCAGACCGTCTCGCAGCTCCTTGCGGCGCTTGTTCAGTTCGGCCTCTTTCTCCACACCGGCGGCAATGGCATCCACATGAACACACCAGTCGCGCTCGATACGGTGAATCAGCAGGCGGCTCTGGGCACGCGCCACCGGGTACACCGGCAGCAACGGCGGATGCGGGAAACGCTCGTCAAGGTATTCCATGATGACGTTCGACTGAAACAGCGTCAGTTCGCGATCCACCAGAGTCGGCACTTCGTTGTAGGGATTCAGCGAAGCCAGATCTTCCGGCTTGTTGTTGTCGTCCACATCAACGATATCGACGGTGACCCCTTTCTCAGCCAGCACGATACGGACCCGATGGCTGTAATGGTCCCGTGGGTTGGAAAAGAAGGTCATCGAGGAACGCTTGGTAACAACGCCCATGGTGAGTCGTCTCCCGCGACAGGGTGATAAAAAAGACAAGAAACAGGATAACCGCTGCGCCGGCCGGGATTAAGCCCCCGGGCCAGACACAACGCCCGGCAGAGCCGGGCGTTGGCAAGGTTACCCTGTTTCGCGCCGGAAGTGCGTGAAACTTACTCCACGTCCTTCCAGTATTCCTTCTTCAGCAGATACGCCGGAATCAGGAGGATGAACAGGAACGCCAGCACATACACCCCCAGACGCTCACGTTCGAGCTGCATCGGCTCGGCGGTGTAGGTCAGGAAGTGCGTGATATCCAGCATCGCCTGCTTGAAGTCTTCCTCGCTCAGCTCGTCCTGCAGATCAGCCATGACGTGCGGCATGCCCACGGACGGAAACACGTGGTTATTGTAGCCGTACGGACGGCTGTCGTCCGGGTAGAAGCTGATCAGGTAGGAGTACAGCCAGTCAGGCGTACGCAGACGGGACACCATGGTCAGGTCCGGCGGCGCCGCGCCAAACCAGGTGGACGCCTCGTCCTTCGGCATGGCATTGATCATCTGGTCACCGATCTGCTCACTGGTGAAGTTCATGTGCTCCATCACCAGTTCGCGCGGAATACCCAGATCGTCTGCCATGCGGCCATAACGCTGATACTCCAGCGAATGACAGCCCATGCAATAGTTGACGAACAGTTGCGCGCCACGCTGCTTGGACACCTTGTCCTGCAGGTTGATCGGTGCGTGCACCACGTGTTCGTTATGACCACCGGCGGCAAATGCCAGGACCGGCAGGCAACTGAGCAGCAATACAACCAGCTTTTTCATCAGTGGCCTCCCGTAACCCGATCCGGAACTGGTTTCGACTTCTCAAAGCGGTGACCGAACGGCAGGATCACCAGGAAGTAGATGAAGTAGTAGAAGGAGCCGATTTGCGCCCAGGTGGTGAAACCCAGCCCCAGGAAGCTGTTGTTGGCCGGCTGTGTCCCCAGGAAGCCCAGCGCCAGGAAGAACACGGCGAACAGCATCAGGGAAACCTTGCTCACCATGCCCTTGTAGCGGATCGACTTGACCGGATGACGGTCCAGCCACGGCACCACAAACAGGATGGCAATGGCGCCGCCCATGATGATCATGCCCCAGGTCTTGGCATCGAACAGGAAACTGAACGTGGTGGCACGCAGCATCGCGTAGTACGGGCCGTAGTACCAGACCGGTGCAATGTGATCCGGCGTAGCCAGCGGGTTGGCCGGCTGGAAGTTGGGGCGCTCGATGAAGTAGCCGCCGCCGTCCGGGAAGAAGAAGATCACTACGGCGAATACCATCAGGAACACCACCACACCGACCAGATCCTTCACGGTGTAGTACGGGTGGAACGGAATACCGTCTTTCGGGATACCGTTTTCATCCTTGTTTTTCTTGATCTCGACGCCGTCCGGGTTGTTGGAACCGACTTCGTGCAACGCCAGGATATGCAGCACCACCAGCGCCACCAGCACCAGCGGGATGGCCACAACGTGCAGCGCGAAGAACTTGTTCACCGTCGCTTCGGAAAGCAGGTAATCGCCACGCACCCAGGTGGTCAGTGCCTCACCCATGGCGGCTGCATCAGCACCGTCCACAAACGGCAGCACCTGGAACGGAATCGCTTCGGCCAGGGAGATGATCACCTGCGCACCCCAGTAGGACATGTTGCCCCACGGCAGCACATAACCCAGGAAACCCTCGGCCATCAGTGCAAGGTAGATCATCATGCCGAAAATCCACACCAGCTCACGCGGCGGCTTGTAGGAGCCATACAGCAGGCCACGGAACATGTGCAGATAGACCACGGCAAAGAACGCCGATGCGCCGACCGCGTGCATGTAGCGGATCAACCAGCCGAACTGGACATCGCGCATGATGTATTCCACCGAGGCAAACGCATCGGAGGGAGAATAGAACATGGTCAGCCAGATACCGGTGAGCAGCTGGTTGACCAGCACCACCAGCGAGAGCACACCGAAGTAGTACCAGAAATTGAAGTTCTTCGGCGCGTAATACTCCGACATGTGTTTCTTGAAGGCGTTGACCACCGGCAGACGGGCATCAACCCAGTCCACTGTACCCTTGATCATCCCCATCACGCGGTCTCCCCTTCTTCAGAGCCAATGATGATAACGGCGTCGCTGAGGTAGGAATGTGGCGGCACGACCAGGTTGGTCGGCGCCGGCACACTGCGATAGACCCGTCCCGCGAAATCGAACATGGAACCGTGGCAGGGGCAGAAGAAGCCACCAAACTCCAGTTGCACCGTCGGTTGCGGCGTATAGGTCGGCGAGCAGCCCAGGTGAGTACAGGTACCGATCAGCACCAGCACTTCCGGCTTGATCGAACGATACGGGTTCTGAGCGTAATCCGGCTGCTGATTGGTGTTGCTGGATTCCGGATCCGACAGCACTTCTTCAGTGGCCAGCTTGTCCAGCCCTTCCAGCATGTCCTTGCTGCGACGCACCACCCATACCGGCTGGCCACGCCACTCGCGCACCACGCGCTGGCCTTCTTCGAGTTTGCTGATATCGATCTGCACAGGGGCACCGGCGTTTTCGGCACGGGCACTGGGCAGCCAGGACTTAACAAAGGGAACTGCAACACCGACTGCGCCCACGGCCCCGACAGCGGATGTCAGGCCAATCAGAAAGGTACGCCGGCTGGTGTTTACGCCGTCTTTACTCATCGAGATGATCTCCCCTGGATCCCACGCTCGGGTGGTTCGGTCAACGCAGGATGAAAGACCCTACGTTCCGGGCGGAATAAGGCGCCGCAAATGGTAAAGAAAAAGCCCGGTACTGACAACCGGATTCAGGCCGTCAGAGAGGCGATAAATGGCTGATTTGACCATAAAAAAAGCCCAGCCAAAGGACTGGGCTTTTTGGGCCACACGCAGCGTATTAACGCTTGGAGAACTGCGGACGCTTACGCGCTTTGTGCAGGCCGATTTTCTTCCGCTCGACTTCGCGGGCATCGCGGGTCACATAGCCTGCGCGACGCAGTGACGAACGCAGTGCCTCGTCATATTCGATCAGCGCGCGGGTAATGCCGTGACGAATGGCGCCGGCCTGACCGGTGGTGCCACCACCTTCAACCGTGACCAGGATGTCGAAACGCTCGGTCATTTCCACCAGCTCCAGCGGCTGACGCACCACCATACGGGCGGTTTCACGACCGAAGTACTCGTCCAGCGGACGACCGTTGACGACGATCTGGCCATTGCCCTGGCGCAGGAACACGCGCGCCGAGGAGGTCTTGCGGCGGCCAGTGCCGTAGTTGCTTGCTGCAGTTGCCATCAGTTACCCCTTAGATGTCCAGTGACTGCGGCTGCTGCGCAGTGTGAGGATGTTCGCCGCCGGCATACACCTTCAGCTTGCCCAGCATGGCGCGACCCAGCGGGGTGCGCGGCATCATGCCTTTTACGGCCAGCTCCAGCACTTGCTCCGGCTTTTTGGCAATCAGGGTTTCGAAGTTGGCTTCCTTGATACCACCCGGGAAGCCACTGTGGCGGTAGTACATCTTGTCGCTGGCTTTCTTGCCAGTGACACCGATCTTTTCAGCGTTGATCACAACGATGTAATCACCGGTGTCAACGTGCGGTGTGTATTCCGGCTTGTGCTTGCCGCGCAGACGCGTGGCAATTTCGCTGGCCAGGCGGCCCAGCGTTTTGCCGGAAGCGTCCACCACATACCAGTCGCGCTTTACGCTGTCCGGTTTGGCGCTGAAGGTTTTCATGAAATCTTTCCCAAATTCAGGAGTTTACGGGTAAATACGACCCACCGGTGGCCGACCACCGGGCAAGAGAGCGCGAATTCTACCCAAGCACCCCGTGTAAAACAAGCGCTTTGGCGGGGTGCCGGGCAGGCTCATGCAGGCCGTCTCACGCGGGCAGGAACGCCCGCGACGTATAGCCGCAGTGAAAGCCGAACGGCACATGATTGCGCAACGGCACCGCCGCCACTTCTTCCAGCGCCGCACTGCGGGCATCCAGCAGCAGCACCTCACTGTGGTGGCTGCGCGCATCATACACCACCGCGCACAGGTATCCGTCGCCCTCGGCCTGCCCCTCGGCCACGAACACCGCCTCGGAGGTGAAGCGGCCCGGCCCCAGGTCATGCAGCGTCACCGCACCGGTTTCAGTATCCAGGCGCTGAATGGCGTTGAAGAAGCCCGGCGTGCCGTTGTCGGCGATGGCAGCCGAATACAGGTAGCGGGTTTCGCCCGTGCTGTAACGCAGGTCCCACTGGGGGAATTCACAGCTGGCCGCCATCGGCAGGGGTTGCCCGGCCACCTGGCCCGTGCGCAGGTTCAGACGCAGCCGCCAGGGCTGCCCGCCCTGCGAGGCATCGCAGGTGAATACGTTGCGCAGCGCCTCGGCCACGGCATAATCCTCGAACCGCACCAGTTCCAGCACCAGTTCATCACCGCGCTCGCGGCAGTTGCCCAGGTGAAACACGGCAAACGGCGGCAACTCGAACACCCGCTCCACCGCCAGGGTTTCCAGCGAGACCACGTAGGCTTTCATGCCCCACTCCGGGCGGAACTCGACGCACTCGTCAAATGCCTTCATGCCCAGCATGAACGGCAGCGGATTACCCAGCCCGAGCGGATGCACCAGAAACACCTTGTAGCGCGCGGACATGCCGGCATCGTGGACGAACGCCAACCGGTCGATACGGAAGTGTGACTTGCGCTGCAAGCGGCCCGCCGGGCTGACTTCGTACAGATTGATGCGCGGCCCGGTCAGCCCCATCGAGACGCCGTGATTGTAGTAGCAGCCATTGGGATGCACGCTGCCATGGGCACTGAAGGGTTCCCATGCACGCAGACGACCACCGTAATCACACTCGCCCACCGTCGCCAGCGACACCGGGTCCATTTCCCAGGGCCGCCCGCCTTCCCATAGCGCCAGCAGGCGCTCACCGTGCCAGACCATGCTGGTATTGGCGCAATTGGCCGGCGGCCGGCCAATGTTCTTCAGCCAGCCGCCCGGCGCGTTGTGGCCGAAACTGCGGCAACGCACCTGCTGCGCTGCGGTTTCGCGCACATACTTCGGCGTACGCACATAGCGATTGCGGTACCAGGCACCGTCGTCGGTAAACGTGAGCGCATGCAGCATGCCGTCACCGTCGAACCAGTGGCCGAATTTCTGCCCGCCCAGACTGTTGCGGCCCGGCCCGATGCGAAAGAAGGTACCGCGCACAGATGCCGGTACGCGGCCACGTATCTCGGCAGTGCCGATGCGATAATCACACTCTTCTTCCAGCGCCGTGAACCCGCCCACATGGGCCAGCCGTGGCTCAGACCAGCGCTGGGGAGCACTGCCCTCCAGTGCGACCGCTTCCGTAACGATGGAACGCGCCATACCAGCCTCCCGCCATCTCTGCTTTCCCCCTGATATAGGACACCGGTACCCACACTCGCAAGGGCGCTATACATAAATTCATCGCCTGTTCGCGCCTGCGTGGCAGCCCAGGGAGGCCGCCGCTATTATCGACCGCTCATCGCATCACGCTTATTGCATTAACAAGGGAGTGCAGCATGGAATACCGCCAACTCGGCCGCACCGATCTCAAGGTCAGCGCGCTGTGCCTGGGTACCATGACCTGGGGCAACCAGAATACACAGGACGAAGCCTTCGCCCAGATGGACCTGGCGGTGTCACACGGCATCAACTTCTTCGACACGGCCGAAATGTACGCCGTGCCCTCGTCGGCCGAGACCGCCGGCAAGACCGAAACCATCATCGGCCACTGGCTCGCCCGCACCGGCAAGCGCGACGACATCGTGCTGGCCACCAAGGCCACCGGCCCCGGCGACTGGATGACCCACATCCGTGGCGGCCCGCGCCTCAATCGCGAACACATCACCCAGGCGGTGGAAGGCAGCCTGCGGCGCTTGCAGACCGACGTCATCGACCTGTACCAGATGCACTGGCCGGAGCGCAGCACCAACTTCTTCGGGCGCCTGGGTTATCGCCACCGGGACGACGCACAGGCAATCCCGATCGCAGAAACCATCGAGGTCCTCAACGACCTGATCAAACAGGGCAAGATCCGTCACTATGGCCTGTCCAACGAGAGCGCCTGGGGCGCCATGACCTACCTGCACGAGGCGGATCGCCTGGGCGCCCCACGACCGGCCTCCATCCAGAACCCCTACTCGCTGCTCAACCGCAGTTTCGAGGTGGGCCTGGCGGAAGTGGCACACCGCGAGCAGCTTGGCCTGCTGGCCTATTCCCCCCTCGCGTTTGGCCTGCTCAGCGGCAAATACCTGAATGGCCAGCAGCCGGAAGGCGCCCGGCTGACGCTGTTCAAGCAGTTTTCGCGCTACACCAATGCCCCCAGCCTGGCGGCCACCGAGCGCTACCAGGCCCTGGCCCGGGAGCACGGCCTGTCGCTGACGCAGCTGGCACTGCAATACGTCACCAGCCGCCCGTTCGTGACCAGCAACATCATCGGCGCCACCAGCCAGGCGCAGCTTGAAGAAAACCTCGGCAGCCTTGATGTGGTGATCGACAAAGCACTGGAACAGGCCATCGACGCCATCCACGCTGAACACACCTACCCCGCCCCCTGAACCACACGGCGCCCGTTTCCGGGCGCCAGCCCTCTTGACCTGTCGGGCACGGAAGTGCGATGTTAACGCCGTTAACTTATCGCACGGAGGGCGCATGCCCCGCGACCAGTACCACCATGGCGACCTTGCCCAGCAGGCCCGCGATACCGCGCGCGCCGTACTGGACGGGCACGGCGATGCCTCCATCAGCCTGCGCGCCCTGGCGCGCCAGCTCGGCGTGACCCCGCCGGCGCTGTACCGTCACTTCAGCGACCGCGAAACCCTGCTGGCCGAGCTCGCCGCCGACGGCTTCCGGCAACTGACGGCCGCGCTGCACGAGGTTCCTCCTGAGCCGCCCCGTGACGCACTGATCGGCATCGGGGTCGCTTATGTGCACTTCGCTCACCAGCACCCGAACTGCTACCGGCTGATGTTCGGCGGCGGCGTACTGCCCCGGGGCGTGCACTCCCAGCTCGATGACGCGGGCCGGGCTGCCTTTGCCGTGCTGGAGCACACCATCTGCCGCGCCCGCGATGCCGGTTATCTGCGCAACGACCACCCCGTTCCACAACTGACCGCCGCCGCCTGGGCGCTGGTTCACGGCCTGTCGCTATTGTGCATCGACGGGCACCTCGGCCCGCAGGTCATGCCCGACCTGCTGGCCGCCCAACTCGGCGCCCTGCTGCTCGACGGCACAGCGCGATAACAACAACCCGGGAGAGACCTCCATGCAACCCAGCACCCTGCGCATCGGCAAACGCTACCGCGCCAGCCGCCTGAACGGCCCCTATGACGCCATCGTGATCGGCTCCGGCATCGGCGGCCTGACCACAGCGGCGCTGCTCAGCCGCCTGGGCCGCAAAGTGGCCGTCTTCGAACAGCACTACACCGCCGGCGGCTTCACCCACAGTTATGAACGCAACGGATACGAGTGGGATGTCGGCGTGCACTACATCGGCGACGTGGGCGCCCCGCACACCCTGACACGCAGGCTGTTCGACTACGTCACCCGGGGGGAGCTGACCTGGGCACCGATGGACGCCAGCTATGATCGCCTGTTCATCGGCGAACGGCAGATCGATCTGGTCGCCGGCCCGGCCAATTTCGCCGCTGCACTCAAGCGCGAATTTCCCGGCGAAGAGCAGGCCATCGACACCTACCTGGACTATCTGTCGCAGGTAGCCGATGCCATGCGCGGCTACACCGTCGGCAAGCTGCTGCCGAAGATGCTGGCCAAACCGCTGCAACGCCGCCAGCCGGATTTCTTCAACCAGCCCACCCGTGAAGTGCTCGGCCGGCTGACGCAGAACCCGACCCTGATCGCCGCCCTGACCGGCCAGTGGGGCGACAACGGCCTGCCACCGGCACAGTCCAGCTTCCTGATCCATGCCCTGATCGCGCGGCATTACCTGTACGGCGGCTACTACCCCGTCGGCGGCGCCTCACGCATGGCCGCCACCATTATTCCGGTGATCCAGGAAGGCGGCGGCGACGTCTTCACCTACGCCGACGTGCAACAGATATTGATCGAATCCGGCCGTGCCACCGGCGTGCGCATGGCCGACGGCGAGGACATCCGCGCCCCGCTGGTGATCAGCAACGCCGGCGTGTTCAACACCTTCGGCCGCCTGCTGCCCGACGGCGCACAGCGCGCACCCTACCGCGAACGCCTCAACACTGTGCAGCGCTCCATGGCCAGCGTGTGCCTGTACATTGGCCTGCGCGACACCGCCGAAAACCTGAAACTGCCCAAAACCAACTTCTGGATTTACCCCGGCGAACAGTACGAGGAACAATTGGACGCCTTCTTGAAAGACCCGGACGACACCGACCTGCCGCTCACCTATATTTCCTTCCCCTCCGCCAAGGACCCGGATTTCAGCCGCCGCTATCCCGGCCGCGCCACCATCGAGATTGTGGGCCTCGGGCCACACGAGTGGTACGCCTCCTGGGCCGACAAGACCTGGGGGAAACGTGGCGAGGATTACGAAGCCAAAAAAGAAGCCTATGCCCAGCGGCTACTGGAAAAGCTGTTCGAAAAAATGCCGCACCTGCGCGACAAGGTGGACTACTACGAACTTTCCACCCCGCTTTCCACCGACTATTTCTGCCGCTACACCCACGGCGAAATCTACGGCCTCAACCACGACCCGTCGCGCTTCAAACAGGACTGGCTGCGCCCGAAGACCGACATCCCCGGCCTCTACCTCACCGGCCAGGACATCATGACCTGCGGCGTCGCCGGCGGCCTGATCAGCGGCCTGCTCACCACCCTGGCCATCAGCGGCTGGCGCGGCCTGCCCCTGGCCAAGCGCATGTTCGTCGGCTGAACCGTGCGCTTCTGGCTGCTGTTTGCGTTACTGGCGCCCTGGCTGCTGTACCAGGCGCGCCGTACACGTCGCGACACACCACGCCTGCCTGACGCCGACGGGCCACAACAGGCCACCAGCGGCACCGGCGAGCCGACACTGCGGCTGCTGATCATCGGCGAATCCCCCGTGGCCGGCGTGGGCGTCACACACCAGCACGACGGCCTCGGCCCGGCCATCGCCACGCCCCTGTCACACCACACCGGCCGCGCCGTGCACTGGCATTGCCACGGCACCAACGGCTTGCGCCTGCACGGCCTGCTGGCGCAGCCGTTGCCCGCAGACGACACTGCACCAGACCTTATCCTGGTGATGATGGGCGTGAACGACACCACCGCCCTGACACCGCTGCAGCGCTGGCGCGCCGACCTGCATGCCCTGATCCGCACCCTGACACCTCACGCGAGCGTCTGCTTCACCCCCGTGCCACCGATGTCACGCTTTACCGCCCTGCCCAAGCCATTGCGCTACGTCATCGGCCTCCGCGCCCGGCAACTGGACCAGGCACTGCAGGACGTGTGCCGTGACACCGGCTGCCCCTACCTGCCCTACGGCGACCTGGCCCATCCTGACCTGCTGGCCGAAGACGGCTACCACCCTTCCGCCACAGGCTATCAGGCCATGGGCACCGCCCTGGCCCGTCGTCTGATTGAGAAACTTTTCCCGTTGCGCCAGTCTGACTAATGAGGACAGCGACAGGCAGCCACCCGCTGCCTGTCATCCCTGCCACCCCACCACGGAGGCCGCCATGGAGAAAACCTGGATCGTCGTCGCCGACAGTACCCACGCTCGTATCTTCTACGCCTGCAATCGCGTCCAGCCACTCACACCCGTCACCGAACTGAGCTTTCCGGAAGCCCGCCTGCGCGAGCAGGACATCTACAGCGACCGGCCCGGCCGTATGTTCGAAAGCGCCAGCGAAGCACGCAGCGCAATGGAACTACCCGACGTGCGCGAACAGCAACAAATTGCCTTCTCCCGGCATATTTTTGATGTGTTAGATAAAGGGCGCCATAAAGGTAAGTTCGAGAAACTGGTGCTGATTGCACCCCCGGCGATGCTGGGGGTGTTGCGGCATACACTGAGGGAGCAGTTGAGCCAGCGGGTAGAACTGTGTATCGACAAGAATCTAACTGACGAACCCGAGAATAAGCTGCGTAGTTATTTGTTTAACTAAATCCCGCAGAAACCACTACCTTCAAAGTGTAGAAGGCAAGCTTCCTCGGCAGAGAAATTACTGAGCAGGTTCTGACACTGGTGGCCTGAGTTTTTTGTCACCCTCACATGCGGGGAACACCCCGTGCGATCCGCACCATCTGAAAGGGCACCCGGTTCATCCCCGCACCTGCGGGGAACACGCCAGCTGGCGCTGTTGGCGATTCCTCGCAGCCGGTTCATCCCCGCACCTGCGGGGAACACTCATCTGCAAAGCCCTTGCATATTCTGCTAGGCGGTTCATCCCCGCACCTGCGGGGAACACGCTGATGATCACGTTGTAATCGGGCACGCCCATCGGTTCATCCCCGCACCTGC
>NZ_AQOR01000006.1 GCF_009846755.1 Alcanivorax sp. S71-1-4
TCCGGTTTTAGTAGACCACTACAGTCCCAGATTTGCCTCCAGCTTTGCCCGGCGCTCTACCTGTCCTGTATTGTGTCCATGAATTGGTGAGTGTCCCCGATTACCTTATTGCCTGACTCAGAGTCAGTTGCCTCATCAAATATTCTTTCCACTATTTCAGGCACTGCCCCCCCTGGATTACTAACGGAAATTCCCTGAAGAATATCTAGATCATCAATCTCCATCTGCTTCAGCTTAAAGTAACGAAAAGTAGCCTCGCCCTTCTTTGTTTTCTTTTTGTAAAAACAAAACTTCTTACCATCAACTCTTAATGAAACAATATCTATATGCTCGCGCGCAGAATCCAAATTGGGGTGTACTATCGCATAATTTTTCGAATCATAAACTTTGTGACTCCACTTATTTTTTGCACACTCATGTAAATTTTCATCTAGAAAGCTATAATCTCTCCTTTTGATTTCCATGTTACATCTAACACAAGAAACTGCAATATTTGCCAAATCGAATATGTAAATTCCGAATACGCCCTTAGGAAGAATATGCTCCAGATGCAATGCGAAACCGCCTTCGCCCAGGGTGTCCCTTAGACAATAGCAACATACTTCACCTTGAATTAATCTCTTCTCATTTTTCATTTTCCGTTTAATATTCACAACATAACTAGAATCCCACGGATTTTTTTCAAGCTTGGCCTTGGATATATTTATTCTATCTTCTTTAGTATAGATCACTATCGCCATCGCCTTTTAATTTTCTCGCCGCAAATGCAATTTCTTTTAACATTTTCTTCTGACTGTCCGAATCAACCATCCTTTCCAGTTCTTCAATTTTCTTTAATACATGCTGATAGGATAATTTCCTGTTTCGATAATCCTCTAAAAAATTAACAATATATCTCGACAGAAAAGCACTTTGCTGAGAAACTATTTCAAACATCTCCATTAGTTTTTCTTCGGTATTATCGCTGCCATGAAAATGATCCACCACTTTAAAGTTTTCTATCTTATAAACCATGCTTTTCTTAGAAATAATTAAAGGCGAATGCGTAGCTATTAATATTCTTGGACTATACAAGTAAAAAATGTCCAAAATACTCTCTACGAATTTTCTTTGCCACCGCGGGTGCAGACTATTTTCCGGTTCGTCTATAATAACAACCGCCCCGTCTTCAATATATGCAGCTATGAAAAAATAAATTGTTATCCTGGCAGCTTCTCCTGAGCTAATTAATGATAATGGAATACATCTTTTATCCTTCTTCTTGAAAAAAAATGATACTGGAATAGGGCTAAGATCATCTTGAAATCTGAAACTTTCTGATAGATTCTTTATAGAATTAATTCCATAACCGTATCCAGTCGATGAGGAAGAAAGATCTATCCAAAAATCCACATCATCCAGCCCTTTATTTTTAAATTCTTTTACGTAGTATCCCTCTCTTTGCACACCTCTAGAATAATAACTAATGCCGATATCCGGCAGGTATCCAGAATAATCTAAAGCTCTAGCTAGAATGTGCGAATTACTATCATTTCTTCCCAAGCTCATCAGGGCCTTAAGAATTGCAATCTTAAACATTTCTGAGCCATAACGAGCCCCAATAAAATTATGACGCTTACTATTTAGAAAGAACTTATCCTGCACGCAATTTGCTATTGATATAACCGATCGGCCTTTACTAATATAGTATATGGCGAGATCGCTCAACATCTGGCTCTTGCCACCTCCATTGTCACCGATAAGAATAGATACCTGATCATTTTCTGCCTCGTCCACTATTCCCGAAACATCACTTTTCATTCAAATCCTCTTTGTAGCCGGCCAGCCCCCACCTTAAAACAAAGTCAGCTTGGACAAATATTTATCATGCAATTCATGTCTCTTCCAAACTTGTCGTGTCCAAACCCGTCAACCTCCTATAACAGTGTAATGGATTAGCTGCTTTCGCCATAAACCTTCATGAAATTAGTTCTTGTCCTAGATTGGTGTCACATCAGCATATGAATTAGTAAAAACAATTAGTACCTGCCCTGCATTTGCTCTCCTCGTCCGTCTCATCTAAACCATACTTTTTGAATGCCAAGATCCGCATCATCTATGCGCCCTTCATCGAATTTATGATACATATTTAGCCATCCACTCTTATTCCTTTTTCTATTTCCACTTCTGTCTTTGCCTCTTCATTTGGAGAGCACGATTTTTCATCTTCGGCACGCAACTCTCCATCTTCTTCGTCCCTTTCAGTTGGGTTAGATGCAGTCATACCAACCTGTGAACTTCCATTTTTAAAGGGCAAACTGGCAACACCCACTGATTCCATAATCGATCAGCCCGTCGCGATGCCTCAAATCAGTATCTGAATTGGTGGATGCCCCGATTACCTATCTGGCGATACAGTCGGCGGCGGAGAAATGGACCATGCCGATCCGCAACTGGAAGCCTGCCCTGAACCGCTTTATGATCGACTTCGGTGATCGCCTGGCCGATTATCAGTGAGCAACCGGCACAGGCAGTTACACAGAATTATTTACAGGGTCAGGCGCGGCAGTACTCATAGCTTATTCCGGAGACATCGTCCTGGCCGCACAGAAAGGCTCGTCTTACGCATAGTCCAATGCAGTGGTAGTATGGGGTATCCGACAGTGATATCTGCTGGGATCTTGGGGTTGTCATGGCGTTCCTCCTTGAGCCATGGCGTACCGTAGCAAGCCGAACCGGACAGATTTATAGGCGCTCGGCTTCCCTTCGTGTAAGACATTCCCCAATTAGTGCCTGTCCTAGATTCGTTCCATAGCCACGGACAGTCACCGACACAAATCAGGAACGCCCACCAATTCATTGAAACGAAATATAGGACAGGCACTTATCAAAGATCTCCGATCTCCTACAACGTTGTAAGAAATTGGCTATCAGACCTGTAAGCCTATGTGCAATTAGTGCCTTTCCCAGATTTCATACCTTCCAAAATATTACTTTCCATGCTTAGTGCTTACTCGATGCATAACAGAGATTAGGGCGCGCGCGCTTATATCGAATAACGACGCACGCGGCGTATCACGGAGACTATTTCGGAACAGGCACTGCAGCCCCAGGATGAGATCTACCGTTTATTAGCAACATGCTTACAGAACCTGTAAGAAATTGGCCAACAGCTCTGTAAGCCTATATGCAACTAGTGCCTGTCCTAGATTTTCTGATCAGCGATCTCTTACAGTACCTGTAAGAAATTGGCTAACAGCCCTGTAAGCCTAGGTGTAATTAGTGCCTGTCCCAGATTTTCTCCCCATCACGAATAGGGGCGCGCTAGCGCCCCTCCCTGACTGCTTCGACTTGTTATGACTTTAGTTCTTGCATCCGTTTTTATCACAGGTAATGCGCTCATGGGATTGGACCCAGTGACTGGGATTTTCTCTAGTATTGAAGCCACACCCGGTGGTGCCACCCTTATTGCCTTGATGAACGACTCCTGTTGGACTATGTCTGACCGCCATAATTGACTCCTCTTGTTTCATAGAAATGCCTTTTCGCCGGGATTCCACCGGCTCATCAGCAGGCTTTGCCTGGAAGACAGAATGTCGAAGAAACCCACCAATTTCGTAAGCAATCATCCTGCTCAGATATAAGTGATGTCTCACATCAGAGGCTGAATTGGTGGGCGTCCCATATTTCGCCACCACCTGGTGCGGCAATTGGGAGAACGAAAGCCTCAGGATTGAACCACCCGAAGATTGATTCATGGGACAGGCACTTATCAAAGGTCGCCTATCTCCTACACGCCTGTAAGAGATTGCCTGCCAGACATGTAAGCCTGCGTCTAATTAGTGTCTGTCCTAGATTCGTCGCGCCACACGGTGCGCCCGGCGAACGCCACCCCCTTCTCCTCGGCTGCCGTCGAAATATAGGACAGATACTTATCAAAGATCGCCGATATCCTACAACGTTGTAAGAAATTGGCTATCAGACCTGTAAGCCTGCATGCAATCAGTGCCTGTCCTAGATTGTGATCGCTAAACTCTTCGCCACTAGTGCCTGTCCCAGATTTCCTTCCAATTAGTGCCTGTCATGGATTTCTGTGTCCTAGATTTATCCTAGATTGTATGGGAGATGCCCCCTATTCACGCTCCCATTTTGCGCAAGAATGGCATTCCAAACCAGCATCGTTGATTGCGGCTTTGATCGCATCCATTAATTCTTCTCTTCTATAAGGTAATTCTCCATTTTTACGCTTATTTTCAGCAATAGCATAAGCCATTTTTTCCGCCTCAGCATCGCCACAGGTTATGAATGTGCCCGGATGGCTTTCACACTCTTCAATCGCTTCAGACTCCATCGCAATAGCTTGCGCGGTAGAGTACAGGTCCTCTAACCTAGCCAGTTCCTCTTTCTGTCTACTCATCGTTGCAGCCTCCATTTATTAATGTCAGTTTCGTAAAAAACTTTCAACCTCAGACGATCAGAAATCTGAGAAAGGCATTTAGCGAAGATCACTGATCGCCTAAAGTACACCAAAAGATTGATATTTTCTGGGGTCTTGGGGTTGTCATGGCGTTCCTCCTTGAACCACAACGTACCGTAGCAACCCGCACCGGACAGATTTATAGGAGATCGGCCTCTCTTCGTGTAAGACATTCTCCAATTAGTGCCTGTCCTAGATTTCGTTACTTAGACTAAACTATTGTTGATCTTTTCACGGCACCTCTGGAAAAACCTGATTGAGAAGCTTTTCCCAGCTTGAAAAATGAGAAAGCCGTCAAAATACTACCAACAACTAAAAAAGCATGGAACCTGCTTATCTCACTTACGCAGTCAAAAGACGGGAAGAAGTGAACTACAAGCGCCGCCCAAATAATAGACATGTAAATGCTTAGCATCTGATTTACTTTTGAAACTGATATAGCCGAGCTACCCGTTAACATCCCAACTATCCCTACAGACTTCCTGTCTAAACTAAATACGACCTTGTATATCGGCCCCGATATTTCATCCTCCAGAAGATCGACATGCTTTTCCCAGTTTTCTTGCCAGAACTTACTTCCTTTGTTAACGCAGACCCACGCACAGGAAAATACAAACCCTAAACAAGATACCAACACAGTAAAACTGTCTTTAGCTTCCGCCTCGGATGCTTGAATTGCCACAATTCCGGCAAAAGCTGCGCCGATGAACGTCCAGAAGTAAATTGCTCTCCTCCAATAAAGATCTATTTCAAATTTTCTTGTTTCGAGAGCCATCTGGAGCGCCATCTTTTGCATATCTCTGTTCGATTTGAATGTCGCCATGTACTCATCATTACTAATTTCCATAATTTCAATTCCCGATGCGAAACAACAAAAAATAAAAAATATAGGACAGGAACTCGTCAGCAACCGGCTATTTCCTACAGCGCTATAAGAGATTACCTTCTGGTGGTGTAAGTCTGAGTGCAATTAGCGCCTGTCCTGGATTGATTTGTTGGCTGGCGGCCCTGTAAGCCTATGTGCAATTAGTGCCTGTCCCAGATTCCCTTTCCTGGCCGCACAGAAAAGCTCGTCTTACGCATCGTCGAATGCAGTGGTAGTACGGGGTATCTGCCAGCAATATCTGCTGGGATCTTGGGGTTGTCATGGTGTTCCTCCTTGAACCATGACGTACCGTAGCAAGCCGAACCGGACAGATTTATAGGAGATCGGCTTCCCTTCGTGTAAGACATTCCCCAATTAGTGCCTGTCCTAAAGATGCAGAGTATTGATGACAGCGACTCTGTCATCTGAAGTTAGCATCTGATTTAGCGACTCAGTCAGCATTGCAACTCTACCTTCAGATATAACAGAGATTAGGATGCACGCGCTTATATCCAATAACGACTCACGCGGCATATCACGACATTCGGATGAAAATCAATCTAGTGCCTGTCCTAGATTTCCTGAGAGACATTGTCCTGGCCTCACAGAAAGGCTCGTGCAATTAGTGCCGGCCCAGACCTGCCCCTTATTTCAAATGCTTTATAAAACTCTTACCTATGACTTTTCCTAATTTGACAGGCACCGCGTTTCCAATCATTGTTCCCAATTTTGTAAAGCTAACATCTTCGCCAGGGCTAAGAAATTTATAACCTTTAGGAAAGGTTTGTAATAGCGCTGCCTCGCGTAAAGAGATAGCTCTATTCTGTTCGGGATGCCCAAATCGCCCATTGCCAAACCCATAACATTGGGTCGTTATAGTAGGGCTTGGTTCGTCCCATTCCATCCTGGCATAAACACCAAGGTACGTTTTACCACTTTCCTTACGATGGCAATCAGCCCTAAGTTCCGGAGGCCAATCAAGCCAAGATCCTCCTGGCTTTGATTTTTTAATTCGTGTGATATTTATGTCAGACAGCCCAGCAGCAGCATGCAGCGGATCCAAAATATTTTTTTCACCAGCTTTCAGCGGTGGCAATTTCTCAATTGTCTCTCGTACCGTCTTATAGCCAGATGTCTTTCTGCTCGGAGCAACTAGTTCTATATGCCCTATTCTAGAAGCTATAAGGACGTGACGCGTGCGCCTTTGAGGCATGCCATAGTCAGGGCAATACACCTTGTCCGCCCATACTTCGAATCCAGCGCTTTCCAAGTGTGAAACAAAGTCATGATACACTTTGTGTTTTGCCACATCAGGAACGTTTTCCATCGTTACCAGCTCAGGCATTACATCATCTATAAGACGAGAGAATTCATACAGCAACGGCCAGCGCATGTCGCTTTTAGCGTCTCTTCCTTGAGAATATTTGGAGAATGGCTGACATGGAGCACACCCAGCCAAGAGCTTTATATCGTTTTCTGGATATAGATGAAGCAGATCTTTAGCTTTAATATTTTTAACATCTTGAGTGAAAAATTTTGCGCCATTATTGTTTTTTTCATAAGCAAATCTACAAGAACTTTGAATATCAAATCCAGCTGTCACATTTATCCCTGACTTTATTAGCCCATGGGTAAGCCCGCCTGCACCACAAAACAAGTCAATAGCGGATATACGATTATCTTTCTTCATACAGTTCATCTATTTTGACGAGATTAGTTCACCCAACAACATCTACCAATCTTCTTATCTCCCCCATTATCTCATTTCTTGGCTTCGACTTATACCCTATTGATGTCGTTACGCCTTCTATTTTTTCCGCCACTCTATTGGCGTCATGTAGAGAAATTTTTATTCCACCCTCTTCATCACTTTTTATGTTCGCCCACACGACATCTATATCTAGCGGTTTTTCCGGCCTATGGTCATTAATATTAAAAATGTCATGTTTACTTTTTGCTATCCAACCAGCTCCAACCTCAGAAACAGCCGCCCAACTATTCTTCATTGATTCACTAGTAACGTATACGACATGTATCTTTTGCGTGGAATAGCTTTCTACAAAAAACTCTCGAAGGTAATCAAATATTGGCGCCCCTCTTGGTATTACACAAGCAGGATTATCTGATGACGTGTATATTATATCTTCTGCGGGAAGGCCATTAAAAATCATCATGTGAAGTATAAAGTCGCACACCCCTTTATCTACACCAGAATGACTAATAAGTATTTTTTTCTTGCTCTCATCTATTGTTCTTTTAATCCCCATATTGGGTAAATTTTTATTTATGGCCTGAGATATAAATTCCTTCAATGATTCCTTAGTCGCCCCTTCAAAATGAAAATTTTTTGAAAGAACATCTGCTGCGGTTGATGAAGCGGTGTCCTTAAATAAATCCACTTGCTGTTTGAATTCCTTTTCTCGCGCCGATTCCTTTTCATTTTTATCCTTATCTTTCTGCTGTTTAACATACGACGCGTATTTGGTCCTTAAAGCTACAACATTTGGCAAAAGGTCCTTCCTAACGTATTTTATGACCTCCATGTATCTTACATCATCCGACTTGTAGCCCTGCCTATTACTAAGAGCCATATCGGGGAGCGTTGTTTCTTCGAACAGATCAACATGCAATTGCCCCACTACGTATACTTCAGCCATTGCATTCTTACCCACAATTGGAAGAATGTTGTATTCACCCAATTTTTTATTTGATAGCAAGGATATGAAGTTATCTGGAAAATCAGAAGCTTCTTTTTTTCTATCTTTCGTCGAACGATAGAACCCTATCCACCCCTTCACTTCCAACTCAAATGAATCTTCTTCCCCATCTTTGCAAGTTAGAATAATATTCTTTTTGAAACTCGGTCTCTTTTTCAAGAGCTCTTTATCGTGCTCCCTATTTATCAATGAGCTATTGAAGTGCTTTGCCAACCATTCATGCTCTTCCCCAAGAATAATAAGCCCTCCAAGACCTTCGATTAATTCCCGCTCAAATGAATCAATAACAATTTCATTCTTACCGGTGATAACGTGAATTTTGAAGTCACTATCTACGAGAGGAAATATTTTTAGTATATTATTCTTTATGGCGCCAATCGTCTTATGCAAAGTATACTGAGGGCTCTTCATCACGACAGAAGTTCCGTTTCCAGATATTTTCTTGAAGGCTATGTCATCTTCTGGAATAGGACTTAGCATACGGTCTTCACCAACATGCCTTGAGAGAACAAATCCTGATCTTTCTCCATCTTTAATAGTCTTTATTTCTACGTCCGGTGACACCGATAGTGCGGCAAGCTTTCCAACCCCCTTCCTCCCCATTTTTTTCCTAGACCCATTGCTTCCTTTTACAAACTCTTCTCTTCTTTCTTTCCTAGTTTCTTGGGCTACATTGAGATATTTTTCAATATCTCCATCTTCGTAAGACATACCATGACCGTCATCTTCAACCGTCAGCTGTCCTTTTTCTTGTATAATGTAAACATTCTTTGCATTAGCATCATAAGCGTTAGCTATAAGCTCAGCGAGAATAAAGTAGATGTTTGTGTAAAGACTTGGTCCGAGAAGCTCCAGAATTCGCGGATCAATGGATATCTTATACTCTTTGGAACCGGTCATGGACGCACCTTATTTATCACCATTCCTATCATTCCTCCTATTCAAGAGGACTTCTATTATATTTCTCAGCTAGCCATTTGAGATTATTCTCTATCTTTAATTTTAATAATTGAAAAAGTATTTTATTGTGCTGTATTATCTATTCCGATTAGTTGGTGCTTGAACACACCTCCCTATCAGCGGCCCTTCCCACCGCACCCGAAAGCTGCGGTTTCCAACTCAAGCCTTGGAGACCAACCCAATGAAACCCCAACACCCCCACTTCAAACCCCGCACCATCAAACTCAGCTACCTCTGCTACCCCAACCCAGACCCGTTCAAACGCACCCCACCCAAAACCGTGCCATTTTTACGCTTCTCCGGCCTCTGGCTAACCGCCGCCGGCTTCCACCCAGGCCAACACTGCAAAGTCACCGTCGCCAACGGCGCCCTGCTGATCACCGCCGAACCACCCGCGCCCGAGCCCCCGGCCAAACCCAAACGCAAACGCCGCCACTGACAACCCCATCACACAGCCCCGGCACCTCGCCGGGGCCTGTGCCACGAATCACCAGGCACGCTACCGCCCCGTCAACGCAAACGGTTCTCAAACGAAAACAGTTCGCTCAACGTCAAAAAATCTCGATTTAATAACGGGAAAACCAGAATTAAAAAGGAATCCCCAGTAACCTATTGTTTTTCAAAACCCCGGGGCAACGCGAGCGCAAAGCCAAAGCGCACGCGCGCCGAAACACAAAGCTGATTAATATCGTTATGCTATTATTGGAAACAAATTCAGAGGATATGCTGCAACGCTAACGCAGCCATGATCCTTGGCCTGATGTGTTCCCTTATGAGTGATGGCATTGAGTGTGCACAGTTCACATTTTCTGTGCAAGCGTCTGGGGCATGGGCGGGGTGAACGGGATATGAACGAACGCGTTATTGAAGGGATACCGCAACTTGGTGACCGTGGGCTTCTGGACTAGTAGATTCTGGAATAGGTTCGCCATCTTGAAGGCGGCATTCAATCGCCAGTTCAATAGCTTCGATAACGTTTTCGAGTGCTTCTGCTTCCGTATTTGCCGAACACTGACCACTTCGGGGAAGGCCGGGCAGAGCGCTAATACAACACCGTCATCGTTCAGCAGCGTTACATTGTATATCGGCATAATTCCCCTCTTCATTGACTAACTTTCTGGCCACGCAGCAGCCCCTCAACCGAAATATCTTCATCCAACTCGGGCCAGTGAATCCCTAGCCCACCGCCCATCAGCACATAATTCTCACGCTGCGATGGCGTTGCCGTCTGCAATCGCGGGAACCAGCTCAAAGGAATAGAAAGCCGGCGGCCATCCTGTAAATCGACCAGTAAATCACATTCCGTGCATTGAATGTTTTGCGCGCAGGCATTTTGATGGGGTGACATATCAGCCGTTCCTTCAGCTTCGGTACAGCCGGCCATGGCTGCGTTGTATGCGTGGACTGGATAGAAGACTATAACGGTCGGTGGAATGTCGGCAACCAGGGAGGCCGTTATGCAGGACAAGGATAGCGAGACTCAGACCCGTCACGGGTTGGAAGCTACGAGATACGACGAATATGTGCTTCGGAAGGTTGAGCGGGCGCGTGCTTCGGCGGTGGCTGGGCGGGTGTGGAGTAATGAGGTGGTTGTGGCGTTGTTTCGAGCGAGGCGGGAGCGGGTATTGACCTCCGGGGAGTGAGGCGAGTTTCGGCCGCGTGGGTTTCGCTTCGCTCTTCCCACCCTACGCGAGCAGTGGAGGCGTTTGGTAGTGAGGCCGGGGAATGACGTTACGACCCCCTCACCGCCCCTATAAAGAAACAAAAACAGCCAAAACAAAAACGCCACCCGAAGGTGGCGTTAATGCAGTAGCTGGAGAAGCGTTTACTTACGCCTCAACAGCTTCTTTCATGGACAGTTTGATGCGACCACGTTGGTCTACGTCCAGCACTTTCACCTTGATCACGTCACCTTCTTTCACATAGTCGGTAACCTTCTCAACACGCTCTTGCGCGATTTGCGAAATGTGCAGCAGGCCTTCGGTGCCCGGGAAGATTTCGACGAAGGCGCCGAAGTCGACGGTGCGGGTCACTTTGCCCTGGTAGATCTCGCCCACTTCCGGCTCGGCGGTGATGCCTTCGATCTTGGCAGCGGCAGCGGCGGCCAGGTCGCGGGTTTCGGCATATACTTTGACGGAGCCGTCGTCTTCGATATCGATGTTGGCGCTGAACTCTTCGCACAGGGCGCGAATGGTGGCGCCGCCTTTACCGATGACGTCGCGGATTTTGTCCGGGTTGATTTTCAGGGTGATCAGGGTCGGCGCGTTGGCGGAGAGTTCGGCGCGCGGCGTGCTGATGACCTTGTTCATTTCGCCAAGAATGTGCAGGCGGCCTTCGCGTGCCTGGTTCAGGGCGGTTTCCATGATTTCTTCGGTGATGCCCTGGATTTTGATGTCCATCTGCAGGGCGGTCACGCCTTTCTCGGTGCCGGCAACTTTGAAGTCCATGTCGCCGAGGTGGTCTTCGTCACCGAGGATGTCGGAGAGGACGGCGAAGCGGCCGTCTTCTTCTTTCACCAGGCCCATGGCGATACCGGCAACGGGTGCCTTGATCGGTACGCCGGCGTCCATCAGGGCCAGCGAGGTGCCGCACACGGAGGCCATGGAGGAAGAGCCGTTGGATTCGGTGATCTCGGACACCACGCGGATGGCGTAGGGGAATTCCTGTTCGTTCGGCAGCACGGCTTGCACGCCGCGGCGGGCCAGGCGGCCATGGCCGATTTCACGGCGTTTCGGGGAGCCAACCATGCCGGTTTCGCCCACGCAGTACGGGGGGAAGTTGTAGTGCAGCATGAAGCGGTCCTGGCGTGAACCTTCCAGGGCGTCGATCAGCTGGGCATCGCGCATGCCGCCGAGGGTGGCGACGACGATGGCCTGGGTTTCGCCACGGGTGAACAGGGCGGAACCGTGGGCTTTCGGCAGGCCGCCGGCTTCGATGTTGATCGGGCGCACGGTGTTCAGGGCGCGGCCGTCGATACGCGGTTTGCCGGACACAACGGCTTCGCGAACGGTGGCTTTTTCCAGCTTGCCGAACAGGGCGGACACTTCACCTTTGTCCGGGGCGCCTTCTTCGCCGGTGGCGAAGGCGTCAACGGCTTCGTTTTTCAGGTCGCCCAGGCGGGTGTAGCGCTGTTGCTTGTCGGTGATGGTGTAGGCTTCGGCCACGGCACCGGCGAAGCGGGCTTTCACCTGCTCATACAGTGCGGTGTTGGTGGCGGCCGGTTGCCATTCCCACTGCGGTTTGCCGGCTTCGGCGGCGAATTCACCGATGGCCTTGATGGCGGCCTGCATTTCCATGTGACCGAACAGCACGGCGCCGAGCATTTGGTCTTCAGTCAGCTCTTTGGCTTCGGATTCCACCATCAGCACGGCGGCTTCGGTGCCGGCCACAACCAGATCCAGGGCGGAGTCTTTCAACTCGGAGTAGCGCGGGTTCAGCACGTACATGTCGTTGATGAAGCCGACACGGGCGGCGCCCAGCGGGCCGGCGAACGGGATGCCGGAGATGGCCAGTGCGGCGGAGGTGCCGAGCAGGGCTGCGATATCCGGATCGGCGTCTTTGTCAGCGGACATGACGGTGGCGATGATCTGGACTTCGTTCATGAAGCCTTTCGGGAACAGCGGACGGATCGGACGATCGATCAGGCGGCAGGTCAGCGTCTCTTTCTCGGACGGACGGCCTTCGCGCTTGAAGAAGCCACCGGGGATGCGGCCGGCAGCGTAGGTTTTTTCCTGGTAGTTGACGGTCAGCGGGAAGAAGCCTTTGTTCGGGTCGGCTTCTTTCTTGCCCACGGCGGTGACCAGCACGGCGGTTTCGCCGATGGTGACCATGACGGCGCCGGTGGCCTGGCGGGCGATGCGGCCGGTTTCAAGGACCACGGTGTCGCGGCCATACTGGAATTCTTTGCGTACAGTATTGAACATATCTCTCGTCTCTTCTCTCTTCTCAACAACAGTATCGCGTGATCGCCGGCTGTCTGGCGCCGAAACGCCAAAACAACAGAAGCCCGGTGCTACCGAGCTTCTGTTGCGTACAGCATGTTGCGGCGATCCGGCGCGTTTAGCGGCGCAGGCCCAGTCGCTCGATCAGCTGTGCATAACGGCTTTGATCCTTCTTCGCCAGGTAGTCCAGCAGTTTGCGGCGCTGGTTTACCATGCGGATCAGGCCACGACGACCGTGGTGGTCTTTTTTGTGGGCCTTGAAGTGGTCCTGCAGGCCATTGATGTTGGCGGTCAGCAGGGCTACCTGGACTTCCGGGGAACCGGTATCGCCTTCTTTCTGGCCATAGTCCTTCAGGATCTGTGCTTTTTCTTGCGGGCTCAGTGCCATGGTCTTTTCTCCAATATGCGCAGTGTGTGATGCGGACAGCCATGCATATTTATAGCTGCCGCCGGTTTCCGTGTGCCCCAGAGCGCGGTGGCTCGGTGCGACCTCAGTGGGTCGCGACCAGGCGACGGGGGGCTATCATACCGTCTTCCTGGACCTCTCCGACACCCAGAAAATCGTCGGTGCCGGCGCGGTAGAGGGTGACCCAGCCGTCTTTGGGCCGGTGAGTGGCCATGACGGACTGGCCTTTCAGCAGGTAATAGCTGGCATCTTGCCCCAGCTCCACGCGCGGCCAGTCTGCCACGGCGGTGTATAAAGGCAAGAGCTTTTTGTCTATCGCCTCGAAGCCGCCCTCGTCTTTCAGGGCGCCCAGCTCGTCCAGGGTCAGCATCTCGCTGGCCGGGTAAGGGCCGGCGGAGAGGCGGTGCAGCACGGTGACGTGGCCGCCGCAGCCCAGGGCGGCGCCCAGGTCTTCGACCAGGGAGCGGACGTAGGTGCCTTTGGTGCAGTCGACTTCGAAGCTGACGTCGTCGCCGTCCACGCTCAGCAGCGCAAGGCGGCGGATGGTCACCTGGCGCGGCTTGCGCTCGACGGTGATGCCCTGGCGGGCCAGTTTGTACAGCGGCTGGCCTTCATACTTGATGGCCGAGTACATGGACGGGATCTGCTCGATGGGGCCGAGGAAGCGCATCAGGGCGGCTTCGATCTCGGCCGGGGTGGCGGTCACGGGGCGGGTTTCCACCACGTCGCCGTCGGCGTCTCCGGTCTCGGTGGTCACGCCCAGGCGGGCGGTGACGCGGTAGCTCTTGTCGGCATCGAGCAGGAACTGGCTGAATTTGGTCGCTTCACCAAAACAGATCGGCAGCATGCCGGTGGCCAGCGGATCGAGGCTGCCGGTGTGACCAGCCTTGGCGGCGGCGAACAGGCGCTTGACGGTCTGCAGGGCGCCGTTGCTGGTGATGCCGGCGGGTTTGTTCAGCAGCAGGATACCGTTGATATCCCGGCCGCGTTGACGGCGCTTGGCCACGGTGGTGCTCCTGAATCGGTTACGGGCGGGGGTCGCCGTCGCTGTCCGGGTCGTTGCCCTGCTCAACGTCAGCGTCGTCGATCAGGTCGCGGTCTTCGGCCCGGGCCTGGTCGATCAACGCAGAGAGGCGGCTGGCCTCTTCCGGCAGTTTGTCGTAATGAAAGCGCAGCCGGGGCGTGGTGCGGGTGTTCAGGTCCTTGGCCAATTGGCTGCGCAGGAAGCCGGCGGCGTTGCTGAGCACGCCTTCGGCTTCCAGGCCAGCCTCTTCGCCTTCACCCAGCAGGGTGAAGTAGACATCCGCCCAGGACAGATCGCGCGCCACTTTCACCTGCTGGATGGTGACCAGGCCCAGGCGCGGGTCTTTCATGCCGAAGCGGATCAGGGACGCCAGCTCACGCTGGATGTGATCCCCGATCCGGTCGGTACGCTGGAAGCCCTGTGGGCGACGATGTTTTGTCATTACAGCGTCCGCGCCACCACGCGCACTTCAAACACTTCGATCTTGTCGCCGGCCTTGACGTCGTTGTAGCTCTTCACGGCCAGACCACACTCCATGCCGTTGCGCACTTCGGCAACGTCTTCCTTGAAGCGGCGCAGGGATTCGAGCTGGCCTTCGAACACCACTACGTCGTCGCGCAGGACGCGGATCGGCAGGTTCCGGCGCAGGGTGCCTTCGACCACCATACAACCGGCCACGGCACCGAACTTGGAGCTGCGGAACACGTCGCGCACTTCGGCCACACCGACGATTTCTTCGCGGCGCTCGGGCTCGAGCTTGCCGCTCATGGCCGCTTTCACGTCGTCGATCAGCTCGTAGATGATGCTGTAGTAGCGCAGGTCGATGCCTTCACGCTCGCACAGTTTCTTGGCCGCGGAATCGGCGCGGACGTTGAAGCCGAGGATAACGCCTTGCGAGGTCATCGCCAGGTTCACGTCGGATTCGTTGATGGCGCCGACACCGGAAGTGACGATGTTCACCTTCACTTCGTCGGTGGACAGATCGTGCAGGGCACCAATAAGGGCCTCCAGCGAACCACGCACATCGGTCTTGAGGACGATGTTGACCTGGCTGGCTTCTTTCTCGCCCATGGTCTCGAACAGGTTTTCCAGCTTCGAGGCCTGTGCGCGCTTGAGTTTGACGTCGCGGTCGCGCTGCTGGCGGAATTCGGCCACTTCGCGGGCTTTTTTCTCGTCGGCAACGATCAGGAACTGCTCACCGGATTCCGGTGCGCCGTCGAGGCCGAGAATCTCGACCGGGATGGACGGGCCGGCTTCGGTGATCGGCTTGCCGTTTTCATCGACCATGGCGCGAGTGCGGCCAAAGTTGGCGCCGGCCAGCATCATGTCGCCGACTTTCAGGCGGCCTTCCTGGATCAGCACGGAGGTGACCGGGCCACGGCCTTTTTCAACGCGGGATTCGATCACCACGCCACGTGCCGGGCCTTCCGGTGCTGCGGTCAGTTCAAGCAGTTCCGCTTGCAGCAGGATGGTGTCGAGCAGTTCGTCGATGCCCAGGCCACTGTGGGCAGACACGTAACAGAACTGGTGATCACCGCCCCACTCTTCCGAGATGATGCCGCGCTGGGACAGGTCGTTCTTGACGCGGTCCGGGTCGGCGCTTTCCTTGTCCATCTTGTTGACAGCAATGATCAGCGGCACGCCAGCGGCTTTCGCGTGGTTGATGGCCTCTTCCGTCTGCGGCATCACGCCGTCGTCGGCCGCCACCACGATCACCACGATATCGGTGGCCTGGGCACCGCGTGCACGCATGGCGGTAAACGCCGCGTGGCCCGGGGTGTCCAGGAAGGTGATCATGCCCTTGTCGGTTTCGACGTGGTAGGCACCGATGTGCTGGGTAATGCCGCCTGCTTCGCCTTCGGCCACTTTGGCGCGGCGGATGTAATCCAGCAGCGACGTTTTACCGTGGTCAACGTGGCCCATGATGGTCACCACCGGCGCGCGCGGTTGCGGCTCGGCGGTGTACTGCACCAGGTTGGCCAGATCGTCGGCAATGGTCTCTTCCTGGCCTTTGACGGCTTTCGGTTTGTGGCCCATTTCCTCGACCAGCAGCATCGCCGTTTCCTGGTCGATATGCTGGTTGACGGTGGCCATCTCACCCATTTTCATCAAGGTGCGCATCACTTCGCGCGACTTGATGTTCATGCGCTGAGCCAGATCACCCACGGTGATGGTCTCAGGCACTTCCACTTCATAGATCATCTTTTCTGTCGGGCTCTTGAAGCCGTGTTCTTTGTGGAAGGAGCTCTTCATCTGGCCGTGCGCCACGACGTTGCGCACCTGCGCCTGCGGACGGCGACGACGGCGCTTGGTGGTGCGCTCTTCGTCTCGCCAGCTGGCCTCCATCGCTTCTGACACAATACCGGAACCGGTCTCGATCTCTTCGCTGCCTGCGGCAGCCGGCTGGTCGCCACCACGGCGCTCCAGCTCTTCGGCAATGCGACGTGCTTCTTCTGCGGTACGCCGTGCAGCTTCTTCCTCGGCCTTCTTGCGGGCTTCAGCTTCCTGTTTGCGGCGCGCTTCGTCGGCTTCACGCTTGCGGCGCTCTTCCTCTTCGCGCTGGGCACGCTCTTCGGCAGTTTCTTCTCTCGGCGCTGCCTCGGCTTTTTTGCCGGTGCCTTTCGGCACAGACAGGCGCTTGCCTTTGTCATCGGCTGCTTTTTTCGTGTCTTCCGGCTCGTCGCCAGCGGCGGCAGCGCGCTCGGCTTCGGCACGGGCGGCCACTTCCGCTTCACGCTTGCGGATGGCCTCTTCCTCGGCTTTCTTGCGGGCTTCTTCCTCGGCGGCCTTCGCGGCTTCTTCTGCTGCCTTGCGCTCGGCTTCCAGGCGTTCGGCTTCCAGGCGCTCGCGCTCCTGGTCTTCGATCACGGAGCGTTTGACGTAGGTGCGTTTCTTGCGCACTTCCACCGCCACGGTCTTGGCCTTGCCTGAAGCGCCGGTGGTCTTGATGGTGCTGGTGCTTTTGCGCTTGAGCGTGATTTTCTGTGGCTCGGCGTCGGCGGTGCCGTGCGAACGGCGCAGGAACGACAGCAGTTGCTGTTTCTGATCGTCGGACACTGCGTCGTCAGCGCTGCCGTGATCCAGGCCCGCTTCTTTCATCTGCTTGAGCAGGGTATCGACGGGGGTCCCGACGATATCCGCGAGTTTCTTTACGGTCGTATCTGCCATGTCAGCCAACCTTCTCCTGTCCGCCGTTCGCAAGCCGCGTGATCGACGCTGGCTTGTCAGCAGGCCTCTCGCCTGCGTGCAGGCCGGTGCCGGGCACCCACCTGCGCTGGGTCGGCACGGCACTGAACTGTGCAAGTGTGCCGGCGCCGGGTACTGAAACAGCCCCGAAGGGCCGTTCAGCGTATGTGCTTACTGGTGTTGCGGTTACTCTGCCTCGTCCGCGAACCAGGGAGCGCGCGCGGTCATGATCAGTTGCGCGGCCCGCTCTTCGTCGAGGCCTTCGATGTCGAGCAGGTCATCCACGGCCTGCTCGGCCAGATCTTCCATGGTGATCACCCCCATGCCGGCCAGTTTGACGGCCAGGGCGCGGTCCATGCCTTCCATGTTGAGCAGGTCTTCCGCCGGAGCGGCGTGCTCAAGCTGCTCTTCGGAAGTCAGTGCGCGGGTCAGCAGGGCGTCCTTGGCACGCTGGCGCAGGGCCTCGACGATGTCTTCGTCGAAACCGTCGATGGCGAGCATTTCTTCCATCGGCACATAGGCCACTTCTTCCAGTGTGCTGAAGCCTTCTTCCACCAGCACTGCAGCGATATCTTCGTCCACATCCAGGTCGGCGATGAAACGCTCCAGGGTTTCCTGGGTCTCGGCCTGCTGTTTTTCCTGCGCGGCGTCGAGCGTCATCACGTTCAGCTCCCAGCCGGTCAGTTCCGAGGCCAGGCGGATGTTCTGGCCGCCACGGCCGATGGCCTGGGCCAGGGCGGATTCGTCTTCCACGGCGATATCCATGGCGTGACGTTCTTCATCGACCACGATGGAGGCGACTTCGGCCGGCTGCATGGCGTTGATCACCAGCTGCGCCGGGTTGTCGTCCCACAGCACGATGTCGATGCGCTCGCCGGCCAGTTCGTTGGACACGGCCTGCACGCGCGCACCGCGCATGCCGACGCAGGCACCGACCGGGTCGATACGCTGGTCGTTGGTTTTTACGGCAATCTTGGCGCGCGAACCGGGGTCACGGGCTGCGCCCTTGATTTCGATCAGCTCTTCACCGATTTCCGGTACTTCGATCTTGAACAGTTCGATCAGCATTTCCGGTGCGGCGCGGCTGGCAAACAGTTGCGGGCCACGGTTTTCCGGGTTCACGCCGGACAGATAGGCGCGGATGCGGTCGTTCTGGCGCACCGCTTCACGCGGGATCATCTGGTCGCGGGTGATCAGCGCTTCGGCGTTACCGCCCAAGTCCAGGATGATGCTGTCGCGGGTCGCTTTCTTGACGGTACCGCTGATCAGTTCACCGATGCGGTCACGGTATTCCTCGATGATCTGGGCGCGCTCGGCTTCGCGCACTTTCTGCACGATCACCTGCTTGGCGGTCTGTGCGGCGATACGGCCGAACGCCACCGACTCGACTTCCTCGGCCCAGGTGTCGCCGATGTTCAGCGACGGATCCTGCTCGCGGGCTTCGTCCAGGGTCAGCTGGCGGCCGAACTCGTACAGGTCCTCGTCCGGCACCACGTGCCATACGCGGTAGGTGCGGTAGTCACCGGAAACGCGATCGATGTGCACGCGCACTTCCACGTCGTCTTCTTTGAAGCGTTTCTTGGTCGCGGCGGCCAGCGCCAGCTCAATCGCTTCAAAAATGACGTCACGGCTGACGCCCTTTTCATTGGATACGGTTTCCGCAACCAGCAGGATCTCTTTGTTCATGGCCAGGCCTTTACAAAGACAACTAAGTCAAACTTTCAGGCTGAACACAGCCGACTGGACAACACACAAGGCTCAGTCGAACTGCGGCACCACGTTGGCGCGGTCAACCTGCGCGAATGGGACCACCAGTGTCTGACCGTCTACGGTCAGATGCAGGTCGTCACCCATGACGGCGGTAATTTCCGCCGTAAACTTGCGGCGGTTCGACACCGGCGCGAGCAGGCGGACCTGCGCTTTTTCGCCAATGTAGAGCTGCCATTGTTCCAGCGTGAACAGCGGCCGATCCATGCCCGGCGAGGACACTTCCAGCGTGTACTCGCCGGAGATCGGGTCTTCCACGTCCAGCACCCCGCTGACCTGATGGCTGACGTCAGCGCAATCGTCCACGGTAATGCCGTCTTCATGATCGATATAGATACGCAATACTGCACCCCGGCCCTGGATATATTCCAGGCCCCAGAGCACGTAACCCATGCTTTCCACCGACGGGGCCAGCAGGGCTTGCAGTTGATCTGCCTTGCGCATCGTTTTCCTCTTCACTGGCACCGCTGCACTGTGCGCGGCGCACCAAACAAAAAGCCCCTGCTAGAGGGGCTTTCTGTTACAAGAATCTGCACGCAGTCGCAAATTCTTCTCTGTGGTAGCGGGGGCAGGATTCGAACCTACGACCTTCGGGTTATGAGCCCGACGAGCTACCAGACTGCTCCACCCCGCATCAAAACTTTTGTGCCCGTTGTGCAGCCCGGCACCGGGCTCATAACCCGAAGGTCGCAAAACTCCCTTCGGCTTATACGGTTTGGGAGCCCGACGAACTACCAGACTGCTCCACCCCGCATCAAAACTTTTGTGCCCGTTGTGCAGCCCGGCACCGGGCTCACAACCCGAAGGTCGTATAACTCCCTTCGGCTTATGCGGTTTGGGAGCCCGACGAACTACCAGACTGCTCCACCCCGCATCAAAACTTCGTGCCTTTAAAGCCCGCACCGGGCTATGCGCAGAGGAGCTTTCCTCCGGCCTGCTTGTTGCCTGAACGCTCTGGAAAGTGTTCAGCATCGCCCCAAAACAGGCCGCAAATCCTACTGATTCCTGCCACTTATGTCAATCTAGTTTTTGACAAAGCCGACATAAACCTACTGCCAGACTCTAAAAAAACTTTGAACAGCGCGCAAAGCGCGCTTGCCCTTATTGATGGTGCCGAAGGCGGGGCGAAAAGCACCGCTTTTCGCGCCACCGCAGCACCGGGCTATTTCCCGGTGCGTCCCGGCGGAGGCCGGCAGGCCCGCCCGAGAAACAAGAGCGGGCGCCAGCCCTTCATGTGTTGGTGCCGAAGGCGGGACTTGAACCCGCACGAGCTAGGCTCACTACCCCCTCAAGATAGCGTGTCTACCAATTCCACCACTTCGGCTGAAACTTACTGCCCGGCCGGGACGTCGCCGCCGGGCGCGGGGGCCGGGGATTCTACCCCAGCCTGCGGTACCTCAGAAGTGTTTTCTTCCTGCGGCACAGGGAAGTCCGACTCGGCAGCCGGGACATCTTCTGCCTGCGGCACGGTCTGGATTTCGCTGGACCAGTCCGGCACTTCGGATTCTTCCAGCTGCAGACGCTCCAGCACCGGCAGGCTGCCGATGTTGTCCACCGCCTGACGGGCATACCAGGCCAGGCCCAGGCTGGTGAGCATGAAGACGGTGGCCAGGATCGCGGTGGCGCGGGTCAGAAAGCTGCCCGAACCGCTGCTGCCGAATACGCTCTGCGACGCAGAGGCACCACCCCCGAACGACGCGCCGGCATCGGCGCCCTTGCCGTGCTGAATCAACACCAGACCAATCAGGGCCAGGGCCGTCAACACGTGAACAACATGTAGAACAATATCCATAACGTCCGCTTATTGCGCTGTTGCCGCCTGACAAATGGCGAGAAAACTGTCTGCGTCCAGTGACGCCCCGCCGATCAGACCACCGTCGATGTCGGTCTCGGCCAGCAGGGAGGCGGCATTATCCGCCTTTACACTGCCGCCGTAAAGGATGCGCAAACCGGCGGCAATCTGCCCGTCCCGGGCCTCGATCCGCGCGCGGATAAAGCGGTGAACCGCCTGCGCCTGCGCGGGGGTGGCGGTGAGCCCGGTGCCGATGGCCCAGACGGGTTCGTAGGCCAGCACCGCCTGTTTCAGCGCCCCGACACCGGCCTGCGCCAACACGGCATCCAGTTGGCGGGCAATCACGGCCTCGGTGTCGCCGGCCTCGCGTTCGGCCAGGGTCTCGCCAATGCACAGCACCGGGGTCAGGCCCGCGGCCTGTGCACGCTGGAATTTGACCGCCACCACATCATCGGTTTCGCCATAGAGGGTGCGGCGCTCGGAATGCCCCACCAGGACAAAGCCGCACTGCAGGTCGGCCAGCATGTCACCGGAGACTTCGCCGGTGTAGGCGCCTTCGGCTTCGGTGGCCAGGTTCTGGGCGCCCAGGTGAACGTGGCTGCCCTGCAGGGTGACAGCCACCGGCGCCAGGTACGGGAAGGGCGGGCACAGCAGCACGTCGATGCCGGCGGGTGCGCCCTGCGCCACGGTACTGGCCAGCTCACGGGCCATGGTCAGACGGCCGTGCATTTTCCAGTTGCCGGCGATCAGGGGCGTGCGGATCTGAGGAGGGGTTGCCATGGGAATGCTCTGTTTTGTTTGTTGTAGTGGGGAGGGGGTGGGTTTCGCTGCGCTCTACCCACCCTGCCGCAAAGTGGTCAGGCGATGGCGCTCTGGACGGTCTCGGCGAGGTCGCCGCAGACCTGGGCCACCAGTGCCTCGTCTTCCCCTTCCACCATCACCCGGATCAGCGGTTCGGTGCCGGACGGGCGCAACAGCACGCGGCCCTTGCCGGCCAGCCGGGTCTCGGCGGCGTTGATGGCCCGTTTGACATCGTCACGCTCGGTGACGCCGTCGCGCCGCGCGCCACGCACGTTGATCATGGTCTGCGGCAGTTTCTGCACGCCGGCGCAGGCCTCGCGCAGGGAGCAGCCGCGCTGTTGCAGGGCCGCCAGCACCTGCAGGGCAGACACCACGCCATCGCCGGTGGACGTGCAGTCCAGGCAGACGATGTGCCCGGAGGCTTCGCCGCCGAGCAGCCAGTCGTTGCGGTCGAGCATGTCGATCACATACCGGTCGCCAACGTTGGCGCGGGCGAACGGAATGCCTTCGCGCTGCAAGGCCAGCTCCAGGCCGAAGTTGGACATCAGCGTCCCCACCGCCCCGCCTTCCAGCGCGCCGCGCAGCTTGCGATCCAGTGCCAGGATATAGAGCAGCTGGTCGCCATCGACCAGATTGCCCTGGTCATCCACCATCAGCACGCGGTCAGCATCGCCATCGAGGGCAATGCCGAGATCGGCGCCGGTGTCGACGACGGTTTTCTGCAACCGTTCGGGATGCGTGCTGCCGCAATCGAGGTTGATATTCAGGCCGTCCGGCTGGGTGGCCAGCTCGATCACTTCCGCACCCAGTTCTTCGAGCACGTCCGGGGCGATGTGGTAGGCGGCACCGTTGGCGCAATCGACCACGATTTTCATGCCTTTCAGGCTCAGGCGACCGAGCACGGTGCTTTTGCAGAACTCGATGTAACGGCCACGGGCGTCGACGATACGGCGCACTTTGCCGAGGGAGTCCGCGCTGGCCATTTCCATTTTTTCGTCCAGGCGGGCCTCGATATCCCGTTCGACGCTGTCGGGCAGTTTGCGGCCGTTGGCACCGAAGAACTTGATGCCGTTGTCCGTGTAGGGATTGTGCGAGGCGGAGATGACGATGCCGGCCTGCGCATGGAAGGTGTGGGTCAGGTAGGCAATGGCCGGGGTCGGCATCGGGCCGAGCAGCAGCACATCCACGCCGGCGGCGGAGATGCCGGCTTCGAGGGCGGATTCAAACATGTAGCCGGATATGCGGGTGTCCTTGCCGATCAGGATTTTGCTCTGGCCCCGCTCGGCCAGCACGCTGCCGGCGGCCCAGCCCAGTTTGAGCACGAAGTCCGGGGTGATCGGGAATTGCCCGACGGTACCGCGCACGCCATCGGTGCCGAAGTATTTGCGTGTCATCCTTTTCGATGCCTCCTGTAGAGCGGCCTTGTCTCGACGGCGGGGAAGAAAAAGCCCGGCGCCGGGTTGTCTGTCTGCTTCAGGGGCGGGTGCTGCCACACCCGGCCCGTTTGTGTCATCCGTTCAGAACCGCCCACGCCATGTTCAAGGCGTCCACGGTGTCGCGCACGTCGTGGGCGCGAATAATATGCGCTCCGCGCTCGAGCGCCATGACGTGCAGCGCAAGCCCAGCCGGCAAACGCTGGTCCACGGGCCGGCCGAGGGCATGCCCGATCATGGATTTGCGCGACATGCCCGCCAGCAGGGGCAGTTCGAGCGCCGCCAGCACGTCCATCTCGCGCAGCAGGCGCAGGTTGTGCGCCAGCGTCTTGCCGAAACCGAAGCCGGGATCAATCAGCAATCGCTCGCGGGCGATGCCGGCGGCCAGGCAGGCGTCGACGCGCTCGCGCAGAAAGCGCTGCACGTCCGCCACCACGTCATCGTCGGGATAGCTCGGGCTTTGCTGCATGACGCCCGGCTCGCCGTTCATGTGCATCACGCACACGGCCAGGCCGGTCGCTGCCGCCGCCTCGAGCGCGCCGGGGCGCCGCAGTGAGCGTACGTCGTTGATCAGGCCAGCCCCCGCGCGCGCGCCTTCGCGCATCACAGCGGGTGTGCTGGTATCCAGGGAGATGATCACATCAAGTTCGCGGGCGATGGCCTCGACCACGGGCACCACGCGCGCCAGCTCTTCCGTCTCGCTGACCGGCGCCGCGCCGGGACGGGTGGATTCGCCGCCCACGTCGATGATGCCCGCGCCCTCTTCGACCATGCGGCGCGCCTGCGCCAGCGCCGCGTCGCGGGTAACGAAGCGGCCACCGTCAGAGAAGGAATCGGGGGTGACATTGAGCACCCCCATAACGACAGGCGCGGACAGTGTCAGTGTCCGCGCCCCGCATGCCAGCTGATAAACAGAACGAGTCATGCGTCAGTGCGTATTGGCCGGCCCGCCGATCGGGCCTTCGCCCTTGGGTGTCGGCTCGCCCTCCGGGGCCGCGCCCGCAGAGGGGCTGCCGGTACCGGGACCAGGGTCCTGCCAGTCTTTCGGCGGGCGCACCTGACGGCCGTTCATGATGTCTTCGATCTGGTCGGCGTCGATGGTCTCGTACTGCATCAGCGCCTGGGCCATGGTCTCCAGCTTGTCGCGGTTGTCTTCCAGAATTTGCTTGGCGCGGCCGTAGCAGCCATCAATGATGGCGCGCACTTCACGGTCGATTTCCTGGGCGATCTCCTCGGACACATGCTTGGTCTGGGACATGGTCTTGCCCAGGAACACTTCGCCTTCTTCTTCCTCGTAGGCCAGCGGACCGAGTTTTTCCGACAGCCCCCATTTGGTGACCATCGCCCGCGCCAGTTTGGTGGCACGCTCGATATCGTTGGACGCACCGGTGGTCACACCGTCGAAGCCGTTGATCATTTCTTCTGCAATGCGGCCGCCGAACAGGGAGCAGATCATGCTTTCCAGGGCGCGCTTGGACTGGCTGTATTTGTCCTCGGTGGGCAGATACATGGTCACGCCGAGCGCACGGCCACGGGGAATGATCGAGACTTTGTACACCGGGTCATGCTCCGGCACGATGCGGCCGATGATGGCGTGGCCGGCTTCGTGGTAGGCGGTGTTCAGCTTCTCTTTCTCGTTCATGACCATGGAGCGGCGTTCGGCGCCCATCAGAATTTTGTCCTTGGCCCGCTCGAATTCCTCCATGCCGACCAGGCGCTTGTTGCCGCGCGCGGCGAACAGTGCCGCCTCGTTCACCAGGTTGGCCAGGTCCGCACCGGAGAAGCCCGGCGTGCCCCGCGCAATCAGGCTCGGGTTGACGTCGTCCGCCACCGGCACGTTGCGCATGTGCACCTTGATGATCTGTTCGCGACCCCGGACATCGGGCAGCGGCACCACCACCTGACGGTCGAAACGGCCCGGGCGGAGCAGCGCCGCGTCGAGCACGTCCGGGCGGTTGGTGGCGGCGATGACGATGATGCCGTCGTTGGCACCAAAGCCGTCCATCTCCACCAGCAACTGGTTCAGGGTCTGTTCGCGCTCATCGTGGCCACCGCCCAGACCGGCGCCACGGCTGCGGCCGACGGCGTCGATTTCATCGATGAAGATGATGCAGGGCGCGTGTTTCTTCGCCTGCTCGAACATGTCACGCACCCGGGAGGCGCCCACACCGACAAACATTTCCACAAAGTCGGAACCGGAGATGGAGAAGAACGGCACGCGCGCTTCACCGGCAATCGCTTTCGCCAGCAGCGTTTTACCGGTCCCCGGCGAGCCGACCATCAGTACGCCGCGCGGAATGCGGCCGCCCAGGCGCTGGAACTTGGCCGGATCACGCAGGAATTCCACCAACTCCTGCACTTCCTCTTTGGCTTCTTCCACGCCCGCCACGTCGGCGAAGGTGGTCTTGATCTGGTCTTCCGACAGCAGCCGCGCCTTGCTCTTGCCGAAGGTCATCGGCCCGCCGCCGCCCTTGCCGCCACCCTGCATCTGCCGCATGAAGAAGATGAAGATGGCGAGGATCAGCAGGATCGGCAGCACGGACAGGAACAGCTGGGTCATGAAGCCCTGCCGCTCCGGCTCTTTGCCTTCAACACGCACGTTGTTCTGGATCAGGGTCGGCAACAGGTTGAGGTCGGGGGCCGCCGGCTTGACGGTTTCGAACAGCTTGCCCTGGCGATCTTCGCCACGAATCCGGTAGTCCTGGATTTCGACACGCGCCACGCCGCCGTTTTCGACGCGCTTGATGAATTCGGAGTAATCCACCGTCTGCACGGTGGGCTCATGGCTGATGCCCTGCGCCACGACGTACAGGACGCCGGCGATTACCAGCCACAGGACGATATTCTTGGTCATGTCGTTCAAGGGACACCTCTCCCCGTTCACGCGGAATCTGCGTGCATGGCACTCCGCCATACACGATAAGAACTTACACCATTTTCAAACCCGACCCCAGCACATACACCTCTGGCGAACGGGGGCGGCTGGCGGCCGGTTTGCGCGTCACCAGCCTGTCAAAGCTGTCGTGAAGATCACGGCGGTAGCTGTCCAGCCCCTCGCCCTGGAACACCTTGACCAGAAAACGGCCATCGGGGGCCAGCACCCGGCGGGCCATGTCCAGCGCCAGTTCGGCCAGGTACATGGCCCGTGGCTGATCCACGGCCCGCGTTCCACTCATATTGGGGGCCATGTCGGACATTACAAGGTCGACTTTCTTGCCGCCCAGGGCGGCCAGCAGCTGCTCGAACACGCTCTCTTCGCGGAAATCGCCCTGGATGAAGGTCACGTCGGGGATCGGGTCCATGGCCAGGATATCGCTGGCGATGATCTGGCCCTGCCCGCCGATGAGCCGTGCGGCCACCTGGGACCAGCCGCCGGGGGCTGCGCCGAGGTCCAGCACCCGCATGCCAGGGCGGAACAGGCGGTCTTTTTCGTGGATTTCCAGCAACTTGAAGCTGGCCCGGGAGCGGTAGCCCTCGGCCTGGGCGCGCGCCACCCACTGGTCATTGAAGTGTTCCTGCAACCAGCGGCTGCTGCTTTTTGATCGTGCCATGCTGTGCCGGCCCTGTGTTTCCGCGTCCGCTCGCGTGCTGTGCGGACATCATTGTAGAATGTGCGCCCTTTTCCGGAGACCCGCCATGCCACTTTCAGCGCAGGACATTCGCCGCTTTCGCGCCATCGGCCACCATCTCAAGCCGATCCTGATCTTCGGGGGCAACGGCCTGAGCGAGTCGTTTCTGGGCGAACTCGATGCCCGGCTGGAAGATCATGAGCTGATCAAGGTACGGGTCAACGCCGAGACCCGTGACGACCGCGCCGCCGTGGTCGAGGCGCTGCTGAAGGCGTCCCGCGCCGAGCTGGTACAGCGCATCGGTAATATCGCGCTGATCTATCGGGGCGCCAAAAAGCCGAATCCGAAACTCTCCAACATCCTGCGCGCCCAGCAAGGCTGATTTCCCACCGGAGTGCGGTAGGGTGGGTAGAGCGAATGGGAAACCCACCACGTCCAGGCCCGTTATTCACTCCCGCAAAATCATCGAAACTGACCTGCTTCGGAGGTAGGTAGTTCCGCTGGTTTTGTGCGAGCAGTGCGTGACATGGACCCGGTGGGTTTCGCCGTTGGCTCTACCCACCCTACGGGCCAAGATAAGATCAGAGGTGTTCCACCTTGTCGATCTCGAACTCCACCACGCCGCCCGGGGTTTCGATCTGCACCACATCGCCTTCCACTTTGCCAATCAGGCCGCGGGCAATCGGTGAGTTCACCGAGATCTTGTTCTGTTTGATGTTGGCTTCGTCGTCGCCCACGATCTTGTAGACCTTCTGCTCGTCGGTATCGACATTGAGGATGGTCACGGTGGTGCCGAACAGCACCTTGCCGGTGTGCGCGATGTCGCGCACATCGATGATCTGCGCCGCACCCAGCTTGCTCTCGATCTCGTTGATCCGCCCTTCGCAGAAACCCTGTTCCTCGCGCGCAGCGTGGTACTCGGCGTTTTCTTTCAGGTCACCGTGCTCGCGGGCTTCGGCGATGGACTGGACGATGCGCGGACGCTCCACCATCTTCAGGCGCTGCAACTCCGCGCGCAGCGCTTCGGCGCCCTCAACGGTCATGGGGAATCGTTGCATCAGTGGCCTCCGTTGCGTTCGGCCTTGGCAATGGCCGCATGCATGTCCTGCAGGCGACGAACCTGCAGGGTGTCATCAAGTTTCAGTGTCTGGCATACCGCCCAGGCAGCACTGATGGTGGTGGTGTAGTACACCTTGTGCTGCAGCGCAGAGCGGCGGATGGCGAAGGAATCGCGCACGGCCTGTTTGCCTTCGGTGGTGTTGATGATCATGGCGATCTCGTCGTTCTTGATCATGTCCACCACGTGCGGACGGCCTTCGAGCACCTTGTTCACGCGGGTCACCGGAATACCGGCTTCGCTCAGACGCGCGGCGGTACCGGTGGTCGCCACCAGGGTGAAGCCCAGTTCGTGCAGCTCCTGCGCCACTTCCAGCGCAGCTTTCTTGTCCACTTCGCGCACGGAAATAAACACCGTGCCCTGGCGCGGCAGACGCTCGCCGGCGGCCAAGGCCGCCTTGCCGTAGGCTTCGGCAAAGGTGGCGCCCACGCCCATGACTTCACCGGTGGATTTCATTTCCGGGCCGAGGATCGGGTCCACTTTCGGGAATTTGGCGAACGGGAACACCGCCTCTTTCACGTTGTAATACTGGGGCACAATTTCGCGGGTGAAGTTCTGTGCCTTCAGGGAGGTGCCGGCCATGCAGCGTGCGGCCACCTTGGCCAGTGACACGCCGATGCACTTGGAAACATACGGCACGGTCCGCGACGCACGCGGGTTCACTTCCAGCACATACACTTCGCCATCTTTCACAGCGAACTGCACGTTCATCAGACCGATCACGCCGAGTTCTTTGGCCATCGCGGCGGACTGTTCGCGCATCACGTTCTGCACGTCTTCTGCCAGGTTGTACGGCGGCAGTGAGCAGGCGGAGTCACCGGAGTGCACGCCAGCCTGTTCGATGTGCTGCATGATGCCGCCGATCACCACATCTTCACCGTCGCATACGGCGTCGACGTCGGTCTCGATGGCGTCATCGAGGAAGCGATCCAGCAGTACCGGCGATTCGTTCGATACCGAGACGGCGTTTTTCATGTAGCTGCGCAGCTCGTCTTCGTTGAAGACGATTTCCATGGCGCGACCACCCAACACGTAGGACGGGCGCACCACCAGCGGATAGCCGATTTCGGCCGCCAGCCGCACACCGTCTTCGATGCTGCGCGCGGTACGGTTCGGTGGCTGTTTCAGGCCGAGTTTGTTGACCATCTGCTGGAAGCGTTCGCGGTCTTCTGCTTCGTCGATGGCATCCGGGCTGGTGCCGATGATCGGCACGCCGGCAGCCTGCAGGGCACGCGCGAGTTTCAGCGGCGTCTGGCCACCGTACTGCACGATCACACCTTTCGGTTTTTCCTTGGCAACGATTTCCAGTACGTCTTCCAGGGTCACCGGCTCGAAGTACAGGCGGTCGGAGGTGTCGTAGTCGGTGGAGACGGTTTCCGGGTTGCAGTTGACCATGATGGTCTCGTAACCGTCTTCGCGCATCGCCAGCGCGGCATGCACACAGCAGTAATCGAATTCGATACCCTGACCGATACGGTTCGGACCACCCCCGATGACCATGATCTTGTCACGATCAGACGGCTGCGCTTCGCACTCTTCGTCATAGGAGGAGTACATGTAGGCGGTGCTGGTGGCGAATTCCGCCGCACAGGTGTCCACGCGCTTGTACACGGGGCGGATGTTCAGCTCGTGGCGCTTGCCGCGCACGTCGGCTTCCTTCACACCCAGCAGGTGCGCCAGGCGCATGTCGGAGAAGCCCTTGCGCTTGAGGCGGTACAGGCCGTCACGGTCCAGCTCGGTAAAGGTGCTGGCCGCCAGGCGCTGTTCGTCGCGGATCAGGTCTTCGATCTGCACCAGGAACCAGCGGTCAATCTTGGTCAGGCGGAACAGTTCATCGACGGTCAGCCCGGCGCGGAAGGCATCGCCCAGCACCCAGATGCGGTCCGGGCCCGGCGAAGCCAGCGACTCGATCACCTGCTGGCGCAGGTCACCGTTTTCCGGGTCCAGTTTCGGGTCAAACCCGCAGGAATCGGTTTCCAGGCCGCGCAGGGCCTTGTGCAGTGACTCTTGAAAATTGCGGCCGATGGCCATGACTTCGCCGACGGATTTCATCTGCGTGGTCAGCACCGGGTCAGCGGCGGCGAATTTCTCGAAGTTGAAGCGCGGAATCTTGGTCACAACGTAGTCGATGGACGGCTCGAACGAGGCCGGGGTCTTGCCACCAGTGATGTCGTTCTGCAGTTCGTCCAGGGTGTAGCCCACCGCCAGCTTGGCAGCGATCTTTGCAATCGGGAAACCGGTTGCTTTCGATGCCAGCGCGGAAGAACGGGACACACGCGGGTTCATTTCGATCACGACCATGCGGCCGGTGTCCGGGCACATGCCGAACTGTACGTTGGAGCCGCCGGTTTCCACGCCGATCTCGCGCAGCACCGCCAGGGAGGCGTTACGCATGATCTGGAATTCCTTGTCCGTGAGCGTCTGTGCCGGGGCGACGGTGATCGAGTCGCCGGTGTGCACGCCCATCGGGTCCAGGTTTTCGATGGTGCAGACGATGATGCAGTTGTCCTTGCGATCACGGACCACTTCCATCTCGTATTCTTTCCAGCCGAGCAGTGATTCGTCGATCAACAGCTCTTTGGTCGGCGACAGGTCCAGGCCCCGCTCGCAGATTTCCTGGAACTCTTCCCGGTTGTAGGCAATACCGCCACCGGAGCCGCCCATGGTGAAACTGGGCCGGATGATGCACGGGAAGCCGATGTCATCCAGCACGGAGAAGGCTTCTTCCATGGAATGGGCCAGCGCCGCGCGCGGGCACTCCAGGCCGATGCTGCGCATGGCCTTGTCGAAGCGGCTGCGGTCTTCGGCTTTATCGATGGCGTCGGCGTTGGCGCCGATCATTTCCACGTTGTACTTGTCCAGCACACCGTGCCTGGCGAGATCCAGCGCGCAGTTCAGCGCCGTCTGGCCGCCCATGGTCGGCAGCAGGGCATCCGGGCGCTCTTTCTCGATGATCTTCTCGACGGTCTCCCAGGTGATCGGCTCGATGTAGGTGGCATCGGCCATCGCCGGGTCGGTCATGATGGTCGCCGGGTTGGAGTTCACCAGGATGACGCGGTAACCCTCTTCACGCAGCGCCTTGCAGGCCTGGGCGCCGGAGTAGTCGAACTCACAGGCCTGGCCGATCACGATGGGACCGGCGCCGATGATGAGGATGCTCTGTATATCGGTTCTCTTTGGCATGTCTTGCTAACCGTCGAAGTCGGGTTGATTGGCCGGCCGGAGCCGGACGCTCATCAGGCGCGCTGCGCCGCCATCAGTTCGATGAAGTGATCGAACAGTGACGCGGCATCATGCGGGCCAGGGCTTGCCTCCGGGTGCCCCTGGAAGCTGAAGGCCGGCTTGTCGGTGCGATGGATGCCCTGCTGCGTGCCGTCGAACAGCGACACGTGGGTGGAACGCAGGGTCGCCGGCAGCGTGTCGGCGTCCACTTCAAAGCCGTGGTTCTGGCTGGTGATCATCACCGTGTTGTTGTCCAGATCCTTGACCGGGTGGTTGGCGCCGTGGTGGCCGAATTTCATCTTGCGGGTCTTGGCGCCGCTGGCCAGTGCCAGCAACTGGTGACCCAGGCAGATGCCGAACACCGGCAGGCCGGTGTCGACGATCTCGCGGATGGCCTCGATGGCGTAGTCGCAGGGCTCCGGGTCACCCGGGCCGTTGGACAGGAACACGCCGTCCGGTTTCATCGCCAGCACCTCGCTGGCCGGGGTCTGCGCCGGCACCACGGTGAGTTTGCAGCCACGCTCGGCCAGCATGCGCAGGATGTTGCGCTTGGCACCGAAATCGTAGGCGACCACGTGGAAGCCGGCCTCGGCCTGCTCGCGGTGACCCGCGCCCAGTTGCCAGACGCCCTCGGTCCAGGTGTAGGTTTCCTTGACGCTGACTTCTTTGGCCAGGTCCATGCCCTTGAGGCCAGGGAAGGCGCGGGCAGCGGCCAGGGCGTCGTCGTCGGAAATGTTGTCGCCGGCCAGGATACAGCCGTTCTGGGCGCCTTTTTCACGCAGGATGCGGGTCAGGCGGCGGGTATCAATGTCGGCAATGGCGACGATGTTGTTGGCACGCAGGTACTCCGGCAGCGTCTGCTCGGAGCGCCAGTTGCTGACCGTCTGCGCCAGGTCCCGGATCACCAGGCCTGCGGCCCAGACTTTCCAGGATTCCTCGTCTTCCGCATTGGTGCCGGTGTTGCCGATATGCGGATAGGTCAGGGTGACAATCTGCTGGGCGTAGGAAGGATCAGTCAGGATCTCCTGATAGCCGGTGAGCGCCGTATTAAACACCACCTCGCCAACGGTCTTGCCGGACGCGCCGATTGAGACGCCCCGGAAGATGCTGCCGTCTTCCAGCGCCAGTATGGCCGGTACCGTCAACGCAACCTCCAGAAATTAAAGCCAAATCTTGGGGGGAAGGGCCTGAACCACAGTGCTTCGCGTGCGCAAAAAAGCGAGATGGACTGATCCACCTCGCTCGAATTCAGCTCATTTTTGCTGCCAGCCGCAAAGCCGGCCCTTCGGGATCGCGCCATTTTAGGGGTTATCGTCGCCGGGCGCCAGCGCAAGGGGACCACCTCGGCGAAAAGGCAGCCCGCCCCGGCGAACTTGCTGTGATCAGTCGCGCAAACCCAGCACGTCCTGCATGTCGAACACGCCCTTGTCCTGCCCGGCCAGCCAGGCGGCAGCGCGCACGGCGCCCCGGGCAAAGTTCATGCGGCTGGTGGCCTTGTGGGTGATCTCCACCCGCTCGCCGTCGGCGGCGAACATCACCGTGTGTTCGCCGACGATGTCGCCGGCCCGGATGGTCTCGAAGCCAATCGTCTGGCGCTCGCGGGCACCGGTGCGGCCCTCGCGGCCGTAGACGGCGCAGGTCTTCAGGTCACGGCCCAGGGCACTGGCCACCACTTCACCCATCGCCAGCGCGGTGCCGGAGGGCGCGTCGATCTTGTGCCGGTGGTGGGCCTCGATCACTTCGATGTCCACCTCGTCGCCGAGCACTTTCGCGGCGGTGTCCAGCAGCTTCAGGCACAGGGTGACGCCGACGGAATAGTTGGCAGCGAAGCAGATCGCGATGTCGCCGCCGGCTGCATGCAATTCGGCTTTCTGTGCATCGCTCAGGCCAGTGGTGCCGATCACCAGCCGGCGGCCGGCGGCGCGACAGGCGCGGATATTGGCCATGGTCGCTTCGGGGATGGTGAAGTCGATAAACACGTCGGCGTCGCCGACGACCTGGTTGATGTCGTCCACCAGCAACACGCCCAGCTTGCCCTGCCCCACCAGCTCGCCGGCATCGGCCCCGATCAGGGAACTGCCCGGCACGTCCACGGCAGCACCCAGGGTCAGGCCGTCAAACGCCTGCACGGCTTCGATCAGGGTGCGTCCCATGCGCCCGGCGGCGCCGATAATGCCTACTTTCATGGGGGTAATTCCGTTGCGCTGAAGAGAGACGGGAAGGCTACAGCGAAACGACAGCACGGGCAAAGCGCCCGTGGCCGTCCTTTATTCCTTGCGGCTGCCGGTATGCACTTCGCCTTCGGCCTGGCCAGGGTGCGGCGGCACACCCGGACGGTGGCTGCGCCGGTCGCGGGACACCGCCGCACGCGCCAGCATCATGGTGGTGGCCGGGGCGGTCAGCAGCACCGCCACGGTGATCAGCAGTTCATGGATCACCGGGCGTGATTGCGACACCGTGAAGAACAGCATCGAGGCAATCAGGAAGCAGCCGGCGCCAAGCGTGTTGATCAGCGCCGGGCCGTGGATGCGCTGATAGAAATTGGACAACCGGAGCAGCCCCAGCGCACCGGTCACGCACAGCAAGCCGCCGATAATCAGCAGCAGCGAAACGGGAATCGCTGCCCACAGCGGCACCTGCTCCATCGGGCTCATTCGATCACCTCGCCGCGCAGCAGGAATTTCGCCATGGCGATGGAACCGACGCAGCCGAGCAGGGCAATCAGCAGTGCGATGTCGAAATACAGCGTGTTGCCAAAGCGCATGCCCTGCACCAGCAGCAGCAACATGGCGGAGACATAGATCATGTCCAGCGCGATCACGCGGTCCTGCGCGGTGGGGCCACGCAGCAGGCGAATCAGCGCCAGCAGCATGCCGAGGCTGATGCAGATCAGCGCGAAGGTGAGCACGGGCGCAATGGAGACGGTCATCATTCGAATATCATCCTCAGCGGTGTTTCGTAGCGCTGTTTGATGGTGTGCGTCCACCATTCCTCGTCGTGCAGATCCAGAATGTGCAACATCAGCTGACGCCGGTCAGCACTGAGCTCCACCCAGACCGTGCCCGGCGTACAACAGAGAATGCAGGCCAGCATCGCCAGGCCGTGCGGCGCTTGCATGTCCAGCGGCACCGTCATGAAGCCCGAGTTCTGGCGGCGCTTTGCCGGACCGAGAATCACCATGCTGACCGCGAGACAGGAACGGCAGATATCGAACAGCACAACGAAAAACAACTGCACCATCACCACCAGACGGCGCACCTTTTGTGCACGCACCGGTTGCATCTGCCGGGTGAAGAAAGGCACGGCCCAGGCGAACAACGCACCCAGCAGCCAGTGGCCCGGCGCCACGGTTTCGTTCAGCAGCAACCACATCGCCAGCAGGAACGCCGAGATCAACGGGAACGGCAACCAGCGCTTCATCAGTTCACCTCCCCGCCCACCGGCGCACTGTTCATGACACCCTCGGCAAAGGCCCGGCCGTCGTGCAGGGCTTCCGCGGTGCGCTGCAAAAAGCCCATGACCGGGCCGGCCTGGACTGTGATCAGCACACACCCCAACAACAGCCCGGCAATCGGCGCCGCCTCGATCAGCCGCAACCGCGGCACCTTGTGGCTGGCCGGTACCCAGAACAGACGAATGCCAAGCCGCATCAGTGTGATGATGCCGGCCAGGCCGGACACCACCAGCAGCACCAGCAGCAGCCAGGTCACCACCGGCACTTGGGCCAGTTGCGTCAGATCGTGATGGGCCAGGGCCGTCGCCATCAGCGCGAATTTGCCGATGAACCCGGACAACGGCGGCATGCCGGTGAGCATCAGCGTGCAGAGCACAAAACTCATGCCGAGAAAGGCCAGAGCCGCCGGAATGGCCACCCCGACTTCATCCTGGTCGGGCAGTACCATGCCCTCCGCCTCGAAGGCTTCCACCGTGACCGCCAGCAGGTTGGCGCCAAAATCACGGATGCGCTCAAGCAGATCGGTCAGCAGGAAAAACGCGGCCAGGGCGAGCGTCGAGCCAAGCATGTAATACAGCGCGGCCGCCGTGGCGCCGACCCCCTCGATGGCGATGCCCGCCAATAAGGTGCCGGAGGAGGCAATCACGCTGTAGCCGGCCAGCCGCTTGAAATCCTGGGCAGCCAGCATGCCGAGGCTGGCCACGGCCAGCGTGGCGAGGCCGCCGTAGAGCAGCCATTCGCCACCGAAGCCGGCGGAGTCACCCGCTTCATCAGAGAACAGCAGCAGCCACAGCCGCAGCAGCACATAAATACCCACCTTGGTCATGATGGCGAACATCGCCGCCACCGGCGGCGTGGCGGCGGCATAGCTGCCGGGCAACCAGAAATTCAGCGGCCAGATGGCGCTCTTGACCAGAAAGGCCACCGCCAGGATGGCGGCGCCGGTTTCCAGCAGGTGCGTATCCGCCGGCGACATCGGCGGAATCCGCAGCGCGATATCGGCCATGTTCAGTGAACCGGCAGCGGCGTAGATCAGCGCCACGCCAATCAGAAACACCGAGGAAGCCGCCAGATTGACCGCCACATAGTGCAGCCCGGCGCGAACGCGCTGCTTGCCGGAGCCGTGCAGCAGCAGGCCATAGGACGCCGCCAGCATCACTTCGAAAAACACGAACAGATTGAACAGGTCGTTGGTCAGGAAGGCGCCGTTAACGCCCACCAGCATGAACTGGAACAGCGCATGGAAATGCACGCCGACACGATCCCAGCGCGCCGCGGCAAACATCAGGGTCGCGCAGGCCAGCACGGCCGTCAGCGCCAGCATCAGCGCGGTGAGCCGGTCCGCTGCCAGCGCAATGCCAAACGGCAACGACCAGTTGCCGAGCAGATACGTGGCGCTCGGCGCGGCACCAGACACCTGATCGGCCTGCCACAATAAAGCCAGTGCCGTGGCCAGCAAACCAAAGGTGCTGCACAGCCCCACGGTCACTTTCAGGCGCCGGCGGTGTTCATCCACCGGCACCAGCGCCGCGCCCACCAGCAGCGGCAGCAGGATCGGCACGATGATCAGATGATCGAGCAGGTTCATGCGCTGCCGTCCTCTTTGCCGTCCACGTGGTCAGTGCCGGTGAGACCGCGCGAGGCAAGCAGCAGCACCAGGAACAGGGCCGTCATGGCGAAGCCGATCACGATGGCGGTCAGCACCAGTGCCTGCGGCAACGGGTCTGCGTATTCGGTCAGTGGCAGCAGTTCGCCGTCGATGATCACCGGCGCCTTGTTCTGTGTCAGCCGGCCCATCGAAAAAATAAACAGGTTCACCGCGTAGGAAATCAGCGACAGCCCCATGATCACCTGGAAGGTCCGCGGGCGCAGCAGCAGCCAGATGCCAGCGCCCGACAGCACGCCGATGGCCAGGGCAAGAATCAACTCCATCGTATGGCTCCCCGTTGGCGGTTTTCGTCGGGCGTGTCGCCCGCCTTGGCGGAACTGCGGTGACTGCGCACCGACTGGTGCCCCAGTGCAATCAGCACCAGCACAGTGGCTCCCACCACCAGCGAGAACACGCCGAGATCAAACAGGAAGGCGCTCGGCAACGGCACTTCGCCCACCAGCGGCAGCACTGGATGTGGCGAATGGGTGGTAAGGAACGGGTAGCCGAACACCCAGGCCCCGAGGCCGGTCAACAGCGCCAGCAGCAGGCCGCTGCTGATCCACACGTGCGGACGGATCGGCAGTTTTTCCTCGACCCATTCGGTACCGCCCACCATGTACTGCAGAATGATGGCCACCGACATCACCAGCCCGGCCACAAAGCCGCCGCCAGGCATGTTATGGCCGCGCATGAACAGGTAGATGGACACCACCATCAATACCGGCATCAGTGCGCGCATGAAAAGGCCCGGCACCAGCAGGCTGCCCTCTTCCGCGTCTTTCGATGGTGTGTAGCCTTCCGGGTCGTCCTGCTGCTGGGACAGGTGGATGCTTTCCGGTGCCGGACGGAAGCGGCGCAGCAGCGCATAGACTGTCAGCGCCACAATGCCCAGCACGGCGATCTCGCCAAAGGTATCGAAGCCGCGGAAGTCCACCAGGATGACATTCACCACATTGGTGCCGCCGCCTTCGGGCAGCGCTTTTTCAAGGAAGAAATCGGCAATGCTTTCGCTCTGGTCGCGGGTCAGCACCAGGTACGCCAGCAGCGCCATGCCTCCTCCACCGAGCGTGGCGATCAGAAAATCGCGGCTACGGCGCACGCGGTCACGCAGCGACGCCTGGATGCCCAGCTCTTTCGGTTCCAGACGACGCGGCAGCCAGCGAAGGCCGAGCAGGATCAGCACGGTGGTCACTACCTCCACCGCCAGCTGCGTCAGCGCCAGGTCCGGCGCGGAAAACCAGGCGAAGGTGAGGCACACCACCAGCCCGGTGCCACCCACCAGCGCCAGCGCGGCGAGCCGGTGATACTTCGCCTGGTACGCGGCCGCCACGGCACAGATACCGCCGATCAGCCACATCATGGCGAACGCCGGATCAAGCGCCATCGGCAGTTCGCGCAAATCCGTGACACCCCGCAGCGACGGCAACAGCCCGGCAATCAGCGTCACCAGCACCAGCCACATCAACTGCGGCTGCAGCCGCTGGCTGGTCAGACGGTGCTGCACGCGCCCGGCAAAACCGGTGACCGCCATCAGCACGCGCTCAAACTCACGCTGGCCATCGAAGCGATGCAACAGCGGCACTTTGTCGAGTGAACGCACCGGCAGGCATTTTTCCAGCACCAGGTACAGCAACACGCCACCGCCCAGCGCGGCGACACTCATCAGCAGCGGCAGGTTGAAACCGTGCCAGACAGAAAGACTGTATTCCGGCGTGGCGCCGCCCAGCACGGACACCACAGCCAGGTGCAGGTACGGGCCGATGGTCAGCCCCGGGACCACACCCACCACCAGGCAGGCCAGCACCAGGGCCTCGATCGGGAAGCGCATCCAGTACGGTGGCTCATGCGGTACACGCGGCAGGTCTCTGGCCGGCGGGCCGAAGAACACTTCGTGAATGAAACGCAGTGAATAGGTCACGCTGAACAGGCCGGCCAGCGTGGCCGCCAGCGGCAGCCCCCAGTTCATGCTGCCGCTCACGTCGATGGTTTCGGCGAAGAACATTTCTTTCGACAGGAAGCCGTTCAACAGTGGCACACCGGCCATGGCTGCGGCAGCCACCATCGCCAGCGTGGTGGTAATCGGCATCAGGTGGCGCAGCCCGCCAAGCTGGCGCAGATCACGGGTGCCGGTTTCGTGGTCAATGATCCCGGCCGCCATGAACAGCGACGCCTTGAAGGTGGCGTGGTTAATGGTGTGGAAAATCGCGGCCACCGCTGCCAGCGGTGTGCCAATACCCAGCAACAGGGTAATCAGCCCGAGGTGGCTGATGGTGGAGTACGCCAGCAGGCCTTTCAGGTCATGCTGGAAGATGGCGAGGAAGGCGCCGATCACCAGGGTCGCAAGCCCGGCGCCTCCGATGATCAGTGACCAGGCTTCGGTGCCGGCCAGCACCGGCCAGAAGCGGATCAGTAAAAACACGCCGGCTTTCACCATGGTGGCCGAATGCAGGAAGGCGGACACCGGCGTCGGCGCCGCCATGGCGCGCGGCAACCAGAAATGGAACGGGAACTGCGCGCTCTTGGTCAGCGCGCCGAGCGCCACCAGGCCCAGCACCCAGAGGTAACCGTCGTGCGCGCGCACCAGGTCGCCGGCCACCAGCACATCGTCGAGGTCATAACTGCCAACGATCTGGCCGAGAATCACCATGCCGGCAAACAGCGCCAGCCCGCCGGTGGCGGTCACGGTAAAGGCCATGCGCGCGCCACGGCGGGCGTCGGCGCGATGGTGCCAATAACCGATCAGCATAAAGGAGGTGAGGCTGGTCAGTTCCCAGAACAGCACCAGCTGGATCAGGTTGCCGGAGAGCACCACGCCGAGCATGGCGCCCATGAAAGCGAGCAGGAAGGAGAAGAAGCGCGGCACCGGGTCTTCCGGTGACATGTAATAGCGCGCATACAGCACCACCAGAAAGCCGATCACCGATACCAGCAAGGTGAACAACCAGGCAAAGCCGTCCATGCGGAAGATCAGGTTCAGGCCGTATTGCGGCAGCCACGAGACCGTGGTCCGCAGCACGTCGCCCCCCGCCACGGCCCCGTATTGCAGCAGTGCCAGCACCGCGCACCCGAGTGTCACGCTGCCCGCCAGCCAGGCCTCCCAGTTACGCGCGTTCGCGGGCAGCAGCGCGGCAAGGCAGCTTCCCAGGAACGGCAGTAACACGATCAGGACCAGCGACGACATTCAGGCTCTCTCTGCTCTGGTCGCGCAACAGCGGTGCGCGCGTAACGGATATGGGCGTTTCCGCAGCCACCCGGCACCGGCAAACCTCGCCGGGCGGCGGGCCTGGTTGATGCGCTGATCAATACCGGATGATGGCGGCCTGTGCGACCGTTATTCAGCGGGCAGCCCTGAAGATCATGTCCGGATTCAGACATGCTGGCGCGCGGTTGCGCAACGCTGAAACAAATAAGGGCGAGCCCGTTTTCACGCCGGGCGGCCCCTGCCTCGATGGCATCCAGGATAGCCCAACCGCGAAACACGATTCCCCAGCACTGTAACGTATATAACCTAATCGAACAAAGGGGAATTTCTTAATAAAAATTAAATATGTATGACGACGCCCCCACGCAAAACGGCGCCTTGCGGCGCCGTCAGCGGGTGTGCCGGGGCTTACAATCCGTCGAAGAAGCGCTTCACACCCTCGAACCAGGAGGTGTTACGCGGATTGTGGCGCTTGCCGCCTTTCTCCAGCGAACTCTGGAACTGGCGCAGCAGCTCCTTCTGTTCGCCGGTCAGGCTGACCGGGGTTTCCAGCACCACGCGGCACAGCAGATCGCCCGGTGGGCCACCGCGCACGGAGGTGACACCTTTGCCGCGCAGGCGGAACAACTTGCCGGTCTGGGTCTCGGCCGGGACTTTCAGTTTCACCTTGCCCCCCAGGGTCGGGACTTCCAGCTCGCCCCCCAGCGCGGCATCGACGAACGACACCGGCACTTCGCAATAGAGGTCATTGCCATCCCGCTTGAAGATCTCGTGCTCGCGTACGCTCACCTGCACATACAGGTCGCCCGGCGGCGCCCCGTTGGCACCGGCCTCGCCTTCGCCAGCCAGACGGATGCGGTCACCCGTGTCGACACCGGCCGGAATTTTCACCGACAGTGTCTTGGTGGACTGCACCCGGCCCTGGCCGTGGCAATTGTTGCACGGGTTCTTGATCACCTTGCCGCTGCCACCACAGGTGGGGCAGGTCTGCTGCACGGTGAAGAAGCCCTGCTGCATGCGCACCTGGCCCATGCCACCGCAGGTGGAACAGGTCACCGGCGCTTCGCCGTTTTTCGCACCGCTGCCGTCACACACTTCACAGGTGGCCCAGGTGGGCACGCGGATTTTTTCCTCGGTGCCACGCACGGCCTGTTCCAGCGTCAGCTCCAGCGTGTAACGCAGGTCTGCGCCGCGCGCCGGGCCGCGACGACGGCCACCGCTGCCACCAAAAATATCGCCAAAGATGTCGCCGAAAATATCCGAGAAACCGGCCCCGGCCGCGCCGGCACCGCCACCGAAACCGCCCTGGTTATTGACGCCGGCGTGGCCGAACTGGTCGTAAGCAGCGCGCTTCTCGTCGTCGGACAACACCTCGTAGGCTTCTTTCGCCTCTTTGAATTTGTCCTCGGCCACGGTATCGCCCGGGTTACGGTCCGGGTGATATTTCATGGCCAGGCGGCGATAGGCTTTCTTGATGTCCTGGGCATCGGCTCCCCGCTCGATACCCAGCACTTCGTAGTAATCCCGCTTTGACATGGTCTAGCCTTCGTATTCCAGTGAAACCGCACCTTCCGGCAAGCATGTCCCGGCACGGTGTCCATGTGCCCGACGTTGCCGGGCCCGACACGCTGACGCCGGGCATTGCCCGGCGTCTCGCGTGTGACTGCCGACTCGGACGCCGTTATTTCTTGTTGGCGTCGTCGTCCACTTCCTCGAACTCAGCGTCCACGGCATCGCCTTCCTGGCCGCCCGCCTGGGCACCGGCGTCCGCCCCACCCTGTTGCTGGGCTTCGGCATACAGACGCTGGGCCAGTGCACCGGAGGCCTCCGTGAGCGCCTTGGTCTTGCTCTCAATGGCCTCTTTGTCGTTGCCCTTGAGCACGCCTTCCAGGTCCGAGATGGCCGCGTTGATGGCGGTTTTCTCTTCTTCGGTGGCCTTGTCGCCGGCTTCTTCCAGCGTCTTGCGCGTGGCATGGATCAGGTGGTCAGCCTGGTTACGGGCCTGCACCAGTTCCTCGAACTTCTTGTCCTCGTCCGCGTGCGCCTCGGCGTCACGTACCATTTGATCGATCTCGTCGTCCGACAGGCCGGAGGAGGCCTTGATCTGGATCGACTGTTCCTTGCCGGTGGCCTTGTCTTTCGCGCCCACATGCAGAATACCGTTGGCATCGATATCGAAGGTCACCTCGATCTGCGGCACGCCACGGGCGGCCGGCGGAATCCCTTCCAGGTTGAACTGGCCCAGCGACTTGTTCTGCGCCGCCTGTTTGCGCTCACCCTGCAGCACGTGCACCGTCACCGCCGACTGATTGTCGTCTGCGGTCGAGAACACCTGCGACGCCTTGGTCGGGATGGTGGTGTTCTTCTCGATGATCGGCGTCATCACACCACCCATGGTTTCGATACCCAGGGTCAGCGGGGTCACGTCGAGCAGCAGCACGTCGGTCACGTCACCGGCCAGCACGGCGCCCTGGATCGCGGCACCGATGGCCACGGCTTCATCCGGGTTGACGTCCTTGCGCGGCTCTTTGCCGAAGAAATCCGCCACTTTTTTCTGCACCAGCGGCATACGTGTCTGGCCACCGACCAGGATCACGTCGGTGATTTTCTCCGGCTGCAGGCCAGCGTCTTTCAGCGCGGTGCGGCACGGCTCCAGCGAACGGTTCACCAGGTCTTCCACCAGCGATTCCAGTTTCGCACGGGTCACTTTCACCACCAGGTGTTTCGGGCCGGTGGCGTCTGCCGTGATGTACGGCAGGTTCACTTCGGTGTGTTCACCGGAGGACAGTTCGATCTTGGCTTTCTCGGCCGCCTCTTTCAGGCGCTGCATGGCCAGCGGATCGCCACCCAGATCGATGCCGGAATCCTTCTTGAACTCCGCCGCCAGGAAGTTGATCAGCGCGAGGTCGAAGTCTTCACCACCAAGGAAGGTGTCGCCGTTGGTGGCCAGCACTTCGAACTGGTGCTCGCCGTCCACTTCCGCGATCTCGATGATGGACACGTCGAAGGTACCGCCACCGAGGTCGTACACGGCGATGGTCCGGTCACCGCCTTTTTTGTCCATGCCATAGGCCAGCGCGGCAGCCGTCGGCTCGTTGATGATCCGCTTCACTTCCAGACCGGCGATGCGGCCGGCGTCTTTGGTCGCCTGGCGCTGGGCATCGTTGAAGTAGGCCGGCACCGTGATCACGGCTTCGGTCACTTTCTCGCCGAGATAGTCTTCGGCGGTCTTCTTCATCTTTTTCAGCACCTGCGCAGAGATCTGCGGCGGCGCCAGCTTGTCGCCCTTCACCTCGACCCAGGCGTCACCGTTGTCCGCCTCGACGATCTTGTAGGGGACCATCTTGATGTCTTTCTGCACGACGTCGTCTTTGAACCGGCGACCGATCAGACGCTTCACCGCGAACAGGGTGTTGGTCGGGTTGGTCACAGCCTGACGCTTGGCGGACTGGCCCACCAGTGTTTCGTCGTCCGTATAGGCAATCACGGAAGGCGTGGTACGGGCGCCTTCGCTGTTTTCGATCACTTTGACCTTGTCGCCTTCCATGATGGCGACACAGGAGTTGGTGGTACCCAGGTCAATACCGATAATCTTGGCCATTGTCTCTTTCTCCTCACACACCGTGGCAGGCCCCCTCAGGCAACCGGCCACGACTGAACTGTTTGATGGGCTATATAGTGGTCATTGACCCCGTTTCAAGAGGGGCCTTCAGCCTTTTGCCACCACGACGCGCGCCGGGCGCAGCAGGCGGCCATTGAGGGCATAACCCTTTTCCAGCACGTCGATGACACTGTTCGGCGCAGCCTCCGGGTGCGGCACCATGGCCATTGCCTCGTGCTGCTCCGGGTTGAAACTGTCACCACGCGGGTCGATCTGCTCGATATTGAAACGGCCGAACACGTCCAGCAGCACTTTCAATGTGAGCTGAGTGCCTTCGCGGGCGGGCGTCAGCACCTCGTTGTCGGCGTCCAGCGCAGCCAGACCACGCTCCAGCGAATCCGCCACGGTGATCACCTCGCCAGCGAACTTCTCGACGGCGAATTTGTGCGCGTTAGCCACTTCGCGTTCCACACGGCGGCGCATGTTCTGGATCTCGGCCTGGGCGCGCAGGTCAGCTTCCGCGAGCGCCTTGCGGGTCTGCTCCAGCTCAGCGCGCAGCGCCTCAAGCTCTGCCTCTGGGGACGCCTGACCGGCCGCCTGCTCCACCGCCGCCTCGACCACGGCCTCGGCATCACGCTGCGCCTGGCTCACGGCATCTTCCGGCGGGGTCTGTTCACTGCCCGGATTGTCGTGTGATTTGTCCTGCTCACTCATGGGTCACTCCGCGGTTCAAGCGGGCACCAGGCGGCCCGCCATTGGAAAGGTGGCAACAATATGGGAACGGGCCCAGAGGATTCAAGGCCGAAAGGCCGCTCAGAGCTTGCCGAGCGTGGCCGAGAGGATGCGCGCGGTGATATCCACGGTCGGGATCACCTTCTCGTAGTCCATGCGCGTGGGGCCGACCACCGCCAGCACACCGACGGTGCCGGCGTTGGCCTGATAGGGCGCGGACACCAGTGAGCATTCATCGAACACCTGATAGCCCGCCTCGCGGCCAATGAATATCTGCACGCCGTCGGCATGCACGCTGCGCTCCAACAGATGCAGGATGTCGCGCTTGCGGTTGAAGGCATCGAACAGGTCACGCATGCGGTCGAGGTTGTCGGCCTGGGCCATGCCCAGCAGATTGGCCTCGCCGGACACCACGTAATCCCCGCTGCCTTCGCCCTCCTGCTGCAGCGCCTTGGCCGCCACGTCCATGGTGGTCTGCATCAGCGCGTCCATCTGGTCCTTGTCGCTGCGCATGGTCGAGAGCAGCCCGTCGCAGATCGCATCCAGGTTGCAGCCACCGTAAGTCCGGTTGATGTAGTTGGCGGCCTGTTTCAGCTCGGTATCGCTGTAATCGCGGTCAGTGTGGATCACCCGGTTCTGCACTTCGGCACGGTTCACCACCAGCACCACCAGCACACGGCGCTCGGACAGCGGCAAGAATTCCACCTGACGCAGCGTCGTCACCTCGCGCCGCGGCACCACCACCACGCCGGCCATGCGGGTCAGCTCCGCCAGCGCCCTGGAGGCCCGCGTGACCAGTTCCTGCGGCGACTGGTCCACGTCCAGCAGATGCTCCAGCTCCTTTTTCAGGGCCCCGGCACGCGGCTGGTTCATCGGCGCCGAGCGCAGCAGGGCATCCACATACATGCGGTAACCCAGCTCGGTCGGGACGCGGCCGGCGGAGGTGTGCGGGCTGTACAGCACGCCAATGTCCTCCAGCTCCGCCATCACGTTGCGAATGGTGGCCGGGCTGACCGGGAGCGAACCGGACGACGCCAGCGTCTTGGAGCCCACCGGCTGCCCGTCACGAATATGACGCTCCACGAGCGCCATCAGCAGGCGTTGTTTGCGTTCGTTCAGTTCAAGTTCAGGCATGGCTTGAGTATGGGGGTGGCCACAATATCTTCAAAGAGCCGTGTTATAGCCAAGCCGGCGGCTGTCGACAACGCCGGTGAGGACTTATCAAGCGCCGGCGAATTGCCTATCATCGGCACAACTGGCCTTACGGACAGTAAACATTCACCTCAAGGACAGGCTCAGCCGAGGCCCCCATGCTCACACATCTCAGCGTGCTCAACTTCGCCACCGTCGACAGCCTGGAGCTGGAACCGGGGCGCGGCCTGACCGTGATCACCGGCGAAACCGGGGCCGGCAAATCCGTGATCATCGACGCCCTGGGCCTGGCCCTGGGCGAGCGCGCCGACAGCGCCGTGGTGCGGCCTGACAGCGAGCGGGCCGAGGTACAGGCCACTTTTGATCTGCGCGCCCACCCGGCCGCCCACGCCTGGCTGGCCGAGCGCGAGCTGGACAACGGCGAGGAGTGCATGCTGCGCCGCACCGTGCGCCCGGATGGCCGCTCCCGCGCCTGGATCAACGGCAGCCCGATGCCGCTGCAGGAGGTGCGCGAACTGGGCGAGATGCTGATCAGCGTGCACAGCCAGCATGAGCACCAGGCGCTCTTGCGCCGGGAAGTGCACCGCAGCCTGCTGGACAGTTTCGCCGGCGCCGATGACCTGGCCGACACCCTGCGTGAACACTGGCGCACGTGGCACAAGGCCCGCCGCGCGCTGGATGAGGCCATGGCCGCCTCGCGCGAACAGCACGAGCGGGAAGCGTTGCTGCGCTTCCAGCTGGAGGAACTGGACGCGCTGGCACTGGGCGAAAACGAATTGGATGAACTGGAAGGCGACCAGAAGCGCCTGGGCCACGCCGAAGAACTGATCCGCCTGTGCCAGCAAAGCCTGGCGCTGCTGTTCGAACACGAGGAAGGCACCGTCAACGACCAGCTCGGGCAGGCACTGAACTGGCTGGGCGACGCCAGCAGCGAGGATCCGGCGCTGGGCAACATTTTTTCCACCGTGGAGTCTGCCCGCCTGCAGGTGGAAGCGGCCGCCGACGACCTGCGTCATTATCTGGACCGCCTGGACGTGGACCCGGAGCGGCTGGCGCAGGTGGACGAGCGCCTGAGCCAGGTCTACACGCTGGCGCGCAAGCACCGTGTGCGCCCGGAAGAGCTGTACCAGCGCCACCAGCAACTGCGCGAGGAGGCGCACACGCTGGCCCACTATGACGAGCACCTGGCCGGCCTGGAAGCCGACGAAAAGCAGGCCCGCGACACCTATGACCACAGCGCCCGCGCACTCAGCGAGCGCCGCCGCAGCAAGGCCGGCGAACTCGCCAGCGGCGTGATCAGCCACCTCAAGGCACTGGGCATGCGCGGCGCACGCCTGGACGTCTCACTCACCGCCGCCGACCCAGGCCCGGATGGCCTGGAAACCGTGGAATTCCTGTTCACCGCCAACCCGGGCCAGCCGCTGCGCCCACTGGCGAAAGTCGCCTCCGGCGGCGAACTCTCCCGCGTGAGCCTGGCGATCCAGGTGATCTGCGCCAAGGTACTGACCGTGCCCAGCCTGGTGTTCGACGAAGTGGACGTGGGAGTGGGCGGCGGCGTGGCCGAAATCGTCGGCCGGCTGCTGCGCGAGCTCGGCGAGCATGCTCAAGTGCTGTGCATTACCCACCAGCCACAGGTGGCCGCCCAAGGGCATCAGCACTGGCACGTGCACAAGAAGCAAAGCAAGACCAGCACCCATACCCGCATTCAGACGCTGAACATGGAACACCGCACCAGCGAGCTGGCCCGCATGCTGGGCGGGCTGGAAATGACCGATTCGACGCTGGCACATGCCAGGGAGATGCTGGAAAAAGCGCAAGCGTAAAAGTTGTGCTGGCCGGTAGGGTGGGTAGAGCCAAAGGCGAAACCCACCGGGTCCATGTCGCACACTGCTCGCACAAAATCATCGAAACCACCCACCACCCAGGCCGGGGATTTCGATGGTTTTGCGGGGAGTGAATACCGGGTGATTTCGATGATTTTGCGGGAGTGATACCGGGTGCTTTCGATGGTTTTGCGGGAGTGAATAACTGGCATGGACCCGGTGGGTTTCGCCTTTGGCTCTACCCACCCTACCGCCCCTTCAGTCAGTAGCGACATCCAGCACCGTCACTTGCCCGGCCAGAGGCCACAAACGAAAAGGCCCCGATCGGGGCCCTTTCAGCAGCAAGCAGGCGCGCTCACTTTTTCTTTTTGGGCCGTACGTACAGCACCAGCGAGTGCTCTACCAGCTCATAGCCATGCTCTTCCGCGATCATCTTCTGGCGTTTCTCGATTTCCGGGTCGAGGAACTCGACCACTTTGCCGGTATCCAGACACACCATGTGGTCGTGGTGGCCTTCGTCCGCCAGCTCGAATACCGCCGAGCCGCCCTCGAAGTTATGGCGCATGACAATGCCGGCCTGCTCGAACTGGGTCAGCACCCGGTATACGGTCGCCAGCCCCACGTCCTCACCAGACTCCATCAGGGCTTTGTAGATGTCCTCAGCACTCATGTGCCGCTCCGACGCGGCTTCCAGTTGCTGCAGAATCTTGACTCGGGGCAGCGTGACCTTCAGGCCAGCCTTGCGTAGGTCCTGGTTATCCAACGTCCTATCTCCTTGCGCGGTGGGCGGGAACCTTGTGTCCCGAGAGCAAGTCTGTATTATCGCCCGAACTTATGCGAAATCCAAAAGTGATGCCATCCATTCTGCCTATCGCCCGAATCGCACCCGCTGGCGTGCTGATCCTGGCCCTCGTCATCAGCGGCTGTAGCGCGCTGCGTTTTCCCGGGGTCTACAGGATCGACATCCCGCAGGGCAATTTCGTGACAGAGGACATGCTCGGCCAGCTTGAGCCCGGCATGACGCCGGATCAGGTCCGTTATGTGCTGGGCCAGCCGACCCTGATCGACCCTTTCACACCGGACGCCTGGTTCTACCCGATGGTGTACCAGCCCGGCCGTGGCAAGAAGGTGGAGCAGCGCATCGTGGTGCACTTCGACAATGGCGTCTACGCCTGGCACGAAGGCGAAGTGATCGAGGATTTCCGCAGCAAAGTCACCGGCCAGCAGGACCGCGAGTTGCAGGAGCGCCTGCGCCAGCAGGAACGTGACCGTGACAGCGCCCCGAGTGCGCCCCCCAGCGCCGAGCCCGGCATCAACGAGCCGGGCGTACCGTCCCTCTGAGCCCTCTCATCTGATCAGCCCGCGTCGGCCTGCCGCTGCGCCTTGCGCGCACGGGCCTTGCGGGTTTCCTTGGGGTCGATGATCAACGGCCGATAGATTTCCACCCGCTCCCCGTCCTGCAGTACGCGCTGTTTCGGGCTGGCTTCAGCCTGACCAAAGATGCCCATTGGCGCACGCGCCAGATCCAGCCCCTCAAAATGCTCCGCAATGCCGGACTCGCACGCGGCCTCAAACAAGGTGGTCCCGACCGGCACCTGGAGGCTGATCAGCTTCTGCTTGTGTGGCAACGCGTAGGCCACCTCCACGCGAATCATGTCGCTGCTCATTCCGGCACCCCGGCGGCGGCGGGCACATCGCCCTCCACCGGACGTTCTGCCTGCGGTGCGACCGGCGCCTCGTCCACCACCGGCTCCGCCGGCACCGCGTCACCGGCCGGCGCCAGCGCCTGCCAGAGCGAGAAGGCGAACACCAGCATCAGCGCCAGCGGCGCAAACACCCGCACCATCGCGCGCCAGACCATGTACAGGCCGAAGCTTTTCATCGCCAGCTCCTTGCGCGCCTGGGTCTCTTTCATGATCCAGCCCGCGAAGATCGCGATCAGCAGGCCACCTACCGGCAGCATGATATTGATGGTGAGGAAATCCATCAGCCCGAAGAACGTTTTGCCGAACAGCGTGTAATCCGACAGCACGTTGAACGACAGCGCCGAGCCGATACCCAGCGTCCAGGCCAGCAGGCCGATCAGGATGGCCGCCTTTGGCCGGCTGAAGCCCTTTTCCACAAGCCAGGCCACGGGCGGCTCGGCAATGGAAATCGAAGAGGTCCAGGCCGCGCACACCACCAGCACAAAGAACAGCGTGCCGAACAACATGCCCAACGGCATCTCGGCAAACGCCAGCGGCAACGTCACAAACAGCAGGCCCGGCCCTTCGCCCGGCGCCAGACCGTTGGCGAACACAATCGGGAAAATGATCATGCCGGCCACCAGCGCCACCAGGGTGTCCAGCGCCGCCACGGCCAGCACGGTGCTGCCAATGGACACCGGCTTGCGCTGGCCGCTGCGGGTCACGACCTCACGCGGCATATAGGCGCCGTAGGCCATGATGGCCCCCAGGCCGATGCTCAGGGTAAAGAAGGAATGGCCCACGGCGGCCAGCACGGAGGCGCCGCTGAGCTTGGCGATATCAAAGGCAAACATGTAGCGGACGGCGTCATCGAAACCATCGCTGGTCAGTGCGTACCCGAACAGCACCGCCAGCAGCACGAACAACAGCGGCATCAGAATGCGCACCGCCCGCTCGATGCCATGGATCACACCACAGCCGACCACGAACATGGTCATGGCCATGAATGCCGTGTGGCCGCCCAGGACCAGCCAGACGTTGGCCATCATGCCGTCGAAGGCACCCTGCACTTCCGTGGCAGAGGCATGCACCAGGGCACCGGAGACCATTTCCCAGACGTAAAACAGCGTCCAGCCACCGATCACCGTATAGAAGGAGAGCAGCAAAAAGCCGGACAGCGCGCCCAGCGCCCCGACCCCGGCCCAGCGGCTGTTGACGCCATTGTCCCGCGCCAGCCTGAGCATGCTGTTCACCGGGCTCATGCCTCCCCGGCGGCCCAGCATCACCTCGGCCACCATGATCGGCACACCCACTGCGACGATGCAGAGCAGGTACATCATTACAAACGCGGCGCCCCCATTGGCGCCGGTCATATAGGGGAACTTCCAGATATTCCCCAGGCCCACCGCGGAACCCGCCGCCGCCAGGATAAACACCCAGCGGCTGCCCCAGACGCCGTGGATCGGCTTGTTCTCGTTTGCCATAACGCTGTCCCCGTTCAGGAAGCGGCCATTCTCGCCACTTTAACCAGCGTGCTCAAGTTACGGCCTTGGCCTATAATCGCCGCCCTATGACTAAAGCCAAAGCCAAAACCGGCACCGCCGACATCGCCGTCAACCGCAAGGCACGCCACGACTACCACCTCGAAGAACGCTTCGAGGCCGGCCTGGTTCTCGAAGGCTGGGAGGTCAAGGCGTTGCGCGCGGGACGCTGCAACCTGTCCGAAGCCTACATCACCCTCAAAGGTGGTGAGGCCTGGCTGTTCGGTTGCCGTATCGAACCGCTGGGCACCGCCAGCACCCATATCAGCCCCGATCCGCTGCGGCTGCGCAAACTGCTGCTCAACCGGCGCGAGCTCGGCCGCATCTTCGGCGGGGTGCAGAAAGAAGGCGCCACCTGCGTCCCCCTGAGCCTGTACTGGAGCAAGGGCCGTGCCAAGCTGGAAATTGCCCTGGCGAAGGGCAAGCAGAAGTTCGACAAGCGGGCGACAGAGAAAGAACGGGACTGGAACCGCCAGAAACAGCGCCTGATGCGCCGCAACTGATTTTCACCTGCCCGAAAAGAAAAATGCGGAGCCAGGCTACCCTGCTCCGCATCAACAGATGCTGCCAGACCAGGCCATGTGCCCGGCCGGCCGTTTGACGGCCATCAAGTCAGATGACCTTTTCGTTCGCCGCGCCGGTCTCGGCGCGCGGGTCCTTGCGAACCAGCCAGTACACCATCAACCAGGCGCGCAGCACTGCGGGCAGGAAGAACACCGCAAACAGCACTACCGGCAGGCGGGCATCGCCAGCGAGGGCATTGACCCCCAGCAGGCCGCCGAAATAGGCACCCAGGGCAACCAGCAGGATCAGGCTGCGGTACATCAGCGGCCAACGACCCAGGGTACGGTCCATACGATTTGTCATTTCAGCTACGTTTGCTTTCATCTCTACTTTCCTCCTCGATGAGGACACCGCTCTGACCGGCGGCCGCCATGGCGACACGCCGCAGGCCTTGTGTTGTACACGTTGGAAACAGACTCTTTGCTGATCAGGCCCCGCGCTTTTGGCACCGTGCCTGCCGACAACTGTTCCCGTTGGGTTCAGGTCGCGTGTTACGAAAAGTATCATCCACCATCTGTCAATACGGAAAAGCCATTATTGCCGGATTGTCCGACAGGGATTCCGGGAACTTTACATTCTGTGATGACATCGTCAGACCACCCCCTGCACGCCAACCTGCCGATACAGGCTTGAAAAGCCGGTGCAGCGGCTCCATTTCCTGTACACTACGCAAGTTCAGGGGCCGACAAGGTTTCGACGTTGGTTTTGAATCCTGTGGTGCATGTCGAGAAGGTTACGGTTCTCGTAAATCCATCGTGACAACTAAGTAATCGCAAACGACGATTCTTACGCACTGGCGGCCTAATACCCCGCCTACGGTCAAGCGACCCAGCCTGTGGGGAAGCGCGACCGGCTAAGCTACACAGGCTCGCATTGAGGCTCGTCCCGGGCTGATTTGCTAAAACTTCAGGGAATCGGCGCTGACATCCTGCCCTTCGGGCCGTAAGCGCTTAAATCAATAGAACGGGCTAAACATGTAGATCTGCAGGTGGATTGCTGACGGACGCGGGTTCGATTCCCGCCGGCTCCACCAATCAAGAGGGCCTGGATAGTCTCCAGGCCCTTTTTCTTTGCGCGAATCCCCGCGTGGCGCAGGGTTCCGAGGGTTTGCCCTGCGGGTGGCACCTCGGCCAGAGGTGCCGAAACGCCCCAGTTCCCGGCCAGCCCAGTCTCTTTTCTCTGTTTGCCCTGCGGGTAGTCGCGAGGCCGAGCCCTGGAATTACAGGGGTTTGGCGCGGCCTTTTTGCGGTCAACCACGCCCACCGAAATACGGGCTACGCCCATGCGATTACCCTCGTCGGCACGGAAAGCGATGATGCCGAGGACGAGCGTGATTACCAGAGAAGATCTGTACGAGTTGGTTTGGTCGGCGCCAATGATCAAGGTCGCTGAAAAGTTCGACGTATCGGGAAGTTACCTGGCGCGGGTATGTACCGCGCTGCGAGTGCCCCGTCCGGAGCGTGGCTACTGGGCGAAGCTCGCGGTCGGCAAGGCGCCGAAACGGCCGGCACTTCCCGAGCCGCAGCCGGGCGATCCGATCGTGTGGTCTCGGACCGATGAGTTTCCCTCTCCATCTGTGCTCAAGCCCCGACCGACACCCAGACCCCGCGTCCCACGACTGACCCGGCACGTCACTGGCACCCACGGTCTGATTCGCGGCGCGAAGGAACACTTCCTCGCAGGCCGCAAGGTCGACGAGGGCGAACACTTGAAGCCGTACAAGAAGCTGCTGGTCGACATCACCGCGTCCCGCTCCGGCCTCGACAAGGCCTTGGAGTTCGCTAACGACCTGTTCAATGCCCTGGAGTCTGCTGGCCACCGCGTGGTGATCGCGCCGCCGGATGCCCAGTTCTGGAGGGAGCGCATCGACGAGAAGGAAGTGCCGCCGAAGAAGGACCCCCGACACGATCCATACGGGTATGACCGACGCTGGTCACCCTATCGGCCGACGGTCGCCTATGTCGACTCGATTGCCTTCGGACTGGCAGTGATCGAGATGACCGAGTCGGTCGAGATGCGGTACGTCCATGGCAAATACATCCGTGAATCGGAGTACGTGCCGCCCAAGAACAAGCGCTACCACGATCACACCTGGACTTCGACTCGGGACCTTCCGTCCGGTCGATTGCGGTTGATCGTGTACGCGCCGTACCGCAGCGTGTCCTGGTCGACATCGTTCCAGGAGACGAAGGCTCGATCCCTGACGCAAGACATTCCCCAGATCGTGAAATCGATCGAGGCTGAAGTCGCTCCCATCATCGAGAAGCTTCAAGAAGCCGACCGGCAGGCCGAGCTCCAGAGGCTAGAACGGCTTGCAGAGGAAGAACGGCGACGGCACGAGGAAGACCGTCGCCGCGAATCGCAGTCTATCAAAGATAGCCACGACCAGCTTGAGCAAGTCATTCAAGCATGGTCGAAGGTCGTCAGCCTGGAGCGGTTCTTCCAGGGCGTTGAAGATCGGGCACAGACACTTCCCGAGATGGAACGTCAGGGTGTACTTGACCGACTACGGCTCGCCCGAGAGTTCGTCGGCACGCAGAACCCCTTGGACTTCTTTCGGGAGTGGAAGACGCCCATAGAACGATACGTGCCCCTGTCGCAGCGCGATCCCAGTGCAGGAGATGTCGATACACAAGAGCACGATGAAGACGAAGATGAAGACGCCGGGGCTTGGTGAGATCTCTACGGCATCAGCGATCGAACGCTACGACGACTTCCCGTTGCGCTACCCAGTCGGTCGGCAGCGGATTCCTTTGAAACCAGATCAGGCTCATGCAGCGCGGCTGCGTGCCCGCCAGGATGGCCTGGATGATGGCAGGCTCCAGTAGGGTCAGGCGCAGCAGTTCGTTCACCGTCGAGTGATGCAGGCCTTCGCGCTGGGCGATGTCGGTGCCGCTGGCCACCACGCCCTCGTCGAGCAGTTGTTGCCAGTAGAAGGCCCGCGCAAGTGCGACCAGCATGGGGCTGTCGAACTGGCCGCGTGCGGTCGGACTGCTGCTCTCCCCGTCCGGTCGGATCACCACCTTGCGCACGCCGCGCTTGCGGATCTGCAGCGGGATGAAGGTCGAGAGTTTCACGGCGCCGCCGTCCATGCGCTGTTGCACCGTGGCCTCGCCCGATTGCAGTATCCGCGTCATACTGTCATCTCCACTGCCGCCAGTTCCGCGCCGATGCTGCCGGGGCGCAGTTCGTCGATGAGTTCCACCCAGCCGGCGTCGCGCCAAAGGATCTCCAGCCCGTCGTCGCCGATCAGTACGCGCTCGATCAGCAGCTGTGCCAGGCGCCGTTGCTCGGCAGGAAACAGCGAGGGCCAGACGGCGGCAAGCTGGCGCATCGGCATCACCACCCGCGCCTCGTCGAGATCGATGGCGCTCGCACGTACCCGGTCCCAAACTGCCTGCACGCTTTCCGGTGCGCGCAGCACCTGGCAGACTTGCTCGACCACCAGCGCCTCGATGGATTCGGCCGGCAGGCTGCCGAAGTTGGAGGCGCCCGCCCCGTAGTGCCGGTCCTTGGCCGGCGTGTAGTAGCGGTAGCAGCGGCCTTTCCTGACCGTGTGAGTCGGTATCAGCCGCTCCCCGCTGGTCGTGAACAGTAGGCCGCGCAGCAGCGGAAGCCCTCGACCGTCGGTGGCGACCGCCGCACGCCGTTCCTCGGCGGTCTGGGCCAGCACGTCGTGGGCGGCCTGCCACTGTGCCCTTGTCAGGATCGGCGGATGCTGCCCCGGGTAGTAGCGCCCCTTGTGGACGATCTCACCGAGGTACATGCGGTTGTGCAGCAGCTTGTAGATCGACTGCTTGCAGAAGGTGCGGCCCGTCTTGGTGCGGATGCCTTCAGCCGCGTAGTTGCGCACCATGTGGGTGGTCGAGCGATCGCGGGCGAAGTCCGCAAAGATCCGCCGCACCACGGCAGCCTCGGCCTCGTTGACGACGAGCAGTCGGTTCTGCACGTCGTAACCGAGTGGCAGCGGTCCGCCCATCCACATGCCCTTGGCCTTGCTGGCAGCGATCTTGTCGCGGATGCGCTCGCCGGTGACTTCACGCTCGAATTGGGCGAAGGACAGCAACACGTTCAGCATCAGCCGCCCCATCGAGGTGGCCGAGTTGATCTGCTGGGTGACGGCGCTGAAGCTCACGCCGCAGCGGTCGAACACCTCCACCATGCGTGCGAAGTCGGCCAGCGAACGGCTGAGCCGGTCGATCTTGTAGACCACCACGATGTCGATGCGGCCGGCTTCGATATCGGCCAGCAGGCGCCTGAGCGCGGGCCGCTCCATGTTGCCGCCGGAGAAGCCGCCGTCATCGTAGTCGTCCGCCACCGCGATCCAGCCCTCGTGGGTCTGGCTCTTAATGAAGGCGTGGCCGGCTTCCTTCTGCGCATCGATGGAGTTGAAGGACTGGTCGAGGCGTTCGTCGCTGGAGACGCGGCAGTAGACCGCGCAGCGCTTGGGCGAGGCCAGGATGGCTGCGTTCATCGTTTGCCTCCCTTGCCCGGTTTGAGCCCGAAGAACTTCGGCCCCGACCACTGCGTGCCGGTGATGTGGCGCGCCGCCGCCGACAGGCTCTTGAAGCGCTAGCCGTTCAATTCGTAGAGGCCATCGGCCGTGACGGTGACCCGGTACTCGCGCTCGTCCCATTCCCGCACTAGCACCGTGCCGGGCATCAGGTGGCATTCCGTGCCGCGCCCAGGCTGATGGATCTTCGAGAACTGGGCGCCGCGCTCGACCAGATAGCGGCGCACGCCCGCCGGCAATGGACCATAGGCCTGTTCCTGCAGCCGGTAGGCTAGGCGCGATTCCACGTAGTGGCGGTTGGTGTGGGCTGGGCGGCGCGGGAAATGCGCGTCCCAGAGTGCCCAGAGGTCTTTCATAGGCATGCCAGGCAGCGCCGCCACCTGCGCGCTGATGCTGTCGTTCATTGCGGTATCGGTCATCGTTTTACTCCTGTGGTTGAGACAGGTCGATGAACGCGCTGTGGCGGGCAGAAGCCAAGGTGAAACCCCTCTCAGCGGGCCGAAAGATCGGCGTCCAGCGCGGTACTGGCCGCCTCCAGGGCCTCTACAGGGATTTCGATCTCGTACCGCCCCTGCTCCCGCGAGAATCCCGCCCGATGCCGCGCCACCGCCGCCTGGGCAATCACGCCGATGAAGGCCGGCAACTGTTCCTGCAGTTCGATCTCGGCGACGATGGCCTGCGCGCCTCGATAGCTGTCCCGCGCCAGACGGATCTGCTCCGGCAAGGCGTCATGCTCGGCCTGCAGGCTCTGGATGCGTCGTGCCACTTCGTCGCGGGTGTGGCGGGTGGCGCTCAGTTCCGCGTGCAGTGACGCAAGCGCCGCCGGGAGCGCAGTCAACTCACCGGCATTGATCAGACGGTTGGCGGTGGACTGGGTGTCGCTGGCGATCTGCTGCTCGACAGACTCGATGCGGGCATCGAGCTGTGTCTGCAGCGTCTTGGCCTTGCTGATCTCCTGGGCCAGCGCCGCGCGCCGATCCGTCAGCGCCGCCATTTCGATGCGCGCTGTCTCCAACTGGGCGGGCGCCTGGACTTTCCATTTCAGCCGAGCGTGTTCTTCACGCAGCGGCACCAGATCCTGCTGCAATTGTCGGGCGACGGCTTCAAGCTGGTTCTTCTCGCGGAAAAGGCGCTGCTCGGTCACCGACCAGTGCGTCGAGTTCGAGCGCTGTTCGAGTTCGTGATAGGCACGGCGTTTCGCATCAGCTTCCTGCTGTGCAGTGTTGGCAGCGGTTTCTGCTTCTTGCAGCTGCTGGGTGAGCGCATCGAATTCACTGCGCAGGGTGTCGAGATAGCTGGCGGATGCTTGGCGGCGTGAGGGGTTCTGTTTCATGGCGGGCTCCTGGGGTTGGCATCGCCACGACACCACGTCGCAGCTACCGTTTCGCACTGACGAAATGGTCGCTGTCAGAGACTGGTTTGGTCGATCAGGGCGCAGCGGGCGGACGCGATGTGTCGATGACGGATGCCGGTTGATGCGTATGCCCGCGGGCTTGGGAATGAAATTGCATGGAAGCTCGAAGCGCTTCGAACGCATGCGCACTGCTGCGGATTTCAGTGCCTCGCGTCATTGCCGCGCCGTCGAACACCACGAAGAATCCCGCTCATCAGGTGTCAACGAGCCCCAGTGAGGGCCGCCGCGGGCACCGTCCACCGAACGGGAGTCACACCATGAACGTCACCCTGCCACCCACCGAACTACTCAGCCCACGCCAGCTCGCCGCGCGCTGGGACTTGTCTGAAAAAACCCTCGAACGCTGGCGGATGCTCGGCACCGGACCGGCGTTCCTCAAACTCGGCAGCCGCGTGCTCTATAGCCCCGCCGAGATCGAAGCGCACGAACGCCAACGCACCCGCCGCTGCACCGCTGGCGATCGACCGAGTGAGGCTTGGGCATGATGAACCGCCAGCAGCGCCGGGAGCGCGAACGCATGACGCGGCAACTGCGTGCCCACATCGCCCGGCATGGCATCGAGCCCGTGCTCGACAAGATGTTCGGCCCCGGCAGCTGGCGCTATGACGCCGACGAGGATCTCTGGATCGTGCCCGACACCCAGCACACCGGGCCGGGGCGTTCGTACTACTGCGTGCGCGCCAACGGCGACTGGTTCAAGGCGCGGCTCGACGGGGAGCACACTCAATGAGGACCGCTGCCATCGACACGGTCACCGTACCGCCTCATCCCTTCTTTGACTTCAACGACGCGCCCGACCGCATCGAGCGGCGCCACGACAAGGACGAGCTGCGCGCCCGCCTGCTCGATCAGCTCGAAGCCGTGCTGATGTACCTGTTTCCTCGCGGCAAACGCCAGGGCGCGCGTTTCGTCGTCGGCAATGTGCAGGGCGACGCCGGCGACAGCCTGGTGATCGAACTGGAAGGCCCGAAACGCGGGGTGTGGATCGACTTCGCCACCGGCGAATCCGGGGACGTGCTGGCGCTGTGGGCGGCGGTGCGGGGTTTTGCGGTGCCACGCGACTTCGGGGAACTGCTCGATGACGTGGGTGATTGGCTGGTGGTGCCGATCGCATACATTCCGGCGCCGGCCAAGTCGTCCGCCGCCCATGACACGCTCGGACCGCACACCGCGAAGTGGGACTACCGCAGCGCCGCCGGCGAACTGCTGGCGTGTGTGTACCGCTACGACACGCCGGACGGGAAGCAATACCGGCCGTGGGATGTGGCCTCCCGCGCGATGCGCATGCCGGACCCGCGCCCGCTCTACCACCTGCCTGCGGTGGCAAAGGCCGATACCGTCGTGCTGGTGGAGGGCGAGAAATGCGCCGACGCGTTGATGCACATCGGAATCGTTGCCACGACTGCCATGGGTGGCGCCGCGACTGCCATCGCCAAGACCGACTGGTCGCCGCTTGCCGGTAAGACCGTGGTCGTCTGGCCGGATCACGACGAGGCCGGTGCCAGGTACGCCAATGTGGTTGTCCCGAAACTGCTCGGTATCGGCGCGCGGGTGCGACGCATCCACGTTCCCGGGAACAAGCCGCAGAAGTGGGATGCCGCCGATGCTGTGGCCGAAGGCGTCGATGTACCCGCCTTGCTGGCCGAGGCGATGCCGGTCGCCAACACGCAGCCACGCCAACCGTTCGAGATCACCCAGTGGCGAGCCCGCGAACGTTTTACAGGCGAGCCGCGACCCCGGCGCTGGCTGATCGAAGGCGTGTTCCCGCTCGCCCAGGCAGCACTGGTGGCGGCCGGCGGCGGTGTCGGTAAATCGTTCCTGCTACTGGCGCTGGCCCGCGAGGTCGCTGCCTTCGATGGCGTCTGGGCCAATGCGCCGATGCTGTTCGGTGGTGTGCTCGCCGGCCAAGGCGTCGCGATCTACGTTACCGCCGAGGACGACGCCATCGAGGTGCACAACCGCCTGAATGCGCTGGGTCCGATACCCGACCGGCTCTACGTGCTGCCCTTGCCCGATACCGGCGGCGCCGTGCCGCTGTTCGCGCCCGATCCGGCGACGCGAGGCCCATCGACCACCCCGGCGTGGCTGGCGCTCGAACAGCAATTGACCGCGCTGGCCGGTCTGCGACTGATCATCCTCGATCCGCTGCAGCCGCTGTGCGCGCTGGATCTGAACGTGCCGGAGAACGCGCAGTTCGTCTGCTCGCGTCTTGCGGCGCTCGCGGCCAGCACCGGTGCCTCGGTGATCGTCTCCCACCACTTCGCCAAGCGCGAAGCCTCGACACCCGAGCAGGCCCGCGAAGCGATCCGGGGCACCGACGGCCTGGTCGATGGCGTGCGCTCGGTCTACGCGCTGTGGAACCCGAAGGAGGATCAAGCCAAGGCGATCTGCAAAGCACTGGCCGAGCCCTTCGAGCGCGGTCGTGTGGTGATGGGCGGCGTGGTCAAGGCCAATGGCCACGCCAACCTGCGGGTGACCACCTTCCTACGCGACAGCCGTGGCCTGCTGGTGGACCGCAGCGACGCCCTGGTTCGCGCCCGCCAGACCGACGTGGATCTGCTGCCAGACCTCAAGGCCGCCATTGCGCGGGCCGCCGCCGAGGGCAAGCCCTACACCAAGACCGGCGGCAACGGCGTCTACGAGCGCCGTCACGAACTGCCCGAAGCCTTCCACACCATCGGCAAGCACCGGCTGGCCGAGTGGGTCGGCACGCTGCTCGACCGGGAAGAGCTGGTCATGGCCATGGTCGATGGCTCGAAGCTGGTGAAGTGGCTGGATGTGCCGGATGGCCCCATGGCCAGCGGCGAGGCGGCCTTCGTCACTGGGCACCTGAAGCGCTCGACAGCGGGCCAGCGGGATCAGGCATGAGCATTCCCGGGGCCGACCTCCGTTCCCGGCTTCCCGGTTCCCGACCGGGAATGCAGGGCCGGGCGGGAACGCCAAACCCGAGCCTGGCACGGGTTTCCAGCGTTCCCGGGCAGAATCGTTCCCGGATGGGGGTGGGAACGCGCAAACCCAGCAACGACGCCACTTTCCCAGTTCCCGGGGTTTCCTCTCTAAAGAGAGAGGGTGAGCATCGGAAATGCTCACCTCCCTCGATTCCAATGGCTGGCCGGACACGGGACGATGCCCCGGCGAGACAGCACGGGTCCTTCCTGGCCGGATTCGTATACGGGGGGCGCGAGCGCGCTACTCGTCTACCGTCAGGGTGCAAACCGAGGTTTGCAGGGTTTGCGGTTTGCACCTCGAAATCCGACAGTAACGGTGACGGATAATATGCTTGCGTGATAGCATCTCGGCACCACAACGGGGAACCCAAGCATGCGCACAGTGATTGGCATCCGTCCGGCCAGATCCGACCGTCAGGCAGTCGATGACGCCACCGGCCCCAAGCCCACCGTCTGGTTCGATTCCTGGCGACAGTTGGCCGGTCTGCTGTCGGACGAAAACCGCGCGCTGCTGCGCCTGATGCAGGAGAAGCAACCGCGCACTGTGCTGGAGCTGGCCGAGTGGTCTGGCCGCGCGGCCAGCAACCTGTCGCGCACCCTGCGTCACCTGGAACGCCACGGTCTGGTCAAGATGCACCGCAGCCCGGACACCCGCGCCGTGCGCCCGGAGGCGCTGGCCACCGAGTTTCTGATCGTGCTGGATTGACCTGAGAGGATTAGCGATGAAGTTCGAGGTGTATTGCGACGAAGCCAATCCGGATGTCCTGACATCCGCGAATCCGCGTACGCGACACCTCATGATCGGCAGCCTCTGGCTACCCGAGGAATTGCGCAACGAAATCAAATCGCGCGTCGGCGCGCTGCGGGAACGTCACCAAGCCTGGGGCGAGATCAAGTGGAGCAAGGTGTCGCCCAACCGACGCGACTTTTACGTCGAACTGATCGATCTGTTCTTCGCCTATGGCGACAATCTGCGCTTCCGCTGCATTGCCGTTGATCGAACCCAGCTCAACCTTGCTCTGCACGACAACGATGGCGAGCTGGGCTTCTACAAGTTCTATTACCAGCTGCTGCATCACTGGATTCTGGACTTCAACGCCTACCGGATCTTCTGCGACGTCAAGAGCAACCGCGACCCGAAGCGGCTGCCTGTACTGGCCAGATGTCTTGCACGCGCGAACCTCACATCGAGTATCGACGGCATCCAGTCGCTGCCGTCTCATGAAGTGGTACTGATCCAGTTGTGCGACTTGTTGCTGGGCGCGGCCAGCAGCCGCATCAACGACACCTTGCGTGACGGCACGGCCAAGGCCGCCGTGGTCCAACGGCTCGAATCAGCGCTGGGTCGGCCGCTCGCCCCGACCCACAAGGGCGAAGAGAAGTTCAACATCTTCAAGATCCGCCTGCAGGGAGGCTGGTAATGGCGTTACCGCCTCTCGTTCACTACGCCACGGTCGCGGAATACCGTTCGCATTACGAGCAGGTCTACTGCCGGGGCAACATCCAGACCTTCGACGGAATCCGGGTGTACTTCGGTGCAGGCAAGTTCGGCCACATGTTTTACGAGAGCACGGCGCGGGATGGCCGCAAAGATGTTTTTTCCCCGGTGCGCGCACAGCGCATCGATTGGATCAAAGCGACGCTGGAGCACCCCACGGCCGCCCTGTTCGAAGGCTGGGACAAAACTTCCCGCCAATACGACGCAACGCGCCGCGTGGCCGTCGTCTACGAGGATTTCGTCGTTGTGGTAGCGATGAGGCTGAAGCAGGATGGTTCGCTGAAAGCCAACTTCGTGACCTGTTATCAGGCCGACAACAGCATCGGAAAGATCAGAAGTTCGCCGGCTTGGTCCCGGGCTGCATGCCTCCGCTTGCTGGGAGGTAGCCCGTGACGGCAGCCCAGAAAAAACAAAGGCCGCTGATTCACTACGCGGGTTCAGCGGCCGAGACCTCGATAGGTTCAAAGCCGATAGGCAGTGAACTCAACGCGAGAGTCTATCCCAAGCGGCATTTTTGTCAAGTCGGCTGGGCTTTGGCTCACACCAGATGCCTGACGCCAAACACCTCCCCCCACCAAACCGTAGTGGGGGTGACCCATGACCAGATGAGGTGGCCTCGATGACGGCAACGACCCAAATCATGACCGAGGCCGACACCTGCCGGGAACTGGTCACACCCAAGCTCGTCGAGGCCGGATGGGGCAATGCGCCGCACGTGATCGGCGAGCAGCGCACCTTCACCAATGGCCGCATTATCGTTACCGGCGGCCGTGTGCGCCGTGGCAAGCAGAAACGTGCGGACTACCTACTGTATTACCGGCGCGACTATCCGTTGGCCGTCGTCGAAGCGAAAGAACTGGGGCTGCCGGCGGAAACCGGGGTGCAGCAGGCCAAAGAATACGCCGAGATTCTCGGCCTGAAGTTCGCCTATGCCACCAACGGCCATCGCATCATCGAGATCGACTACACCACCGGCACCGAGCGTGAGGTGGATCGCTTCGCCACACCCGCCGAACTCTGGCAGCGACTGACCGCCGCCACCGCGCTGCCCGATCCGGCCACACCCCATCTGCTCGAACCCTTCAACCTGCTTTCGGGCAAGGTGCCGCGCTACTACCAGCAGATCGCGATCAACCGCGTGATCGAGGCCATCCTGCTTGGTCAGAAGCGCGTGCTCGCCACGCTGGCCACCGGCACCGGCAAGACCTGCGTGGCGTTTCAGTTGTGCTGGAAGTTGTGGAACAGCCGCTGGAACCGCACCGGCGAATACCGGCGACCAAAGATCCTGTTCCTGGCCGACCGCAACATCCTGGTCGATGATCCTATGGCCAAGATGTTCGCGCCCTTTGGCGACGCCCGCCACAAGATCGCCGGTGGCGACGTGAGCCAGAGCCGGGACATGTACTTCGGCATCTATCAGGCGCTGTCCACCGCCAATGAAGACGTGTTCCGCCAGTACCGGCCGGACTTTTTCGATCTGATCATCATCGACGAATGCCATCGCGGCTCCAGCCGCAACGACAGCAACTGGCGTGCGGTACTCGATTACTTCGCACCCGCCGTGCAGTTCGGCATGACGGCCACGCCGCTGCGTGAGGAATCGCGCGACAGCTACGAATACTTCGGCAACCCGGTCTACACCTACAGCCTGCGCCAGGGCATCGAGGATGGCTTTCTCGCGCCGTATCGTGTGCATCGCGTCATCACCACGGTGGATGCCGCCGGCTGGCGTCCGTCCAAGGACGAACTCGACCGCTTCGGCCGCCCGGTGCCGGACGACGAGTACCAGACCAAGGATTTCGAGCGCGTCATCGCGCTGCGTGCGCGCACCCAGGCCATTGCCAAGCACCTGACCGACTTCCTCAAGGGCACAGATCGCTTCGCCAAGACCATCGTGTTCTGCGTGGACCAGGAGCATGCCGCCGAAATGCGCCAGCAACTGGTCAACCTCAACAGCGATCTGGTCCAGCAGTACCCCGATTACGTCTGCCGCGTCACCGCCGACGAAGGCGCCATTGGCCTGACCCACCTCGCGCACTTTCAGGACGTGGACAAACCCACGCCGGTGATCCTGACCACCTCGCAATTGCTGACCACCGGCGTCGACGCCGAAATGGTCAAGAACGTGGTGCTGGCGCGCGTGGTCGGCTCCCGCGCCGAGTTCAAGCAGATCATCGGGCGCGGCACACGGCTGAAGGTCGACTACGGCAAGGAATACTTCAACATCATCGACTTCACCGGCACCGCCACCCGGCACTTTGCCGATCCGGATTTCGATGGCGATCCCGCGCGCATCGAGGAAGTAACTATCGATGATGCTGGCGAAACCGTCGAGTCGATCATCGAAACGCCACCCGGCGTCGAAGAGCCGCCGGCCGACTACACCGTAGACTCCACGGAAGCCGACGCAGGCCAGGGCGAGATCATCACCGAACCGCCGGAGGAGCCGCGCAAGTTCTACGTGGATGGCGGCGACGTCGAGGTAATCGGCCATCTGGTCTACGACCTCGACACCGACGGCAAGAAGCTACAGGTGGTCAAGTACACCGAATACTCGGGCCGCACCGTTCGGACCCTGTACCCGACCCGCGATGCGCTGCAATCGGCCTGGGCCAACCCCGACACCCGTGCCGAGGTGCTGCGCGAGCTGACCGAGCGCGGCATCAGCTTCGAGGAGCTGGCGGCCAGCGCCGACCAGCCCGACGCCGACCCGTTCGATCTGCTGTGTCATCTGGCCTGGAACGCGCCGCTGCTCACCCGCCGCCAACGCGCGGAACAGGCCAGAAAGGCAGCGCAGGATCTGTTCGGCCAGTACGGCGATTCGGCCCGCGAAATCCTCGCGCTGCTGCTCGACAAGTACATCGAGCGCGGCATCGTCCAGTTCAATGCCCTGTCCGAGCTAATGAAGGTGCAACCCTTCGACCGCTTCGGCAGCCCCTCCGAAATCGCCACCCGGCATTTCGGCGGCATAAAACCCTTCAAGGAAGCCGTCTCTCGCCTGCAGACGGCCCTTTACCAATGACGAGAAGTTCCTGAATGGCCGCAACCGAAAAGAAGACCCGAACCAAACGTGCCAAGGCACCGCTGACCACGCGCGACAACCTGTCGGCGCTGATCGGCAGCGCGCGCAAGATCCTGCGCAAAGACAAGGGCCTGAATGGCGACGTCGACCGCCTGCCACTGCTTACCTGGGTGATGTTTCTCAAGTTCCTCGACGATCTCGAAGTCGTGCATGAGGAAGAGGCGGAGCTCGATGGCAAGCCCTACCACCCCATCATCGAAGCCCCCTACCGCTGGCGCGACTGGGCTGCGCGCGAGGATGGCCTCACCGGCGACGAACTGCTGGCCTTCATCAACCAGGACGAATGCCACCGCGCCGACGGCTCGCGCGGCGCGGGCCTGTTTGCCTATCTGCGCGGCCTGGCCGGCAGCGGCGAGAAAGGCAGCCAGCGCGAGGTCATCGCCAACGTGTTTCGCGGCGTGCAGAACCGCATGGTCAGCGGCTACCTGCTGCGCGACATCATCAACAAGATCAACGGCATTCACTTCAGCAGCAGCGAGGAGATCCACACCCTCTCGCACCTGTACGAATCCATGCTGCGCGAGATGCGCGACGCTGCCGGCGACTCGGGCGAGTTCTACACCCCGCGCCCGGTGGTGCGTTTCATGGTGCAGGTCACCGACCCGCGCCTTGACGAGACCATGCTCGACCCGGCCTGCGGCACCGGCGGATTTCTGGTGGAAGCCTACGACCACCTCAGTCAGCAGGTGACCAATCCGGACCAGCGCCGCACCCTGCAGCGCGACACGCTGTTCGGGCAGGAGGCCAAGCCTCTGCCTTACATGCTGGCGCAGATGAACCTGCTGCTGCACGGCCTGGAAGCGCCGCAGATCGCCTACGGCAACACACTGGAGCGGCGCATCACTGAGATCGGCCACAGCGAGCGAGTGGACGTGATCCTCACCAACCCACCCTTCGGCGGCGAGGAAGAAGCCGGCATCAAGGCCAACTTCCCGGCCAACATGCAGACGGCCGAAACCGCGCTGCTGTTCCTGCAGTACATCATGCGCAAACTGCGCTACGCCGGGCATGGCGCCGAGCAGGGTGGCCGCGCCGCCGTTGTGGTGCCCAACGGCACCTTGTTTGGCGACGGGGTGTGCGCCGTCATCAAGGAGGAGCTACTCAAGGAGTTCAAGCTCCACACCATCGTGCGCCTGCCGCAAGGCGTGTTCGCGCCCTATACCGACATCCCGGCCAACCTGCTGTTCTTCCAGCGCGGCGGCCCGACTGACGAAATCTGGTACTACGAATTGCCCCAGCCCGAGGGCCGCAAGAAATACAGCAAGACCGCGCCACTGCCCTTCGAAGCCTTTGCGCCTGTGCTCGACTGGTGGAACAAACGCGAGGAAGGCCCGCAGGCCTGGCGCGTGGACTTCGCCGCCAAACGCGCCGCTGCCGTCGACGCCGCCACACCGCACTGGCAACGCGCCGAGACCGAGCGCGCGAGTGCTTTGGCCCTGGGCAAGCCGATCCGCGAACTGGATCAGGCCCTCGGCAATTCCGCCAACGGCGACAAGGCCATACTGCAAGCGCAGCTGCGCGAGCTGAAGGCGCAGCAGCAGACGCATGAGGCCGCCGCCAAGGCCGCGCAGGTCGAGGGCGACGCGCTGTACTGGCCAATCTACAACCTCGATCTGAAGAACCCGCATGCCGCCGAAGGGCTGGAGCACGCCGACCCGAAAGACCTGGTCGCCGCCATGCGCGCGGGCGAAGAAGATGTGCTGCGCCTGCTAGGGGAAATCGAGGCACTGGTGGCCGAGGTGCAGGGATGAGACAGTGGCCGAAGATCGCACTGGGGGATGTGCTCTGCCGATCCAGCGAACCTGCCGTGTGCGTGCCGGACGCCGAGTACGACGAAGTCACCATCCGTCTTTGGGGGAAAGGCGTTATCAGCCGAGGCAAAGTTCGCGGTGCAGACGTGACGACGCCGCGACGTGTAGTGCGTGCCAACCAGCTGATTCTTTCCAAGATCGACGCCCGCAACGGCGCAATCGGGCTGGTCCCGCACGAGCTTGATGGCGCGATCGTCAGCAACGACTTTCCTTCCTTCGAGTTTGCCGAAAGCAGGCAACTCGATCCGGCGTTCATGGGATGGATGGTGCGATCCCGGCACTTCGTCGATCTGTGCAAGGCGGCCAGCGAAGGCACGACCAACCGCGTGCGCATCAAGGAGGATCGATTTCTCGCACAGCAAATCGTGCTGCCGCCGCTTGCCGAACAACAAGCCATCGTCAGCCGACTCGACACACTGGCCGACAAGGTGCGGCAGGTAAACGAGCGCCTCGACGCCATCGAGCGCGACGCCGACCGACTGCTCGCCGTGCGCTTTCGTGACGCGATTGCCGGCGCACCCGTGCGGCCGATGGCCGAGGTGGCGCCATTGGTGCGGCGGGAAATCGCAATCGACCTTGAAGGGATCTATCCGGAGCTGGGCATCCGCTCCTTCGGCAAAGGTACGTTCCATAAGCCGCCGCTCACCGGCGCCGACGTGGGTACCAAACGACTGTTCAGCATCGAGCCCGGTGACTTGCTCTTTTCGAACGTGTTCGCCTGGGAAGGAGCTATTGCAGTGGCCCAGCCGGAGGATGCGGGCCGTTGCGGCTCGCATCGTTTCATCACCTGCCGCGTGAACCCCGAAATCACGTCGCCGGAGTTCCTGCGCTACTACTTCCTCACCGATGCCGGTCTGGAAAAGATTGGCGAGGCCTCGCCTGGCGGAGCGGGCAGAAACCGGACGCTGGGTCTCGAAAAGCTGATGGCGATTGAGGTTCCCATCCCACCTCTCGCCAGGCAACGCACCTTCGATGCCCTGCAAGCCAAGGTAGCCGCACTCAAAGCCCGCCACACCACCATCCGCCAGGCCAACGATGCGCTGATCCCGGCGATGCTGGAGCGCGTGTTCTCCGAGGCCCACTGAATGCAGTTCGTCCGCCACGGCCCCGATCTCCCCGAACGCCTGCTGCGGGCGCACGAGGACGGGCGCGTGGTGTTCTTCTGCGGCGCGGGCATTTCCTACCCGGCGCGCCTGCCGGGCTTCGCCGGGCTGGTGGCGAAGGTGTATGAAGCGCTGGCCGTCACGCCCAACGCGGTGCAGCAGGCGGCGATCAAGGCCGGGCAGTTCGATACCGCCATCGGCCTGCTGGAAGCGGACATCGTCGGCGGCCGCGAGACGGTGCGCTGCGCGCTCGCCGGCATCCTGACACCCGATCTCACCGCCCCGAACGCCACCGCCACCCATGACGCCTTGCTGACGCTCGCCAAGTGCCGCAATGGCCAGACCCGCCTCATTACCACCAACTTCGATCGGTTGTTCGAGGAGGTGATTACCGCCAAGTCGCTGCCCATCGAGCGGTTTCAGGCGCCGCTGCTGCCGGTGCCGAAGAACCGCTGGGATGGCCTGGTGTACCTGCATGGCCTGCTCAGCGCTGCGCCGACCGCGAGCGAATTGGATCGCCTGGTCGTCTCCAGCGGCGATTTTGGCTTGGCCTATCTCACCGAGCGCTGGGCGGCGCGTTTCGTCAGCGAGCTGTTCCGGAACTACACCGTCTGCTTCGTCGGCTACAGCCTCAACGACCCGGTGCTGCGCTACATGATGGACGCACTGGCTGCCGACCGCCTGCTGGGGGAGTCGCCACCAGAGATGTTCGCGTTCGGCAGTTTCTCCAAAGGCAAGGAAGAGGAACGGGCCAACGAATGGCGTGCCAAGAACGTCACGCCCATCCTCTACCGCGAGCATAACCGGCATGCCTACCTGCACAAGACCCTGCGCGCCTGGGCCGAAACCTATCGCGACGGTGTGCGCGGCAAGGAGCGCATCGTGGTCGAATGCGCCATGGCCCGCCCGCTGGCGAGCACCCGGCAGGATGACTTCGTCGGCCGCCTGCTGTGGGCACTCAGCCATCCGGACGGTCTGCCGGCCAAGCGTTTTGCGGAGCTTGACCCGGTGCCGTCGCTCGATTGGCTGGAGCCGCTGAGCGAGGAACGCTACCGGCATGCCGACCTGGGCCGCTTCGGTGTCCCGCCCAGAACGACCGTAGATGACAAGCTCACCTTCAGCCTGACCCGCCGACCCTCGCCGTATCCGCTCGCACCGTCGATGTGTATCGTCGATGCCGGTGCGCGCGGCAGCCGCTGGGACGAGGTGATGCGGCAACTGGCGCGTTGGCTGATCCGTCATCTGGACGACCCGGCGCTGCTGCTATGGTTGGTCAAACGCGGCGGGCAGCTGCATGACGATCTGGTCTGGTGGATCGAACACCGTCTGGACGAGCTGGCCAAACTGGAACGCGACGGCAACACCGCTGAGTTGGCGCGCATTCGTGCGGGCACACCCAACGCGATCCCCGGCCCGCTGATGCGCACCCTTTGGCGGCTGCTGCTGACCGGGCGCGTGAAATCGTGGCTGCGCGACTTCGACCTGTACCGCTGGCGCGACCGCTTCAAGCGCGATGGACTCACAGCTACCCTGCGCCTGGAACTGCGCGAGATGCTGACACCACGCGTATCGTTGCGCGAGCCGTTCCGCTGGCCCGCCGAGGACGGCGAAGCCCGCGAGCCGGAGCGCATCAAGGAGCTGGTGGAATGGGAGATCGTGCTGTCGACGGATCACGTCCATTCCAGCCTGCGTGATCTGCCCAGGGATGAGCGCTGGGATGCTGCATTGCCGGAGCTGCTGGAGGATGTCAGCGCCCTGTTGCGCGATGCGCTCGATCTGATGCGCGAGCTTGGCGGTGCCGAGGACAGGAGCGACCTGTCCTACATGCATCAACCCTCGATCGGTGAACACCCACAGAACCGGGACTTTCACGACTGGACCGCCTTGATCGACCTGACGCGGGAAGCGTGGCTCGCCACGGCTGCGCAATCGCCGGCGCGGGCAGCGCTCATGGCGCAGGCCTGGTGGCACACGCCCTATCCGCTGTTCCGGCGCCTCGCCTTCTTTGCTGCCGCACAAGACAATGTGATCCCCAAACGCCAAGCACTCGACTGGCTGCTGGCGGACGATCATTGGTGGCTGTGGTCGGTGGAAACCGAACGGGAGGCCATGCGTCTGCTCGTAGCACTGGCACCCCAGCTCGATAAGGCGATGCTACGGGAACTGGAACAGGCCGTACTCGCCGGTCCTCCCCGCGACATGTTCAAGGACGACATCGAGCCGGAGCGTTGGACCCGTATCTTAGAGCGCGAAATCTGGCTGCGGTTGGCAAAGATTGCCGAGGCCGGCGCAGTCTTGGGTGCTGAAAGCAGCGCCCGACTAAGTGGGCTCTCGGCACAGTATCCGGAGTGGGCCCTGCCTGCGGATCAGCGCGATGAATTTCCTTACTGGATCGGCGATGGCGACGAGTGGCGCAAGTTCGTCGCCACACCGCGTCGTCGCCGTGAATTGATCGAGTGGCTCAGGCAGCAACCGGGCACAGATCATTGGCAGGAAGATGACTGGCGGCAGCGCTGTCGTGACAACTTTGCCACCACCGTTTGTGCCTTGTGCGCCTTGGCCAGGGAAGGTGTTTGGCCGACTGAGCGCTGGCGCGAGGCCCTGCAGGCCTGGTCAGAGGAAAAACTCCTGAAGCGCTCCTGGCGTTACATGGCGCCGATCCTGGCCATCGCACCTGACGAGGTACTGCAACCGCTCGCCCATGGTGTCAGCTGGTGGCTACAGGCCATTGCCAAAACCTTCGAAGGCCACGAAGCACTCTTCTTCGTGCTCGCTCGCCGTATCCTGGCCATGGATCATCAGGACGGTGTCGATACCGACGACCCCGTCGGGCGAGCCATCAATCATCCCGTGGGCCACGTCACCGAGGCACTGCTGCGCTGGTGGTATCGACGCTCTCTGGAGGATGGGCAAGGCTTGCCCGACGATATCAAACCCACTTTCACCGAGCTTTGCGATACCCAGATCGACAAGTATCGGCATGGCCGTGTGTTGTTGGCGGCCCATGTCATCGCCTTGTTCCGCGTCGACGGGGATTGGGCGACGCAACACCTGTTGCCGCTTTTCGACTGGCAACGCTCGGAAGCCGAAGCACGTGCGGCGTGGGAAGGCTTCCTGTGGTCGCCGCGACTGTACCGCCCGCTGATGGAGTTGCTCAAGCCAGCCTTCCTCGAAACCGCGCGCCACTATGCGGCATTGGGCAAGCACGACGGGCAATACGCATCGCTGCTGACATTCGCCGCCCTTGATCCGGGTGACACGTTCACCAACACCGAACTGGCGGCCGCCACTCGTGCACTGCCACCGGATGGTTTGCACGATGCAGCACAGGCATTGGTGAGAGCGCTGGAAGGCGCGGGCGAGCAACGTGCCGACTATTGGACGAACCGGGTTGCCCCGTATCTGCATGCCATCTGGCCCAAGACGCGAGACAACGTTTCACCTGCCATCGCCGCAAGCCTCGGCCGCCTTTGCATAGCGGCACAGGATGCGTTCCCGGAGGCATTGGCGTTGCTGCGCGCCTGGCTGCAACCGCCGGCTCACCCGAACTATCTGGTGCATCGGCTACATGAGGCAGGTCTCTGCGGCAAGTTTCCGGAACAGGCACTGGACTTCCTGAGTCTGGTGATAGGGGATCAAACTCAATGGCCGCCCAGTGACCTCGGCGCCTGCCTTGACGCGATACGTATAGCCGCGCCGGAACTTGAGGCTGATCCGCGCTTTGAGCGGTTGATGGCGTATTTGCGCCGGCATGGGCGAGGCTGAGATGGTGTCGTCGGCCTGCGCCAGATATCCGGAAATCCCGGATATCTGATCCCCGTACCCGCAAGCATCCGGAGATCCCCGACTGCTACCTACCCACAGGTGCGCGGGAATTTGCAGCGGTTCGCACGGGTCCGAAACGGCTGACCGAGGACCTGGTTCTGCGGTCAACCATCCGCCACCAATAACGAAACCCCAACCGTTCTCGGTTGGGGTTTTTTCTTGCCTGATCGAGCCGGTTCCCGCGTGTTGTTGGGGGTTCCTGCGGAAGCCTGCGGACTTCGCCGGTCAGCGTCTCAGCCCGTTCCGGGCCACATTCCACTCTCTCCTGGCCATTCCTCGCTCCGACCTCACTCCCCGGAACTGGCCCGAAGTCCGCAAAGGCCACTAGACAGCCTCATACAGATCAAAGAGTTACGCGCGGACGAATCAAGCAGTTGGATTGCAGCATTGGCTGCCGAAGGGGACACACGCTTGCCCCAGCGAGCTATCGCACTTGCAGTTTGTCAGAAACTCGCATATATTTTCGTACATGAACACGACGACCAAGACCGCCGAGCTGATTCGCCAGCGCATCGAGGCGATGCCGATCGGGGAGCCTTTCACCCCAACGGCATTCCTGGAGTGCGGCACGCGTGCGTCCGTCGATCAGACACTCTCCCGCCTCGTCAAGGCAGGGTCGATCGAGCGCGTGACGCGCGGTGTCTTTGTGCGTCCCGAGGTCAGCCGTTTCGTCGGCAAGGTTAGCCCCTCGCCGCTGAAGGTGGCCGAGACCGTCGCCAAGACCACGGGTGCCGTCGTCCAGGTTCACGGTGCCGAAGCGGCGCGTCGGCTCGAACTAACCACGCAGGTTCCGACCCAGTCGGTATTCGTGACATCCGGCCCGTCGAAGCGCATCCGCGTGGGGAAGATGGAGATCCGCCTCCAGCACGTCTGTCAGCGCAAGTTGGCCCTGGCGGGTCGACCCGCCGGGCTCGCGCTTGCGGCGATGTGGTATCTCGGCAAGAAGGAAGTGACGCCGGCCCTCGTCGAGAAGATTCGGCGCAAGCTGGGATCGAGCGAGTTCGAGGTGCTGAAGTCAGCCACCAGCTCAATGCCTGCGTGGATGAGCGACGCCATCTTCCGAAACGAGCGGATGGCCGTTCATGCCTGAGTCCTTCCTGCACCTGAAGCCTCAAGAGCAGTCCCAGATCTATCGGGCACTGGCTCCGCAGCTTGCCCGCACGCCCGTCGTACTGGAAAAAGATGTCTGGGTCTGCTGGGTGCTGCAGACCCTGTTCACCATGCCCGACCGACTGCCGATGGCCTTCAAGGGCGGCACATCACTCTCCAAGGTGTTCGGCGCCATTTCGCGCTTCTCCGAGGACGTGGACATCACGCTCGACTACCGTGGCTTGGACGGCTCCTTCGACCCGTTTACCGAAGGCGTCTCACGCAATCGGCTGAAGAAATTCAGCGAGGATCTCAAGTCCTTCGTGCGCGACCATGCTCACGGTGTCGTGGCGCCGCACTTCAAGAAGATGCTGGCCACCGAGTTCAGCGCCGACGCATTCCGTCTTGAAATCAGCGATGACGGCGAGCAGTTGCGAGTGCACTACCCGACCGTGCTGGAGAAATCCGGAGACTACGTGGGTAACAGCGTCCTGATCGAGTTCGGTGGCCGCAACATCACCGAGCCGAATGAGGAGCATGTGGTGCGGCCCGACATTGCGGAACATGTCGCTGAACTCGAATTCCCGCAGCCGACGGTCAGTGTGCTGTCGCCGGCACGTACCTTCTGGGAGAAGGCGACGTTGATGCACGTCGAATGTCAGCGCGAAGAGTTCCGCACAGGCGCCGAACGTCTGTCACGCCATTGGTACGACTTGGCGATGTTGGCCGACATTAAACATGGGCAAGCCGCTGTGGTCGATCGCGCTCTGCTCGCAGACGTCGTCAAACACAAGAAGGTCTTCTACAACGCGAGCTACGCCAACTACGACGCATGCCTTGCCGGGCAGCTCAAACTGATTCCGGATGACACCGCACTAGCCGCGCTGCGCAATGACTTCCAGCGCATGATCGGTGCCGGCATGTTCATCGGCGACCCTCCCACTTTCGATGTCATCATCGATCGCCTGCGTGCGCTGGAAACAGCGATCAACGGGTGACGTGATGGTTGAAGCAGGCAACGCCGTTAAAGCTCTGCTGCTAGGCGCCACACCCGAGCGCAAAGACGAAATTGAGAGTCTCTGGGATCGCTACGCACCCATAATCTCCGTAGTCGAAGACGGTCGAGGCGTGAACATCTGCGCCAGCAAAGGTCGCATCCGGTTCGACCACAAGACACTCGAGGCAATCTGGCTGCTTGGATTCAACGGATGGAGATCAATCGAGACCTACTCTCCATCGATCATTATTTCCGGCATCACTGGTTGGCCCCTTGAGGACGCACTACGCGACGACGACGAGCTTGCTGCTTTTGAGATGGATTACAAGTCTCGTGCAAATTCAGCTCGATCAATTATCGAAGAACAAAGTTCGATTCACGTCACTTGGCCGCAGGATGTGCCGCGTCCTGAATCAGAACGGAACGCTCTCAACAACCATCAAGAAATGGCGGCCTTCGATCTGGTCTGTCTGGCGACCGCCTACGTCTTTCTTCATGAGTTGCGGCACGTGAAATTTCTCAGCGACGGTGACTGCCCCGCCGATCGGCGTGAAGAAGAAATTGCGTGCGATGTCTGGGCGCGGTCATTTCTAACCGACAAGGTTGGAAGTTATGCCCAGTCTGTTGGCCAGACTTTCAGCAGGGTGCTGGATAAGCGATCAATGGGAATCGCCCTCGGTGCAATGATCTTGCACGAAATAACCCCGGAAAGCGCTCGGTGGGGAACGGCGGAATATCCGCCCATTACGACACGCATTCAGGCAATGATATCCGGCAACTCGCTCGCCAAGGAGTCGCACTACTGGCTATTCACGGCGTGCTTGCTTGTCGGGATATTTCGACAAGCACACCGACAGCTCCCGATGTACGCGCCGAGCACGAATGAGTTGGTGGAACAGCTAACAACTAACCTGGTCACGTAACATCAACCGCTAACTGTCACCGCAGCTTCAGTCGCGCACTGTAAGCCGAGTTCGCTGTTCGTCCCACAACGCGGGCGGATCAACAGCCAGATCAAACAGCGTGATGTGGTTCGGCAGCGTGTCGTCCAGGATCGCCGCCACGATGTCGGGCGCCAGCGTGGTCAGGTTGACCATCCGGCTGACGTAGCTGTTGTCGATGCCTTCCCGTATGGCGATCTCCTTCAACGACTTCGCTTCGCCAGATTCCAGCATCGTCAGCCAGCGGTGCCCCCTGGCCAGCGCCAGTTGGATGGAGGTCGGTGCCACGTCCCACGGCCTGACCGGTGCGGTTTCCCCGTTTGGCAGGGTGACCAGCTTGCGGCCACTACGGCGCTTGATCTGGATCGGTACCGACAGAGTCAGCCGACCATCACTCGCCTCAACGATGTCCGGCTCGCCGGTCTTCTGGATGCGGATGTCGCTCATGCCAGGGCCTCCGATTGTTGCTCGACCGGCTCGGGACGCAGTTCAAGCACCAGCCGCTCGATGCCGTTGGCGCGCAGTCGCACTTCGAGGTCGTTGGGTGACACGATGACTTTCTCCACCAGCAGCTTGACGATCCGGGTCTGCTCGGCCGGGAACAGTTGATCCCAAATCGCGTCGAGCCGGGTCATGGCCACGGTGATCTTCGCCTCGTCCAAGGTTGGATCGAGCTTGATCGCCTGCGGCAGCATGTCGCCTAGTAGATTCGGGGCACGCAGGATCGCGCGCAGTTGGTCGAGTACCGCCGACTCGAGTTCGGCGGCCGGCAAGCGCGGCAGGCCTGAGGCGCCCGCGTGCTCCTTGGCGTCACGCTGAGGCACGTAGTACCGGTACCGACGGCCATTCTTCTTGGTTGTGTGCCACGGCGACAGTGCTCGACCATCGTTGCCGAACACGATGCCTTTGAGCAGATATGCCACGGTTGCCCGAGTCGCGTTGCCGCGCACCCGACCATTGGTGGCCAGGATCGCGTGGACGCTGTCCCACAGTTCGCGGCTGATGATGGGCGGGTGCTCCGCCTGGTACCACTGGTCCTTGTGCCGCAACTCGCCAAGGTAGGTGCGGTTGCTCAGGAGCTTGTAGATGTGGCCCTTGTCGATCGGCCTGCCATCGCGGGTCTTGCCGTCTTGTGTGGTCCACGCCTTGGACGTCACGCCGTCCAGTTTCAGCTCCTTGACCAGTGCGGTACTGGAGCCGAGTTCAACGAAACGCTGGAAGATGTGCCGGATCAGTTTGGCCTCGCGCTCGTTGGGCACCAACCGCCGGTTCTCGACGTCGTAGCCCAGCGGTGGCACGCCGCCCATCCACATGCCCTTGCGCTTGCTGGCTGCGATCTTGTCGCGGATGCGTTCACCGGTGACCTCGCGCTCGAACTGGGCGAAGGACAGCGGGATGTTCAGCATCAACCGACCCATCGAGGTCGTCGTGTTGAACTGCTGGGTGACCGACACGAACGACACGCCGTAGCGCTCGAACACCTCGACCATCTTGGAGAAGTCCGCCAGGCTGCGCGTAAGGCGATCGATCTTGTAGATGACCACCACGTCGATCTTGCCGGCCTCGATGTCCGCCATCATGCGGCGCAGCGCCGGACGTTCCATGTTGCCGCCCGAGAAGGCGGGATCGTCGTAGTCGTCGGCTACTGGAATCCAGCCTTCGGCGCGCTGGCTGGCGATGTAGGCATGACCGGCGTCGCGCTGGGCGTCGATCGAGTTGTACTCCTGGTCCAGCCCTTCATCGGTGGATTTGCGCGTGTAGACCGCGCAGCGCATGCGGCGCTTCAAGACTTCGCTCATCGTCCACCTCTTTTCTTGGTGGCGGGCTTGGTCTTGGCATTGGATGGCGGCTTGAGCCCAAAGAACAGTGGCCCCGACCAGCGCATACCGGTGATTTCGCGGGCGATCATCGAGAGGCTCGGGTACATGCGTCCCTGGAAGTCATACTGGCCGTCGGCGGTTGCGATCACGCGGTACTCGACGCCTTTGTATTCGCGGACCAGCACCGTGCCTGCGGCCGGACGGTAATCACGGTCACGCTTTTTCACCTTGCCGGTTTCGACCAGAGATTCGATGCGACGCTGGTTGCGATCCAGCAGGTTGGCGTCGACCTTGCGGAATTCCAGCTCCTGCAGCCGGTAGGCAATCCGGCGTTCGAGGAACTGGCGGTTGTGGGTGGGCGTGTCGCCACCGACCAGCTTCTGCCAGAGTGCCCGGATTTCTGCCATCGGCATCTCGGGCAGCCTGGCGATCTGCGCCGCCACCGATGGCGGCGTGGAAAATGATGGTGTTTGCGTGCTCATTTCGACTCCGTAGTTGTCTTGTTGACGGGGTCTGTATGAACGCGCTGGTTGCCAGAGAAGCCAAGCTCAAACTCGCTCGCTTCGGTCCTGTTTGCGGACTCTTCAACGCCGGTGAAACGCAGGCGTGCCAGGCCGTTAGCCAGCAACGACGCGATCTCGTGGCGACGCTGTTCCGGCGTCATCCGCTCCGGTGGTAGATGGTTGATTTGATGCATTGGTGGCGGTCCTCTCGGTCAAACTCACATGCAGTGAAATTGTCCGGATGGACTGCCGCCGACACCATGAGGGAGTTTCGGAGTCGTGCGAACCGATGCGGGTTGCTGCGAAAAGCGGGACCCTTTCAATTCGACAAATGACGGGTGAGGATGGTCTTCATCAACGAATTTCCGGGCTGGGTGCTGGTGATCATGTCCCGGATCTGCTCGTTAACCAGCTGGGCTGGAACACCCGCATTCGGTACCGCCTGCGTGACTGCCGAATAAGCATCGAGCACATCAGCGCCGGTGATCTCATAGCCGTGTCCAAGAGAGATCCAACGCAACGCGGCGAGGCCTGCGGCGAGCGCGAATGCTGGCTGCTTCTCGGCGTAGTCACGGGCAGCGCGCGTCAGCATGCGTGGATCGGTCGGGCTGCGCGTGCCCAGCTCGATCGCCACATCAAACAGGCCCGCATCCTTGGCAGCGGCGAACCACTTGCCCTCGGCGCCAGGCGTGCTGGCTACCAGGTCGCGTAGGATCTCTTCCGGTTGCTTGTGGGGATACTTCTTGGCGATGGCGCGAAACGTCGCCAGATTCGTGGTGCCCTGATTTGCCTCGATGGCATAGCGGCGGTAGGCCTCGTCGTGCAAACCGGAGGACAACAGGATCTCTTCGCAGGCCTGGGCAATCTGCCAGCCAGGATCATTGAGACCGCGCGATTCCTCGGCATAGCGGATTGCCTCTGCCTTCCTGCCCATCGCTGCCAATACCTTCACACCCCAGCGCCGGTCGTGCCACCACTTGAACCGTGCCTTGTCGAGCAACGCCAACAGTTCCTGGTGCCGACCCGCCGCGTACAGGGATGCCAGGCAAGCGCTGGTGCCCTTAAAGAATCCGTGCCCCGATGCATTTGGGCTCCACACGCTCTCGACGACCGGCAAAAACTCATCGGCCCAGTGCGATGCCAGCTCCGGCGTCACGCACAACTCGCCCCAGTAATCGCCGAGCAGTTCGATGTAGGGCATCTCGTCGTCCTGCAACGCTTGCCACAAGCGTTCGAGCCAGCGTTGTCGCAGCTTCGGCTCGACGTCAGCCTTGACGATGATGGGCACCAGGGTATCGATGGCCTTGTTGACGGCTGAACCCAGTGCGCCCGATGAACTGTCCACCTGTTCCAGCGCCGGGGAGAGCTTTTCCAGCAGGGTGATGGCCCCCTCAGCGGCGAGCACGGGCTCCTTGCGGGCGACCTGCTTGATCTCCGTGATGGCTTCTTTGATCCGCTGCACCGGCGTGTCGGAGCGCCAGCCAAAGGCATGCCGGCGAAAACGGGAAGCGAATTGCCACTTGTGGGCGCTCATGATTGATCCACCATGAGCTATCGCACCGGGTACTGGCCGTTGCGGATGAAGCGGTCGTAAGTGTCTTCCTCCGGTTCCTCATCGTCGTGGCGCGCTCCCTGCCACTCGGCCTCGGGCAGCAGTAGCAAGATCAGTGTGTAGTCGTACTGACCCGCGACGCGCGTCATCTCCGTGACCGGCATGCTGGCGGGTTCACGGGCAAACCAGGACTGGGCACGCCCCGTCTGGCTGTCGGCCATGCCAAAGGCGTTGTAGCTGTGCGCCAGCGCATCGTGCGGCAGCTCGATGGTGTTCTTGCGCGTCGCGAAGTAGGCGCCGGACTTGAGCGCCGCCTTGTTCGACTTGGCCCAGAGCATGTGATCGTCGCGGCTGGCCACCAGTATGGCGCGCTTGGGTGCGATCTCGGTCCAGCGCAGGGCGGCGGCCGTCAGCGATACCCCATAGCGGTCGGCGCAGTGGCCGAGCAGATCGAAACTGACCTGTTGACCGTCCACCTGCCGCCGGAAGTCATCTACACTGCGTCGGAGAATCAACCAGCGAGACTGGCTGGCTGCTGGACAGGAACTTCGGCGCAGGGTGTACGGCGGCGGCAAGATACTTCCAGGTCTCGTTGCTCGACGAGAGACAGAGATAGCCTTCCTGATCGCCGATGCGAAGACAGGCATCTAGACCAAAATAATTGCAATGGCCAAGATCCTGCCTTGTTATGGATTGTTCCAGCAACCCGGGCTCTGCGAATCGAAGAACGTCACAGCGGTATCTGGCAAGGACCGGCCAACGGCCTTGAGGACCTAGTGGCAGAACGCCTGCTGATCCGGCTCTGGTTGACTCGTGAACACCGAGACCGCCATTTGCTTTGGAGGTTTTTTCGCTATGGCATCGAGCACATGCTGGTCTCGCTCGTCAAAGCTCCAGCCATAGACGACCAGACTCTCTCCAAGTGCGGGCAGAACCTCTTCATATACGTTTGTCAGGTAGCGACTTCGGCGAATCGCGGCAACTTTCTCCCTGCTGGTTCCCTCGCTAACAAACACGGGCACATAGTGCCCGGACGCCCACCTCCGGGTTATGGTGTCAAGCAGGTCACCTGCGGCTCCCGCACCAACAGCGAGCTTTGTCTCATTACCAATGTAGTCACGCGCAACCGCAAGACTGCCGTGAGGGTAGAAAACCAATGTTGCTCCTGCAGCGTGTCCATAGGGTCGCCGTAGATATTCCCAATCCGTCTGGAACTTCCCGTCGTGGAATGCGTCCTTGAACCAACTCCCATTCGCCGCGTTGAACAGCAGCATGGCCCAGTACAAGGTGAGGTCGTAGTTCAGGCTGAAGACAGTTGGAAATACGCTCGCAAACGCACCGGCCCGCTGTAGGTCGGTGGCAACATCGGCATGCACCGGATGCACACTGTGCACCGCTTCGATCAGCGCTGTGCGTACTTCCGAGTAGGCTGCGGAGATGGCGGCCGACGGCGTCCCCAATGCCACGTTGACGTGATCCGCATACCAGCATGCGAGCAACACATGCTCAAAGTCGGTCGTCCCCAGTTTCGCAAAGATCGGCGCGGTGGTTGGAAGCAAACCTTTCGCGTCGGCGATGCTATGAAGCGTTGGATATGCGAATTCCCTATGAATGGCAATGCTGGCGCCGTTGCCTAGGAGCAATGTGTCCCAGGCGGGCTCACGAAGCGCATCCCACAGAACAATATCGATTCGGTCCATGCGCTTCTATCCTGTCGTTTGCATCATGCTCGGAAGATATCCACCTTCGTTTCCAGGCACTTGCGCAGACTCAGATCGTTCGCGCCGACTTCGAGCCACCCTCCAGGCTTCTGGTAGAAATCGAGGCCACGACCAATCTTGATGACCCAGCCGTTATCCAGACGGATCTCACGGTCATGGATGTTCGGGTTGAGCTTTACCTCCAGTTCGACATCCAACTCCAGGAGGCTTTGCTTCAACTCATCGAGCTTTTCGGCGATGTCGGCCAACTGGGTCTTGTCGTCGTAGCCGGTGATTAGGCTGATCTTCTTCACCGTGCCAGCCTTCAGCACCGTTTCGCAGAAGCGCACGAAGTTCTGAATCTGGTGTTGCAGCCGGATGTACGGATCTTCGATCACAACAGACTTCGCGCCCTGTAGATAGGGGCCGAGAATCGACTCATAGCTGTGCCCGGTATCGCCATAGAGGATGGTGAAGTGCTGTTCCTTGAGCTCGATCGGTAACGGCCCAACCGAAGTCGAAGCCGGGGCCGGTGATACTGGCGGTGATACTGGCGTCGAGACTGCTGGAGTCTCCTGTGCAGCAGGTGCTGCTTGTGCGGCGGGTTGCACTTCGACTGCCTCAGTCGGCTGCCCATCCGCTTGATTCAAACGACGGCGAGCCGGCTCTTGCGTTGCCGGCGCATCCTTCGATTCTGGGCAGAAAACCACCACTTCCTCACCACTGGCCTTGAAGTAAGACAAGTTGATGCGGGCAAACTCGTCATCCGGTTTGCGTTTGTTCATCTGCTCCTTGACACGGCGGCGGCACTCCGTCGCATAGGCCACGTATTCCTCGAACTCTTCGTCCGTCGGCGGCCCGTTCGGATGCAAGACCTTCAAAAACGCGCAGACGGTCTTCTTGATACCTTTCTCGTCGCGCCCCTCGATGGATTTGCCGAGCCGAATGCGCTTGCTCACTTCCTCATACCGATTCGTGTGCTTGAACTGGTAGTGGAACGCCTCGGCCAGGTAATCGGTGATGAAACCGTAGTTGCTGGTCAGGAACTCGCTGCTGTTCTTGGGCATCTCCCAGCCAGGAATGTACGCAGCGAAGCGGTCCATCACGGCCAAATCGAGCTCCGGCGGTAGGGGCTGAAACAGATCGTGCTCGTTGGAATTGACCACCTGCTGCACCGACACATCGATGTTGCCGACAAAACTCAGACTGGCATCGGCGATGACTTCGGCCCCACGCGAAAAGCGCCCATTGGCCATAAAGTCCTTCATGATCTGGATGGTGTCCGGATCACGCACCTTGATCCCGCCAACCTCGTCAAAGGCGACCGTATCCCAAAACCCAACAAGACCCACCTTGCGGCGCGCGTTGTTGTAGAACAGTGTTGCCTTGGTCGCCTGCCCCCCAGAGATCAATGTGGCATAGGGAGAAAACTCGCTGAAGAAATAAGACTTGCCGGTGCCGCGCGGCCCCAGCTCGATGTAGTTGTAGTTGGGCTCAACCAGCGCAGCCAGCCTGGCGATGAAATGCATCTGCACGCGCTTCGAGAGCTTGCTGGGTTCCAAACCGACGGAGCGCAAAACCGCCGCGATCCACTCATCGCGCGTGAAAGCCGCGCGCCCCTCTGCATAGCGGTCGAAGTCGAAACGAGTCAGCTGGATCGGCCGCAGATCCTCGATAGAAAACGCGTAGTCGTCTTCGTCGATGTCGTTGTGCGCCAGGGTCACTTCCGCCCAGATTCCGCCTTCCAGCAAGCGATCATTGTCCCGGTAGAACTTCTCGCCGATGGCGATACGTTGCGAGTTGAAGTTCTCTAGCGATGCCCAGTGGCGCTTTTCCTTTTCGACGTAGCGAACGTGAACCTTATCGATGAACCGATGCTTGCCCTTGGTGGCCACCTTGGACTGAGCCGCATTCGCCTCGTCCGGCCGAACGTAGTTTTCCTGCAGCGACGACAGCACGGCCTCCATGCCCGCATCCATCTCTGCCTGGTCGTTGCTAGCGCAATATTTGGCGAGCAGAAACTCCAGGACGAACGTCGGGACGTTGGTGCCCTTTTTAATCCGATGCAGCAGGTCCTTACGAAGTACCTTGCCGTCGAATGTGGCGTTTAACTTTTGGTCGAGTTCGTCCATAGGGCTCATTCCGTATAGTCGGTTTCAAGCGCCAGATTGCTATAGGCCGCCAGAGTCGTCGGGTTCAGCGCTTTGACCGAGAACTTGCCTCTGAACTCATCATCCATTCGCAGCGCAATCTGCTTGCGTTGGCCTGGCATCAGGGTCACGGTTCTGGTCGCGGGGTTCACATCGCCGCCTGGGCGCGGCTCTCCCACCACGTTGCCCTTGCTGTCTTGCGCTTCCAGCAAGATCTCCACGCTCATGTCTTGCGAGAACATATCGTCGGCCACCAGTATCACTTCGATGACCGGCAATCGCGTAGTTATTCGTTTGGCGTCGTTCTTGTAGCTCAGCTCCACCACCACCTTGCGCAATTCCGCATGGGCGGCGGTATCCAGCCTGGCCACCAGCACCGGCACAACGGCCTCGGCCAGGGATGCCCCGCCGTGGAAATACAGATGTCCCGAGCGATAGGGAGCCATGCTGCGCGGGAGTGCCACTTGCGTGAAATCACCGCGAATACCGACCTTCTCTGCACTGACCACCAGGCTGTGACCATCCGCTGTGCCGTCGCCGAGCATCATGCGGTCGTGAGCATTCACCGGCCATTTCCCTTGCGGTTTCACGCACACATCGCCAGCTTCTGCTTGCGCGTTCAGGAAGAAGCCGTGGTCGGTCACGATGACCGCCTCTTTGAAGCCCATGCCACGCAGCTTATGCAGTGCCACGCGGATCAGCTTGAGCGTGCCTGGGATCAGGCCCAGCGTCGTTTCCGGGTTGCTTTCCAGTTGGCTATCGATTTCCGTAGAGCGCAGTACAAGCAGGTCGACGGTTTCGGCAATCTTCGGCTTACCGCGAACAAAGTCGTTAAGCGGCATTTCCGAGAACCGATCGCCATACCGCTTGGCCAGCACACCCATGCGTTGCGGGACATTACCCACCGGCGCCCCTGCCAGCTTCGGCACCAGGGAATCGTTCTCCAGCGATAGGGTCAGCCCCGTGCGAGCACCTGGCAGCAAGCTCGCCATGCCCACCAGTGTGATGGTCGGTAGCTGCGCGTAGGCCGCTTGCAGCTCGACAGGACCGTCTTCCGCCAGCAGCTTTTCGAGGGCCACGCCCAACTCGTAACGCAGGGCGTCCACCATCAGGTAGGCCACTTTGCGTCCGCTTTCCTTGAGTCGATCAGCCACCAGCCGATCAAAGGCATCGGCATTGGCCAAGCGCCCGGTAGGCGGCCAGCCAGCGGTTTCGACGTGCTTCACAAACACGCCCTGAACCTTCTCTGCCAAACGGCGATAACGCGCCCGTGCCTGGCTGATCACTTCATGCATCAAGCCATGCGGGTCGAGGAAGTCACCCGCCGCTTGCTCAAACTCGCGCTGCAGACGATCTGCTTCACGCAGGCTACCCAAGTAAAAGTCGATCAGCTCCGCTTGCGAGCGGGCGTGGTCAGGCAGCTGGCGCTCAAAATCCTCGCAGGCCTCGACCAGGCTCAAGCCAGACCGCACCAACTCCCACTGGGCCTGGCTTTCGCCCTTGCCGAGCCATACCGAACTCTTGTGGCGGGTCAGCACACGGCGCGTGGCATCGGTGTCACCGCTGACAATGCCCTTGATCGCCGTGCGCAGGAAGGTCCGCTCCTCGAAGGGGAAGGTGTCGCGCTCGCCCAGGTCTTCAATCGCGCCGCATAGATCGGTCAGATTGAGTTCAGCCTCGATGGTCTCGGCGCGCTCGATGTAAGCCGCGCGTGACTTCGGATCGCTGCGCAGACGGTCGCACACATCCTCCACGATCGGCCTGGCTTCCATCGGTGCGTGCGGCACCCCCTTCAGGGTGTCCGGCAGCGCCACTGGCAGATCAAATACAAACTCACTGAACAGCACGTAGCGCCACAGTTCATCCGCCAGGGCAGACCAGGTCTTGCCGCGCGTCTTCACGCTCAGGCCCAAGGTGGCACGGAGGAAATCACGCGCTTCTTGCACCCAGCCTTCCTGCCCTTTGAGCGCTTCGGATTGGCTGGTACTCGGGGCCAGCAGTGCGGCCAGAATCTCGCGGCCCGACTCCACCCGCAGCGTGGCTCGCAGCTGGGGCCAACTCACGCCGCCGCCAATGGCATCGATCACGGCAAAGGTCGGCCCAGAGGGAGAAGTGGCAAACACCTGCCGGATCTCGGTCGCATGATCCGGCCTGGCACGCAGGCACAGGCTCAGATACTCGTCGCCATCATCTTGCGGGAACACCGCACCGCATTCTGCGTACAGGGCGAATGGATCAGCTTGCTTCTGCTCGTCGGTTTCCGGGCGCTTGGCAGGCACATAGATCAACACACCTTCCAGCGGCGCCTTGGGCTGACCCACCTCGCGCAGTGCCAGCAACGCTGCCTCACGGCTTTCGATGCTGCTTTCAGACGCATCCACCACTCGTACCTTGTCGGCGGCGAGATCGAAACACTGCTCGCGGTAGCGCTTGTCGACGTCGTAGACCACCAAGGCGCCTGCCTGTTTCAGGCGCGGCCGCAGCACGCTCTCGCGGATAAATTCAGCAATACTCATTCATCACCCCCGGCCTTCTTCTTGCCGCGCGCCTTCTTCGGTTTGGCCTCGGGCGCGACGTAGAGATCCTCCAGCCCATGCGCGATAGCTAGAGACTTGTCGGTCTTGCACTTCTCGCGAACGCGATCGGGCCAGTAGTTCATGGCCAGGTGCGCCCAGTCGAAGTCGCCTTTTTCCAGCTTGGCCCAGGTGTCCTTGAGCACCTTCTGCCAGGGCTTGTGGCGGAACAACGGCCACAGCGGTGCGGCGCTGATCTGCACGCCGTCGTCGTGGTTGGGCTTGTAGGTCGGTGCGAGCTTGAGCAAGGTGTCGCGCAGCTCGATCAGCTCCAGCTCAAAGGCTTGCAACGCCTCGAACTGCTTTTCGTCGTCGCGGGTGCGGGCCGAACCCTTGTTGCGCAGCGCCGTGACATCGGCGCCGACTTGCTTGAGCTTGGGTTCGACGAAGTCATTGATCGCTGTGTACAGCGTCTGGCTGGTAAGACTGGGGTAATAGACCCACAGCGTGTAGCTGCCAGACGTGGTGGACAGCGGCCAGTAGATAGGCGCTTTGCGGCGGCTCTTGGAGTAGCGCTGCAGGTGGAAGGGGAAGAAGTCCTTTTGCAGCCAGCGACGCACGTCTTCCGGCACGGGAGCCTCGACACGGGCGAGCACCTCTTCAATCAGACGTGCCAGGTCGTGCGGATGGCCTGGGTCGTCCACCAGGATGCCGGCGAGGGTGTGAAACGGCGTCGCGCCATCGGGCAACATGCCGGGGCTTTTCGCCGGCAACGGATCAAAGGGTTCTGGTTCAGTCGGCGCGGCGCGTTGGCCGGTGACTAGGCGCCAGTCAAAGCGGCCAAAGGCCACGCCAACGGCCCATGATTGATTTGATGACGTTTCATCAACCATCGAGTCTTCATTACCTACGCTTTCTTCGCTCTGTTCGTCATCATCTTCATCGGCCTCCACAGCGCCAGATGGCCGCGCCAACGCCTCGTTATGGTCGCGTTGCAGGGCACGAAACTCGTCGGATGCGAGCCCGTAAAGGTGAGCAATACGCTCGTCAAAAGTTGCGCCGATCAAAGAGTCTCGGCTGAATGATTGACGCGTATCACCCGTACCGTTGAGCGAGGGGAATGTAAATAGAATCTCAGTTTCATCACGCTTAAACGTTTCAGCCATCCGCTCACGGACATTTGAAATAATGCGGGATGCCTCATCTAAGTCGCTGGATTCGGGCTTGACGTACGGAATTGCCGAAACCATTGAGTTTTGAAACTTTGGCTGCCAAAACGCTTCGCCGCGAAACCGAGCAACCGCAGTTGCTACGTTTGACGACAACAGCGCGGCTAACCACATTTCATTGTTGTGACTGGGGTATACCTGGCTTCTCCCCGCTGTCGGAATGACAGCCGCCGGCACCAAATAGGGAACCAGCCGACTTGAGCGCAACATGTAGCTGAGTGCGGGCATGAAATAGAAATTCTCTGAGCGAACATACTTCGACGGCGAGTCACCTTTTCCAACGTGAAATGCCTTTATTTCCTCACCGTCTCGCAGCCAATTAACACAGGCGTGGATGGACGAGAGCACCGGAGACGCAGCTTCAGTCTTTGAATACCATGCCCACTTTCTTCCGTTGCTCGACTGAAGGCACTCGCTCCGCAATTTCTCGACATCTGACTTCTCTGAGGGAACGATGATGCGATCACTATCTACCTCCCACCAAAGTCGCAAGAATCTAAAATCATCCCCAGTCTGCAATCCGACGCGAATAGAGCATGCCAATGGATCAACTGCGGGGTGACTCGCAATCTTTCTGGTGATTGAATCATTGATCCAATACACGTATGGCATATCGTCAAATACAGAAAACTGTTCGACTCGCCTCCTGAAAAAATTGTCTCCGTCGCGCCCGCTCTTCAGCAAGTGAATTGATTCGAGTAAACCGCTGTTCTTGTCGATCCTATTGAGCTCCCTGAAAAAGATGGCTTCATCTGCGTTTCCGTGACTCCTCTCCCAAGTGACAGCCGCCGTTTCGACCATCGCATCAAGAACCCCTTGCCCAAGATCAACAAATGTCTCCAGTGCAAGATCCTCAGCCAGTACCGACTTGCGAAATGCTGAGAAGCTTTGCAGGTAAAAACATGTGCGACTGACGATCGCTCCAACACGCCCACCTAAGCGGACCAATTGGGTTGCTCGCTCGATAAACTGCGTGAGGATATTTCCTTTGGATCTTGGCAACGTCTCTTCGAGATAGGATTTTGTCGAGCGTGCAGGCTCGCCAAACGGTGGATTCATTACTAAAACATCGAATCGCTCGCGCGCGAGATCAATCAGGCGGAGTCCATCCAAAGCATCCTGGGCAAACAGCCTCGCTTGATATGTCGATTTCGCCGCATGAGAGAAATCAAGAAGTGCCTCCCGTAATCTAGTTTCAGCTTGCTGCCAAGTCTCCTGTTCTTGTTCGGCAAATAGCCCCGTACCTTTTCCTACATAAATCTCTCTCGTTAGCCTCGGGAGGTCTTTCTCTGCTTGAAGAAGAACGCCCAACTCCGGAAGCCCCTTGAGTAGTTGCAGGGTCTTATCGAACAGCTCTGCATCGCGCTTATCGAGGTTGGCCGCGAACTGCTGGCGCAACTCACGCTCTGCCGGTGGCGCAATGGCGGCGACCACATGGCCGCGCCCAATCAAAGGGCGGTCTTTGGCCTTGACGCCGGCATCGTGCCAAGCACGTTGCGCCCGTAGCCACAGCGCCAACGAAGCGATTTGCGCGGCGCGCGGATCGATGTCCACGCCATAGATGTTGTGTTCGATGATCAGACGCGGCACGTCGCGCAGAAATGCCGCCTCGTCCTCGTAAGTCTGGCTCAGCGGCTTGAGTGCGGCATCAGGCTGCGTGGAGACATCCAATGAACCAGGGCCGTGTTGCTGTTCCCAGGTCCAGGCCTCACGGTAGATCTCGGCGAACAGGTCGAAGGCATACAAGCCGAAGTGCATGGAACCACAGGCCGGGTCCAGCAACTTGAGGGTGCGTGGGTCACGCAGCTTGGTGGCGGCTTGTGGCTGTTCGTCGGGCTTTACCAGAAGGTACTGGCAGCGCTCGCGCAAACCTGTTTGCCCGCCCGTAGCGTTGAGCCAAAGACGCCCAAGAGTGTTGTCCACCAAAAACTCGACCACATAGCGCGGCGTGAAGAACTGGTTTCGCACCGCCAATTCGCGGCTGTTGCGCGGCGCCTGCGAGGCATCGCGCATGGCCTTGCGCTCTTCCTTGGAGTTGAAGTGCTGGTAGATCCAGCCGATGGTCTCGTCCTCGCTCCACAGCGGGGCGATGTCGGCATCGTTGATCAGGTTGAGCACTTGCAGCAGTGCGGCTTCGCGCGGGAACAGACGGCCCTGTGGTGAGTAACGATCGAACAGGCCGGGCAGGTCTTGGGCGAGTTCATCGAACACGCTGAACAGGTACACGCGGTAGGCGTCGCCGGTTTCACCCAGCCCAGTGCCGGCCAGGCGCGCATAGAGCTGAAAGCCCTTGGCCTGAAAACCGTTGCCGACCGACTCGACAAGCAGCCCACGCGCCTCGGCCATGCGCAGTGCGGCCAGGCGGTTGAGCACGGTGAAGGCCTGCTCGCGGACGATGCGATCCAGCCCCTGGGTGGCATTCATGTCGCCACTGGCCGTGTAGTGCGCCAGGGTATCGCGCAGGATGCGGGCGCTTTCGCGCTGGGCGTCGTTGATATGCCGCAGGCTGGCCAGATGAGCCACAGTGCCCGCGTTTGGGTCCATGCCGTAGTCGTTCTGGAGCTGGCGAGTGAATTCCTCTTCCAGCACCCGGCGCGCATCGTTGACGAAGCGCTGCAGGCGGTTTCTTGTTGTTTGGTCGAAGGCCATCAATCGATTCCTATTGTTCTGTGACCGCTTGGAGTGAATCGGGCGCTTGCCAATCCTGGCCAAAGTGAGCGCGCAGGCTCTCGATGGCGGGCGGCAAGGCGCCGTCGCAGGTCACGCCCAGGTAAGTGGCCGCACGCGTGGTGCCCACGTACAGGTATTTGTCGAAGAGCGCTGGATGCAGTGCGGCGAGCTGGTCAATGCCCACGAAGAACACCGCTTCGAACTCCAGGCCCTTGATGTGCTGGATGTCGAACACGCGCACGTTGCTTTCCTGGCCCACGGCCTGCCCCTCACGACAAGCGATGACCTGGATGTTGTGTTCGGACAGGGCTTCGTTCAGCGCCTCAGCCACCGGTGCCACGTCGTCTTCGGCGTTCACAAAGATGGCGGTGGATGGCAGCTGGCCGACGAAGCGCTCGATCTCTCGGATGCGGTCAGCCAACCAACTGACCACGATTGCTGTGTCCGTGGCGTGCTCCAGGAGCGCGGGCGCTACGCCGCCACTGTCCACATGCGCGGGCAAGCTGACGTTCTGCTCGGTGCCGCCGACGGCATGAATCATGGCGCGAGCCAGATCGTTCAGTTGCTTGCTCTGCCGGTAGGAGACGGTGATCTCCTTGATGTCGAAGTCGGCAAAGACCCACTTCATTTCGTCAGCGGATCGCGCACCCCAGGTGGTCAGGCGCTGGTTGAAGTCGCCGCAGGCAAAGAACGAGCGCAACCGTGGATGCGCTAGGGCGGCCATGCAGGCCAACTGAATAGGCGAAAAATCGGTCGCCTCATCCACCAAGACCTGGTTGCGGTAATGGCCCAGGATGGACTGAAGTGCAGACCAAGCGGGGCTTTCGATATCACGCAGGACGTTGGGCCGGCTGATCAGGTCGCCTGCGGCGCGCAGGATGGCGAGCAGCACAATGTCCAGTTCGAGCGGATGGATATCGCGGGCTTCGAAGCCTTCGTTGCGATACCAGTTCTCGGTTTGCTGGCGATCGCGCCGGAACGCGCGGTAGCGCTTGGGAATGCCGTCGAGATAGCGCTTGACCGGGTTCACGAAGCGGCGCGCGTTGGTCTGCACCAGCAGACTTGCACCCACATCGGCGCGATCGGCTTCCGTCAGGCCGCGATCGGCCAGCCATTCGATGATCTTGCCGTTGCGCGACGTTTTGCTGACCGCGCGCTTGGATGCGGCTGCTCTCGCTTGGGCGCGTACCGCTTGCATGTAGGCGTTGAGAGCGGCTGCACGACCTGTGCGCGGTGCAGCGGTGTCTTCTTCCTCGTCAGCATCAAGCTCGTCTTGTTCGTCGGCATCGGTGGTCTGGGCTTGCTGCAGGCCATCGATGAAGCGCGCCAACTCATCCAGGAACGCCCGATTGCGATTGAGCTGGAGGTTGAGCGCAGCTTTGATCTTGCCGTCAGAGGCATCTTTCAGGCTGGCGACGAGCGCCTGTACTTTGGGCAGCTCGGCTGCCAGCGATCCGAAGGTGGATGCCAACGCGCCATCGCTAGCTTGCTTCAGGATGCTGCTCAGCCGCTCGCCCAAGCTCTGGACTTCGGGCGCCTTGGCTTCGCGGAGCATGTTGGCCGCTTCATGCAGCTCTTGCACGTAGGCGTTGCGCTGCCATGTGTTGAAATCGTCGAACCACTGAATCGGGCGATCCAGCGCCTCTGCGCTCAGGCTTGGCAGGCTGTCTTTCAGGACAAATGTGCCACCACCCAATGCGGTTCTGAGGACGCCAAACGCATTTCGCGCCAGCTCTCGCCGGTAGTCTTGCCAGGTTCTGATGCGCAGATCGGAGGCGGGAACACCTTCACGAGCAAAGGCCTCTTTGAGGTACTGCTTGAGCAATTCGGTAGGCGTGAACATCAGCCAACTGTTGGCGTGCGCGACGCCCTGGGCAGTAGCCACCATTTCAACCAGACGTTGTTCGCCTTCTTCCAGGAAGGCGGTGTCGAGCTTCTGGCCAAGGCGGCGGATCAGGGTCGTCGTCTTACCGGTACCGGGCGGGCCAAGAATCAGTAATCGCTTGTCGAGGGGAAGACGGAAGATCTCATCCTGGTACTGATCCAGAACGGGCTGATCGCGCAGCCCCATCTTGGTGATGACGCTGCGGCGCACGCCGTCGATGATGTTGGCCTTGACGGTTTCTTCGGCCAGCAGTTGACCCAGGAGGTCTTCGGTGACGTCTTCTCCGGCAACCTCAGTCAGTAGCGCCCGCAACGACTCGATCGTGAGTGGGCCGAAATGCTCTGCTTCCACCACGGTGTCGCGCGAATCCCAGCCGTCGGCTAGTGCGGCGGGTCGGAGTTGGGATCGTTCAAGCACATAGAGTTCGCGGCCATCGGGTCGCCTGAACTCCTCACCAACCGGGAGCGACGCTAGACGACCAATCGGTGCTCGGTAACTAATGACACCGAGGTTGGCCATCCCCTGGTCGCCTCGGCAGAAATAGTAGATCTGGCGCTCGCCGTCCTCATCTTCGACCACAACACGTGCGATTGCCGGCTCTCTTGAAAGCAGCTCGTAACTTGCACGATTCTGGCTGTCGATTTCCCTGAGCCTTTGAATCGTAGAGCCAGAAGTAAGCGTGTTAACGCCGGCTAGCACGTCCGTCGTTAAACTGGCCGTCTCGTTGAGTTTTGACTTGGCGGCTGATGCAGTGCGCTCGAGCTGCCCAAGGACGTCTTCTGCGACCTGCTCGATGTGTTGCCTGGATTCGGTGGTCAGCTCCATGCTTAGCTCCCACCTGTTCCAGGCTGTTCACCCACGACAAGAGACACTTCGATCTCGGCATACAGAGCGAGCTGCGCCTTGATTTCATGGAGCTGCTGAATCAGTGCGTCGATGTCTGCCGCAGAGGTTATCTTCACCGGCACAGCGATCGATTTGGTGAGCTTGGCCGGACCTTTCTCGCCGGTCTTGGCTCGTTCTTCCTCCATGCGCTTGCGCAGGCGTTCCTGCCCTTGGCGCTGGATGGAGCGCTTCAGATCTTCGAGGGTGCTGTTGATGTCGTAGTCGCGGGCCAGCAGCTTTTTGAGTCCGGCCAGATCCTGTGTGGCGGCCAGGGCGAGCCCGTCCAGCCGGTTCACGGCGTTGCCGCGCTCCTCCTGGGTGAGCTCTTCCCACTCGGGGATACGCTGCAGATCCTCGACACCTTCCTTCAAACGCAGTTTTTGCTGATCGGAGAGCGTGATGACCGCATCGCGCACGCGGCCCTTCAGATGGGTAAGCTGCGAATTGAAGTCGGCGGTGTGTTTGTAGAAGTCTTCTTTGCCCAGGCGCTCGGACAGGGTTCCCAGGTCTTCGGCAAGTTCGCGACGCAGCTCCCCTGGCACCCCGGTATCCGGCAAGGTCTCGATATCGCGGCGATGAGCTTGCAAGTCACGCAGGGTGGCGTCGAGCCCGTTGTCGAGCACCCGCTTCACTTCGAGGGCCCACTTGAGGTTGTCGTAAATGGCGGAGGTTTCGGCACCCAGGCGCTGCGGAGCATCGGAGGCATCGGTGAACAGGACATCGGCAATGTCCTGGTTCAAGGTACGGATGCGGTCACTGCCCGCCAGCCCAAGGCCACTGAGCTTTTCGGCCAAGGAGCCGTAGTCGTGCTGGAAGCGCGGGAAGTGCTTCGCCGCCGCCTTGCTGATCTCCTGCTCCAGCGGGATCACCATGTCGCCCACCAGTTCGGTGAGCCGCTCTGCCGCCCGACCGAGCGTTTCGATGGACGGGCGCTCGTCGCGCAGCGCGACGCCGATCTGCTTGAAGGAGTTGTTGGTCTTCAGTGCGTCGATCGCTTGCTGCCCAGCAGCCGTGACTTCACGACCCGAGACCTTGAGCTTGATTTCGCCCGCCATGAGCATGGCTGCCACGATGTAGCGCGTGGTATCCGGTGACCAGCCAAACGGATCGTTGCTGAAGTCGTCGAGCAGCCGCTTGCCATCGACGGTACCGCGCTTGTCGATGTAGTCGCGGATGCTGATCATCGCCTTGTGGTCGGTCTTGAACGAGGCGCGACCAGCCACGGTTTGCACCAGGCCGAGCGGGTCCAGCGCACTGCTGATGGCGGCAGGATTGGCGACCTTGAGGAATTTCTCGGCGGTGTCGGTTCCCGCACGTACCGGCGCTTCTACGTACCGATCGAACACTTGGTCGGCCACGTCGGAGAGCAGCTTCTTGGCGGCCTCCAGCAAATCAGCATCCAGTGCCGACACCGCCGTGGCCTGGCCGCGGAACACAAACGAGCCGGCTTGCAGAGTTTGTTTGATCTTGCTCTGGAGCTGGGTCGCCAGCTTGGCAGCACGGTCGAGCTGGCCGGTGCAATAGTCTTTCACCTCTTGGTCTGGCTCGTTGCGGTGCAGTTCGGCGATGCGCTGGCAGCGATAGATTTCGTTTGCCAGGTCGTCGAGCTCGGAATTGGCGCGAGCCAAGAGCCCGATAACGTTTCGACCGGCCCGACTACGGGAGTCATCCAGCATCCGGTTTTTGGCGGTGTCGTAGTCGCTGGCGGGCACCAACTCGACAACGGTCTGGATGGTGCTCTGATCACCGGCCAGGCTGGTGATGGCACTGCCGGCCTGGACCTTCAGGCCCGTTGCGACGGCCATCGTGCCGTGGAGGCTGACACGGGGCAGCGGATCGAAGGACTCGCGCAGCGCATCATTGAAGATGCGCTTCACGTCCACTGTGCGCAGTGCAATGGCACCGCGCTCCTGCTCGATATCCCGCAGCTTCTCGCTGAGGAACACGAGGTTGCCATCCTTCTCGCCGAGCGGCACATGCACGTCGTTCAGCATCTCTTCGACGGCTTTCTTTACCGTGTCGAGCTGTGATGCTGCAGTGATGGACGGGTGCATCAAACTGGCGACGTTCTGTACCGACACCGGCAGGTTGCCGAGGATCTGCAGCACGGCGACGGACTTGGCAATGTCCTGATGGGGCTGCGAGTCCGGGAAGCGAATCTGCACCTTGCCGACTGCCTGGTGGATGGACGTGAAGGCACGGCGAATGTCCTTTTCCAGTTCGTCGTACAGCGTCACCGTAGTGGCCAGCCAGCCCACAGGCTGATCGGCCATTGCCTTGGAACCGCCTTCACCTTTCAGGACGTCCTGGATCACTTTGATCGCAGAGCGAAGGCCGATGCCGCCGGTGGACTTTGCGAGCGCGCCGAGTAGGTGCAACAGGATGTCGAAGTGCGCCGGCAGGAACGGGTAGAGATTGGTGAAACTCTCTTTGCTGAAGTCCGCGTCGTAATACTTGGCGTCCTGCAGCTTGGTGTTGTGCCGCAGGGCCTGACCATGGGCATCGAACAGCTTGCCCAGCTCAGTCTCGCCCGTCGGCGATTTACCAAGCAGACGACGATAGCAAATCTCTTTGATGTCGCTCGATTCGAGGTCGATCTGGATCGGGAAGCGGTCTTTCAGCTTGTAGAGCTTGTCGGAGTTCAGCGCGGCGCGCGGGTCATCTTCCGTCAGCGTCTGCTGCGCAGTAGAGATGATCCAGGCCTTGCCGTCGCCCAGCCGCTTGAGATTCTTGGCCAGGCCATCGAGGTTGAGAATCAGGTTGTCGCGCGAGGCCACATACTGGCCGACTTCGTCGACGATGAAGATGATGTTCTGTTTGCCACTCTTTTCGCGGACGATGTCGATCATCTCCTGCACGCGCTGGTCTTCGAACTGAAAGAAACCCTCGGTGCTGGATGAGAAGGATTTGGCCTCCGGGAAGAGCGCCGGGTACATCTCGTGGGCGATTTTTGGGATCAGCCCGTCGATGGCCAACGGGTTGTTCTGCACCCGCGCCCAAGTCGCACCCGGCAGCGCTTGGGCGATACGGTCGTGCAACTCGGGGGTGCGACCGTCCTTCTCGACCATGCGCTCAAAAGCGGCAACCTTGAGGTTGCGCGAGTAGCCGGCCCATTGCAGCACCTTGAAGTAGAGGACGGTGGAGACGTCTTCCATCGTCGCGCCAGCGAGCATTTCGCTGGCGAGGTCCAGCATGACCACTGCAGCCGGGAAGCGCTTCGCTACAGTGCTGAGGAGCGCCTTGGTCTGTGGCTTGTGCAGGCGGTCTTGCAGGTAGTTGATGAACGGCGTGCCGTCGATGGTGCGCTGATCGTCAAACGCCAGGCCGAGGTACTTGGTGAACGAGCTCTTACCGGAGCCGTAGAAGCCTGAGACCCAAACTCCCACCTCGTTTTCGCCACCGGACTCCATCGCGAGCTGCATGCGATCGAGGAGCTTGCGGAACTGCTCCTCAATGCTTTCGGTGACCACGTATTCGGAGATCTCAGCCTTGAGGCGGCCTTCTTGCGAGGCACCATAGGTGATGACCTTCTCAATGGTCCGGTAGATGTCCTTGCTTGGGTCGAAGAGTGAGCGAATGGTCATAGGTTTATCCCAGGGTTCTTTTGTCTGTTCAGCCGCCGACGTGGACGGAGCGGTAGTTGCCGTCTTCCGGATAGAAGCCGAGAAACTTCAAGCGCGTCTTGCCGGTTCGCACGCCGGGGTACAGAAAAATCGTCGGCACATGAAACTTGCCCTGGAGCTGACTCTCGATGGCACCGATCCGCATAAACGGATGCAGTGCCTCAAGGTCCGTTACCAAGAGCAGCGCGTTCTGCTGGCCTTCAAGCGGCTGCAGGGCATCCTCAAGTCGCTTCAGCAGGCCGTTATCCGCCGTCAGGATGTCCGCTAGCGCTTTGTTGGTACGTGGCCAATCCAGTGGTGCTGACTTGTCTTCCATCACGCAGAGCGACCAGAACGGGTCGTCTTTGAGCAGCGCCCAGAGTTGTTCGGCGATGGAGAACGTGTGCACGTCCCAGCCTTCCTGGTGCAGTTTGGCCACCCATGCGGGTGTCTGCCGCTTCACCTCGAGGATTTGTTCTGGTGGGAAAACCAGGTAGTAGATCGGCTCGAAGCTCGCATGGCCGAGCTCGCGCCCGTGGCGGATGCGCTCGCGCAATTCGTCGAAATCAGCTTTGAGTGAGGACATCGCAGAGCGCCTCCATGTCTTGTTGTTTCCAGCTGATGCGGATCACGTCACCCGCCGCTTGGACGATGAGCAACCCTTTCAGCGAAAGTCGCTTGAGCTCCTCCAGCACGTCTTCGCGTGCCAGGCCAAACAACTGCCAGTCTTCGTGGGTCAGCAGCGCGTTATCACCGACGCCGGAAAAGTGCAGCTCGTAGGCTAAGTAAGCAGCCGCAGATGGTGAGATGCGGAACGGCAGGATGCGGCGGCTTGAGCGCAATCCGCGCTCAAGCATTCCGTAGTCGGCGCAGCATCCTGTCAAATAGGCGGAGACGCGCCGCACAGTTGTTTCAGACCATCGTTTGACTGTCTTGCCATCATCGATACCTCGCTCGACAAAGGCGCGCGCATCTTCATTGGTGATCTGTGTGTATCCGCCGGCGTATCGAGCCCAGTAAACGTGGCGCACGAAGTCACCAAGAATGGGATTGGCGCGGCTCGTAAAAACCAGCATGAGCTGCGTCAGATCAGCAGTGGAAATCGTTGCCGACAGCCGCTTGAGGTGAGCAGCCGGTGCACCGCCATTGACCAGATAGCGCGGGGCAAAGCATTCGACGACGATGTTGCGGAGTCGACGCGCGGTAACGGTTGGGAATCGACCTGATTCCAGCGCGACTTGATGCAACTGATTCGCCGACATGCCTGGCGACCACAGGTCGAGCAGCGTCTTGGTCTCGTTGACGAGCCCGAGGCCTGCTTGTAACTGAGTCGTGTAGGGCTTGTTGTCGGCCACGATCACCCCACCAGATATGGATATGTTTTGGCGTTCTGCGTGAACGCCGATAGATAGGCTGCCGCGATGGCCTTCAGGGTGTCGGTGGAATCGATATCCTTGATGCTTCCGACCGCCGTTGGACCCACGCTGGACGTGCCGCTCGTCGCGGCCAAGCGCCTCAACGCATCCAGCGCAGCCTCTTTGCTCTGCGGTGTCTGACTGGCGAGTTCTTCTCCCGCGCTGCTTTGCACGATCGCATGCAGGTCTTGTTCGACTTCTTCAGGCAGACGGAACAGGTGGTAGCTACCCACGCTCAAATGCTCGTCGTGCAATCGTCTGGCTGCTTCCAGCACACCGTGATACTGAGCAAGGCGAGATGTTTTCGAGAAGACCGGCTCCAGGAAGAGCCGGCTTGATGCCTCATAGAAAGCCGTTGGCCACCAGGCGCACTGAGCACGCTCTCCGAGGAAGCCCACAAGGAGCCTCATTTGCAGCAACGTGGGTAGGTAGGATTCTTTCATCTCAACTCTCGTCATTCGTTTGTTCTGCCGACGCGGCCGGCGCAGGCAGTGGTATCCATTGCTCAGTCACATTCCGCACCCGAGCGAGTCGCATCCAAAGGCGCATATCCTGGCGCCAGCACGGCGTTCTTAACGCCATACAAAGCCAAGTGATCCTTAAGCCAAAGTCTGTACTCAGGCCCGCGCAGGCTATGGTCTGCTGAGCAGTCGACGCTCCACTTGCGCAGGATGTAGCCGGCAGTCGCTGCACGAAGCTTCATCTTCACCATGCCCCCGGTCATGCCGTAATCCATCTCCGCGATCTCGGGTCGCGGTTGATCGGGGTGTGGCACCAGCTCCAGCTCCACAATCCGTGTCCATTGAATGTCCTGGTCACTTTTTTCATGGGGCAGGACTTCGCTCTCTTTCAGCATCACGGATCGCTGCATGCGCGTGATGACAAAGTCTCGGAAATCTTTGCTCCGGCGATCGAAGGCGCGCACATGCCAGCGCAGACCGTTGTCGATTAACGCAAACGGGACGATCTCGCGCTCGGTTTCGCCGCTCGACAAAGAGTGGTAGGTGACTTTCAGCGGACGCTCCTGATGGATTGCCCGAGCCACACAAGCGAGCGTGTCGAGCCCTGGCTTTGTGAGCCTAGAAGGAATCTCACAAGTGATCCAGGATTTGAGGGCCGAAGGCTCGCCATCACCGAAGCCCTGCGACAGCCACGCCAAAACTCGCTCTGCCGGGAAATCAAAGACAGGCGTGAATCCATCCGCGTAGCCGTACACCTTGTTCTTGGTGTCGTAGCCCAGGTTGCCAGGGGCGAGATCCTTGTAGATCCCGATGTCCCGGGTAGCCGCTGCCGCCTGGATGCCAAAGCGTGACACCAGGTCTTGGCGGCGAATCTCTCCGATGAAACGCAGGCGCAACTCAATGAACGCAAGTCGGTCGCGCTGGGGCTGGGTCAGGTCTGCAAGCTGTTCGTTGGACATCCTGGCTGCCGTTTCAGGTTAATGATCGCTAGTTGGTGCTCCTGCGGGTAGTATATGCCTCGCACAATCATATGTCGATGAATTGACGTTGCGCACCAGTCCATCGCATTTTGTTACTGACAGGAGGCTGTAATGAGCGGAAGTCGATGGGATCAGCCTGGCGTGCCCCACAAGGGTTGGCACTGCCTGGACGTCGTCGATCTGCGGGCCGATGGCGGGCCGGCGGACGAAACCGACTACGCCATCTGCCAGATGTGCGGCAACGAGAAGATCCGCTACATCCACATCATGGAACACCCGGATCTGGACGAGAACTTTGAAGTCGGCTGCGTCTGTGCCGAGAAGATGAGCGACGACTACGAGGGTCCGAAACGGAGAGAGACCAAGTTGCGAAACCGGGCAGCCCGCCGAACCCGCTGGCTTCAGCGCAAGTGGCGGGTCTCCGCCAAGGGCAACAGCTTCCTTAATCTCGAAGGCTACAACCTGGTGATCTATCCGACGAAGACGAAGCGCTGGGGCTACAAGATCGGGGACCGATTCGGTCTGAGGACATTTCCGACGGCCAACGAAGCCAAGCTGGCGCTGTTCGATGACTTCTGGGCCGCTACCCAGGATGACGATCGGCTGTGGGCCAGTGACTAATCAGGGAAATAGATTCGATGTCGCATGACTCACTCAACAGCACACAGCGAGACGGAAGCCCGCAGCTCAAGGGCAAAAGGCCTGACTTGATCGAACTGATCGCAGCTACCCTTCATTCAGTAAAGGCGTATGACTTGCCGGCGGAATGCGAGCGGCTCGGATTGGCTGCCGGGACGGGTAGCGAAGCGCACTCCAGCAAGCGCGTGTACGTGCGGAGTCGTCTCCAAGGACTGAGCAACGATCAGCTTCTCCTGCTCGCACGCCAGGTAGAGCAGGATCACGTTAGTTTTTCGCTGAGCGAATTTCTCCGACTGTTGGACGAGTCGGGCGATGGCCTGACAGTCACTGAACTCACGCGTCGCTCGATCCTCAAGCTGCTGAACGACGTGGACCTCTTCGGCGAACTCCCGCTTGTCGAGCAGATTTCCAAGATCTGGCCATTACCCGAAATGCGTGGTGCGGGCTTCGAAGCAAACTTGGAGGAGTCCGTCATACGGCACTGCGTGAACAACGACGACTGGACCAACGCTGAATTGCTCGAGGTGGTGGGCGCACTGAGCTGCTCCCGACAGCTGTTCTTCAAGTTGCTTGAGGCGGTCGTCTCTCCGAATGCCCGAAGAGGAAAGGAGCAGACGCAGCTCGTTGAGAAGCTGAATACCCTCCTCAAGGCGGACGGCTTCCAGCTAAGGCCATCGGGGAGCATCTCAGGACATTCGGCGTTCGCGGTGAATCGAATCACTGGTGGCGTATCTGGCGCACCCAAGAATTTGATTTTCGCGTCAACGGGTCCTAAGCCCGAGATCGTCATCCAGGATGCCATCAACAACGACATCCGAATCGTAAGGAATGAAGAGCACTGCCTCGTGTACGGCCGCCCGATTCAGGCCAACGGACTTACCAAGGAGGAGATGCTCTCGTGGTGGAAAGAGCGGCAAGGCACCCGGGACGAATCAGATGCACGGCGATCGCTTTCTCAACGCCTGATGGCATCGCTGGCATCGGACGGTGAGCGAAACGTATTCAGCGTCTACTACCGGGCATTCAAGGATCTCGGTGACAAGCTGCCAGCCCTCATTCCGCAGGTCTATCTGCATTACGACCCATACACGCTGGCACAGCTCGGCGGGGTTGGACGCTTGTCTCGACAACGCATGGACTTCCTGCTCCTGTTCAGCGACGCAGGCCGTGTGGTCGTCGAGGTTGACGGATCTCAGCACTTCGCCGAAGACGGGAAGCCATCCCTCGCCAGGTACGCCGACATGGTGGCGGCCGATCGTGACCTCCGGCTCGCCGGGTACGAGGTCTATCGTTTCGGGGCCAACGAGCTCACCGGCCACGGGTCGGCGGAACGGATCGAAGCATTCTTCCGGCGCTTACTTCGGAAGCACGCGGTCCTTCCCGGAGCCGGGTCGGCTGAGTGAAGCCATGCCAACCGATCCGGAGTTGCGGACGCGGGTTCAATTCCGCAAATGGGAATCGAACTGGCGTCCTCAGTGACGCCCTGGACAGGTGACCTCGACCTGCGAGAATTGGTAGGATTGACGGCAGTTGGGGCCGGATTCCGCACCTTTCCGCAGGAGTTCGCGGTGGTCGTAAGGCGCTGAGTTACATAGGTTTGGCGCAGGGTTCCACCCCACCCAGACCCCGCAGGAGTTCGAATCTTTCCGCATGAACCCGCAGGAACCCTCACCAGCCCGCACGACCTGATGCTAGGACGTTGATTTTCAACAAATCGCTCGATCGATCCGCGCTTGCGGACTGCGGACTTCCAATGGGCCGGAAATCTGGCTCGCCCAGACGGCTCTCGGTACCGACACGTTGCAAACAGTCGGTACTTCTCGATAACTACCCGACGAATCGGAACATCTCAGCTCGCCCTGATGTTGCCCCTGCTTGCTGACGCAGCTTGGAAGTTCTGGCTGCGATATTGCCCCCCAATCGCTGTGGAAGGTAGCTCCCTGGGCAAGTGCAATTGGAGGGGGATCGCTGCGTAGGGCCGTGTGACCCCCATCCTGCAGCGTGACCTGATTGGGTCAAGGCCGGGTTGTCATGCAGGCAGTTTGGCTGCAAGCAGTTCGACCTTCTCGATATTGGGCGGAGAACTGAGCAAGGTCGCGGCGTTGGCCATCAAGGCCGCGGCGATCTGGCCGTTCAGATGTGCTTGGCGACCTGCCTCATCGGCAAAGGCATCGAACACACCGAACGTCGAAGGGCCAAACTTCAATGCGAACCAGGCAGTGGTGCCGGACTCGGCGTTGGCGAGCGGCAGTGCGCTGGCCAGGAAGTCGGCAAGCGCAGCCTCCTGGCCGGGTTTGGCTTCGAGGCGAACAAACAGGGCGAGCTTGGTCATACTGTAATCCTTTGGGTAAATGGGTTAGGTGAATGGATCAACGAGCCTGCAGTCTAAGTCGTCATGACAGCCATCTCTATAGACAATAATGACAACATTGATATCATTGTTGCCATGAAACTCCACATCCTTGTTTGTGATGGCGTGTTTGATCTGGGGCTTGCGGCGCTCACCGACACAGTGGGCTTGGCCAATGCGATGGCGGGCTCGCTGCCACAGGCTCCCGCGCACATAGAGCTCACGCTGGTGGGCGTGCGGCGTCGCATCCGAACTGCGCAAGGCTTGACGGTCCCCGTGGTCCCTGCGCGTAGTGTGCCGGAACCAGACGTCGTGCTCGTGCCCGCGTTTGGTGACAAGATGCCTGACACGCTCTCGGCTCGGCTCACACGCCCCGACGTGCCCGATGCGGTCGCCATGCTACAGCAGTGGTCCACCGCTGGCGCACACCTTGGTGCCGCCTGCTCCGGTAGTTTCTTGCTTGCAGAGAGTGGCCTGCTTGATGGGCATCGTGCGACGACGTCATGGTGGCTGGGGCCGATGTTTCGGCAGCGCTATCCGAACGTCACGCTGGACGAGTCACGCATGATCGTGAACTCGACACGCTTCACCACCGCGGGTGCCGCTTTGGCCCACGTCGACTTGGCCTTGCGCATCATCCGAGGGCGCAGTCCGGCGCTGGCGGCCCTGGTGGCACGCTATCTGCTGGTCGAGACACGCAGTTCGCAAGCCGAGTTCGTGATTCCCGACCACCTTGCGCATGCAGACCCGATGGTGGAGCGCTTCGAGTGCTGGGCCAGACGTCGGCTCGCGCAGGGGTTCTCGCTGGCCGAGGCGGCCAGCGCCGCGGGCACAAGCGAGCGCACCTTGGCGCGGCGGCTGCAAAGCGTTTTGGGAAAGACACCGCTGTCGTATTTCCAGGACCTGCGCGTGGAGCATGCCCTCCATCTCTTGCGCACCGGGAACGCCAGCGTCGACCAGGTCGCCGCACAGGTCGGGTACTCGGATGGGGTGACCCTGCGGGCCCTGTTGCGCCGTAAGCTGGGCCGGGGTGTCAGGGAGTTGCGACGCGGTGGATGACCAGAGGCGTTTGGTGTATGTACTGCTGGAGACCGCCGGGAAACTGACGCAGGCCAAACGGCGCATTTGGACCTGACAAAACTACTGCCCGCCACGGCGCGCAAGCTCCAGTTTGACCCCGGACAAAGTTTTGCTGGCAATGTCGTGGTTGAGCAAATCAATACCTTGATTGAGCAACGCTGTGCACTGACGATTCGGCGGCTCACCGACCCCGCCGCCGACAATGATGCAGCCGCCGAGCCCACCGTTTGAACTACCGTGCGGACACGGGTTCGATTCAGGGTTTGGGAATTGAACCGACATCCCATCGCAGACGAGTTTGATGCCCGTTTCCGGCGACTGAATCGCCCAGATGGCCGGCGGTGCAGCCGACGTTGCAAATCGTCGGTACTTGTCGATATCTACCGACGAATCGGAACGTTTCTCAGCTGACACTGACCTGGGCCACCACGGTCTTGGTCGAGGTCGCCAGGCACGACTCCTCGTAGGCCTCAATGTCGGCCTGCCGGTAGAGCACGCGCCCGCAGAGCTTCAGAAACTTGGGGCCGATCCCCGCGCTGCGCCAGCGTTCCAGGGTGGCCTCGCTGATACACCAGCGCGCGGCCAGTTGTTTTTGATTGAGATGAACGACTTCCATCTTGGTCTCCTTCCGAATGAGTTGGCAGGAGTCCATGAAGGCGCTGTTCCGGTCGCGAGCCAAGCCAATTCCAGGAAGCGCCGCTACTCCGGCAGGTCGTTCAGCTCGTAGCTGGTGCTACGCCCGCCGGCATCCGATTTGCGCAGCACGCCCCGCGTCAGCAGATCGTTGATGTCGCGCAGTGCCGTGTCCGGCGAGCATTTGGCGATGGCCGCCCACTTGCTGCTGGTGAGCTTGCCTTCGAAGCCGTCGAGCAGCTTGTTCAGCAATTTCACCTGCCGCTCGTTCAACGGGGTCGTCGCCCAGCGCTGCCAGAACCGCGCTTTCGTCAGGACAGCGTCCAGCGTGTGCTGGGCCTGGTCGACGGCGCAATGAAGCGTGTCGAGGAACCACGCAAGCCACTCGGTGACATCCATCGACCGCTTCTGCGTCCTCTCCAGGATGTCGTAGTAAGCCTTGCGTTCGCGCTGGATCTGCGCCGACAAACTGTAGAAGCGTTGCGGGCTGCCATCGGCACGCGCCAGCAGCAGATCGCCAATGGCCCGGGCGATACGGCCATTGCCATCATCGAATGGGTGCAGAGTGACGAACCACAGATGGCCAAGGCCTGCTTTGATCAGCGGCGGTTCGTTCGATGCAGCATTCAGCCAGTCGAGAAAGCGGCTGGTTTCGGCCTCGAGGCGATCGGCCGGCGGTGCTTCGAAATGCACCCGCTGGCGGCCGATGGGTCCGGACACCACCTGCATCGGGCCGGTGGCATCGTCGCGCCAGCCGCCGACGTTGATCTTGGAGAGCCCAGAATAGCCGGTAGGAAACAGTGCGGCATGCCAGCCGAACAGACGCTCACGCGACACCAGTGCCTGGCAGTTGGCGGTGGCATCGAGCACCATCTCGACCACGCCTTCGACATGCCGATCGACCGGAGCGAGCGCGCCGATGTCAACGCCCAACCTGCGGGCGATGGACGAGCGCACGGATTCAACGTTGAGCTGCTCGCCTTCGATCTCGCTGGTCTTGACCACGTCCTCGGTGAGCGCCGCGAGACTCGCTTGGTCACGCAAGGCCATGCCGACGTCAGCCAGACGCCCCATCAAGAGCCCTTGGGCACGACTGACCTCAGCCATGGGCTCGGCCAGCGCCGTCAGGTCGAAGCGCCAGTTTGGCCAGTCACTGGCCTGCCAGATGTATTTGTAATCGCCGCTATTCATGCGGAGATTATGGACTGCAATCTCCGCACGCGCAAGCCATTCACCGCACATTGTGCGGTGAATGTGGTCACCATTCGCCGCATGACGGATCGCCTTGCCCCAGGAATGGGTGTGTTATTGGCTGTGGCAACGGACGCGGGTTCAGTTCCCGTTTTGGGAATTGAACTGGCCACGGAAAGCAGACGAGGTTGAGGCCGTATTCCAACTACCAATCAGTCCGAAAAACCTGCTTGATCGTCCACTGCCGACGGGCGTACCGGCAGGCTTTTCTCTCCGGTTCGCACTGGTTCGCAGCAACCCGCAGTGCTTCGATTCCGTACTTTCAATAGTCGTTTGATGCGGGGTTCCACCCCACCACCAAACGTTACACAGTAGAGGCGCCTTACTCGGCGCCTTTTCTGTCTCTCAGACAGGATTATTGTCGTTCGACCGGAGGCACAGGATGAACAGGGATCACATCCTTGCATTGCTCAGCCAGAACAAACCGATCCTGGCGGCACGCTTTGGCGTGACCCGGCTTGCCTTGTTCGGCTCAGCATCCCGCAATACAGCAGCCGCTGACAGTGACATCGATATCCTGGTCGCCTTTGATGGACCCGCCACATCGAAGCGCTATTTCGGCGTACAGTTTTATCTGGAAGATCTATTGCAGCGTCCTGTGGATCTGGTTACCGAGAAAGCACTGCGGCCAGAACTGCGCCCCTTCATTGAACGGGACCGCGTCAATGTCTGAACGCGCGTGGCATTTTTACATCAACGACATGATCGATTTCGCGTGCAAAGTACAGAGCTATACCGATGGCCTGGATCAAACCGGTTTCGTCGCAAGCGGCCTTGTTTATGACGCCACCTTACGCGACCTGGAATTAATCGGCGAAGCCGCAACGCGCATTCCAGAGACAATACGCGCTACTTCACCCGGAAATTCCCTGGCGTATGATCATCGCCACACGAAACCGGCTCATTCACGGTTATCTGGGCATTGACGATGACACGTTATGGAGCATCATCGTGGATGACGTGCCCCGCCTCCTGCTGCAACTCAACCACCTTCAGACGGCTCATTAGGTAACCTGTCACGCTTTTTTACAACCCTCATCGTATTCACCCCGTTCCGCTACACTAAACCTCGTCTCCTTGCCCTTATACCGCGACGAGCCTTTATGAAACGTCACCACACATGGACCCTCGCCCGCCTGCTGCGCCGCCGCACGCCGCAGATACCGGCGTTCCCGGCCACGGACAGCGATGCGCCGGCCACAGGCACAGCCCGCCGTGCCGCGCCCAGTGATCTGCAACGGCTGGTGGACCTGGATGCTGCGTGGCACCGGGATGGCCGCCTGGTGCGGCCGCCAGCGGCCAGCTTCTCGGACGTGCTCAAGAGCACGCCGCCCACCCTGGCCGAGGGCGACCGGCTGGACTATTGGCTGGCCGGACGTTTCCCGCAGCCGCCCTCTCCGGGCGAACGGCTGGAAGGCGCGCTGCAGTGGTGCCAGGCCATTGCCGTGCTGCTGGGTCTGGTGCTGGGGTTCGGTTTTATGGCCGCTCTGGTCGCCTATGACGGCAGCCAGCAGGTCAACGTGTTGTGGATCATCGCGCTGGCGATGCTGCAACTGGTGCTCTCGCTGCTGGCCCTGGCGTTTTCGTTCGGCAAGGCGCGGCGGTTGCCGCTGCTGAGTGATCTGGTCGGGCATCTGCCTGCCCGGTTTTATCGTGGCCCGCTGCGGCGTCTGCTGGATGCCCCCCACCAGGGCGACAGCCTGCTTGCGCCACTGCACACGCCATTCTTGCTGCTGCTGACGCAACGCTTTGCGCTGGCCTTCAATAGCGCCGCGCTACTGGCGCTGTTTATTTACGTGGCGTTGCAGGACATCGCTTTCGGCTGGAGCACCACGCTGGATATCAGCCCCAGCGGGCTGGTGGCGCTGGTGCGGACACTGGCGCTGCCCTGGGCCTGGTGGCCGACAGCGGTGCCCACGTTTGAGCTGGTGGAGGCCTCGCATTTCTTTCGTCTTGGCGGCGACGTCGATGCCGGCAACCCGGCACTGCTGGGCCGCTGGTGGCCGTTCCTGGCGTGCCTGTGGGCGGTGTATGCGCTGCTGCCCCGCTATCTGCTGCTGCGCTGGTGCCGCTACCGCTGGCGCAAGACGTTGCGGCAGACGCTGCTGAATCATCCGCTGTACCGGCAAACGCTGTCGCAGTTCGTGTTTGATCAGCATGGTGCGGCGCGCGACGCGGCGCAGGTGATGGCGCTGACACTGCTGGACATGCTCACACACCAGGAAAAGACCGAGCTGGACGGCCGCAAACCGGATGCCACGATCGCGCGTGAATTGCAGACGCGCTGGCAGGTTCATCAACAGCAGCAGGAAGCCGACGCGCTGTCCGCGCTGGCGACTATTTACCTGCAAAGTGACGCTGACCTGTCGCGCTATACCAGCCAGCAACAGGTGCCGGACCCGGAGCGGCTGTTCGTGATTGATGACTGGGAACGCTGGGGCCTGAGCCGCAAACGGCTGGCGCTGCTGGCCGGGGCCGGCGGGGGCACGCTGGGGGCCGGTGTGGGGGCGTCGCTGGATGCTGCCACCGCCGGCATGAGTCTGGGCTCGCTCACGGCCACGCTGGCGGCGGTCGGCGCGGCGGGTTCGGCGGCGTCGGTGTATTTTTCAGATCGGCTGGCAAAAGTCAGCGCTGACCATGCGGTGGTGCGTTTCGGCCCGGTGCAGAACCGGCAATACCCGTGGGTGGTGCTGGGCCGGCTGATCAGCGCCTGGAGCACGTTGAGCCGCAAGGTGCCCGGCAGCACACCCAGCACGGGCGCGCCACCGGACTGGCGGGGGCTGTTGGGCCGCCGCCAGGAAACCGAGCTGGAAAAGCTGTTCGTGCGATGCCGTAAAGGCCAGCCGGAGCGCGTGCGCCCCGAGCTGGAAACCGCCCTGCTGCGCATCATGGACACACTGCTGGCCGGATCTCCGTAAGGCGGCAATCGGCCCGTGCCATCACGCCAGGCATGGCGCCGTTATTACCTCGCAGGTCATTGCCAGCCGCCCAGGGCTGACGCACTTTAGGGCCATCTGCGAACAGGGAGAGGCCCCATGCTGACACCGACAACCTTCGGCGAGCGCCTGAAAAACCTGCGCAACCTGCGCGCCTACAGCCAACTGGAACTGGCCGAGCGCTGCGGCGTGTCGCAGCGGCATGTGGCGTTTCTGGAACGCGGCCGTTCAAAGCCGAGCCGGCGCATGGTGCTGGACCTGGCGGAAACCCTGCAATTGCCGCTGGATGCGCGCAACCATCTGCTGCTCTCGGCGGGCTTTGCCGCCATCTACCCGGACACGCCGCCGGACACCGCCGGGCTGGAATTCGCCGATCAGGCCATCGACCTGATCCTGACCCAGCAGGCGCCGTACCCGGCGCTGGTGGTGGACCGGCTGTGGCGACTGCGCAAGGTGAATACCGGCTGTGTGCGCATGATGTCCTGGCTGACCGGCATGCCCGAGGATCAGGCGGCCAGCCTGCTGGTCGGGCAGAATCTGTTGCAGTTGATGATGGCCGAGCCGATCCGGTCGCAGATTCCCACTGGCGTCGCCATCGTCCGGCGCCTGCTGGCGGTGTCACGCCGGCAACTGGATCTGTCGTTGGAGGGGCTGGAAAAACTCGATGCGCTGGAAGCCAGCCTGACACTGCCAAAAGCCACCGGTGACGAGCAGGACATACAGTGGCCGGCAGTGCCCATCGTGTTGCGCAAGGGCAATGAAGAACTGCGATTGATCTCGACCATCACCACACTCGGCACCCCCACGGATGTGCGCTTGCAGGATACGATGATCGAGAGCTTTTTCCCGGCGGACGACACCACGAAGGCGTGGTTCAAAGGGCAATGATGCGCCCTCAGGGCTGCCAGGGCCTGTTCACACTAAATTCATCGGCCCTGCTGGCCCTGTTTGGCTACTCCGCAAGGCAGCCGGTGCGTAGTGTGGTGGGCCCACATGAGCAGCGGCTAACGCGGCAGGGCAGCCAAACAGGGCCAGCCCTTCGGGTTGAGTCTGCAAACACACCGCTCCGCGTTGCTCGTCGATCGCTTGGAGCCACCAAGCTCGCCTCCTTGCGCCTTGATCGGTGCGTTTGCAGACTCAACAGGGCCGATGAATTTAGTGTGAACAGGCCCTAGTAGCCTTCCCCGTAGGGGTCTTCGTATTCGCCCGGCTGCGGCTCCGGTTCCGTGTAGGGCTCCACCTGCTCGGCCATCAGCGTGTAGCCGGTTTTCGCCAGGTCGGTCTCGCTCTGTTCAACCTTCATGGTGCCGGTGACCCAGACGGTGAAGAAGGCTTCCTCGATGGTGGCCTTGCTGCCTTCGCGCATGGTCACCAGCACCGTCTGGTTACGCGGTGGCGGCGGCACATGGATGCAGGCGCCGAAGTACGGCACCAGCAGGAAGGTGGTGACGCTGTCGCCATCGCCTTCCAGCGGAATCGCATAGCCGGGTAACTTGACGCGCTGGCCGTCCAGGGACTGCACCATGGGCGCTTCGTCCCAGAGCTTTTCCAGCTGCGCGTAGAACGAGATAGCCTTCGGGTCATCGTCTTCGAGCGTGTTGATATCCACGTCCTCGAACATTTCTTCCGGCGGCCAGCCGTCCGGAATCATGTCGTCCCACTCCAGCTGTGTCGCGGGTTGCGCCAGAACACTGCCGCTCATCAGCAGGCCCAGCACCAGTATCCAGTTGCGCATCGCTACATCCTGATCGTCATGCCATCCACCAGCGCGTTGCGGTAAGCGCGCCACGCCGGCCACAGGCCCGCGAGCACGCCACCGGCCAGCAGCGCCGCCAGCAGAACCGCCTCGTGTGCGGTCGGCGGCCACAGGCTGACGGTGAGGCCAAGCTGGCCGCTGATCCAGTCGCGGGCCGCCCAGGCCATGCCCTGCAACAGCAGCACACCCAACACGGCGCCCGCCAGGGACAATACCAGTGATTCACCGATCACCAGCGCAAAAATCTGCCACGGCCTGGCGCCCAGCGCACGCAACAGTGCCATTTCGCGACGGCGTTCGTTAAGCCCCGTCAGCAGCGCGGTGAGCATCACCGTGAGCGCCACCACCGCCACCAGCGCGGACACCGCCAGCAGGGCCTGTTCGCCGACGCGCATCATGTCCCAGAGTTGTTGCAGTGTCAGCCCCGGCAGGATCGCCATCAGCGCTTCGTCGCGGTCGGTGTTGATCTGCCGCTGTACCTGGAACACGGCGCGGCGGGAGGTCAGCCCGACCATCACGGCAGTCACCGACGAGGGTGTCAGGTCCATCTCGCGCACGCGTTCGGCACTCAGGCGGTAGCCGGGCAGCGGTGCGCCACCGCGCCAGTCGGCATGGATGGCTTCCATGCCGGCCAGGCTGATGTGCACGGTGTTGTCCACCGGTGTGCCGGTGCGCTCAAGAATGCCGACGACGCGAAACGGCTTGTCGGCGTGCTGTGTCAGGCTGACCGCGCCAGTGCCGTGTGCCAGCACGAGGCGCGCGCCTTCCTGGTAGCCCAGCTTGCGCGCCACTTCGGCGCCCAGCACCGCATCGAAGACGTCATCGAAAATACGGCCACTGGCCAGCTGCAAGGGTTCACCCTGGCGATAGCGGTAATGCTCGAAGTACGCCGCCGAGGTGCCGAGCACCGGGAAGCCTTTGTGCGAATCCCCCAGCGACAGCGGCACGATCCAGTCCACCTGCGGATGCGTACGCAGTTTTTCCACACTGGCCCAGCTCACGTTGCTGGTCGGGTCGCCCATGCGGAACACGCTGTAGAGCAATAAATTGATCGGGCCACTGCGCGCGCCGACGATCAGGTCCACTCCGGACAGGGTGTTGGCAAAACTGTGCCGCGCTTCCACGCGCAGCCGCTCCACGCCCAGCAGCAACGCCACACTCAGCGCCACCGAACAGATCACCAGGGCCGCCGTGCTGCGCCGGTTCCAGAGGCTGGCGCGGGCCAGTTTCAGCACCGTCACGATGCACCGCCATTGATATCGCGCAGCGACAGGCTGCGATGGAAGCGCGGCGCCAGCGACAGGTCATGGCTGACGAACAACAGCGCAGCGCCGGCAGCGGTGCATTCCTGTATCAGCAGGGCAACAAATTCACTGCGACGATCCGTGTCCAGCGCAGACGTGGGTTCGTCGGCGATCACCAGCCCGGGCGCCCCCATCAGCGCGCGCGCGGCGGCGACCCGCTGTTGCTGGCCCACGGAGAGCGCCGTGACCGGCCGGCGCAACACGTCATCGGCAGCCAGCCCCAGCCGTTCCAGCAGACGCCGCGCCTGGGCTTCCGGGCTGCCATCGCGGGCGCAGGCCTCGGCCCGGCGCCGCTCGGAAAAACGGCACGGCAACAGCACGTTGTCGAGCACCGACAGATACGGCAGCAGGTTGAATTGCTGGAAGATGATGCCAAGGTGTTCGGCCCGAAAGCGGTCGCGGCGGGCACCGCGCAGTTGTGCAAAGGATTCACCGAGCACACGGACCTGCCCCTGCTCCGGTGTCGCGATGCCGGCAATCAGCGCCAGCAGCGTGCTCTTGCCGCTGCCGCTGGGGCCGGCCAGAAAAAGTTGTTCGCCTTCGGCGACGGCGAAGTGCTGCACGTCGATCACACAGGGTGCGCGCCGGTGCCAGCGGAAGCGCACGTCATCCAGTTGCAGGGCCATGCTCATCAGGGCAGCGCCACCCCGGTATCACCGCCACGGCGCAGGCGCGCTTCGCGGGCGCCGGTGTCGCTGACACTTTGTACGGTGAGCTGTTGCAGGCCCGGCAAGGTATCAAACAGGGTGATGTCCACGGTCCGCAATTGCGCTGGCTGGGCGCAGTCGAACTCGACGCTGACGTGGAAATCGGCATGGCGATGCGCATGGTCATGGTCATGGTCATGGTCATGGTCATGGTCATGGTCATGGTCATGGTCATGGTCATGGTCATGGTCATGGTCATGGTCATGGTCATGGTCATGGTCATGGTCATGGTCATGGTCATGGTCATGGTCATGGTCATGGTCATGGTCATGGTCATGGTCATGGTCATGGTCATGGTCATGGTCATGGTCATGGTCATGGTCATGGTCATGGTCATGGTCATGGTCATGGTCATGGTCATGGTCATGGTCATGGTCATGGTCATGGTCATGGTCATGGTCATGGTCATGGTCATGGTCATCAGCAGCAAACCCGAGCAGCGGCGTCTCGACCACCGCCGCGCGCGATGCACAGCCGGCCGCCGGTGGCAGCACCAGTATGTGCGCCGGGTTGCCCAGCAAGGCCACGGCCTGGTTCACCGCATCGCGGGTGGCCTGGTCGGACGGCGGGTGTTCAAAACCCACCACATCCATCGCCGGCACCACCAGGTCCACCGCCAGCACACTGCCCTCCTGCGCCAGTTGCAGCGTGCCCTGGCCATGTACATGCGGGCCTTCGGCCAGCGCCAGGCCACTGCCACACAGGCCGGCGATCAGGGGCAGCACAGGGAAACGAGCGGACATCACGCAATTCTCCTCAAAAATGGCAGGGCGGCAAATGTTATACAGTAACAAGACCAGACAACACCCCTGCAGGTTCCCTTCACCTGATCTGCACCGTCCGTAGCGCAGGCTGCCCTCTGTTTGCACGCTTTCCACAGAGCCGCCAACGGACACCGAATGCTCCGCACCCTGATGTCCCTGATGCCCTTGCTCGCCCTGCTGGCCAGCGGCTGCGCCGCCCCACCTGCCGAGACAGTGCCCGCCCGGATGACACCGTACCTGACGCCTGACAGCATGGTCACCCGCGATGGCAGCCACCAGCCCCTGGCAAGCTGGCTGCCCGACGGCAGACCGGAGGCCGTGATCATCGGGCTGCACAGCTTCGGAGACTATCACGCCGCCTTTGACCACCTCGGGCCCTGGTTCGCCGCACAGGGCATGGCGTTCTATGCCTGGGACCAGCGCGGTTTCGGCGCGCATCCCGAGGCGGGTCACTGGCCGGGCGACGCCCCGCTGATCACCGACACGGTGGACGCCATCCAATTGCTGGATGCCCGCTGGCATGCCCCCATCTATCTGCTCGGCGAAAGCATGGGCGGCGGCGTTGCCCTGATCACCGCCGCCGAGCACCCGACACTGCCCATCGCCGGCCTGGCCCTGGCCGCGCCCTCGGTGCGTGCCGGATTGCGCACCCGTTACCTGTGGAACGCGCTGTTCACCGTGGGCGGCGCCCTGATGCCGGGCGCCAGCTACACGCTGGAGCGTGATCCGGACGACCCGCGCTACTACCCGCCCAGCGCCGAGCGCCTGGCCAACGACCCGAACGTGATCCATGACGTGCGCCTGGACACCTATCGCGACCTGATCCGCTTCACCGACCGCGCCTCCGATATCGCCGCCGACGTGCGTGCGCCGATGCTGCTGCTGTACGGCGGCCGCGACGGCATGATCCCGCCAGTGTCCATCACCCGCCTGCGCGAGGCGCAGCCGCAACGGCTGACGTACCACTTCTACCCGGACGCCCCGCACCTGCTGCTGCAGGCCGCCGACTGGCAACGCTACGGCCGCGACATCCTGCAGTGGATTCAACAAAGCGTTACTGGTGTCGCTGCCGCGCCCACGCAACAATAGCGCGCAACGCATCACTCAGGGGACACCATGCCCACCTCCCGCCCACGCCGCTGGACGCGACGTCTGTGGCAATTGCTTGCGCTGGCACTGGTCGCACTGGTGCTGCTGCAATTGTGGTTCGCTGCCTGGCTGTTCTGGTATCGCAGCCACCCACCGCTGGAAACGGCGTTCATGGCGCGCGAACTCAGCCGCCTGCGCGACGACAATCCACAGGCCCGGCTGCGCTACGACTGGGTGCCCTATGAGCAAATCTCCAACCACCTCAAACGCGCCGTACTGGCCGCCGAGGACACCCGCTTCACCCAGCATGGCGGTATCGACTGGGACGGCGTGAAGCACGCCATCGAACGCAACCGCGAGGCCGGCGACACGGTGGCCGGCGGCTCCACCATCAGTCAGCAACTGGCCAAGAACCTGTTTCTGTCCAGCCGCCGCTCGTACGTGCGCAAGGGCCAGGAACTGGTGATCACCCTGATGCTGGAGCAGGTACTCGACAAACGCCGCATTCTGGAGCTGTATCTGAACGTGGCCGAATGGGGTGACGGGGTGTTCGGGGCAGAAGCCGCCGCACGCCATTACTTCGGCAAGCCCGCCGCCCAGTTGCAGCCCTGGGAAGCCGCCGACCTGGCCGCACGCCTGCCCCGCCCGCGCTACTACGACCGCAACGGCCGTACCGACTGGCTGCGGCAATACAGCGGTATCATTCAGGCGCGCATGTATCAGGTGCCGATTCCGTGATGGCATGGAACCACCACCGCCCGCGCCGCTCAAACCCTTGGGAACCTCTGAATAACTCCCCGGTGGTTCTGGCTTTCCGGGCGGCGCCTGATCAAGGCGCGACTTCGAAGGCATAGCGGGCTACGTCGAGAAGTCGCTTTGCTCCGCAGGCGCCGCCCGGAAAGCCCCGCAGGGCGGGCGCTACAGCACGCATTAGCTGCGTTGCATCGCTTGGCAAGGGCTACGGCCACTATGTGCCCCGAATGGGGTATTGCCGGCGCGACGCGCCTTGCTACTGCATGCTGTAGCGCCCGCAGAACCACCGGGGAGTTATTCAGAGGTTCCCTAGCCGCGGCCGAGGGCCGCGCACCGCACAGCAAGAGGATATCGCAATGCCCCGATCCAGCCGCCTGCCCGCCCTGTTCCTGGTGCTGGGCGCCCTGCTCAGCGCCTGCAGCGATGACGCGCCCCCCGCCGAAGACGCCCCGCCGCCGCCCACGCCACAGGAAAAGACCCTCAACGGCATATGGCAGGAAACCGGCGGCAGTGCCCGCGTGATGGTGCTTGGCGATGGCCAGCAATTGCACCTGCTGGGCTTCGAGGATCTGCAGGGCAGCCGCTGGCAGGCAGATCAGGCCGGCACGCTGCAATTGAGGATGCTGATGCGCAGCACCGGCACCCCGATCGAACAGCAGCCGCGCTTTGATCTGGACAACGACAGCGGCACGCTCACCCTGGCCAACGACGACGAAGCCGCCATCACCGGCACCTGGCAGCGCGCGCCCGACGCTGCCGTGCGCCTGCAGGGTCGCATCAGCCTGCCGGACGATTTCAGCATGCCTGCCGACGCCGTGCTGGCCATTACCCTGGAAGAACAGGACGCCGACGGCCTGCCGGCGGACATCATCCGCCGGCAACTCAGCCGCCCGAAGGCCGGCAGCTATGCCATCGACTATCGCTTTTACCTGACGCCCGCGATGTTCACGGAGCACCCCGGCGCCCGCCTGACCGTGCGCGTGATGGTGGATGGCGCGCTCCAGTACCTTGGCCATGCCGCGGACCTGACCGGCGCCCCGCAGGACAACCTGGATATCGCGCTGGAAGCACTCAATGGCGCCACCTCCGGCCAGCACACCGCCAACGCGCCGCTGCGCACCCTGCACGGCGAATATCGCTATGTGGCCGATGCCGCCGTATTTACCGAATGCGCCAGCGGCAAGCGTTACCCCGTCGCCTACAGTGAAGGCGGGGCAGAACTGGAACGCGCCTTTCTGGCGGCCGAGCGCCCCATCGCCGGCGACGGCCTGCCGCAACCCCTGCTGATGACCGTCACCGGCACCCTGCAGGATGGCCCCGGCATGGAAGAGGGCACCGTGGTGGAGCAACTGTTCGTACAAACCCTGGAGCGCACCCTGCCCGAAGGCAACTGTGCCAACCGTGGCACGGCGACACTGGAAAACACCTACTGGAAACTCACCCTGCTCGGCAGCCAGCGCGTGCAGACTGCAGAACACCAGCGCGAAGCACACCTGGTGTTGCACGGCCCGGAGAAGCAGGCGCGGGGTAACCTGGGCTGCAACCAGTTCACCGGCAGCTATGAGTTGGACGGCGACACGCTCACGTTCGGCCCCCTCGCCGCCACCAAGATGGCCTGCGCCGGTGGCATGAATATTGAAGGCGACTTCAGCGCCGCACTGGACCGGACCCGCCGCGCGCAACTGGATGGCGAGACACTGATCCTGCTCGACGAACGCGGCAAACGCCTGGCGGAATTGCAGGCCGTCTATCTGTACTGACCAGACTGGCGGGCCTGTCCTGATTGCTCACCTGAACGGAGAGATGCAATGCCCCGCGCGCTGATTCTCAAGCATGTGCCTTTCGAAGGCCCGGCCGCCATCGGCGACTGGCTGGCCAGCGAAGGCTTTGAGACCCGCACCCTGCTGCTGTCCGAGCCGCACACCCTGCCGGCGCTGGACGAGATTGACTGGTTGATCGTGATGGGCGGCCCGATGGGCGCCAACGATGAAGCCACCTGCCCCTGGATGGCCGACGAAAAGCGCCTGATCCGCGACGCCATCGAGCACGGACGCACGGTGGTCGGCGTTTGCCTGGGCGCGCAACTGATCGCCAGCGTGCTGGGCGCGCCGGTCACCCGCAACCCGGTGCCGGAAATCGGCTGGTTCCCGATCCAGCCGACCGTGGACTGCCCGCAGGAGATCAGCCTGCTGTTTCGCGACATGCCGAAAGTGCTGCACTGGCATGGCGACACCTTTGCCCTGCCGGACGGAGCACGCCACCTGTTTGCCAGCGAAGCCTGTGTCAACCAGGGTTACCTGTATGCAGAGCGCGTGCTCGGCCTGCAATGCCATCTGGAGTGCGATGCCGACACCCTGGCTGGCCTGTGCGACCACTGCGCCGACGAACTGACACCCGGCACCTGGGTGCAGGACGCCGAGACACTGCAGGCGGTGTCCGACCTCGCCCTCGCGTCACTGCACGAGCGCCTGTTTGCCTTGCTGGCACTGCTGCCCCGCGAGCGGACGCCCTGATCACACCAGAAAAACGCGACACACATCACACAATGACATCTGGCCCCTCGCCATCACGCGTGGCATAACCTGTCGACACCAGCCCGGCGGCTTCGGCCATCGGCACCTGGCAGCACAGGCATGTGCACGGCCGCGTCCGACGCCGTCGCGGCATCAGCACAGGGCGGGACGCCCTGCATGATCGATCGATAAAATCGGCGGCCAAAAAGCCGACCCATAAAAAAACGAGGAAATTTGCCATGTCATGGCTTGCCTGGGGGGCCACGCTGGCCGGCGGGGCGGCGGCTTTTTTTTATCTGGGCGTACCGCTGCTGGTACGTGGCAGCCAGTGGCTGCCGGCACAGTATCGGCTCCAGCCGTTGCCATTTGATGACTACATCGGCCTGCAGACGGGCACACACCAACAGCATGTGAACCTGCTGCGCGCACGCGGTTTTGAAGTGGTGACATTCCTGTCCCCCACACTGATGGTGGATGCCGCAGTCACCCTGCTGCGCCATCCGGTCCGCCACAGCCTGTGCAGCGTGGCCACGCTGTCGAATACACAGATGGTGCTCGACTACGTGGAGCTGGTGCGCAGCTGGGACAACGGCGCCATGCTGGTGATGAACAACAGCACCGTACCGAACCCGTTCCCTGAAGACCCCGCGCGGCTGCAATGCCGCCTGCCCGGCACACCGCCGGACCAGCTGTACGACCTGTTCGACATGACCGAGCGCTATCTGACCCGCGCACGCGGCCTCACCGTACGGGAGGTGCCGAAAGAGCAGGTGTCGGAATTCGTCGCCCGCTATCTGCAACACGAAGCCGAGCGCATGACCGCGCTCGGTTATTTCGCCGCGCCGGAGCAGGGCCGGCGCCAGTGCACACTCAAGGGCGCCTGCCTGATGACCTGGCAGGCGCTGTGGCCGTTCAAGGGCTGGATCGAATACCGGCACCGGCAAGCGGTCAATCAGCTACTGGCGCTGGCACGCAACAGCCTCTGACAGGCTGTCAGAGGCCCAGGCAACGATCCAGCCAAGCCGTGTCCAGGTGCGCCGCCACGGTGTCCGCCAGCCGGTCGAGCTGTTGTTCGCGGTGAGCGCGATAATCCGGTGCCGTCGCAGCGCGCAGGCCCAGCCGCGACAACAGCGCGGCGCAAGCCTGCGGCGTATCGAACAGGCCGTGCATATAAGTACCAAGCACCTGCCCGTCCTCACTGACGGCGCCGTCGTCACGGCCCGCGTCGGTACGCATCAGTGGACGTGCCAACGCCGGCCCTTCGCTGACGCCATTGTGGATTTCGTAGCCGGCAAAGGGCGCCCCCTCCGGCACGATCAGGCCGGTCATCTGGCGCAACTGCTTGCCTGCGACCATGCGCGTGCGCAACGGCAGCAGCCCGAGCCCCGGCGTGCTGCCGGGGGCGCCTTCCAGCCCGTCCGGGTCGTCCACACTCTCGCCCAGCATCTGGAAACCGCCGCAAATTCCCAGCACACGCCCGCCATAGCGCAGATGACGCCGGATGACCTCCTCCCAGCCCTGCGCGCGCAGCCAGTCCAGATCAGCGCGTGTGTGTTTGCTGCCCGGCAGAATGATCACGTCCGCCGGCGGCACCGGCTGGTCGGGACCGACGAACGTCAGCGCCACCTGCGGGTGCAGGCGCAACGGATCAAAATCGGTGTGGTTGCTGATCCGTGGCAGGACCGGCACCACCACCCTCAATGCCCCGGCACCGGCCTCGGTCATCGGTATGCCCAGGCTGTCTTCTGCATCCAGCAGCAGCCCGTGCAGATACGGCAGCACCCCCAGCACAGGTTTGCCGGTGCGCGCGGTGAGCCAGTCCAGCCCGCTGTTCAGCAAAGACAGGTCGCCACGAAAACGGTTGATGACAAAGCCGAGCGTGCGCGCCTGTTCTGACCCGGACAGCAGCGCCAGCGTACCGACCAGTTGCGCGAACACACCGCCGCGATCAATGTCGCCCACCAACAGCACCGGGCAGTCGGCCATTTCGGCAAAGCCCATGTTGGCGATGTCGTTGTCGCGCAGATTGATTTCCGCCGGGCTGCCTGCGCCTTCGGCGATGATCACGTCATAGCGGGCGGCCAAGGCCTGCCAGCCTTCACGCACGGCGTACATCGCCTCGCGTTTGTAGGCGTGGTAATCCAGCGCCTGCATGGTGCCGATCACCTGCCCGCGCAGGATCACCTGCGCACCGCAATCCGTCTGCGGTTTCAGTAATACCGGGTTCATGTCCGAATGCGGCGGCACGCCGCAGGCCATGGCCTGCAATGCCGTGGAACGGCCGATCTCCCCGCCGTCCACCGTCACGGCACTGTTGAGCGCCATGTTCTGTGGCTTGAACGGCGCCACCGACACACCCCGCCGGGCCAGATAGCGGCACAGTGCCGCAACGACCGTGCTTTTTCCGGCATCCGACGTGGTGCCCTGAATCATCAGTGTCGGCATGGCCGCTCCTTGGCAAAAAACGGATTGTAATGCACCATCAAAGTCCCTCAACACCTCCGCCGCGCGTGCCAAACACGGTGCGGCCACCTCATGGAATTCTTGCTGATCCTGTTTCTGATCGTTCTCAACGGTGTCTTTGCGATGTCTGAAATCGCGGTCGTCTCCGCGCGCAAGGCACGGCTGCAAATCCGGGCCGACGAAGGCCACAGCAGTGCCAACGCGGTACTGGCCCTGCAGGAGAAACCTGCCGGCTTCTTCTCCACCATCCAGGTGGGCATTACCTCGATCGGTATTCTCAGTGGCGCGGTGGGTGAAAACGCCCTGGCCGGGCCGATCAATGACATGCTGTCCACGGTGCCGGCGCTGGCGCCCTACAGCCGCGGCCTGTCACTGGCCCTGGTCGTGGCACTGATCACGTACCTGTCCGTGGTGGTCGGCGAACTGGTGCCCAAACGGCTCGCGTTGCTGGCACCGGAAACCATCGCCGGGCTGATTGCCCGGCCAATGAGCTGGCTGTCCAGCATTGCCCGGCCGCTGGTCTGGCTGCTGTCGCGCTCCAGCGACCTGCTGATGCGCCTGCTCGGCGCCCGCCCGAACGAAGAACCACCAGTGTCGGATGAAGAAATCAAGGTGCTGATGGAACAGGGCGCGGAAGCCGGCGTGTTTCATGTCAGCGAGCAGACACTGGTGTCGAACGTGCTGCGCCTGGACGAACAGAGCGTCAACGAAATCATGACGCCGCGCAAAGATGTCTATTACATCGACCTGAACAGCGGCGAAGACGTGATTCACCAACGCATCATCAGCAGCCCGCATTCGCGCATCCTGGTGTGCGAGGGCGGGCTGGAACATATCGTCGGCGTGCTGCGCACCAATGATCTGGTCAAGCGCGTCCTGGCCGGCGAGGCCACCGATGTGCGCGCCGTGATGCGGCCGCCGGTCTATATTCCGGAGTCCATCACCTCCACCAGCCTGTTCGAACAGTTTCGTCAGACGCGTGCGCAACTGGCCTGCATCGTGGACGAATACGGCGACCTCACCGGCATCGTGACGGTCACCGACGTGCTGGAGGCCATCGTGGGCGACATGCCGGAAGAAGACCAGGACGACGCACCGGAAATGGTGCAGCGCGGCGACGGCAGCTGGCTGGTGGACGGCACCATGACCATCCAGCGCTTCAAGCAGGCGTTCGATCTCAGCCGCCTGGATGACGAAGCCGAGGACGAGTACTACACCATGGGCGGTTTTGCCATGCACCGGCTTGGCCGCGTGCCGGCGGTGGCCGACACCTTTGTCTGCGCCGAGATGGAATTCGAAGTGATGGACATGGACCGCAGCCGCGTCGACAAGCTGCTGGTGACCCGACGCCCGACCACACCGGCGGCGGACACCTGAGTCACTACAGCTCAATGCCTTTCTGCGCCTTGACGCCCTGGTCTGCGAAGGCGTGCTTGATCACTTTCATTTCGGTGACGGTGTCAGCAATGTCGATCAACTCGCGCGGGGCGTAACGCCCCGTAACCACTACGTGCTGCATCGGTGGCCGCTGCATCAGGTCGTCAAGCACGCGATCCAGATCCAGATACTCGTAGCGCAGCGCGATGTTCAGTTCGTCCAGCAATACCAATTGATAAGCCGGGTCGCTGAGCATGCGCCGCGCCACTTCCCAGGCGGCGTGTGCCACCGCCACATCACGCTCCCGGTCCTGCGTGTCCCAGGTATAGCCCTCGCCCATGACGTGGTAATCCACGCCCGGCAGATGACGGAAAAACGCTTCCTCGCCGGTGGAAAAACTGCCCTTGATGAACTGCACCACACCGACCTTCATGCCGTGGCCCAGTGAGCGCGCCAGCATGCCGAACCCGGAGCTGCTCTTGCCCTTGCCCGGCCCGGTGAGCACCAGCAGCACGCCCTGTTCTTTCTGCGCGCGGGCAATACGCTCGCGCATGATCTCCTGTTTGCGCGCCATGCGCTGCGCATGGCGTGCCGGGGTTTTCGCATCGTCGCGCATTCTGGCTCCTTGTCATCGGCCCGGCACGAACACACGCGTGCCATCGATTTCCGTGGTCAACAGCGGCTGACCGTACAAACGCGACAGCGCCTCCGGTACCAGCATGGTTTGCGCCGGCCCGAAGCAGGCTTCGCCGTCCGGGTACAGCAGCAGAATGTGATCACACCAGCGCGCCGCAAGGTTGAGATCGTGCAGGCACAGCAGCACGCCGCAACCGGCCGCCGCCTGCTCCGCCAACAGCGCCATGACCGCCACCTGATGGTGCAGGTCCAGATGATTGGTCGGTTCATCGGCGAGCCACACGCTCGGCGTCTGCGCCAGCGCCGTCGCAATCGCCACGCGTTGGCGTTCACCGCCGGAGAGCGTGGCGAGCAGGCGCTGCGCAAGATGCGCCACCGACAGGCTGGCCAGTGCAGCGCGGGCGATGGCGATATCCTCCGCGCCCTCCATCTGCCAGGGCGACAGCCACGGGTGGCGCCCGATCAGCGCGGTTTCCATGACCGTGGCCGGGAACCCTTCATGGCGCTCCTGAAACACCACCGCCAGTTCACGGGCCAGCGCCCGACGGCGCCAGCCGGCCATTTCCTTTCCACGTACCCGGACGTCACCCTGGCGCGGCACGCGCAAGCCGGCCAGCGTGTGCAGCAGGGTGGTCTTGCCAGCACCGTTGGGGCCGAGCACGCCCCACACCTGCCCGGGCCGGATGGCGATATCCAGCGCGCGCCCATCGGCACGGCCGGGAATGTCGATCACCAGTTGGCGGGCCTCCAGCAGCGGTGCGTCCATCAGCGGCTCCGGTACAACAGCCAGAGAAACGTCGGCACACCGATCAGCGCCGTTATCACGCCGACCGGCAACTGCTCCGGCGCAATCAGCGTGCGCGAAAACGTGTCCGCGCACGTCAGCAGCATGCCGCCGGCCAGCGCCGACGCCGGCAGGATCACCCGCTGGTCATTGCCCAGCACCAGCCTCAACATGTGCGGCACGATCAGGCCGACAAACCCGACCGACCCGGCCGTCGTCACCGCCATCGCCGTCAGCAGGCTGGCGACCACATACACACCGCGCTCCAGCGTCTTCACCGGCACGCCGAGCGCCGCCGCCTGCAACGGCCCCCGCGCCAGCACATTCAGGCTGCGGCCGGCCGGCACAGCCAGCAGCACAACAATCAGCAGCACACCCGTTGCCGGCCACGGGCTGCGGGCATAACTGAGATCGCCCATCAGCCAGTACAGCATGCCGGGCAGGCGTTCCGCCGGCCCGATCGCCAGCATGAAACTGATCAGCGCGCCCCACCCTGCCGCGACCACCACTCCCGTCAGCAACAGCCGCGCCGGTGTCCAGCTCCCGGTGCCCTGGGCAAGCCCGAACACCAGCAGCGCGGACAACAATGCCCCGGCGAACGCACTGCCGGACACCAGGGCAGCGCCGGCACCCAGCAACATTGCCCCCAGTGCCCCGACCGCCGCACCGCCCGACAAACCGAGCACATACGGGTCCGCCAGGGGATTGCGCAACAGCACCTGCATCAGCGCACCCGCCAGCGCCAGCAGGCCGCCGGTGGCAAACGCCGCCAGCGCGCGTGGCGCGCGCAGTTCCAGCAACAGGGTGCGGTGCAGCGGATCGCCCTCGCCGCGCAGCACCGCCCAGATATCCGCCGGCGGGATGGTGACACTGCCCACCGCCACGGCGACCACCAGCGCCAGCAGCGACGCACCGCACAACGCCAGCAACGGCCAGGCGATACGGCGCTCAATCAGCATCACGCACCGCCTGCAGTTGCCCGCACAAGGTGCGCGTGCCGGTCAGCAATCGCACCGTGGGGCGCTGCAATGTGGACGGCGGAATGAAAAACAGATGGTCTTCCCGCACCGCCTGCAACTCCGGATAGCGGCGCCAGGCCTCTACCCAGCCATGGTCATCTTCCCCCATGCCGCCGGCGACAATCGCCTGCGGGTTTGCCGCCAGCACGGCTTCGATATCCAGCGTGGGTGTGAGCCGCGACAACTCGCCGAACACGTTGACGCCGCCGCACAGCCGCATCGCTTCGCTGATAAAGTGCGTCGCGTTGACGGTCATCAGCGGATCGTTCCAGATCTGATAGAACAACGTCACCGGATCGGCGTCCTGATACTGCTGCCGAAGCGCCTGCACGGCGTGACCGAATGCATCGCCCGCCGCATCACCGGTCTGCTCCGTGCCGGCCAGCCGCTTGACGTGATGTCGGCAAAACGGCGCGGCTCGGTGTGGTAGACCGGAATACCCAGGCGCACCAACTGGTCCACCTGCTCACGAGGATTGCCGCTGCGCCAGGCGATGACGAGATCGGGCCTGAGCGTCAGCAACGTTTCCAGATCGAGGCGGTTATAGCTGCCCACGCGGGGGATTGCGTTGGCCGCCGGTGGGTAGTCACTGAAGCTGACCGCCCCCACCACCTGCTCTCCGGCACCGGCATCGAACAGCAGCTCCGTCGCACCGGGTGACAGCGACACAATGCGTTGTGCCGGCGCAGCCACGCACACTTCGCGCTGCAGGTCATCCACCACACAACGCGGCATGGCCGGCGCTGCCACGGCCAGGGCCGGCAGCAGCCCCGCCAGCAGCAGGGTACGGATGATCATGTTCATAGGCGTTTCCTGTGTCCGGGCCGGCACCGCCTGATGACAAGCAGCACGACACACCCTAAGATGCCCCGCATCGGCGCGCCCGTCAGGACGCGCTCGACAGAATCTGTCCGTGGCAGGTGTCCCGGCGGCCGTCAGGCCGAGGGATGAAACTGGGAAGCTGGTGCAACACCAGCGCTGCCCCCGCAACGGTGATCGGTTCAGGTCGCACAGGCTGTTTGTTCAGCCAGCCACTGCGCAAGGCGCGGGAAGGCGTGTGTACCGGGATGCTCACGCATCCGACCGTCAGCCCGGAGACCGGCCTGCCACCGGCTATCGTCGCGAACGCGGTGGGCTTTCGCGCGGGGTTTCTGCCGCGGCCGGTGCATGATACCGGCGTTTTCGGACCCTTTGATAGCTGCAAATGCTACGGGTTTTCCCTGCGGAAAACCTGCGGCGACGCTTTGCCTGTCATCACGGGAAACTGGAAGGGGAACGGAACATGCACCGCTTTTGCGGGCTTGCTGTGGCCATCGCCGGCGTTTGCGCCAGCGGTGCCGCGCAGGCTGCCGACAACGTGCTGGCGCCCGTGGAAATCATCGCACGGCCATTGAATGCTGCCGCTGACATCGAACCCGAAGACAGCACCAGCCCGGTGCGCGTGGTGCATCGCGACGCGTTCGAAAACCGCATCACGACACTCGCCGACACCCTGAGCGACCAGACCGGTGTGCAGATCCGGCAGAGCGGCGGCCTGGGCAGCCAGGCCGCTGTCTCGGTGCGCGGCTCGTCAGGCAAGCAGGTGCAGGTGTTTCTCGACGGCATGCTGCTCAATGATCCGCTTTACGGCGGCGTCGACCTGAGTCTGTTTTCGCTGCATGACGTCGGGCGCATCCAGGTTTATCCCGGTAACCCGCCGGCCCGCATTGCGCAGGCCGGTGCGGGTGGTGTTATCCTGATGGAATCGCTCGGTGCTGATACCGAGGCACAGACGCGCATAAACCTCGGCGCCGGCAGCTTCGGTACGCAACGCCAGGGCATCTTCAACAGTGGCACACACGGCCGCTTCCATTATTGGCTCTCTGCCAACCGGCAAGCCGCGGACAACGATTTCCGCTACCCAAACGAATCGGACTGGTATAACCCCACCGACGGCAACACAACGCAGCGTCGCAACGCGGATATCGAGCAGTACGACGCCAGCTTCAGCGCGGGTTATGACATTGATCCATCGCGCCGGCTGTCGCTGCTGACGCAGTGGACCGACAAGGACCAGGGCATTCCCGCCATCCAGAACTGGCGCAACAACCGTGCGCGGCTGGCCACACAGACGCGCCGTGCGCAGCTGCATTTCCGCGATCAGCACTGGCGCGACGGCACGTTGCACAGCAGCCACCGGCTCACGTTTTCCAGTATTGATGAAAGCTACCAGGACCTGATCGGGCGCGTCGGCACCGGACGTTACGATGTGCGCACAGACACCACCCACGTCGGGCTGAACAACACCGCAAGCTGGTTGCTGAACACTCATCAGCTCACCGCCTCGGTGGACCTCGCGCACTACGACCAGGACCAGACCGACCGCCTCAGCCTTGATCCGGAAGCACATCGGGAGCGTCTGCTGATCGCCTCCGCACTCAGTCACGAATGGCTGAGCACGGATATGCGCTGGCGCACCCAGGCCGTGGTGCGGCGCACCGACCTGATCGACAAAGCCACCGAAGCCATGCCGGACGGCAGCATGGATGACAGCCGCTATCGCACCGACTACAACGGCTGGCAACTCGGCGCACGGCATCAGCTTTTCACGCCACTGGAAGTTTATGCCAACGTGTCGCGCCAGGTGCGCGTCCCCACGCTGCTGGAACGTTTTGGCCAGCAGGGGTTGTTCATCGGCAATCGCAATCTGGTGGCGGAAGAGGCGCTCAATTACGAGGCAGGATCTCGGCTCACGTTCACCCGTGGCCATCTCGAACTGACCGGTTTTCTGCGCGACCTCGACCCGGCCATTGTGACCATTTTCGACGCACGCGGCGTGGGCCGGCACGTCAACGTCGCGGCAGAGTTTCGTGGCCTGGAACTGGATGCCCGCTATGCGCTGACGCCGCGCTGGGCGCTCAGCGGCAACACCACCGTGCAGGATTCAGAAAATGTCTCGCGCGACATACTCACGTTCACCGGCAAGCGCGTACCGGGCGTCTATCACCGCTCGGCCACGCTGCGCAGCACCTGGCAGTGGCAACCGTTCCAGTTCGAGCTTGCCTGGCATTTCGACGACGAACTTTACTACGACGCCGCCAACAATCTGCCCGCCGAGACACGCGAAACCCTGGATGCCCGCCTGTCGTGGACACGCACCTGGCGAGCACACGGTGAAACGCGCCTAGACCTCTCGGTCAACAATCTCACCGACGAGCACTACCAGGATTTCAACCGCTTCCCGGGCACAGGCCGTGCCTGGTTCCTGACCCTGCAACATACCCTGTAAGTTTTGCCACACGAGGAATCCCGCATGAACATTCCCACGACCTCCGCACCAACCGGCCTGCTGCGCGTTGCCATCGCCGGCCTGTTGGCGATCACCGCGCTGACCGGCTGTGGCGGCGACAGTTCCAGCGCCCGTCCGGGGTTCATCAGCCCGGAAGGCATGACCGCCGTCATCGCCACCGCCAGCCCGGACTTCGGCTCCGGCGAAGTGGAACTGGTGGATCTGGACACAGACAACATGACGGCGTCTGGCGGGTACCACGCCACTGTGTCGGACATTGCCGTGTCCAGCCACGGCCAGCACTACTACCTGATCGAGCGCTACATGACCGATCGCGTGGCAAAGATCGACATCACCAACCCGGCGGTCTTCGAATGGCAATATTCCGCCGTGTCGCCCTCCGACACCGGTTCTTCCAACCCTTACGAACTGATTTTTGTGAACGAAGAAAAGGCGTACCTGATTCGCTATGACGCCACCACTGCCTGGATCGTCAATCCTTCTGCCACAACGGAAGCAGAATTTCTGCTCGGCGAACTGGATCTCTCGGCCTATGCGGCGGGCGGCGCGGCCACGCCGCGCATGTCTGCCGGCGCCATCGTCGGTGATCAACTGTTTATCGCCATGCAGCGACTGGACAGTAGCTGGAACCCCACGCAAGACGGTTACGTCGCCGTGTTCGATATCAACACCGACGAAGAAATCGACACCGGCATGGGTGAGGACGGGCTCAAGGGTATCCCGCTGATCAGCCGCAACCCGCTGGGCATCACCTACCGCCCCAACCTGGGCCTGCTGGTACATGGCGTGGGCAACTATTACACCTGGGGCCAGATCGGCGGCATTGATCGCGTTGATCCGGAAACCTTTGCCGTCACCCAACTGCTTGCCGGCGACCAGGACACTGGCCGCATCAACCATCTGGCCGTCATCAATGACAACACGGCCTATATCAACATCTATAACGCCTACCAGAACGCCAGCGTGTTCCGCATCAACCCGGCCACCGGCGAAGTGCAAAGCGAAATCGAGGAAGTAGCCAACACCGATATCCGCGCACTGACCGCCGACCCGCTGGGCCGCCTGTGGATGGGTGACGGCACATTGAGCGCGCCGGGCCTGCGCGTGTTTGATCCGGCGGATGACAGTGAAGTGGCCTTTATTCCGACCACCATGCTGCCGATGGACATTACCTTTGTGGTGGAAGACTGATTCACCAGCCCGGCCAGCCCGACGTGCAAGTCGGGCTGGCCTGATCCTCACCGGAGTCTGTCCAGCGTGACTTTAACGGAATTTTTCCGGAAGCATGTTTACGATCACCGCAAGCCTCCATCGCGCTTGTCTTGCGCTCTTTTCTGCGTGACCGTATTGCTCCTTTATACCATCCATACCAGGGATATTTTTCGACTTGGTCTGGTTGTATACGCCAGCCTTTATCCAGAAACCCAGCGTATCAAGACAGCGGAAGGCTGCATCGACATCAAGCCACCCTGGACTATCTGGAAAAGACATGCCGATGAGAATGTGCTCATGGTGATTTCCATCAGGGAAACGGGAGAGCTGGCCGGGGTTTATCTCGAACCACCCACTGACAAATTTTCACAAACTCATCTTCAAGAGAAAGGCATCGCACACCCCGAGCACAATGAAGACATGGATACGATGGCGGTATATTACATGGATGCTTACGCCGTTCTGACAGGACACCGTCTCCCGATGACCGTCTCCGGTCCAAATCCGCAGGACCTGCTGTCTTTCGCAGCCTATCTTTTCGAAAGCGACATTGTGGTCGAGGCGTGCGGGACAGCCCCTGCCCGCCTTGAGCAGCAACCCCGCCAACGCGCGCCCTTGCCCCAGGCGGTCGAGCTGGCACTACACTACTCTGAGTGACACCCACCCTTTCAGCTCAAACGCTATGCCTGATTGCCTCGGCAAACTGGCGCCACTCAGGTTCGCAGACCGGCGCAGAAAAACGCAGGGCAGGGCCGCCCTCTCCCACTTCAAACCTTCTAACCAGCACGGCCCGCTCCGCCAGCGCGCGCGCCATATCTGTTGCTGCAGGATGCCGGACATAGCAAAAAAGCAGATTCCGCCCTTCCACCGGCAATGAATGTGCGGTCAACAGCTGCGTCAGCCTTTCGTTGGCAACCTGCAAACGCCCCCGCGCATCGCGTTGCCAACGGACGTCGTCCAGTGCCCTGGCCATCAGCCATCTTGCCGGACCATTAACGCACCAGGGGCCCAGCTGGTCCGCCAGCCTCTCGCACAGCAGCGGCATGGCAAACAGGAGACCCGCCCGGGCACCCGCCAGCCCGAAAAACTTGCCCAGCGAACGCAGCACCACCACCCCCTCATCGCCAGCATGGGGCGCCATCGTGGCCGCGCCATCCAGCGGATCCATGAACGCCTCATCCACCACCAGCCAGCCACCCCGCGCGGCCAATACACGATGCCAGCGCCGCAACGTCTCCACCGGCCACACCCTCCCGGTCGGATTGTTCGGCTGGACCACCACCAGCACATCCAGTGTGGGCAAGGCGTGTTCTATGTCATCCGCCGCCAGTGGCACCACCTCATGCCCGGCCAGATGCCAGCGGTAGGCGTGCTCCCGGTAACCGGGCATCGGCACCCCCACGCGGCTACGCCCGCGCAAAGACGGCAGCGCCTGAATCGCCGCCTGGCTGCCCGGCACGGGCACGCAACCGGCGGTGGCGGGTGCACCGGCCCAGTGTCGCGCGATATCGGGCAATTCATCGTCGTCTTCCGGCAAACGATGCCAGAGCGCTTCCGGAATCGGCGGCACCGGCCAGGGATTCGGATTGATGCCGGTGGACAGGTCCAGCCACTCAGAGGCGGGGATGCCGGTACGCTGCGCCATCTCGCGCAACCGGCCGCCATGCACTGGCGGCTTCACAGCCACACCGCCAGCATCAGCATCGTGGCCAACCAACACCACAGCGAACGCTGCACCAGCCGGATGGCCGCCAGCGGTGCACGCGCGTCCGGCGCGGCCCCCTCGCCCAACGGCGGTCGCAGCTGCGGCGCACCGTGATATATCGCCACACCACCGAGTTGCAGACCCAGCGCACCGGCACCGGCGGCCATCACCGGCCCGGCATTCGGGCTTTTCCAGTCCCGCGCCTGGGTGCGCCAGCAGCGCAGTGCCCGGGCCGTGTCGCCGGCCAGTGCATAACCGAGCGCGGTCAGACGCGCGGGCACCCAGTTGAGCAGATCGTCGAGCCTGGCCGCCACGCGGCCGAACGCGAGGTAACGCGGCGTGCGATACCCCCACATGGCATCCAGCGTATTCACCAGACGATGCGCCATCACGCCCGGCAGGCCGGCGACCAGGAACCAGAACAGGCTGGCAAACAGGGCATCGGCGCCATTCTCGAGCACCGATTCCGTCGCGGCACGGGCCACCCCTTCCGCATCCAGCGCCTGCGTGTCACGACTGACAATGCGCGCCACCTGCTCACGCGCACGCACCAGATCACCGGCCTGCAACGGCAGGCTGACGTCCCGGGCATGCTCACGCAGGCTGCGCAGCGCGATAGCGGCGTACAGCCCGCCCGCGGACACCGCCCAGCCGGCCCACGCCGGCAGCACCGCCAGCAGCCACGCCGCCAGCGCCACCCAGGGCACCACCGCCAACCCGACGGCAAGCAACCCGGATGGCACCGTACCGCGCCCGGACGGGTTGAGCATTTCTTCCAGCCGCATGGCGTAAGCGCCAAAGATAACGAGCGGATGCGCACGTCGCGGTTCACCCAGCCAGGCGTCCAGTAACAGAGCCACTACACAGCAGCACAATGCGCTTAACATGCCATCACTCGCCCCGGCTCCCCGCCCGGTTTTCGCATCGAATCATTGCAACATGTCACATTATTCACGGAAAAGGATTCATGACCGGCCGGACCGTTTACCCACCGGTGTACACTTGACACCGCCTCGGCAGGGGCAGACCATCCTGCGCTGCAAGTCTGTTTCATTACATCGGATGTAACGTTGAACGAAGCCCCGATTTGGCGTCTTACGCCACCAGACATCAACACGGCGATGGCTGCGCGTGCCCGTGCACGCCAGGCCATGCTGACCAAGCCACCCGGCTCATTGGGCAGGCTGGAACGGCTGGCGATTACCCTGAGTGCACAGCAACATCGCGAGCAACCGGATGTGGATGCGGTGCGTATCGTGATCTTTGCTGGCGACCACGGTGTCTGCGCGGAAAACATTTCAGCTTTCCCGCAAGTCGTGACGGCGCAGATGGTAGCGAATTTCGCCGCCGGCGGCGCGGCGATCAGCGTGCTCGCACGGCATCTTGGCGCCGACCTGGAAGTGATCAACACCGGCACCGTCACCGCACAACCCCGCTTGCCTGGCGTGCTTGATGAACGCCTCGGCGCTGGCACGGCCAACATCGTGCAGGCGCCGGCCATGACCCAGGCGCAATGCGACGCTGCGCTGGACATCGGTGTGCGCGCGGCAGCGCGCGCCGCACAGGCCGGCATCGGGCTGTTTGTCGGCGGCGAGATGGGCATCGGCAACACCACCAGCGCCACGGCTGTGGCCAGCGCCCTGCTGGGCAGCGATCCCGCTGCATTGACCGGCCCGGGCACCGGGCTGGCCCCGGCCGGCGTGGCCCACAAGGTAGACGTCATTCGCCGCGCGCTGCAACGGCATGGCCAGGACACCGATCCGCTGCACGTGCTCACCTCGCTCGGCGGTTTTGAAATCAACGCACTCACCGGCGCCCTGCTCGGCTGCGCGCAACACCGGATTCCCGTGCTGGTGGACGGTTTCATCGTCTCCGTCGCCGCCCTGGCAGCCTGCCGCCTGCAGCCTGCGCTGCGCGACTGGCTGCATTTTGCCCACCGCTCCAGCGAGCCCGGCCATTCGGCGGTGCTCGGGGCACTGGACGCTGATCCACTTCTGGAGCTCGACATGCGCCTCGGCGAAGGCAGTGGTGCGGCAGTGGCAGTGCCCCTGTTGCAGGCCGCCTGCCGGCTGCACAACCAGATGGCCAGTTTTGACTCAGCAGGTGTCAGTCATGATTCTTGATCCGACTCCCCCTATTCCACCCACCTGGATCGACATGCTCCGCCATGGTGAACCTGTGGGCGGCAGCATCTATCGCGGCCACCGCGACGACCCCCTGACCGAACTCGGCTGGCAACAGATGTCGGCGGCCATCGGCGCGGAGGAAGAATGGGATGCGATCCTGACGTCGCCGCTGGAACGCTGCCGCGCCTTTGCTGAAGTGCTCGCTGCCGAGCGCGACCTGCCGCTGTACCAGGACGCGGATTTCCGCGAGGTGCATTTCGGCCAGTGGGAAGGCTGCACGGTGGAACAGGTCATGGCCCGCGACGGCAAGCGCCTGACCGAATTCTGGGCCGGCGACGAGGATTACCCACCGCCGGGCGGCGAAACGCTGGCGGATTTCCAGCGCCGGGTCGCCGGCGCCTGGGCCTACTGGACCGACCGCCTGCAAGGCCAGCGCATTCTGCTGGTGTGCCACAGCGGCGTGATCCGCATGGTCATGGCGGAAGTGCTCGGCATCTCCGCCGCACGCAGCGTCGCCAATGTGCAGGTGCCCTACGCCTCGCGCAGCCGCATTCGCCTGGACCACACCGACCACGGTGTATTTTCCTGCCTGATCGCCCACGGCTTCCGCCCCGGCCAGTTGCAACTGGACGCAGCGTGAGCCGTCGCGGCCTGCTGTTGGCCATCGCTTTCCTGACCCGCATTCCGGTGCCACTGCACGGCACCGTGAGTGCACGTGACCAGGGCGACGCCGTACCCGCGTGGCCAGTGGTCGGCGTGCTGCTGGGGATCTTATTCTGGTTGTTCGCCAGCGTCGCAGACAGTCTCGGCTGGCCGGCCTGGCCCACCGCCGTGCTGCTGGTGATGCTGTGGGCCGGCATCACCGGCGCGCTGCACCTGGACGGCCTGGCCGACAGTGCCGACGCCTGGCTCGGCGGCCAGGGCAACCGCGAGCGCACGTTGGAGATCATGAAAGACCCCGCCTGCGGCCCCGCCGGCGTGGTCGCGCTGGTGCTGGTGCTGCTCGGAAAAACAGCCGCCGTGGCCACCCTGCTGGAACAGTCTGTTCTGTTGCCCTTGTTGATTGCCCCGGCACTCGGCCGCGCTGCCTGCACGGCGCTGTTTTTGCGTTTGCCGTATGCACGGGAAAACGGCCTTGGCCACGATGCCGCCGAACACCTGCCACGCGATACCACGCGGACAGTGTTGATCATCATTGCATTACTGAGCGCCTGGCTGGCGGTATGGATGCTGGTCGCGGCGGCCGCACTGTTCCTGCTCGGCGAACGGTTAATGCGGCAGCGGCTGGACGGCTTTACCGGCGATACTGCGGGGGCGTTGGTCGAGATCGTTGAGGTCGCCGCGCTGCTGGCAGCCAGCCTGGCGTTGATTTAAGGTTCATCACGGATTAGCGGGAAAGTGGTGGGTGGGGACAGACCGGACATCAGGCGCCAAGCAAAAAATCCTGCTCAATGACGCGCTTCCTATTAAGCCCCCTGGGGCCGTAGGGTGGGTAGAGCGTAGCGAAACCCACCACGTCCAAGCTCCGTTTCACTCCCACAAGCCTGATCGGAACTGCATCCTCAGCAGCCTGGGCAGTGCATCACTCTCACGGTGGGTTTCGCTACGCTCTACCCACCCTACCGCCCATAAAACCAGTGTTGCTGGAAAGCATCAGCCCGATCAATCGCCATGCCTACGCAGCCCGGACGTTTGAACTGGAAGAAGCCGACGGGGGATGGCACGCCAGCGCGGCCTGAACATCAGTTACCGGAGGCCGCCCCGCCCTTTAACCAGCAAGGCAGCCCCGCCACCGACATCACCACCTGATCACACTGTTGCGCCAACGCCTGATTCAGCCAGCCCAGCTCATCGCAGAAACGCCGCGTCAGCGGGTCCATGCCGATGGTACCCAGCCCCACCTCATTGCTGACGATCACGACCTCCCCCGGGTAATCCGGCAGGCCCGCCAGCCACGCTTCACGTTCACGTGCGAATACCGCGTCACCCGCGTGCAGCAGGTTGGCCACCCACAGGCTCATGCAATCGACCAGCAGACACGGCGCGGCCGGCGCCTGCTCTACCAGCACGCTGGCCAGAGAGACCGGCTCTTCCACCAGCCCCCACGCCGACGGCCGCCGGGCCTGGTGGCGGCGAATGCGCTCGGCCATTTCGCCGTCCCCGGCGCTGCCGGTGGCCACATAGAGCACAGGCGACCCGCTGGCCGAGGCCAGTTGTTCCGCCAGTGCGCTTTTGCCGGAGCGGATGCCGCCAAGAACCAGACTGTGTGCCATGTTGTGCTCCCGAACAGGACTGGCCGGCATGCTCACGCATGACGCGCCGGATTGCCAGACAGACAGCGGAAAACACACCGGCGCCGCCGCACCGCTCTGCTAGACTCTGTCCCGTTCGCCGTTTCCCGTGACCGCCATGAGCCTCAATACCGTTGACCTGAATAAACAGATGACCCGCTTCGACCAGCACAGTGAAGTCTGGTTGTTCGGGTATGGCTCACTGATCTTCCGCCCGGATTTCCCGTTCCTGGCCCGCCGCCCGGCACGCATCCATGACTGGACACGCCGCTTCTGGCAGGGATCGCACGATCATCGCGGCACCGCCACCCACCCCGGCCGCGTCGCCACGCTGATTCGCCAACCCGGCGCCGAATGCACCGGCATGGCCTTCCTGATCACGCCGGAAGTGTTTGCACACCTGGATTTCCGCGAGAAGAACGGCTACCTGCGTTTCTGTACCGAGATGCTGTTTGATGATGGCAGTCGTGCCGAAGGGCTGGTGTATATCGCCACCGAGGACAATGCGGCCTTTCTCGGCCCGGCGCCGGAACCGGATATCGCCCGGCATATCGCCAGCGCTGCCGGGCCGTCCGGCCGGAACAGTGAATACCTGTTGCGGCTGGCCGAAGCGTTGCGGGAAATGGGGGCGCAGGATGAGCATGTGTTTGAGATTGAGCGGCATCTCATAAAGGCCACATATATATAGCCCTTTGCATCAGAAATGGCTTGCTATATAAAGCCAATAAGATTCAATATGGCTTTATATACATTGCCACTTTGAGGTGCCATGCCATGAAAGCCCTCGTCAGAGAGCAATATCAGGCCCTCGCCGACAAGGCTCATACGCTCGCCCCGGAGATGCCACGCCCCCGCGAGGGCTGGATTCGATCCGTTCGCAAGGCGCTGGGCATGAGCAGCCCGCAGCTGGCCCGACGTCTGGATCTCAGTCGCTCCCAGGTCACCCAGATGGAGCGCATGGAAGCCGACGACCGCATCACGCTCAAGCAACTGCGTCGAGTCGCCGACGCGCTGGACTGTGAGCTGGTATACGCCCTCGCCCCCCGACAACCCGTACAACAGACGCTGCAAAAGCGGGCGGAACGGCTTGCGCGCGCACTGCTCGGGCGTGCGCATACGCATATGGCACTTGAGGCTCAACAACTCACGCCCGCGCAACAGGAAAAAGAGGTGGCCAGGGAGGCCACCCGTTTACTCAACAATCTGCCACGGGATTTCTGGGAGGACACTTGATGGAGTATCCGCAGGGAGCGACACCACTGGACAAGGATGAACTCAACGGCCTCAAACACCCACACATCAGCACCCGGCAGGAACTGGATGCGCTGGAGCAGGACAACATCCTCGCAGGTTTACGTTGGCTCCGCGCTCAACGCAAGTTCAGCCAGGATGATTTGTTGACAGAAGGCTTCATCACGACATTGCACAAGCGCATGTTCGGGGAGGTCTGGCGATGGGCCGGACAGTTTCGCAAGACCGAGAAGAATATCGGCATCGACCCCGCACAGATTCCGACGGCATTGAGAAACCTGCTGGATGATGCCCGCTACTGGATAGAGCATCGCACTTTTGGTGCCGCAGAATTTGCTGCGCGACTGCATCATCGGCTGGTCAGCATTCACCCTTTCCCAAACGGCAACGGGCGCGCCACCCGTCTCATTACGGATGAAATCGTTTCACGGTATTTTGATGGCTTTCGTCCTCACTGGGAGAACAGCGCCCTGATCACTGAAGGGGCACACAGGCAACGCTATATCGCCGCCTTGCGCGATGCTGACGCGGGGAATTACCAGCCTCTTGTCGGCTTTCTTTCCGGTTAGACTTCCACAGGTACGCAGCAAATATATAAAAAAGGCGACATTGCTCCAGCCTCATTTCTTCATAACACCTTGCATTAGGGGCGCATTTGAAGCGTAGCGGAAAATGCGTCCCTCTCCATGCAATTGTTAGAGCGCAAGCACTGCCTCAATTTCAGTTTTTATTTGTACCAGATGAGGATAATTAGAAGGTTGTAGATTCTTTTTAATGGCACGCGCAAGATCGAGTGCAGATTTGCATCCGACTCGGGGCGCAAGAAGATTCGCCACCTCCTTGCCTGGCAACAGCTTAAGTGCTTGTTCAATGTTTCTTTCTTCGAGCGTGCTTTGAATCATGGCTAACTCAGCTCTTACGGCGCTTTCAATCGTGTCGCCTTCCAGTGCCTGAGATGCTTTCTCGGCTTCCAACTGGGCCGCATTTTTCAGCTTCTCTACCAGTTGAGCCTCGTTTTCTATTCCTTTCATTGTCGATCTCGACACGGAAATACGAGATATCCATTGATTCTTTGCTGCCACCCTTCTTGCTGCAATACCTAATTTAGATTCTTCCAGCAAATCGAGCACAATTTTCGACACTTCATCTTCGGAAATAATCTTTTCCTGAGAACCAATGTGAGTAGCAATATCAACGATCAACTTTGGCACACTGATACACGACTCTGCTTCGTGAAGAGGCAACTGCAAAAGACAATGGTCTTCAGGGGGCTGCTCACCGAAATCCGCGTCAATAACTCCACAGAGCCTTACTTTAGATGAAATGTGATTCCATACGCCCCTCTTACTAATTACATTCGATACATCGTGGCAGTTTCCAGCCGGAAAAATTTCAAGAGAGTCATCCTGGAGAATCCATCGATAGAACACAGAGTCAAATGATTTTTCATGACCTTCGGTTACGACAACTCTGTCAGATGCAAGAATGCCGGGCACACATCCAAGAAAAGCCCTCATGTCCTGATCGTCAATCTCGTTAACATTAGAAAATGTGCTGATTTTTTCTGACTCATTGCTGAGGACATAGACGACATCAACATTGTCGCGCATGGCAAAGTTTATGTTGTGGGTTGCGTAGATGAAGTACCGATCAAACAGGAGGTCTTCGATCAAACTCCATAGGCGTTCCGCCAGTTCGGGATGGAGATTCAATTCTGGCTCATCGACGATGAAGTACCGATGCTCTGAACCCGTATCTATTACATCAGCTAGTAATGAAAAAACCTGCTTCTCGCCATCTGAGAATCTTGAAGGGCCGTACTTGGCACCATTTTTCTCTGCAACTAGCTTTCGAGCACTGTAGTCATAGGTCAAGGCTATTTGAGGAAAAATTTCATGAAATAGCTCGAAAAGATATTCTAGAGGTGGTTGAGTTCTCCGTGGGCAAGGGCCATTCTGGCCACCTTCAATCCACCTTTCAACACTATCCGAGTGTTTTGATCGTTGCTCCAGCCCCTTTTTTTCTAGTACGACAATTGCGTCGAATACTCTATCCGCGAGAGAATTTACTCTCTTTTTTTCATAAGCTTGCAGCGCGCTCTCGAACCGGTCGTACTTTTGCACGGTGGTATGATCCATAACGATCTGGTCTTTAATTTTGATCGTTCTACCACCTTCGACATAAACAACCTTCCCGCCTCCATTTGTGTTAGCTATTGAGCCTTTCAACTCTGCCAAAAAGCTGGATTTGCCGACTCCATTGGCACCGAGAATTACGTTTATACGCCCAAACGAGAACTCGTACCCGCCGAATCTGCCTGATGAGTGTTTGATCTGATTCTGCATTCTGATGTTCCGTGTTTATTGAGCTCTAACGCTTGGCTTTGCGGCGTACCGGAGCGCAGCGTAGGTGTGTCCGCCAACAGCCACTGGTTATGTGATGGTAGCTCAATCTGGCAGTCCCTCGAACTCTGGCACTTCCCCATACTTCGCATCCCAGGCCGGCTTGCTGGACGAAAAGATGTGCGCTGTTGGCGCCATAGATATCTCAGTGTCCAAGCAGCCTGCGGGGACAACGAGCAAACCTGCAGTCTGAGTGCTCGGCAATGCTGAGCCACACAACTTACAAAAACTTTTGTTGTGGCGAGTACCTGGGAGCGTAAAGGACGTCACATCGTCTGCACCTGACCGCCAAACCAATTTAGCTGACTGTGAGAATAGATTTGCCGCATGAGCCGAACCCGTATCTTTTTGGCAGTGCTGACAATGACACAGGTAAAAGCTATCGAAGTCACCCTTTACCTCAAAACTCACGGTGCCACACAGGCAAGAGCCGGAATAGTCAGTCATCAGAATCCCTTCCAGGGCCTGTGGATGAAATACACATAACGCCTAAAGCAGCGGCGCATTTAGGCGTCCGCTGCCTTTATTTGTGAGCATTTTTATACGCACCACATTCACTTGCAAATATGCATGTTGGGTTTTCTTCAAGCTCAAACCATTTTTTTGCATCGCATATACCGCTATGAAAATCAGTCGCTTCACTTGGGGAGACATATCTAGTGTACATTCTTCCATCAAATATGCCGCAAAATTGAAGAACTGGTGAGTCATTTAGCTGTGAATATAGGTAGGCAAATACTCTGCCTATAAATTGGTTAACCTCGGAGAAAGTTTGACCTATCTTTTCAAAGATATCTTCAATAATAAGTGGCTTATCTTTGATTTTTATTCCCTGGTGGAAATATCGTATTTTCCCCGTATCTCTATCTTTAGAGCAGCTACCGGTGTCATGGTGTGTTAATTCATCTCGAATTGCTCTGAAACCGTCGTACCATGACGCTTCAGTTACAGCTATGACAAGCTGTTCCGGGAAGTTTTTATCAATTTTTCCGTTTTTAATGTTTTGGAAGTATTTTCTTGTTGAATCAGGAACCCCTTGGTATTGGGAATATATTTCTGTTATCACCTTCCTAGTGCAGTCGATAGATGAATACAATTCTAAAATTATAGCTTCAACCACAGCGGATAATTCCTTGGAGTTAATGGCTTGGGTGTAGCCGTTTTTATTCAACTCTTCTTCGTCGACTTCTAGGTTAGGTATTATTTTTAAAGCAAGGTGCTCTAGTGTAACTGCTTTATGAAAATGATTTATAGCACCAGAGATAGCTCGCTTACCTCTATCACTCAGAGAGTATGTGCCGCTATAAAACTTACTAAACTTTTCTAGTGTGCCCCACTGCTCAGGAGCATACATTCTAACTGTAGCTGATTTCATTCAGTGCTCCCTGTGAGAATGCTAACGCCCGCAATAAACGGCCGAGTGAAACGAGGTCCGGCGACCGAAGGGAGCGTATTTGATTGCTTGGTTATGAGTTTCCATTGATGAACTCTTTCCACGCGAGCATTGCCCTAGCGGCTTCGGTAGCTTTCTCTTTCTCGAAGGATAGACCCATATTCTCCGACGATGCCCACCTTAAAAATTCCACGATATCATTCAGGTCTCCAGCCTGTACTCTGCCGAAAATGCCAGTCAGGTAGCCGCTGTACTCGCCTCTTGCTTGCGGGATTGCACAAACTCCGATTGGGTCCCACATATAGTGGACAATCTCGTCTACTCGACGATAGAGTTCAGCATCTTTTGGCAACATCTTCTCGTTCATAGTGACTCATAACGCTTTGCACAGCGGCGCGAGGAACGAGCGTCCGGCGCCGTAGGCGCGAACTGCTGCAACTTGTTATGCATTTACAACCCCTTGGATGAACAAGTACGCACCAACTGTATAAGCTAATATTTGTAGCCAAAAACAGCCCCACGTAACCGGGCCGCTCCATTTTGCCATGAAAGCATTGAAGTCACCTCCGTCCTTGATCTTCTTCGCGGTATAGCGGTAATCAAGGAGCCGCGACACAGTTGCAGCACAGCCGAGCGCCGCCGAAACCGACCACAAAATAATTACACAATCTAGAGGCACCGCCTGATCGGCACCTCCCCCCAGCTTTAGGTTGATGGCATAAGCTAATGACGCAACCGCAAACCCAAGGAACAAGTTGATCGAGAATGACAACTGTGTGATGCGGTAATTCTGCCACCGAATGTAACGCTCTTTCTGATCCGGGTTCATAGGCTCCCTATGCATAACAGCAATTAGGACGAAGGCTCGCATATCCAATAACGACGCCTTCTTCATATCATCCCGACAAATAATATATCTTTTCAATAAAAGCACTATGATTCAGCAAGTTAGCCTTAGCCATCCATAACGCCCCCTGTTCGCTTGACTTCCACATTTTCTCCTCTCAATAATACTGCCCATAAGGACAGTCATAATGAAGGAGACACCATGCACAAGGAAAGTGCAGGTCAGCCACGCTTACGCGACCAGTTCCGCAATGCGATCCGTGTTCGTCATTACAGTATTCGTACGGAGAAAACCTACTGGTACTGGATACGTTATTTCATACGTTTCCATAAACTTAAGCACCCTCTGACCATGGCCGAGCAGGATGTCAGTGCATTTCTCACCTGGCTCGCCACTGAAAGGGACGTCGCCGCCGCAACACAGAATCAGGCACTCAATGCGCTTGTTTTTCTTTACCGTCATGTTCTGGAGCGCCCTCTCGGTGAAATAGACGGCATTACTCGGGCCAAGAAACCAGCCAGGCTTCCGACGGTGCTCACTCACCAGGAAGCGATGACAGTGATTAGTCTTTTGTCTACGCCGCACCGTTTAATCGCCGCATTAATGTATGGTGCTGGTATGCGGGTCACTGAAGCAGCACGTCTGCGAGTTAAAGACGTTGACTTTGCCAACAACGTCATCACTGTTCGAGGCGGCAAAGGCGCCAAGGACAGAACCACTCTGCTACCGCAAGTCCTTGCCCCCGAACTTCAGGCGATGATCACGCAGCTCACCGCGCTCTTAAATTCCATACCGCCCGAACAACGAGTACCTGTCTCATTGCCTTTCGCCTTGAAACGAAAGTATCCGTTTGCAGATATTTCGATACAGTGGCAATGGCTGTTCCCCTCGTTATCAGTATGCCGAGACCGGGAGGGACGCTGGGTTCGGCATCATCTGCATGTCTCCAGTGTCCAGAAGGCTGTAAAGCAAGCGGTACGCAATGCGGGCATCAACAAGCCGGCTACCAGCCACACCTTCCGGCATACTTTCGCTACCCAGTTGCTGCTGAACGGCACGGACATTCGCACAGTTCAGGAACTGCTCGGACACAGCGATCTGAAAACCACACAGATATATACCCATGTGCTTGGGCAGGGATTTGCAGGAGTAAAAAGCCCTCTGGGTGCCTGACTCACCGGCACGCTACCGCCCTACCCACCGCCCACGCATAACATCACGTCTCAGCAAGCATTCCCTGAACATCGATTTTACTTAAATCACGATTAGCAGCCCTTCTTCCGAGAGCTTGCTCATCCCTGTAGCCCGAACTGCCAATCCTGCCCCACCCAAAACGTTATTTCAATCACAAAAATAAAACCCCGCACAAGGCGTAATGCTGTTCACTTAAGCGTTTAACGTTTGGCGGGCTACTCCAGAAACCCGCTGCCAGTCATCTGGCAGCAGGTTCTTTGTATGTTTTTCAGCCACTCCGAGGGGGTCCGACACCAGAATCGACCCACAGAGGCTAGAAAACAGACCAAGAAAAACGCCGCGACTCCCATACTCCCATGGGAGTCGCGGCGTTTTTCTTAAGTGAACAGCATTACGCACAAGGCGGGGTTCATTAATACCAACATGAAATTTTTTCAGGCTAACAAAGCAATCCGGGGCACGCACAAATCCCCGTCCGGCCTCCCTTGCCTCAGCAACAGCAACAGCAACAGCAACAGCAACAGCAACAGCACTCCTCATCGCGCCAAGCAAAAGCACCCGTCGACCGTCACATCTCCCTACCCCAGAAACAACAAGCCCCGGATAACCGGGGCTTGTCATCAATCCAAGGCGGGATCACTCCCGCCTCTTTTTGCACACCAGTGAATCAGTCAATCACACGTTCTCGAACTGACCCATAGTGTTGTCTTTACCACCAGCTTTCAGCGCAGCTTCACCAGCAAAGTATTCTTTGTGGTCGTCGCCGATGTTGGAGCCGGCCATGTCCTGGTGCTTCACGGTCGCGATGCCCTGACGGATTTCTTTCCGTTGAACACCGGCCACGTACGCCAGCATGCCTTCGTCGCCGAAGTAGCCTTTCGCCAGGTTGTCGGTGGACAGCGCAGCGGTGTGGTAGGTCGGCAGCGTGATCAGGTGGTGGAAGATACCCGCTTCACGCGACGCGTCGCGCTGGAAGTTCTGGGTCCACTTGTCTGCTTCGATCGCCAGCTCGCTGCTGTCGTAGTCGGCGCTCATCAGCTTGGCGCGGTCGTAGGCAGACACGTCCTTGCCTTCTTTCTGCCATGCATCGAACACTTGCTGACGGAAGTTCAGGGTCCAGTTGAAGGACGGGCTGTTGTTGTAGACCAGCTTGGCGTCGGGCACCACTTCGCGGATGCGGTTAACCATTTCGGCGATCTGGCCAACGTGCGGCTTTTCGGTTTCGATCCACAGCAGGTCAGCGCCATTTTGCAGGCTGGTGATACAGTCGAGCACCACGCGGTCGATACCGGTGCCTTCTTTGAAGCAGAACAGGCCGGAGGCCAGGCGCTTCACTTTCTTCAGCTTGCCTTCGGACTTGATCACCACGTCGCCGTTGGCGATCTGGTCGGCACTGTCGATGTACTCGCCATCCAGGAAGCTGTTGTATTTGTCGCCGATGTCGCCCGGTTCGTTGGTGACCGCGATCTGCTTGGTCAGGCCAGCGCCCAGGGAGTCGGTACGGGCAACGATGACACCATCGTCAACGCCCAGCTCGAGGAACGCGTAACGTACGGCGTTGATCTTGGCCAGGAAGTCTTCGTGCGGAACAGTCACTTTACCGTCCTGGTGACCACACTGCTTCTCGTCGGATACCTGGTTTTCGATCTGGATACAGCAGGCACCGGCTTCGATCAGTTTCTTGGCCAGCAGGTAGGTGGCTTCGGCGTTACCAAAACCGGCGTCGATGTCGGCAATGATCGGCACAACGTGGGTTTCGAAGTTGTCGATCTTGCTGATGATTTCGGCTTCGGCCTTGCTGTCGCCTTTGGCACGGGCTTCGTCCAGGCTGCGGAACAGGTGGTTCAGTTCCCACGCGTCAGCCTGTTTCAGGAAGGTGTACAGCTCGCGGATCAGGTCGGCCACGACGGTTTTTTCGTGCATGGACTGGTCCGGCAGCGGGCCGAACTCGGAACGCAGTGCAGCCACCATCCAGCCGGACAGGTACAGGTAACGGCGCTTGGTGGTGCCGAAGTGCTTCTTGATGGAGATCAGCTTCTGCTGACCAATGAAGCCGTGCCAGCAGCCCAGGGACTGGGTGTACTGGGCAGAATCTTTGTCATACGCCGCCATGTCTTCGCGCATGATCTTCGCGTTGTACTTGGCGATGTCCAGGTGCGTCGTGAAACGGTTCTGGAGACGCATGCGGGCAGCGGATTCCGGGTTGATCGCGTTCCAGGTGGAGAAACCTTTCACCGCGGAAGTGACCGCATCGATCTCCTTGGAATATTGAGACATGGTCGGATCCTTTACGTTGACGGGGTGGATGATGGCAGCCATCGGGGTGGCACCGGCTGCGCCGACTCGACCAGGCTCGGAGGGAGCGTCCAGGGCCGGCTGCAGATGCTGGGCATTCTAGGGCCGGCCCGGACATAAAAAAAATCAATATACTGTATGTTCGTTATTCAGCAGATGAATAACGCTGCATTCAGGCCCCGGAGAAGCGAATAAAGGCCAGCAGATCCCCTTCGCGCACCACCGTGCCCGCTGGCACCTGTGCCAGACCATCGGCCCAGCAGGCCGAGCTGAGCATGCCCGAGCTCTGGTTCGGATGGGGCTGCAGCCACTGCTGGCCCGCCTCGTCGACGATCTGCACCCGCAGGTATTCCTCACGCTTGCCCGGTTTGTCAGCGCTGAAGCCGGCCGGCAGCCAGACGCGTGGCGGCATCGGGTCGCCCGCCAGCCCCTGCGCCCGGCGCAGCCAGGGCAGCACCAACATCATGAAGGTCACCAGCACGGCGCTGGGGTTGCCGGGCAGGCCCATGAAGGGTGTATTGCCGAGATGGCCGAAGGCGAACGGTTTGCCCGGCTTGATGGCCACCCGCCACAGGTCCAGCGCCCCCAATGCCGCCACGGCGGCCCGCACGTGGTCTTCTTCACCCACGGACACACCGCCGGTGGTCAGCACCAGATCACAGCGCTGCCCGGCACTGGCCAGGGCGCCATGGGTGAGGGCGTAGTCATCGGCCACGCGGCCCAGGTCCACGGGGATCATGCCCGCTTCGGCCAGCAGGCCGTGCAGCAGGTAGCGGTTGCTGTTGTAGATCTGGCCTGGCGCGGCGGTGGAGCCGGGCTCGGCCAGTTCGTCACCGGTGCTGAGGATGGCCACCCGCAGAGGTCGGTAAACGCTTACCTCTGCCACACCCACGGAGGCCAGCAGCCCCAGATGACGTGGCGAGAGCCGTGTGCCGGCGCGGACCACCAGGTCGCCGGCGCGGAGATCCTGCCCTGCCCGGCGGATATTGGCGCCCGGCGTCACCGACGCCATGGCCGGCAGGCGCACCTGCCCGCCCTGTTCTTCGCAGTCTTCCTGCATCACTACCGTATCGGCCCCCGGCGGCAGGGTGGCGCCGGTAAAGAGGCGGGCGGCGCTGCCCGGCACCAGCGATGACGGCACGGCGCCGGCCGGAATACGCTGGCTGACCGGCAGCACGCCACCCAGCTCAGCATGCTGCACGGCGTAGCCGTCCACCGCGCTGTTATCCGACGGCGGCACCGGGACGGTGCTGGTCACGGTCTCCGCCAGCACCATGTTCAGCGCTGCATTCAGCGGACAACGCTCGGTGGCGGGTGGCGGTGGCACGGCGGCCAGCAACCGCGCCTGCGCCTCGGCCAGCGGCATCATGCGGCACCACCCCGGCGCACCAGGCCAACGAAATTGCAGGGCCGGTGGCGGCTGTCGAGCTGCGGCCCGATGATCTTGTCCCAGGCCGTGGCGCAGGCGTTGGTCGAGCCGGGCATGCAGAAGATCACGGTGTGGTTGGCGACGCCGCCCAGCGCGCGGGACTGAATGGTAGACGTACCGATCTCCGCCAGGGAGACCTGCCGGAACAGTTCGCCGAAGCCCTCGATCGGCTTGTCGAACAGCGGTGCCAGCGCCTCCGGTGTCACGTCGCGGCCGGCAAAGCCGGTGCCGCCGGTCACCAGCACTACCTGAATGGCCGGATCGGCGATCCAGGCGGAGGCCACCGCACGCAGTTGATAAACGTCATCGCGCACCAGCGTGCGCGTCACCAGCGCATGACCGGCCTCGCCCAGACGCTGCACCAGCAGGTCGCCGGAGGTGTCGTTCTCCGCCGTGCGCGTATCGCTCACGGTCAGCACGGCGATATTCAGCGGGACGAAGTCGGTACTGGCCTGGCTCATGACAACTCCTGTGCAGGGGATAATCCGGCGCCCATGGTAGCGCATCCCGTGACAGGCCGACGCCCCCGCACAGCACGCGTTGACACCTGCGCGCAACCACTGGTGCGGTGCGCGCCGGCATGGATACATTGCGTCTGTCCTTCTGCCCCCACAGCCCAGCCAGAGCACGCCCATGTCAGCCTCAATGCACGATGCCCAGCAACACGCCGCCCGCCTGTCCCGCATGCCGCAACGGCAACTGGCCCATATTCCCGGCGATTACGGTCTGCCGGTGCTCGGCAACACGCTGGCGTTCCTGCGCGATTTCCGGGGCATGGTGGACCGCAAGGCGGCCAGGTACGGGCCGGTGTTCCGCAGCAGCGCCTTTTTCCAGCGTAACGTCACCCTGCTCGGTCCGGACGCCAACGAGTTCCTGCTGCGCGACAGCGACCATGTCTTTTCCAGCCGTGCCGCCTGGAACCCGATGCTGGAAAAACTGTTCACCGACGGCCTGATGCTGCGCGACTTCGCCGACCACAAGTTCCACCGCCGCATGCTGCAACAGGCGTTCAAGAAAAACGCCCTGGCCAGCTACATGACGCGCATGAACCCGCGCATCGCCGCCGGCATTCGCGACTGGCCGGAAGGTCACACGTTCCGTTTTTTCGATCACATCAAGTCACTGCTGCTGGACGTGGGCGCGGAAACCTTCCTCGGCCTGGACATGGGCCCCGAGGCACGCCAGGTCAACCAGGCGTTTGTGGACGAGGTGGATGCCTCGCTGGCGGTGTTGCGCCTGCCGATCCCCGGCACCACCTGGCATCGGGGGCTGCGCGGCCGGCGCTTTCTGGAGCAGTTCATGACCCGCCTGATCCCTGCCAGGCGGGCCGGAGACGGAGAGGATTTCTTCTCTGAACTGTGCCGCGCCGCCGATGAGGAAGGGGAGGCCACACTGACCGACCGGGACATCATGAACCACATGATCTTCCTGCTGTTCGCGGCGCACGACACCACCACCAGCACGCTGTGCTCGGTGATCCATTCCCTGGCACAGCACCCCGAGTGGCAGGACCGGCTGGCACAGGAATACTTCCGGCTCGGTACCGACACGCTGACTCATCAGGACCTGGAACACCTGCCCCAGACCACCTGGGTCTTCCGCGAAGCCCTGCGCATGTTCCCGCCGCTGCCGACCATCCCGCGCCGCACCATCACCGACGTGACCTGGCAGGGTTACCGGCTGCCGGCCAACACACTGGTCAATGTGGTGCCGCTGCATACTCATTACATGCCGGAGTACTGGCAGCACCCCGAACGCTTCGACCCGGAGCGCTTCAGCCCGGCCCGCGCCGAGGACAAGCAGCACTTCTTCCAGTGGGTACCCTTCGGCGGCGGGCATCACAAGTGCATCGGCCTGAACTTCGCCGAGTTGCAGACCAAGACCTTTCTGTTTCACTTCCTGCGCCGTTATCGGGTCAGTGTGGAACAGGGTTACCGGATGCCGTACCAGCTCGTGCCCCTGGCCGTGCCGAAGGACGGCCTGCCGGTGCAGATCCGCCGCATGACCGCCTGAGCCGTTTTACCTTTTTTTGCCAACCACGCCAGAGCACCCACCACGGACAGGGGGCGCCCGCCAACACCCCTGCTATACTCCCCGGCACATTCAAGAACCCGTGCCAACAGGGGCAAGATTCCCGATGAAGTATGCAATCCTGCCGGTGACGCAGTTCCAGCAGAACTGTTCGTTTCTGGTCTGCGAAGACACCGGCAAACTGGCCATCTGCGACCCTGGCGGCGACATCGCCAGTATTGAAGCCGCCATCCGCGAGCTGGGCGCGGAGCCGGAAAAGATCCTGGTCACTCACGGCCATATCGACCACGCCGGCGCCGTGGCCGAGCTGGCGCGCAAGCTGGGCATCCCGGTGGAAGGCCCGCACGAGGACGACCGGTTCTGGATCGACATGCTGCCGCAGCAATCGCAGATGTTCGGTTTCCCGCCTGCCGAGGCCTTTACACCGGACCGCTGGCTTCACCATGGCGATACCGTCACGGTGGGCAACCTCACGCTGGAAGTGCTGCACTGCCCCGGCCACACGCCCGGCCATGTGGTGTTCTGGCAGCCACAGGCAAAACTGGCGGTGGTCGGTGACGTGCTGTTCGCCGGGTCCATCGGCCGCACGGATTTCCCGCGCGGGGATCACGCCACGCTGGTCAGTTCCATCCGCGAGCGGCTGTTCCCGCTCGGTGACGACGTGGCCTTTATCCCCGGGCACGGCCCGATGTCGGAGCTCGGCCATGAGCGCCGCACCAACCCGTTTGTGAGTGATCACCGTGGCTGAGTTCTTTAACGACTATATTCCGCAGCACAACCTGCTGCGCATCCTGCTGACGCTGGGCGCCCTGACGGTGATCCTGCTGCTGAGCAGCGTGACGCGCCGCCTGGCTCGCCGCTTCGGTGCCCGCCAGGGCTATGGCCCGGGGCGGATTTTCCAGGTGACAGTAATGGTCAATGTGGTGGCCATCCTCACCACGCTGGTGGTGCTCGGCGTCATCTGGGGCTTTACCGGCCAGGGGTTCATGGTGATCGCCTCGTCGCTGTTCGCCGTGGTCGGTATCGCGCTGTTTGCCGCCTGGTCGATCCTGAGCAATATCACCGCCGCCTTTATTCTGTTTTTCAGCGCGCCGTTTCAGGTCGGTGACCGCATTCGCGTGCTGGATGGCGATAACACCCTGACCGGCCGCGTGCGCCACATGGGCCTGATTTACCTGACCCTGGACGATGAAGACGGGCATCGCTACACACTGCCCAACAACATGCTGTTGCAACGTACCGTTATCCGGCTTGCCCCGAACAAGGAGCTCCCATGCGACAAAAAACACTGCCGCTGATTGTTTTTGCCCTGCTCACCCTGGCCGGCTGCCAGAGCGCCGACATTGACCAGGCTGCACCGATGGACCCGGCCTGTACCCAGAAGCCGGATTCCGGCATGTGCCGTGCCGCGTTTACACGCTACTATTTTGACCAGGCCAGCGGCGCCTGCCGCAGCTTCATCTGGGGCGGTTGCGGTGGCACGGTGCCGTTCGAAACCATGGAAGCCTGCCAGAGTGGCTGCCAGGCGCCGGCCTCCGGGGAACCCCCGGTCGCCCCGGTAAAACAGAGCCTGTCGTTCTGATCAACGCACGCGCGCCACGAGGAGCACATCAATGACTGAGCAACCTTCCGCTGCCAGCAAAGACCAGAACAATATGGTCAAGGTCGTCTACATCCTTTACCTGGTATCACTGGTGGTGGGCATTACGTCCATCGTCGGGGTGGTGCTGGCTCATGTGTATCACGGCAGCGCCGCCGAACCGCAGCGCAGTCATTTCCAGTATCAGTACCGCACCTTCTGGATCGGTCTGCTGTACGCCATTGTCTGCGGCGTGACGTCCTTCATTGGCATCGGCTTCCTGCTGATGATTGCCCTGCTGATCTGGTTCATCGTGCGGTGCGCCAAAGGGCTGATGGCCATCAACAGCGGTCAGGCCGTGCCGGTGCCTACCACCTGGCTCTGGTAATCCACGCAGGGGCGCAACCCGCCCTTGCCACAAAACGGTCACGAACGGGCGCCATCATGGCGCCCACACTCCGGGAGTTCCGTCATGAATACGCTCATTCGCCTGCTTTTGATTGGTTCACTGGCCTGGCTGCTGGCCGCCTGTGAACGCAGCCCGACACTGCGCCTGTATGAAGGCCCCGAGCGCAGCCGCGCCGAGTTACTGACCGTTCGCGTGCCGGAGCAGCTGGAAATCCTGACCATCAATGAGCAACGCGTGGAGCGCGGCAACACGCTGTTCGCCACCGGCTACCAGGATCTGCAACTGGCTCCGGGCGAATACCGTCTCGTCGCTTACTACAAGGAGTTGTGGGATCTGGAGCTGGACAACCACGCCGTCTACCGCTCTGACCCGGTGACCTTCACCGTGAACGGCAAGGGCGGTGAGTTCTATCGCCTGGCCTATGAGAAACCGGAGACTGCGCAGCAGGCAGAACAGCTGGCCGACAATTTCTCCGGCTGGGTGGAAAACATCGCCACCGGTGAACGCCGCGACACCACCGCCAGCGGTCTGGTACGGCCAGGCCTGTTCACCGGCCTGGTGGCCGGCAGCACCGCCGCCGTAGCCGAACAGCCCGCCGTGACCAGCGTGGCACCGGCCAGCAGCGCACCGGCTGCCGCAGCACCGGCCACCGGCAACAGCACCGACATGGGCTATGTGGACATGCTGAAAGCCTACTGGTCACAGGCCAGTGCCGAGGAACGACGAGAGTTCCTGCGCTGGATTGCCGAGTAGCCGCCGGAAAAACGGAAACCTGGCCCGTAGGGTGGGTAGAGCCAAAGGCGAAACCCACCGGGTCCAAGTCTGTCATTCACTCCCGCAAAGTCATCGAAAGCACCCAGCTTGGGAGGTGGGTAGTTCCGCTGGTTCTGTGCGAGCAGTGCACTACATGGTTCCGGTGGGTTTCGCCTTTGGCTCTACCCACCCTACCGCACCTTGCCAGAATAGGGGGCATTCTGCGGGATTTTTCTGGTACCGCTAAAACTCCCCATTCAATGTGGCGACAATCTCTCGCCCGCCGCCGTGATCACGGTGTTCGCACAGATAAATACCCTGCCAGGTGCCCAGCGCCAGCCGGCCATGGCTGACCGGAATGGTCAGCGACGGGCCGATCAGCACGCTCTTGATATGTGCCGGCATGTCATCCGGCCCTTCCAGCGTGTGCTCATAATGCAGGGCATTTTCCGGCACCATCACGTTGAAGTGGCGCTCCAGATCACCGCGCACGTCCGGGTCGGCGTTTTCATTGATGGCCAGCGACGCCGAGGTATGGCGGATAAACAGGTGCAGCAAGCCGACCCGATAGCGGTCGATATCGGGCAGCGCGTCCAGCACATCGCGCGTTACCAGATGGAAGCCCCGCGTACGCGGTGCCAGGCGGAACGTCTGTTGTTGCCAGCTCATGTCAGTTCACCTGATTGGTCGGTGCGCCCGCCCGCCAGGCGCGGATGTTGTTCACCACGCCATCCAGCAGCCGCTGGCGCGCCTCCACGCTCACCCAGGCGTTGTGCGGCGTGATGATCAGGTTGGGCACGTCGCCGCGCAGCAGGACGTGATCCGCCGGTGGCGGCTCGGCAGACAAGACGTCCAGGGCGGCACCGGCAATCTCGCCACTGAGCAGCGCCTCGCGCAGCGCAATTTCATCCACCAGACCGCCACGCGCCGTATTGATCAGCAAGGCACTGCGTTTCATCGTGCGCAGCGCGTCTGCCCCGATCACGCCACGCGTATCGTCCGTCAGCGGGCAATGCAGCGATACCACATCCGCGTCAGCCAGTAGCTGCGCCAGCGGCACCCGCCCCGGTTGCGGGCCGCCACGGCCTTCGGCGACCAGCAGTTGCATGCCGAACTCCTTGCCAAGCCTGGCCACATCACGCCCCAGCGTACCGTAACCGATGATGCCGAGTTTTTTGCCGGCCAGTTCCACCACCGGGCGGTGCATCAGGCAAAACATCGGCGAGCGGCTCCATTCACCGGCCAGCACATCCTGCTGATAGTCATGCCAGCGTGTGGCCAGGCCAAGCATCAGCGCCAGCGTATGTTGCGCCACACTCGGGCCGGCGTAATCGCCCACGTTACAGACCGGGATACCCCGTTCACGGGCGGCAGCCAGGTCCACATTATTGGTGCCGGTGGCACACACGCAGATCAGCTTCAGATCGGCAGCCGCGCGGATCAGGGCGGCATCGAGCACCACTTTATTGCTGACAACAACGGTGGCACCGGCGATACGGTCCGCCACTTCATCAGGCCGGGTCTGGTCGTAGCGCTGCCACTCGGGCAAGCTCTGCTCCAGACCGGTAAAATTCATCTCTGCCGGTCGCAGGGTACCGGTATCCAGGAACACGCCTTTCATGGACTACTCCGAATTCAGTTTTGCACCACCGTCACGGCTGGATGCCTGGCTCAACACGCTGCGCCTGGGCCATGCCGATGATAAACCACGGATCGCGGTCAGCGCCTGCCTGACCGGGCAACCCGTGCGCTACGACGGCGGCAATCGCTATCACGGCACCGTGGCACGCGTGCTGCGGCGCTGGCTGGTGCTGCAGGAATATTGCCCGGAAACGGCCATCGGCCTGGGCGTGCCGCGCCCGCCGATTCAACTGACACGCACCGCCGACGGGCTGCGCGTACGCGGCGTGACAGACGACCGCCAGGACGTGACCCACGCGCTGCGCGGCTTCGCCGATACGCTGCCGGCCTCACTCAGCGGCGCGGTGCTGAAAGCGCGCTCGCCAAGCTGCGGCGTGAACAACACGCCCGTGTGGAGTGAACAGGGTGCACACCTCGACACCGCATCCGGCGCGTTCGCCGCGCGGTTGTCGGAACGTGCGCCGTTATTGCCGATGATCAGTGAGCCGGCGCTGGCGCAGGCAGAGCAGATAGAGCTGTTTGTGTTGCAGGTGTATGGCTATCGGCAGTATCAGCGCTGGGGCGCCGGGGAATGGCTTGCCGGCGTGCATGATGCGGTGGCGGCATGGAAGGTGGATGCGGTACGGGAGGGGTTGCTGGCTTATGTCGAGGCGTTGATGGAGTGAGGGGGGAATAGGGAGTTGGGGTGGTGGGATTCGCTTTGCTCATCCCGCCCTACGGAAAAACGGCGTGTCATGGGTGGGTGGGATGAGTGAAGCGAATCCCACCGTCTCAACCACCGTCAACGCACCCACTCCACTCCCTGCTTTTCCACCTCGGCACGCAACGCCGGGTACAGCGTCAGGAACACCGCTTCGAGTTCCGCGTAGTGGTGATCGATTTCTTCAATCATGCCGCGAAACTGATTCGCAAAGCGTACCCGGCCGGCGATACGGTCCAGCGCTTCACCGACATTTTTCAGATCGGCGTAATGGCTGAACCAGTCGTAGTCCACCATACGCCCGGTCACCACCTGCATCCGTGCCGGCATCAACGGCTGGCCGGTGCGCAACCAGTCGTATTCATCACGAATCGCCTGTGGCACCGGCTGCTCATAAAACCGTTCCCAATGCCGAATCAGAAAGTGATCGAACAGCACATCCATCGCCACGCCGGCGAAGCGACGGCGAGCCGGCGAAAACAGGCGGCGGCTGTCCACCACCAGTGAGTGGGTGTCGGTAAAACGGTCCACCAGGCGGTGATTGTGCAGACCGTTGCGCACCGCTGGCGGCAGATCCTGCTCACGCACCCCACGCATGAAGTCGCCCATCAGGTTGCCGACTTTGGAAGCCGCCGTGGGTTGGGCCAGCGTCAGGTGCGCGAAGTAGTTCATTCTTCCAGGTAAGTGTAGCCGGCCAGGCCGTCACGGATTTCCGCCATGAAATCCTGCCGTTCCTGCTCGCTCAGCGCCGCACGGCGACAATGGGCCGCCAGCGTGTCAAGCAGCTGGTCCGGCTCATAGTTGACGTAGCGCAGCACGGAACTGACGGTATCGCCCTGGATGGCCTGGTCGAGATGAATGTTGCCGGCGGCGTCGATATCCACATCCACGGAATCGGTGTCACCGAACAGGTTGTGCATGTCACCCAGAATTTCCTGGTAAGCGCCGACCATGAAAATGCCCAGCTCGTCGCCAGCGTTCTCCGGCAACGGCAGGGTGCTCTCCAGCCCTTCACCATCCACGTACTGGTCAATGCGGCCATCGGAATCGCAGGTAATGTCCTGCAACACGGCACGCACGGTGGGCGGCTGATCCAGGCCGGCCAGCGGCAGGATCGGAAAGATCTGGTCAATGCCCCAGACATCCGGCACAGACTGGAACACGGAAAAATTCACAAACAGTTTGTCTGCCAATATTTCGTTCAGGTCATCCAGCAGCGCGCGTTGATGTTTGCGCTGTGGATCAAGCTGCCCGCGAATCGACAGCAGGCAGTTCACGTACAGCTTTTCTGCCATGGCCCGCTCGGTCAGGCTCAGCTCGCCAAGCAGAAAGCGCTGATGCGCATCCTGCCACACCGCCAGCACTTCCTGATGGGTCTCCAGCAGGTGCGGACGCGGGCCACGCAGGGTCTCCAGCAACGCCCACAGCGTCACCACCTCTTCTGCCGCGCTGGCGGCCGGCGGTGGCACGTCCCGCACGCGCAGTTGTTCACGGTCAATGATGTTGACCAGCAACACCGCGTGATGCGCGGTGAGCGCGCGGCCGGATTCGCTGATCAGATTCGGCTGCGGCAGCCCGGCCCGTTCGGCGGCTTCGCGCACAGTCTGCACGATGTGCCAGGCGTAATCGGCCAGGCCGTAGTTCATCGAGCAGGCGGAACGCGAGCGTGTGCCTTCGTAGTCCACGCCCAGGCCACCACCGACGTCGAGTGTGTCCACCGGCGCGCCGAGCGCGCGCAGTTCCTGATAGTAGCGCGCGGCTTCACGCATGCCGGCCTTGATGTCCTGGATATTGGCCACCTGAGAACCGAGGTGGAAATGCAGCATGCGGATGCTGTCGAGATAACCCGCCTCGCGGCAGGTTTCCACCGCCTGCACCAGTTGCGAGGCCGACAGGCCGAACTTGGATTTTTCACCGCCGGTGTTCTGCCAGTTGCCCTTGCCGATCGACATCAGCCGCACGCGCAGGCCCAGGCGTGGCACCACGCCGAGGGCTTCCGCCTCGGCCAGGATCACCGGCAGTTCAGACAGTTTTTCCACCACGATGTGTACGCGAAAGCCAAGCTTTTCGCCCATCAGTGCCAGGCGCACGTACTCGCGATCCTTGTAGCCGTTGCAGACGATGGTGTTGCCGGCGTCACCGGAATGCGCCAGCACCGCCAGCAGCTCCGGCTTGGAACCGGCTTCCAGCCCGACCGGCTCGCCCAGTTCACGGGCCTGGATGATCTCTTGCACCACGCGGCGCTGCTGGTTGACCTTGATCGGATACACCGGCGTGTAGCCGCCCTGGTAGTGCTGCCCGGCGATGGCCTCGCGGAACGCGCCAGCCAGCCTCTGCACCCGGTGACGCAGAATGCCGTCGAAGCGCACCAGCACCGGCGAGCGCAGCCCGGCGGCACGGCAGGCGGCAAACACGGCGTCCAGCCGCGCCATGCCGGCACCGGGGTGGCCGTTCGGGCACACGGTGACGTGGCCGTCCGCGTCAACGCCAAAATAGCCGTCGCCCCAGCGTTCCACGTTATAGATGTTCAGTGCGTCGGTAGTGCTCCAGTGGTTCATTGCTGCTCCCGGTGGGTGATGCCGGCATTATCCCAGAGCTGGCGCGGGGTCCAAGTGAAATTTTTCATGGGACTGCCTTGTTTCAGCCGCTAGAATGGCCGCTTTCGCCCCCCATGCCGCTCTTGCCGGGCGGTGCGCCACAGATGAGGTTGTCCCATGTCAGACGAAAAATGGTTTGTCGAGCACTTTGACAGCGCCGGTACGGCCTTTGGCCTGCGGCTGAAAGCCAAGCTGGAGGCGGTGCAGACCGAGTACCAGCACATCGAGATGTGGGAGACAGACACCTTCGGCTACCTGATGACCATCGACGGCGCGACCATGGTCACCAGCCGCGACAACTTCCTGTACCACGAAATGATGTCGCACCCGGTACTGTTCAGCCACCCGGCGCCGAAGCGCGTGGTGATCATCGGCGGCGGCGACTGCGGCACGCTGCGCGAAGTGCTGCGCCACCCTGGCGTGGAAAAGGCCACGCAGATCGATATCGACGAAATGGTGACGCGCCTGTCGGAGAAATATTTCCCGGAGCTGTGCGAGTCCAACAACGACCCGCGCGCGGAGCTGCTGTTCATTGACGGCGTGAAATGGATGCGCGAATGCGAAGCCGGCACCATTGACGTGATCATCGTTGACTCCACCGATCCGGTGGGCCCGGCGGAGGGTCTGTTCAAGGCCGACTTCTTCCGTGATTGCCACCGTGTACTGCGCGACGGCGGCATCATCGTGCAGCAGAGCGAATCGCCGCTGCTGCACAGCGACAGCATCATTCGCGACCTGCACGTGAACATGCGCGAGGCCGGTTTCAGCAGCACGCAGACGCTGCCGTTCCCGCAACCCTGCTACCCGAGCGGCTGGTGGAGTTGCACGATGGCCGGCAAAGGCACCGATGTGACACGCTTCCGCGAACAGGATGCCGCCGCGAAGCCGTTCGAGACGCAGTACTATACCGCCGACATCCATCGCGGCGCGCTGACGCTGCCACCGTTCATGAAGAAAGCCCTGTCCTGATCCGCCAACAGATCAGGACGACTGACGCCGGGCATAACGGCCCGGCGTCAGCCCCACCACCCGCTGAAAATCCCGGATAAAATGCGCTTCATCAAAGTAGCCAAGCTGCTGCGCCAGCCACGCCTGGCTGGGGCGCTGCGGTAACGGCTGCTTGAGCAGGCGCCGCGCACTGGCGACGCGCGCCACGCGCGCAAACTGCTTCGGGCTCATCCCCACTTCCATCAGGAAACGCCGCTCGAGCGCACGCCGTGACAACGGCACGTCCGCCAGCACTTCCGGTAACGACTTCATGGCCCTCAGGGCCTGCACCGTACCGCTGACGGCGGGCGAGGCCCGCTGCGGCCGCAGATGCTTCAGCAACCACTGATCAAGATACGCAAGCCGGCTGCGCGTGTCCGGCAACAAGGCCATGCGCTCGTGCAGTTCACGCAGCGGCGCGGCCGCGCGCGCAGACAACAACGCGTCATTGATTTCCGGCACCGGGCAATCCCACAGCGCCCGCACTCCGGCGGGATGAAAACGCACACCAAACGCGTAACGCCCGGCCGCCGGCAGCATCTGCCCGGACTGCGGCACGGCCGGCACCCAGATCAGCCCCTGCCCCGGCGTTGAGGCCAGCCCCAGCGGCGCGCCGTAACTCAGTATCAGCGAGGTGCCGCCATCCGGGTGCATGAACGCGGCCTGGTCTGACCAGTCCCCTGCTCGGGTATCCAGGCACCAGAGGCTCTGCACCAACGGCCGTAACGGCGGCGAGGGGGCCACGCGCACCAGCGCGACCTGTTCGGGATGGGACATGCGGACAACTCCAGGACACCGACGCAACGCCGCAAAACTACAATGCCGGCGGCAGGCCATTGTTCAGACTGAGCGTACGCCCACTGAAATGGAGATGCACCATGTCTGACGCCCGTCTGGATTACTACGCGCACAACAAGGACGCCATCCTGCACCTGGCCGGCACCCGCCGGCACCTGCAGCAATTGACGCCCGCGCTGTCACTGCTGGTGGAGTTGCGCGTGTCGCAGATCAACGGCTGCGCTTATTGCCTGTCGCTGCACGCACCGGAAGCGCGCCACGCCGGCCTCAGCCAGCGGCAGCTGGATTGCCTGGCCGCCTGGCGCGAAGCCGGCACCCTGTTCGATGCCCGGCAACGCGCCGCGCTGACCTGGGCAGAAAGCCTGACCGATATTGCCACCACGCATGCACCCGATACCGATTTCGAGGCCGTCAAAGCCGTGTTCACCGACGCGGAAATCGTCGACCTGACGCTGTGCATCGCCAACATCAATGCGCTGAATCGCGTGGCGGTGAGCCTGCGCCGCGCGCCGGATGGTGCCTGAGGCAGCCACGGAAACTGTACGACAATCCGGCATGTCTGCCTGCCACAAGCTTGGCCTGATCGCACCGGTAACGGGGCGGTCGGGCCATGCCATTGACTAATGTAACAGTTAAATTGGCCCCATCCGCCGGGGCCATCTGTACCCCCGGTGCTAGCATGCCTGTCCTGGGTTATATCCCGAGCTATGTGACGACAGGCTTCGAACAAAAACGTCGGTGTGTGCCCGTCACCACCACGCTTCGGCCCCACAGGCCAGGTTTTATTGCTCATTACCGAGAGTGCAGCTTATGTCCAAAGAACATGTTGATGTGCTGATCATCGGCGCCGGCCTGTCCGGCATCGGCGCCGCCTGCCATCTGACCCGCGAATGCCCCGGCAAGACCTACGCCATCCTCGAAGGCCGTGAAGCTGTGGGCGGCACCTGGGACCTGTTCCGCTATCCGGGCATCCGTTCGGATTCCGACATGTACACCCTCGGCTATTCCTTCAAGCCCTGGACCAACCCGAAAGTGATCGCCGACGGCCCGTCGATTCGCGACTACATCAACGAAACCGCCGACGAATACAACGTGCGCCCGCACATCCGTTTCGGTCACCGCGTGCAGAGCGCGAACTGGTCCAGTGAAGAAGGCGTGTGGACCGTGCAGGCACGCCGTACGGCGGACGACGAACTGGTGGAAATCACCGCCGGCTTCGTGATTGCCTGCACCGGCTATTATAAGTACGAAGCCGGCTATACACCGGAATTCCCCGGCCGCGACAGCTTCAAGGGCCAGGTGATCCACCCGCAGAAATGGCCGGAAGATCTCGATTACCGTGGCAAGCGCGTGGTGATTATCGGCAGTGGCGCGACCGCCGTGACGCTGGTGCCGGCGATGGCCGACCAGGCCGCGCATGTGACCATGCTGCAACGCTCGCCGACCTACGTCGCCACCGTGCCGGAAGAAGACCCGATTTCGGTGCAACTGCGTCGCTTCCTGCCAGAGAAAATGGTCTACCGGCTGGCGCGCACCCGCAACGTGGGTTTGCAGATGCTGGTCTACAAACTGTCCAAGACGCGCCCGCGCATGATGCGCCGTCTGCTGCTGAAGCAGGCACGCTGGCAACTGGGCAAGGATTTCGACATGTCGCACTTCTCGCCCAGCTACAACCCGTGGGACGAGCGCCTGTGCGCGGTGCCGAACGGCGATCTGTTCAAGGTGCTGAAAAAAGGCAAGGCGTCGGTGGTCACCGACCATATCGAGACCTTTAACGAAACCGGCATCCGGCTGAAATCCGGCCAGCAACTGGATGCAGACATCATCATCACCGCCACCGGCCTGGACCTGCAGTTGCTCGGCGGCGCCGAGATCAATGTCGACGGCAAGCCCTTCGAGATCAACCAGTCCACCGCCTACAAGGCACTGATGCTGAGCGACCTGCCGAATGCGGCGATGATCTTCGGCTACACCAACGCCTCCTGGACGCTGAAAGCCGACATCAGTTGCGAATACATCTGCCGCCTGCTCAAGCACATGGACAACACCGGCACACGCATTTGCGTACCACGCGTACCGGCCGACATGGCAGAGCAGCCGTTCATGGACATGCAGTCCGGCTATATCCAGCGGGCCGTCAACAAGTTCCCGAAACAGGGCGACAAGGCACCCTGGAAGCTGAAGCAGAATTACGCTTTCGACCTGGCCATGCTGCGCTACAGCAAGGTGGATGACGGGTCAGTGGAATTTGCCAACCCGAAGCCGGCGGTGAAGAAGACAGCCGCGAAGAAAACCACCAAGGCCGCACCACGCAAGAAAGCCGCGACAAAAGCCAAGGCGCCGAAAAGCGCGGTAAAAGCCTCCGCGTGATGTGATGCATACCCTTCCCTGCGAAGGTGTTATGTCACCGTTGGAGTAGGGTGGGTAGAGCCAAAGGCGAAACCCACCGGGACTATGTTGCGCACTGCTCGCACAAAACCATCGAAACTACCCACCTCCCAAGCCGGGTGGTTTCGATAATTTTGCGGGAGTGAATAACGGGCATGGACCCGGTGGGTTTCGCCTTTGGCTCTACCCACCCTACCGGCCAGTCAATCATACCCCGCAACACTTCATCCACCCGCTCTGTTTCCTGCAGCAGCGCATCGCACACCGGTTGCGGCGCGCCACACAGAACTCCCGTACGCACCACCAGCACACCGTCCTGTTCTACCAGCTCCCGTTTCAGCGCCGCCGGGTGCGCCGCGTGCGTCGGCGGCGTAAACAGCCAGATACGCTGGTGTGCTTCGTCAATGGCCAGTGTCCAACCTGCCTGCTGCTGCACCTGGATATCCGGATTCTGACGGAGCCTGGCCAGCAAGCTCTGCGGCGTGCCGTATTCCGGGTGCGGTGTCAGGGCCGGTGTGCTTGCGCAACCCGACAGCCACAGCGCAGCCAGGCAAAGCAGTGCAGCATCAGTCTTGCGTTTCATCCAGTATCCTCTCCAGCCAGAGTCGGTCGCGGTGCCGGATACCCTGCTCAAAAATCGGCGCGTCATAATGGCGAGTGAAGTAATCCCGTTCTACCGCCACTACGCGAAAGCCTGCGCGCTGATAAAACGCAAGCTGGTAACCGAAGGTGCCGGTGCCCAGGCACAGCCGCCGGGTGCCCTGCACGCGCACGGCGTCAATCACCACTGCCAGCAGACGCGTGCCGACACCCTGCCCCTGTATGGCGGGCAACACCGAAATGTTCATCACTTCCAGGCCACCGTCACCGTGCGGGGCCAGCACACAGGCGCCGACAATCTCCTCGTCGCGGAGCGCCGCATAACATTGCGCATTGGGCAGATAGCCGCGCACCTTATTTTCGTCAGGGTCTGCTTCGCGCAGCAGCGCCATGGGCAATGCCGCCGGTGCGATCGGTTGTATCCGCAATGCACTCATGGTGTGTCCTGATTCACCAGCGGCAGGCGCTGCTCGCCCGTCAGCAGGTCCGGCCATACCGGTGCCGCCGGCACCAGCTCGCCCGCTTCGATGTGCTGGCGCCAGCGGTCATACCCCATGTGCCGGCCAAACGAGCCGGCACGGCGCCAGCCTGTGTCATCGCGCGCCAGCAGCCAGCTCTCGGGGATCGCATTGGCGGCGTAGCGCACCAGCACCACCGCTTCGTCTGCACCATCATCATTCAGGTCCACCAGCCAGATGGCGCACTGATGTTGCGGCGACAGGCAGTACACCGTCTCCCAGCTATCGCCTTTCTCTTGCAGATGGGCCACCAGGTCATCGGGCAACACGGAGGCGCCACCCGGCCCATGCAGCACGGTGATCTGCCTGCGCACGTCTTCTGCACTCAGCACATCGGACGAGGCGGCCGAGGAGGCCGCCAGCGTCTGGCGGGCACGGGTCGCAATATCCGTCAGGCGCGCATTGCCCTGCTGTGCCGACAATGCCGCAAGCGCCATCAGGCCCCAGCGGTCCGAACGGTGGCGCAGGTAATAAAAATCAAATGACTCGGTGCTGACGCGCCCGTCCAGCAACCGCGCCACCTGATCCGCCACGGCCAGGCGGCGCGGGTCCATCACCGGCGAGAGCAACAGCCCCAGCGTGATCAACCCCACCACCGCCACCGTAATATTGGTCGGCCCGATACTGCGCATCCAGCCGCCACGCCGAAACCAGGACAGGCTGTAGCCCAGTGCGTAAACGGTGATCAGCAACCAGACAAACAACGCCCAGATGCGATCTTCCGTCCAGCCGTACTGATGAATCCGCATCGACAGCGCAACGCCCGCCACGGTCACCACCACCGGCAACGACAGCCAGGCCACGCTGATCGCGAGCGCCAGCCAGCGCGGATAAGGCGGCGCCTGCGTGCCCTCCTGCCAGGCGCAGTTGATGAAATTCACCGCCAGCACCGCAAACCACAACAGGAAAAATGCCGCCGAGCCGGTGGCAAACAAGGTGTCCAGGCCCGTCATCGGTAACGCCAGCACCCAGAACACGCCGAACACCAGCAGCAGGGGCAGCAGCCAGCTGTTCAGGCCGAGCCAGTAGCGCCGCAAGCCGCCGAGCAGCCCCACCCGCGCCAGTCCCTGCGCGAACACACTGCCGACGACAATGCCCGTCACCGGGAAAATAAACACCGGCTCGCGGATCAGCCGCTTGAGAAAATCCAGCCCGATGCTGTCCATCAGCATGGCGCCGGCCATCAGCACCGCCCAGAACAGCAGCGTCACCGCAAACACGCTCGCCAACAACATGCCGTTGCGCCAGGCCAGCTCGAACAGGTGGTGATAATCCCAGCGTCCCTGCCGCCAGCCCGCGACCAGCGGCACCAGCACAAACAGCGCCACCAGCGCACCCAGCACCTGCCCCGGCCCGTTCGCCACCCGCCCCCAGCCACGGGAAGAGGCCACCGTCTCCAGCGGATCACTGACCCAGCCGGCGTACACACCCAGCAGCCCATAGATGATCACCACAGCCAGCATGAGCCCGCCCCACTGACGGCGCCCCATGCCCGATTGCGCAGACAGATACCAGGCACCGGGCACTGCGAAAGCGAGCCATAACAACGCCCCCAGCCACATTGGCGAGGTGGCCGGCCAGACGGTGTATTCCGCCGCCTGCCAGAGCCAGCACAGCAGGGCGCCCTGCACTGTGCCGATCAGCATCAGGAGACGTGAAGCGGCGGGCGTGTGTTCGATTTCCTGAGACATGGCGTTCCCTGCATTGAGAAGAAGTGAGGCCCGGTGGTATGACGGACGTCGTTCAGCAGGCCGCTGAAACGCAGCCTGCGTCGCACAGGTGGCTTGAGAAAACCTCGAAGAGGCGTTTTCAACACCCCGTTATAGACCACTGTGCACGGGAAGATTCCGCCGTTGATCAGTGCGCCATCAAGGCATCAGGCAGCGCGCAATCTGCGCAGCATCTTCGTCACTGACCCCGGTGCTTTCGGCCATATCACGCCACCGGGAAACGGCATGCAGCACGGCTTCGGCGCCGGCCTCCACTTCGGGCCGGGGCAGACCAAACACCTTGCCCAGTGCCGTCACTTCGGACGGACGCGGCGCCCAGGGCTTGAGGCCGAACCCCGCCACGGGATACTCCCCCACACTCAGTGACGGCACCAGATCATAGGCCGGCGCCAGCCGGCAGCCTGACGCATCACAGAACAGCGAAAAATTGCGCTCGTGGTCATCCAGGTTGTTGATCGCACGATTGAACAGCATCAGCCGCAACAATTGGGCCAGGTCCGCTTCGATAGCCACGGAATAACGGCGCAGCAGCGCCGCAATATCGTCATAGCGAAACACCCCGCCATGATCCCGCTGGCTGGCCGGTTCCTTGAGCAGGCTGTTGATCGTCAGCAAGTGCCGTCGCTGGCCGTGGGCATCAATATCGAAACGATCGACCAGCAATACTTCACGCCCATTGATGCCTTCCCGCACCTGCCCGTCCGGCACGCCAATGCCCGCAGCGCGCGCCATGCGCAGGCAAGCAAGCTCCACGCGGGCATTGTTGTAGCGGTCCTGCCCCAATCGGTTGAACTTTGCCAGCCAGTGCCGGCCGTTGTCGTACAACAGCGCCTTGGGACGTGCGCCACCGACGCCGCTGCCCGCATTGGTGAGGTACAGCAGGCTCATGTCATCCGGGTACTGACGCAGATAGGCCGGGTTGTCGATGTGCTGCGCGGCGTCTTCCGCACGCGCCAATTGGGCAAGGGGTGTGCCGGACTCCCAGCCCGGCGTCTCACCGCGCGGCACCACACTCAATGCACCAATGCGTGACGCCCCCACCATGGCCAGCATGTCGATGGCGCTGTGCGCATTGAGACGCTGCTGGTCGCGATAAAGTGCCAGGCGCGCCAGCACCTTGCGGCCCCAATCATCCGGCAGGTAGTCGTCGAGGAATCCCGGCATGCCGCCAGCACAACGCAACACCACTTCCCCGGCTTGCAGCGGCAACTGACGCGGGTCCAGCGGAAAGGCACCCGGCGCCGCCAGATAGTCGGCCCGATAGCGGAACCCGACGCGCTGCAACAGGCCGCGATCTTCTTCCAGCACCATCTCCGCCGCCCAGATGCGGCCAGTGGGAGAGGTATTCAGGTGGATGTCATAGCGTGCCGTCGTCATCGAACAGACTGGCCTCCATCACGAACAACGCGTCGAAACCTGACGCCAGGCCCAGCACCTCGGCGGCGGCATAGTAGCGGCCGAGCGCCACGCCCGGGTCGCCCTGTTCCATTTTTTGCAGGGTCGAACGCGCCACGCCGATACGCAGGGCAAATGCCTGCATGTCATCACCGGGGAAGCGCCGCCGACGCGCCTCACGCAGGCGACGGCCCACGGCGGCAAGGTTACTCATGGTCACTCCTTTACCGTAATTACGGTAAATAATGCCATTTATACCACCGATTTACCATTATTACGGTACATCACTCCCCCACCAGCACCCGGCTTCGCAACCAGCGCAACGCCGGGTCATCTTCCTGGTCGCGGTGCCAGTACAGGTACAGGGACAACGGCGGCAGGCGCACCGGCAGTTCACGGATCACCACATTCGGCAATGGCAACTGCTCGGCCAGCACGCGCGGCAACGTCAGCAGCAGATCGGTAGCGCCCACCGTCGCCATGGCCGACTGGTGATGCTGGCAGCGCAGCGCGATCTGCCGGTGATAGCCCGCCTGGGCCAGCCCGAAGTCCTCCAGCCCCGGCCCGCGCCGGCGCGAGGACACCAGCACATGCCGGGCAGCCAGGTAGCTCTCCAGCGTCAGCGGGCCGGTGGCGAGCGGGTGGTCGGCGCGCAGCATGACCACCAGGGGCACGTCCATCAGAGGCTGCTGGCTGATCTCGGCATCCACCGGCAACTGCACATCAATGGCCAGATCAAGCCGGCCGGCCGCCAGGGTCGAGGCCAGTTCGCGCCGGCCCACGGTCAGCGACTGCACATCCACCCCCGGCGCTTCGTCCGCCAGCATGCGCATCAGCCCCGGCAACACGCAGGCTTCCAGACCACTGCGCAACGCCAGCACAAAGGTACGGCGCGCCTGGCCCGGCTCAAAACCGCCCATGCCGGTCAGGCAACCCTGTAAGCCGTGCAGCGCCTCGCGCACCGGCATGATCAGCTCCCGCGCCCGGGGCGTGGGCACCATGTCGCGGCCACGACGCACGAACAGCGGATCGCTCAACCGGTCCCGCAGCCGCGCCAGCGCATGGCTCACCGCCGGCTGGCTCAGGCTCAGCAGACTGGCGGCGCGGGTGATGGAGCCTTCGCGGTAGATCGCCTCGAACACCACGAACAGGTTCAGGTCGATGCTGCCGATATTCAGTGTTTGCATGTGGGAGGATTCACACTATTCATTCGATTCATTGGCAAGCCTTCCATACACTCGGGTGATTGGCAATCCACCCGCCGTTATCAACAGGAGCACCCCATGGACTTCAGCCTGTCCCCGACCGCACAGGACTACTGCGACCGCGTGCGCCGTTTCATGGACGAGGAAATCCGTCCCGTGGAGCACGCCTACCACCGCGAACTCCAGCAACGGGATGATAAGTGGGTGGTGCTGCCGATCATTCGTGAATTGAAAGCCAAGGCACGCGCTGCGGGCCTGTGGAATATGTTCCTGCCGGATGCCGAGCTGGGTGCCGGGCTGTCGGTCACCGATTACGCGCCCGTGGCCGAGCTGACCGGCCAGAGCGCCATCGCCCCGGAAATCTTCAACTGCAACGCACCGGACACCGGCAACATGGAAGTGCTGTATCACTACGGCAGCGACGCTCAGAAAGCCGAGTGGCTCACGCCGCTGCTGGCCGGCGAGATCCGCTCCGCGTTCTGCATGACCGAGCCGGACGTGGCCTCCTCCGACGCCACCAACATGGCCGCCACCGCCCTGATCGACGGCGACGAAGTGGTGCTCAATGGCCGCAAATGGTGGAGCACCGGCATCGGCCACCCGGACTGCCGCGTGCTGATCTTCATGGGCCTGACCGATCCGGGCGCGCACCGCCACGCACAACATTCCATGGTGCTGGTGCCCAAAGATGCGCCCGGCGTGCGCGTGACACGCATGCTGCAGACCATGGGCATGTACGACGAGCCCTACGGCCATGGCGAAGTCGAGTTCAATAACGTGCGCCTGCCGGTGAGCAACATCATCGCCGGCCCTGGCCGCGGTTTTGAAATCGCCCAGGGCCGGCTCGGCCCCGGCCGCATTCATCACTGCATGCGCCTGATCGGCCTGGCCGAACTGGCCCTGCAACTGATGTGCGAGCGCGGCACCGCCCGCCAGGCGTTCGGCAAGCCGCTGGTCAACCTCGGCGGCAACCGCGAACGTATCGCCGACGCGCGCATGATGATTGAGCAGGCGCGTCTGCTGGTGCTGAAAGCCGCCTGGCTGATCGACCAGCGTGGCGTGATGGCGGCCATGAGTGAAATCTCGCAGATCAAGGTCATCTGCCCGAACGTGGCGCAGACCGTGGTCGACATGGCCATGCAGATCCACGGCGGCGCCGGCCTGAGCGAAGACACCCCGCTGGCCATGGCCTGGACCGCTGCCCGTGCCCTGCGCCTGGCCGACGGCCCCGACGAAGTGCATCGCGGGCTGGTGGCGAAATTCGAACTGATGAAATACCGTGGCTGATTGCCGCATTGACTGAAGAGAGCCCATCAAGATGTCGCAACGTATTCTGATCACCGGCGGTGCCTCCGGTCTGGGCCGCGCCCTGGCCGAGCGCTATCTGCACCAGGGCGCCCGCGTACTGATTTCGGACATGAACACCCAGCGCGGCGAAGAAACCCAGTTTGCCCTGCGCCAGATGGCGAAAGAGCATGGCGGCAGCATCGACTTCCAGCCTGGCAATATCTGCGACGACAACGACTGGCAACAGCTGCTCGACTGGTGTGTCGCGCACTGGCAGGGCCTGGACGTGCTGGTGAACAACGCCGGCGTGGCCAGCGGTGGCCGCGTGGAAAAACTCAGCATCGCCGACTGGGACTGGATCATCGACATCAATCTGAAAGGCATGATCCGCGGCATGCGCCTGTTCGTGCCCCAGTTCAAGCAACAGGGCAGCGGCCAGTTCATCAATATCGCTTCCCTCGCCGCCGTCGCCAACGCACCCGCCATGAGCTCCTACAACGTCACCAAATCCGCTGTGGTCGCGCTCTCGGAAACCCTGCGCCACGAATTGGGCGCCTACGGCATTCGCACCTCCGTGGTGTGTCCGAGTTTTTTCCAGACCAATCTGGCCGAATCCATGCGCACCCCGGAACCCGGCATGGAACAGACCGTGCGCAAACTGCTGGCCGGCGGCAAACTGAGCGCCGAACAGGTGGCCGACTATATCGTGCGTCATGCGGACAAAGGTCAATTCCTGATCCTGCCGCACCGCGAAGGCCGCTGGCTGTGGCGCCTGAAAAAATTCGTGCCGTACATCTACAACCGTGAACTCGGCAAGGCCGGCCGCATGCTGCGCCGCAAACTGGAAAAAGCCGACCACGCTGCCTGAAGGAGCCTCACCATGGCGAAAACCATTCTGATCACCGGCGCCAGCTCCGGGCTGGGCGAAGGCATGGCGCGAGAATTCGCCGCACGCGGCTACGACCTGGCGCTGTGTGCCCGCCGTGTAGAACGGCTTGAAACCCTGCGCAATGAGATCAAACAGAAACACCCGCAGGTCCGCGTGGAGATTCGCGCGCTCGACGTGCTCGATTACGAACAGGTATTCGAGGTATTCCGTGAGTTCCGCACCGACTTCGGCCGGCTCGACCGGGTAATCGTCAATGCCGGCATGGGCAAGGGCCAACCGCTGGGCACGGGTTACTTCTGGGCCAACCGGCAGACGGCAGAAACCAATTTCGTGGCGGCCCTCGCACAGTGCGAAGCCGCCATGGAAATCTTTCGCGAACAGAACAGCGGCCACCTTGTGATGATCTCGTCCATGAGCGCCATGCGCGGCATGCCGAAGAACCTGACTACCTATGCGGCCACCAAAGCGGGAGTTGCGCTGTTGGCCGAAGGGCTGCGCTCCGAGATGCTCGGCAAGCCGATCAAGGTCACCACGCTGTTCCCCGGTTATATCCGCTCAGAGATCAATGAGAAGGTGAAGAACACGCCGTTCATGGTGGATACCGAGACGGGTTGCCGGGCGCTGGTGAAGGCCATCGAGAAGGAAAAGGCCACCGCCTGTGTGCCGGCCTGGCCGTGGACATTGATCGGGATGCTGATGCGGAATCTGCCGTTGTCGGTGGTCAAGAAGATGAGCTGATACTGCACCCTCTGATACAGGCCAGCCGCCCCCATCAAGGCGGGCGGCTAGTCCGGCGCGCAATGCACCTGTTCCCAGGTCTGCACCATCTGCTTCTTTGCACCACCCCAGCGATAGCCGCCCAACGCGCCACTTTTCTGGATCACTCGGTGACACGGAATCAGTAGTGCAACCGGATTGGCACCCACCGCATTACCCACAGCTCTTGATGCGCCGGGACAACCGAGTGCGCCGGCAATTTGGGAATAGCTGGCCAACCTGCCCGGCGGAATACGCAATAATGCGCGCCATACCGCCACCTGAAAGTTGGTGCCCGCCACATGCAGTGACAACGGTCCGCGCTGCGGGCCTGACGGCTCACTGAACAACGCATCGATAACGTAACGGGTTGAGGCGTCGCTTCTTGTCAAAGTTCCCAACGGCCACTCTTCGCGCAGTTCAGCAAGTGGCTCCTCTGTCTCGACATAATCCACAAACCCCAGCCGGCAGATACCGCGCGGCGTTACCGCGACAAACATCCGGCCCAGAGGCGTCTGATGGAATCCGTACTGGATACTGACACCCAGACCTTTGCTTTTGTACTCGCCGGGCGTCACGGCTTCCAACTGAACGAAGTGATCGTGCAGGCGCGAACTGCCACTCAAGCCAATGCTATGAGAGACATCCAGCAGTGCCTGGGCCTCGCCCAGCAATCGCTTCCCCCGCTCCAGCGTCATCGCCTGCAAAAAACGCTTCGGTGTGGTGCCTGCCCACCGGCAAAACAGCCTCTGGAAATGAAACGGACTGAGATGAACATGGGCCGCCACCTCTTCCAGCGTCGGCTGTCCGGCGATGCGCTCTGACATATACGTCATCGCCTTTTCAATGCGGGCATAGTCAGACATCGCGCACATCCTCAAACACGGTTGATGGAAACACCACCGTCTACCAACAGCGCAGTACCCGTAGTAAAACTGGAGGCGTCAGAAGCGAGATAAAGGGCCGACCGGGCGATCTCTTCGGGTGTCGCAATACGCTTCATCGCATGCAGACCGGCCACAAACTCCTGTGCCTCCGGGGTGCTCGCAAACTCCCTGGCCGCCTCGGTGTCCGTGCCACCGGGCAACAGCGCGTTTACCCGAATATTCTCACGTCCATACTCCACCGCAAGCACCTTCATCAGACCAATCAGACCGGCTTTGCTGGCAGCGTAAGCTGCCATGCCTGGCATGCCCGCTGTATAGCCCACAAAGGTGGAGGTAAAAATCAGCGAACCACCACCGCCTGCCAGCATGACCGGCAACTGATATTTCGCCGCCAGAAACGCACTGCTCAAGTTTGTCGCCATGACATGATTCCAGTCAGCCAGCGTCATCTCCGGCACCGGCCCCATCGCACCCAGTATGCCGGCGTTGTTAAAGGCGACATCCAGCCGGCCAAACCGCACCAGCGTCTGTTCCACTAACGCCCTGGCAAACCCTTCATCGCCCACGTCTCCCGCCACGGCCAGAGCTTGCCCACCCGCCTCATGAATGACATCCACCAGCGCAGCGAGCTCCGGCTCTCTCCTTGCCGCCACGACGACAGCCGCCCCTTCCCGGGCAAAAAGCCGGGCCGTCGCATGACCAATCCCTGAACTGGCGCCGGTCACGATAGCCACTTTGTTTTCAAGCAAGCTCATATTAACCACCTCTTCAGCTTTGCTTCTGGCGGGGCGTATCCCCACAGCAGACGTCAGCTTAAGAGGCCGCTGGCCTGTTACTCGACCCGAATCTTGCTGTATTGGTCAGACGATGCGGCCGGGTGAGTGCTTCTTGTGGCCGCCGTGGCGGGTTATTCCTCAAACAGCGCGTCCAGCGCAGATCGAGTATTGTTCAGGAAGCTTCTGGTTACCTGATAATGCTCAGTGTCCTCGTAGCCCACGACCGTCGGACCGTCGCTCCCAAGTTGGTAAATCACCGCATCAGGATATGCCATCACTATTGGTGAATGGGTGGCAATAATAAACTGCGAATTCTCCCCGACCAATTGCTTCATCCTCGCCAACAACGCCATTTGGCGCGTGGGGGACAACGCCGCCTCAGGCTCGTCGAGGATGTACAGACCATTGCCGCCGAACCGGTTCATCACCAGCGACATAAAGGATTCGCCGTGTGACTGGGCATGGAGTGACTTGCCACCGTAGAACGTCTTGACCGGCGGCCCACCCATCGGGTCCTCATCCAGCCTCTCAATTTCAGTCGCGACGTTGAAGAAGCTTTCCGCCCTCAGGAAAAAGCCATCCTTCGGACGCTTGATGCCCCGCGACAGCCGTATGAACTTGTGCAGTTCCGAGTGCGATACATAAGTACCGAAACCAAAGTTCTTCGTGCCACCTTCAGGATTGAATCCCCAGGCGACCGCGATGGCTTCCAGCAGCGTCGATTTCCCGGAGCCGTTTTCGCCAATAATGTAGGTCACTGAAGGATGCAATCTGAGCGAGGAAAGATCGCGGACGGCGTCCAGGCAGAATGGATATTCATCGAAATCGACGATATCGTCCCGCTTCAGCTTGATCTCTATGAGAAACTGGCTACTGATCATCTGTTTTTACTTATGACATCGCAGATGTGCATGCCCCCCCATGCGCCTCACCCCAGAGCACGCCAGAGCGATTCCAGGAGACCGGCGCGACGTTCCGCCGGCCACGGTTGCCCGGCATCAAATCCAGTCAGGATAAGACCATCGACGAACACGTCGAGCAGATCGGCCGCGCCCACCGGATCATCCGGCCAGATGCGTGCGGCGCGATCACGTAACTGCGCGCTCCACCACTCATTGAAACGATCAAGCTCAGCGCGCAACGCCTGGTCCGTAGCCGCACCCAGCACCAGCGCAAGCCAGAGCTGGTGTGTAGACTCATCCGGACCCAGCACCGCCCATTCGACCAGCGCACGCAAGGCCGCTCGATCCTCCAGCCCCTGCATCGCCTGCACCGCTTCCTGGCGGCGCTTGTCTGCCTGCCGGCGAACCGCGTTTCGCAGCAGTTCTTCCCGCCCACCGACATAGTGCGTCACGGCTGAGGTTGATGCACCGATACGCTCCGCCACGGCACGAATAGTTACCGCCGCAAACCCGTATTCAGCTGCGATATCCAGCACCGCACCCTCAATGAGCGCAAGACGATTGTGATGATCCACTTGACGAGGCATGCGAACAGTATATGTTATGCAACACGTGTTTTAAAACAATTATCACCAAACTTCCGGAGACAAAAGGCAATGAGTGACGTTGATGTGGTGGTAGTCGGTGCAGGCTTTTCCGGGTTGGTGGCAGCGCGCGCACTGCTGCGCAGCGGCCTGTCAGTGCAGGTGCTGGAAGCCGCCGGTCGGGTCGGCGGCCGGGCCATGATGGAACGCTCGGCTGCCGGCACGCCGGTCGACCTGGGCGGCCAGTGGATCGGGCACCACCATGTCCGCATGCAGGCGCTGGCGCAGGAATTCGGGATGACGTTATTCCCCTCCCATACCCGCGGGAAAATGCTGATACGGGATGGACAACAGAGCCTGTCCTTCCTGTCACCCGCCACACTGGCTGCCGCAGCCTCCCTGATCCGGCTGGCAATCATGGCACGCACTGGCCTTGGCATGCGCGATGACCGGACCCTGGCCGAATGGCTGGCCGGCATCTCGTCTCCGCAGGCCAAACGGCTGATCGACATCGTCACTTCCACACTCACCGCAACGGACCCGGCGCTGATCTCCCTGCGCGCCGTGGCCGACGCGCTCAATGCATCCGGTGGTTTACTGGAAATGCTGGCCTTCAAGGGCGGCGCCCAGGAATCGCTGCTTTCCGGTGGCGCCGGCGGGTTGGCGGCCGCTATTGCCGAGGAACTGGGCGCGGCTATCTCGCTCAATGAACCGGTCACGGCCATCCTGCGCGATACGCAGGGCGTCACCGTACAGACGCCACACGGCACGATTCGCTCCCGGCGCGTCATTGTCGCCATAGCGCCCCCCGTGGCGCAGCGCATTCATCACGAGCCCCCATTGCCCACGCTCCGCGCCCAGCTACAGCGCGACACCTTTATGGGCACTGTCTACAAAGCCGTGGTGGTCTACGACACTCCTTTCTGGCGAGCCGCCGGTTTAAGCGGCGAACTACTTTCTCTCGACAGCCTGGTCGCCACTGCGGCCGACATCTCACCACCCGGTGGCCCCGGCCATTTGTGCACGCTGGTGTCCGGTCAGGCCGCGCGCGCACTGAGTGGCCTGGATGCCGAAACCCGCCGCAAAACCGTTTTGCAAACATTCGCCAATCACTTTGGCGAACTCGCGCACACCCCGCTCAGCTTTCATGAAAAATCGTGGCACGAAGACGAGTTTGTACTCGGCGGCTATACCGCCTGGCCAAAGCCAGGAACCAGCAACACTCTCGCAGGTGCTGGTACAGAGCCGATGGGGCGCGTGCACTGGGCCGGCACCGAATCAGCGGCGCAGTTCAAGGGGTACTTCGAAGGCGCGGTGCGCGCAGGTGAGCGGGCGGCGGCAGAGGTATTGGCGGCTGAATGAACCGTATGACAGCGGACGGCATACCTTCCGGTGTTTGTCGGCACTTTAAGGCCGCTGTCCGGGAGGATGTTAACGCGAAGATTTTATGAGAGAAGAATGGCGAACAGTACAGGCCGATATGAAAGCTGCCGCGCAACGGTATGAAACGAACTGGTACCCGGCAGCCTTCCCTCTTTCACTCAGTGCACCACACCCCCAGCCTGCGCCGCCGGCGACCGCGCAATATACGCCAGCGCCTGCTGCGTATCCCCTTCCGTTATCGGATGAAACTTCGGCGACACCCACCGCACCGTCCGCTCCAGCAGAAAGGAAAACTTCGGCACCGTATCCGACTGCTTGCCAATACGCTGAAGCTCCCACAGCATCCGCAGCACCGTCCTGCGCGCCATTTTCTGGCTTGCCGGGTCCGGATCCTGGCGGGCCAGGCTGCGGCCGCTTTCGGTGACGATGTACAGGAACAACGGGAACACGATGGCCATCAGGGCCTGGCGGCTGATGTAGAAGCCGAGCTGGGTACGGCACAGGTGTTCGAACAGGTCATACGCCACGGTGCGGTGCTCCACTTCTTCCGCCAGATGCCAGCGGAACAGATCAGCCACGACCGGGTCTGCGCTGTCCCAGCCCTTGCTGTTCATGCACCAGTCGCCCAGCAGGCCGGTGAAGTGTTCGATGGCGGCAATCAGGCCGACGCGGGCGACCAGCCAGGTCTTTTCCAGGCTGCGGCGTCTCAGCCAGGGCTGGCCGAACGGTGCTTCACCGAGGAACTGACCGAACAGCCAATCGGCACGCTCGCGCACGGCATCCGTATCCAGACCATGCTCCTGAAGCCATTTTTCACCCTTGCGATGCGCCATGGCGTGGCTGGCTTCCTGACGGATAAAACCTTCCACTTCTTCGCGCAGTGTGTAGTCGGTGACGAACGGCAGCGCCTTGTTATAGACGCGACAGAACCATAATTCCCCGGCGGGCAATACAAGATTGATGCCATTGACCAGATGGCTGGCGACCGGGTCACCCGGTATCCAGTGCAGGGGCGAGTGGGAGAGATCGAATTCCACACGCCGTGCTTTGAGTGGATTTTTTTGTTGTGCGTACTTTTCCTGATGTTTCATGACGCGACGGCCTGTCTGTCGGTGTTGTTATTGCCGTGAACGCGCAGCGGCGCCAGCGTGCTGGCGTGATCACCCCGTTCGACGGCGGCCACAAATTCGTCGATGGCGCCGGCCACTTCGTCGGTGTGGCTCAGCGGCACCCAGTGGGTGGCATCCATGTCGCGGCGGAACAGTTCCGGCACCCATTCATGCAGGTCGTCGAACAGCATGGTGCCCACGTAGTTGTCGCGGGTGGGCACGATCAGTTGTACCGGGCAGGCCGCAGGACGCGCTTCCGGGCGCGTCAGTTTGCTGATGAAGTTGGCGCGGTATAGCCACACGCCTTTTTCGCCGTCACGGGTTTGTGTCGGGTTCGGTTCGGCGTCGCGCACGCCTTCGCGTTTTGCCAGGTACAGCGGCCAGAAGCGGCCGGCCACGGCACGCCACAGCAGCTCCGGCGCGAATGGCGCCTGGAAGAACCAGATGTACCAGGAACTGACGGTTTGCTTGAGCACCTGGCGCTGATGCGTAACGGAACGGCTCAGAATGCGTTTGCGCATCCAGTAGCCCATGTGATCCAGGCTCGGGCCGGAAATGGTGGTGTAGGAGAGGATGCGGGATTTCAGCGGTTCGGTGGTGACCGATTCCCAACTCTGGATCGAGCCCCAGTCGTGCGCGGCCAGATGAAAGGCTTTGCCGGGGATCAGCGCATCGACCACGGCTTGCAAGTCAGCCGACAGCAGCGGCATGCGGTAATGGTCCCGCCCCACCGGCGCATCGGATTCGCCGGCGCCACGCACGTCATAGGCGATCACGAAGTAGCGCGCGGCAAGGCGTTCAGCCACGCCCGCCCAGACGCGATGGTTGTCCGGATAGCCATGCACCAGCACCAGCGCAGGCTGGCGTTGGTCACCCCAGGTGTGCACCTGCAGGCTGATGTCCCCGGATTGCACGCGGTAGCGTTGAGCAGTCATCGGTGTGTCCCGTTTGGCGGTGATCGGTGCGCGTTGTACTGGCGGCCCGCCACGTGAAGGTAGGCCGCACCATTGAATTACAGTCAAAACCGCGCCATTGATCAATGTAAATATTGGCAGTCTGACATTGTCGCCACGGCCAATCGCTGCCGTCCCAGTCATTGCAGGCCAATTGAGTGTACAAACGTGCCATTTTCCGCCGCACGGCGAGCCGGCTCGTTATGCTGCGGACTTTCCGAAGGAGGGAACCTGTATGTCCAGACGCTTTTTAGTGCCGGCTCTGCTGTGGATGCTGAGCCTCCATGCCACCGCCAATGACGGTTGGGAGTCGATTCGCCAGGCGGATGAGCGGGGTGACGTGAGCACCTGGGTACGCCCGGTGGAGGGCAACCCGATCAAGGCGTTCCGTGGCCAGGTGGAGGTGCCTTATCCGATGCTGACGGCAATGGCGGTGCTCAGCGACATTCCGAATTTCCCGGCCTGGGTGTTTCAGTGCCACGCGGCGGAAATGCGCGAGGCCTGGGGCAAGGAGCATGCGCGCATCATGATCAAGGGGATCTGGCCGGTATCGGACCGCGATGTGATCGTGCACAGCCGGCTGGAGCAAGACCCGGCGACACTCGCCATCACCGTCTATTCCAAAGCCAGTGATGAGGTGCTGCCACCGCAGGAAGGGTATGTGCGCCTGCCTGCACTGGACAATATCTTCCGCCTTGAACCGTTGCCGGATGGCTGGACGCGGATCACCTTTCAGACATTTGTTGACCCCGGCGGATCCATCCCTGCCTGGCTGGCAAATTTTGTTTCCACGCGGGCGCCACTGACCACGTTGCGCGGCATGAAGGAGCAGATGGCGAACGAAAAATATCACATCCGGTCGGTGGATGAATTGCCGTTTACGTTGCCGGATGCAGCGGATATCCGCCTGCCTGAACAGCCCCCCGTGACGTCACAACGCTGATAAAAAATGGGCGCCTTTCGGCGCCCATTTTCGTCAAGCCAGTGACAGCGTGGCTTATTTGTTGACGAACTCCGGATAGGCTTCCATACCGCAATCCGCGATATCCATGCCGGTGTACTCGTCTTCTTCGGAAACCCGGATGCCCATGACGGCTTTCAGGATTGCCCAGACGATCAGCGAGCAGACAAACACCCAGACGAAGATGGTCAGGCCGCCAACAATCTGGCCCACGAAGCTGACGTCGCCGTTGGTGAGCGGCACCAGCAGCAGGCCGAGGATACCGCAGCTGCCGTGTACCGAAATGGCGCCGACCGGGTCGTCGATTTTCAGTTTGTCCAGCGCCAGGATGCTGAACACCACCAGCAGGCCACCCGCCATACCGAACAGGGTTGCTTGCAGTGCGGTCGGGGTGGACGGCTCGGCGGTGATCGCCACCAGACCGGCCAGCGCGCCGTTAAGCAGCATGGTCAGGTCGGCCTTGCCGAACAGGATGCGGGACAGCACCAGCGCAGCCACAGCACCACCCGCAGCGGCGGCGTTGGTGTTCAGGAACACCATGGCCACGGCGTTGGCGCTGGCGCCATCGGACAGTTTCAGCACGGAACCGCCGTTGAAGCCGAACCAGCCCATCCACAGGATGAAGGTACCCAGGGTGGCCAGCGGCAGGTTGGCACCCGGGATGGCATTCACTTCGCCGTTGGCGCCGTATTTGCCTTTACGTGCACCCAGCAGCAGCACACCGGCCAGAGCAGCCGCCGCACCGGCAAGGTGAACGATGCCGGAACCGGCGAAGTCGCTGAAGCCCAGGTCGCCCAGGTTGTACATGCCAAACACGTCAGCACCGTTCCAGGTCCAGGAACCTTCCATCGGGTAGATGAAGCCGGTCATGACCACGGCGAAGATCAGGAACGCCCACAGTTTCATACGCTCGGCCACAGAACCGGAGACGATGGACATCGCTGTGGCAACAAACACCACCTGGAAGAAGAAGTCAGAAGCGGAAGCGTAGACGGAATCACCGTCGAAGCCGGCTTCGGCAGAATCCGCCAGCATGCTGGTCAGATCAAAGTCAGCGATGCCGCTGAGGAAGAAGGTGCCGTCGTACATGATTGCGTAGCCGCAAACCAGGTACATGATGCAGGCGATGGAGAACAGCGCCACGTTCTTGGTCAGAATTTCGGTGGTGTTCTTGGCGCGGACGAGGCCGGCTTCCAGCATGGAAAAGCCGGCGGCCATCCACATTACCAGCGCGCCACACACCAGGAAATAAAAGGTGTCGATGGCGAACTGAAGTTCATAAATTTGGTTTTCCACGATGCAACCCTCCGAATGGATGCGTCAGTCAACTTTAGGCATGGATCGTTGTTGACGATGAATCAGACCGCGTCTTCGCCAGTCTCCCCAGTACGAATCCGGATCGCTTGCAGCAATTCGGTAACGAAGATTTTGCCGTCACCGATCTTGCCGGTGTTGGCCGCTTTCGAGATCGCCTCGATGACCTGATCCAGAGCACCATCAGCGATGGCGACTTCAATCTTCACCTTCGGCAGAAAATCGACTACGTATTCAGCGCCGCGATACAGCTCGGTGTGGCCTTTCTGGCGCCCGAAGCCTTTCACTTCGGTCACCGTGATGCCTTGCACCCCGATCTCGGACAGCGCCTCGCGCACGTCGTCAAGCTTGAAGGGCTTGATAATGGCTGTGACGAGTTTCATGTCAGTCTCCTGTGGCTTGCGCCGCATCTGGCGGCACCTTCCGTTCCCCGATTGAGGCGATGCCTCATCCTAGTCAGCGATGAGCACGAGGCTCAGCTACTGCACTTGCGATTGCACGATCCATGCCTATTTTGAAATCGTTCGCAAAAACAGAGGGTTAAACAAAAATCCCGAGCAGATGCCCGGGACCGTCGGGCCATTATAGCGCACTGGTTTCGCGCTCTCCCCAAAATGGTGCATGCATCCTGCAAACCCGGCCGTGGTGGCTCCGACACCTTATCAGGGCTACCATGGCGCTCCCACAATATCAGGCTTTGACCCATGAATGACCTGCCCCTGATTGACCGGATCGTTGCGGAAGTGAGCCGCCGCCTGCCGGCCGGACTGGGCGATCTGCGCGAGGAAGTGGAGCGCAACGTCCAGGCGGTACTGCGCGAAGCAGTCAGCCGGCTGGACCTGGTCAGCCGTGAAGAATTCGATCTGCAACAACAGGTGCTCGCCCGCACCCGCCAGAAGCTGGAAGCCCTGGAACGCGAGGTCAGCGCACTGGAGCGCGACAGCAATTCCTGATGGCTGCACCATTCACAGGCATGCTCCGGCGGGTACGGTGCACCGCGATGGCGATGCTGTGCCTGCTGGCCACACCGGCAGGCGCACTGACGCCCGATGAACTGGTGCCCTGGCTGCCCAACATTACCGCCGGGGAACTGCAGCACCAGCTCGGCACCCTGCCCGACATCAACGCGCCCGATGCCAGCGGCCTCACACTGCTTGATCATGCCCTGTGCAGCGCCCCGGCACTGGTGCCGACACTGCTGGACGCCGGCGCCGATCCAGCCCGGCGCGATGCGCGCGGCGCACAGGCCCTGCACCGGCTGTTCCGCTGCGGCCATGCGCCGGACGACACACGGGCCGCATCGCTGGTGGATCTGCTGCTGGCCCAGGGCCTGGACCCGAATGACACCGACCACCTCGAACGCACCCCGCTGCACGCCGCCCTGATGCTGCTCGGCGAAGGCCGCGGCGATATCCATCTCTATCGTGACGGCGCCCTGCTGTTGCTGGCCCGGGGTGCGGACGCCACGGCGCCGGACAATGCCGGGCTGACGCCACTGCACCTGGCCGCGAGCGAGCACGACGGGCGTATCACCTCACTGATGCTGGACACCGGCACCCCACCCGATCTGCGTGACGCGGCCGGCCGCACGCCGTTGTGGTATGCCGCCAGGGGGGACGACAATCTGGCGCCATTTCAGCTGTTGCTGGAAGCCGGCGCCAACGCCGCGGCACCCGGCCTGCGCGAGCGCGTACTGGCCGCCAGCGTGCCCGCCAAGACCGCGCTGCTGTCAGGTTACCTGCCAGACTGGCGCCTGCCTGTGGACACCGCATTCCAGCAGATCGGACAGGGCCTGCGCGCCGGCCTGCCGGCGGCGAGCCTGGACCGCCTGCACCAAAGCAGTGCCGAGCCCGATGCCCTGGCCAACCGCCTTGCCGAGGCCGCCCCGACACTCTTGCCGGCGCTGACCCGCGCCGGCCTCGGCCCCCAGGCCGACTGGCTGATTACTCATGCGTTGCCGGCGACGGGGCAATCGGCCAGCACGGCGCTGCTGGCCTTCGCCGTGGAGCACGGCGACCTGGCCCTGGCCCGCCGGCTGCTGGACGCCGGCACGCCACCGGCCGACCCGGCCACGCTGATGCATCTGGCGCTGGCCACCGAGCGACTGCCGCTGATCCAGCTACTGGCCGGACACCTGCCCGGACGCCACCAGCTCGCCCCCTGGCTGCTCCACTATCTCGCCAGCGGCGGCCACCAGCCTGCCGTGGTGGAGTGGCTGCTGCTCGACGGGGCAGACATTGATGCCCGCGACGCCCATGGCAACACCGCCGTCATGCTGGCCGCCCGCGACGGCCACACGGAGCTGGTGCCGCTGCTGCTGGCGCATGGCGCAGAGACCAGCGCCGTCAACCACAGCGGTTGTGACCTGGCCTGCTACTACCACCGCGACGATGCCGGTGCTGAGTTGCCTACCCTGACCGCAGCACCGGGCGCCTTCTACCTGCTCGCCTTTGGGCCGGCACTGTTGCTGTACTTCGCACTGGCCGCCAGGCAGTTGCACCGTCACCGGCCGCTGGCGCGTCTGACACTGGGGCTGGCCGCCGGGCTGGCGGTGGCGCTGGGGGTATCGGCCTCGCTGTTCTATGAGTGCGCCCCCTGCCTGGCCACGGGCGACCAGCCACTGTGGCTGACCGGCGCCGGTGCCACGCTGCTGGCGGCCCTGGCCATGGGATGGGCCTTGCGCCAGCGCTGACACGCCGCGTCGGCATCGGCTTACCTGCATCCATGCCATCGGCGCACAGCATCGCCGCGCCCGCACTCTAGACTGGGGCGCTCTGCTGCTGTCAGGAGCTGCCGTGAGCACCACATCCTTACTCCATACCCGCGCCCAGCTGGGCATCGAGGCGCCCGCCGTGCAGGTGGAAACCCATCTGTCCGGCGGGCTGCCTGCATTTTCCATCGTCGGGCTGCCGGAAGCCGCCGTGCGCGAGAGCCGCGAGCGGGTGCGCTCGGCGCTCATCAACAGCGGCTTCGAATTCCCGCAACGGCGCATCACCGTCAACCTGGCCCCGGCGGACCTGCCAAAGAACGGCGGCCGCTTCGACCTGCCGATTGCGCTCGGCATCCTCAACGCCAGCGGCCAGTTGAAGATCAACGCCCCGGAGCGCATCGAATTTCTCGGGGAACTGGCCTTGAGCGGCACCCTGCGGCCAGGCAGTGGCGTGCTGCCGGCGGCCTTGGC